>METB01000001.1 GCA_001771185.1 candidate division Kazan bacterium RIFCSPHIGHO2_01_FULL_44_14
ATGGCTGACCTGACTCCTCCTCAAAATCTGGACGCGGAAAAATCGCTCTTAGGAGCGATGCTGTTAGACAAAGATACCTTGACGCAAGTAATTGATGTGATTCGGCCGGAGGACTTTTACGATGAGCGACATGGCCTGGTCTTTGGGGCTATGCGCGAACTTTATGATGGGCACAAACCGATCGACTTAGTGACAGTGACGGATGTTTTGACTAATCAGGGAAAAATAGAAATTGTTGGTGGAGCCAGTAAGTTGGCCGCTCTTTCGACTGGCACTCCCAGCGCGGCGCATGCGGTGCAGTACGCCGAGATCGTGGCCAATAAAGCGACTCTGCGACGATTAATTTCAGCGGCCAGCAATATTGGCGAGATGGCATTTAGGGAGGGACGCAGTTTGGATGAGACATTGGACCTGGCTGAACAGACCCTGTTTAATGTGTCACGCAAACATCTTAAGACCAGTTTTATCCCGGTACGGGAAGTTTTGACCGGCACTTTTGAACGGATTGATGCGTTGTATGAGAATCGGGGTCAGTTGCGCGGAATTCCAACTGGATTTAAGGACTTGGATAATTTATTGGCGGGTTTGCAAAATTCCAACCTGGTGATTATCGCGGCTCGGCCAAGTATGGGTAAGACATCGATTGCGCTTAATATTGCGGCCAATGCGGCGGGACAGGGTCATTACAGCGTTGGAATTTTTAGTTTAGAAATGGCCAAGGAAGAATTAGTCGAACGGTTGCTATCTTCGGAAGCGCATATTGATTCTTGGAAAATGCGAACAGGTAATTTAACCGAACAAGATTTCCCGGCGATTTCTGATGCAATGGGGAAGTTGGCAGATATGCCAATTTACATTGATGATGTTTCGTTCGTGAATGTGTTGGAAATTCGGACCAAAGCCCGTCGGCTGAAAGCCGAGAAGGGGTTGGATTTATTAATTATTGATCATATCCAGTTAATGGAGGGTTCCCAGCGACGGATGGAGAGCCGAGTCCAGGAAATGTCGGAAATTTCTCGATCGTTGAAGGCCTTAGCCAAAGAATTAGAGATTCCAGTAGTGGCGATTTCGCAATTGTCGCGAGCAGTCGAACAAAGAGATAAAAAAATCCCCCAGTTGGCCGATTTGAGAGAGAGTGGCTCGATTGAGCAGGATGCGGATGTGGTGATGTTCATTTATCGTGAAGATTATTACAATCCCAATACGGAACGCAAACATATTGCGGATATTTTGGTGGCCAAACATCGCAATGGTCCGACTGGTAGGGTGGAGTTATATTTTGATCCGACTCGGATGCAGTTTAGAGATCTGGAGCGGCGACGCGAAGAAGCACCAACAACGACATAGAATGCCGTAATATCCAATTTCCAAATCCCAAATAACAAATAGGGGAGACATATCTATATCAGTCATCCTGGGCTTGTTTTGGGGCCTAATTTCAAATTTCGAATGATGGAAATCTGTCATCCTCGGGCTTGCCTGCCCGTTCCGTAGCTCTGGACGAAGGCGGGACCCGGGGATCCAGACAGAAAAAGATTTTTTATTTTCTTTTCTGGATTCCGGCTCGTGGGCCGGAATGACGGAAATTTTGATTATTGATTATTGTGATTTGGTGATTGTTTGTTTGTTGATTCTTGGTTCGCCAGCTGGCGAATTGATTATTACCCGTGGGGTCTTCAGGTATAATAAGGGTGCGCCCCCGTTAGAGACCTGGCGCAAAAAGAATTTCCCAGAAATTATTTTTGCGAATGCAGAAACACGGGGTTGCGACTAGCATACTAGATGTACGAATTATGGGTGAAATGAAAATGGCGGTTTCTAACGGGGCAAGTAAACCTCATTGGCTACTCCAAATCTTGCGATGGGATTTACGCGCTACTCTAGCCGTAGGGTTGGGTTTAATTATTCTAGTCGGTTGGAGTTTGGCGGCGACAGACGCCCTGTATGCGTTTGATTTTGGGACGGCTTCTTTTGCGGATTTAAACTCGGGTGATATCCGGGTGTCGGGTGGTACCAGTATTTATCCCCAGACATCAGGGACGCTGACATTTGGCTGGGTCAGTCCAGAAGTGACTGAATTTAGTTCTGGTACTAGTGTGGCTGACAAACGCAATCGAGATCGAAATGGCGGTCAACCGCCGAACACGTTTAAGATCGCCGGATTACCTACTGGGACTTATAAATTTACAGCGATAGTCGGTGACAGTACCGAGACCATTTCAACCAGGATGGTGGTCGGGGATAGGGCTACTTCTTTGACTAAAACAGCGAGTTGGGGAACTATGGCGCTAACTAGTGAAGTAGTTAGTGGAACGGTAGAAATTAATTTTTCCAGTGCGGATGGCAGTCATAGTTGGGGAATTAACGCTTTGTTAATTTCTCCTGCAACTGGTTTAATCCCTCAACCCGGTTTCAGTTTGACCATCGTCCCAGCCAGTCAACAATTAACGGCTGGAGGGATAGCAACTTTTAATGTCGGGATTACTCCGTTGAATAATTACACTAACCAAGTGACTTTTTCGGTGACTGACTTGGTGGCAGGAGTGTCGGCCGAATTTGTTCCGCCGACGCTGACCAGTGTGCCGGGAAACAGTGAGTTGCAGTTATCAACCTTGGCTGGGGTCCCGCCAACGACTTATACTGTGTTAGTGCGAGCAGTTGGCAGCGATAGCCAGGCCGTAACCAAAACTGCTTCAGTCCAACTGGTGGTGGTAACTTCTGGCCAATTACCAACTGATGGCCAAGCAATCCCGCCGACATCAGAGGAACCAATTGTGTCGGTTCGAACCGACGAACAAGTCCAGGATGAATTCGCGTTAGTTGATGCTTATGTTAAGCAGGTTGAAGATCAGCAATTGGTAAAGCCAAAAGATTTTTCTGGTCTGCAAACAATCAGTGACACAATGTCGTCTTTTCCTCTAGGAACTTTTCTCCTACCTCCTCCCAAAACCGGCCTAGAGGCGTCTTTGCAGTTCCTTACCCGCAGCGGTATAATAGATTCGGTCTTAAGTACTGCACCCAGAAGTGATCAGCGGGAACCGGAACCGATTGGATTCTGGGCTCGGTTCTGGAGCAGTATTTCATCACCCGTACAATGATGATATTGGATAGAGAATTTGTTGAAGCGTTTAAAACTGAAGCCAGACGCCAGGAGGTTTTTACCAATTCTTTCTGGCGGCAGTTGGCGGTGATTCTGGTAGCAATTGCAATTATCAACTGGGTTGGACCAAAAATCATTCTCTATGGAACAAATATCACGGCGAATTGGGGAGGGATGCCATTTTAAGACGAGCGTAGAATGACACTCGTCTTATTCTAGCTTTGTCTTGTGTTTTCTTGTCATTCTGATTCTGCTGTCCAGCAGAAGAAGAATCTAGGCCTGCTGTCCAGCAGGATGTTTTGTTTCTTTTGCCACCCCATTTGTTCGATGGGTTCTATTAATATTCCCTGAGCCCATTCGGCTTCGCTCAGGGTAAACTCCGTCGAAGGGACACCTTGTTATTTTTTAATACCCCGAAGAACTGCCTGCCCATCGAAGCCTTGGCGTAGTTGGGAGGGGATACCATAATTTTTCATCGCAGATCATTCCATAGTTCTGCTTCCGCCAGCTGGCGAACAGCCCTGAATGGGCCCCATTGGGGCAGAACGGAGGAGGACTTTTCACCTTTAAATTCTAACTATCCCCATAGGTGATAAATGGCTCTGGGAGTATATTTTGACTTGACTAAAGGTGGGAACAGGAGTATAAGGGAAATGTTAGGGGAACTTGAAAAATAGCTTAGTGGTTCTTTCTAAGTGTGGTGGAAGACATTTTTGGCTATGGCGTAGGTAAGATTCCCCACTCTGGCCCCGAGGTAGGGGCAAAATATTCTGTGGGCAACTTAGCCCAAAGGAGAATTGTTATGAGCGAGGGCGAATTTTGTGCCAAGGATTTAACATTGGGGCGGGCTAATGCTCTAGTGAAGAAGCTTGGCGGCATGGAAGTCGTCGATGGCATCCTTGCCGAAACCTTGAAGTTTACAATTGAGGCGGTGGTAGAGCAGAAGAAGAGTGTTCTGCGTCTGCTTGCCGAATTTGTTCTGCCGGAACAGGTCGGGAACTTCAACCCCCAGCAGTTCTTCCGGACCCGGTCCGGCTTGTGCGTCTGGGACGATTTCAAAGACCTTGTCCTAAAGTTTGCTAAGCCGGTCAGTGGTGTGGTAGCGACAACCATTCGCAAGCACGAGCTGGTTAAGCCAGCAAATGACAGTCAAATCCGCAGCGGTTTGCCGGAAGGCCATGTCTTCCAGGCGAGCGAGTTGTGTGGCCATCTGGCTGGGATGATTCTCCGCCAGCCGAATGGTGGTGCGGGTCAGTTGCTCAACAACGGCTACGCCAACTTGTTCTATGTACAGGTTGGCAGCGAGGTCGTTGTGGTGGGTGTCCTCTGGAGCGCTGGCTACCGTCGTTGGAGCGTCTTTGCCTTCCAGCTCGACGTCTCTCAGTGGCGTGCCGGCCGCCAGGTTCTCTCTCGCGCAACTGCCGGCTAGTCCTTTGTCCTTCCTGCCCCTTGGACCCTTTGACGCTTTGTCACTGGGTTCAAGGGGCTTTCGCTAACTGTCGATGAGGGGAGAACACACCTCGTGCTCCCCTTATAGCCGTGTGGTAAAATAGGAAAGTTATGTCAAAAAGAGCAAAAGCTAGAAAAGAGCAAAAATTAGCCATTAAGCGGGAGTGGCAGATAGCCCAAAGAGAACAGCGGTGGCAGCAGACCGCCTGGATTCGTCGGTTGTGGGCCTGGATTGGAATGGCCGTGGCCGGGAGTGTACTTTTGGCGGGACTGGTGATTGGCGGAATTAAGTTGTTCCAGGCCTATTCCCCGACGATTAAAATCAGCGGACCATTTGGGAGTATCAAACGAACCGAATTGGCTCAAAATCGATTCGCCATTCTTCAAACCACCGAAGGGAATATTAAATTAGAATTAGACACCAAAAATACTCCAAAAACGGCGGCCAACTTCGTGTTGTTGGCCAAGCAGAATTTTTACGATGGAATTAAATTCCATCGGATTATGAAGGACTTTATGATTCAAACTGGCGACCCGTTGAGTAAAAATGACGATCCGGCGGATGACGGAACAGGTGGCCCGGGTTATCAGTTTGATAGTGAAAAAATTATCGGTGATTACACCCGCGGAACATTAGCGATGGCTAATGCCGGAGAGAATACTAACGGTAGCCAGTTTTTCATTGTACATAAAGATACCAACTTACCAAAAAACTATGTAATTTTTGGGAAAGTAGTTGAAGGAATGGATGTGGTAGATAAAATTGCTGAAATGCCAGTCCAGGATAATGGACAAGGAGAGGTCAGCCAACCAACTAAAGATGTGGTGATAGAGAAAGTGATGCTTAGCAGTAGCTAATAATCAATTCGCCAGCTGGCGAATCAAGCACCAAATAACAAATAATAACCAAATACCAATAATCGATAATCAAGCAGGGGATTTTGAAGATTGTGATTTGGTAATTGGAATTTTGAGCGGAGCGAATTATGTTTGATAAAGCTAAAAAGATGTGGCAGGCACAATCCACTGCCAAGCGAGTCCAAAATGAGTTGCGGGAGATGGTGTTTGAAGGAGTGGAGTTGGGCGGCAAAGTAAAAGTGGTTGTTAACGGTGAACAGAAAGTTCAAGCCGTTGAGATTGCTGAAGAATTATTGAATCCGAGCGAGAAAGAGGGTCTGGAGCGGTTCTTAAAACAAGCCATCACTTCTGCTGTTACCAAGTCGCAACAGGCGGCCGCTCAAAAGATGAAGGCGGTGGCAGGAGAGTTGGGACTCAACATCTAGTATGTAAATTCCAAATCTCAAATAATAAATGACAAACAATATCTAAATAACAATTACCAAAACAAAAAATAAAGTTTAGAACATTGGGATTTGGGATTTGTTTGAGATTTGGAGCTTGTAATTTGGGATTTAATTATTTATGCGAACATTACCTAAATCAATTGAGCGGTTAATCACCAGTTTGAGTCAGTTGCCTGGTATCGGACCCAAAACGGCCTCACGGCTGGTGTTCTATTTAATCCGACATAATCAAATAGATTTGTCGGGATTGGGCGAAGCGTTCGCTCGATTAAAGGAGGATTTGGTTTACTGCGGAATATGTCACAACATTGCTGATGCTGATCCGTGCACAATTTGTACTGACAAAAATCGTCATAGCGAAATGGTGTGTGTGGTTGAGGAGCCATTGGATGTAGTAGCGCTGGAGCGAGCCGGGTTTACTGGTCTGTATCATGTTTTGGGTGGTTCAATTTCACCCCTAGAGGGCGTGGGCCCAAACGATTTGCAGATTAATAGTTTGATTGAGCGGTTGGGAGAAAATCCACAGATTAAAGAGGTGATTATTGCCACTAACCCTGATGTCGAAGGGGAGGCCACCGCAACTTATTTAATAAAACTATTGGACGGTTTGTCCGTGAATGTTTCTCGAATCGCGCGCGGATTACCGATGGGAGGGGATTTGGAATATGCGGATGAGTTAACATTAAGTCGGGCACTTGAGGGTAGAAATAAAGTGGGAGTATGACAAGGATTAACGGTAGAATCAGTTTTGTATTACAGGCACTATTCGTAGTGTTTTTGTGGTCAGCTGCCAAAATCATCATCAAGATGGGGGTGCAAGAAATTCCACCGTTTATGTTTGCGGCTTTGGTTCAGACAATGGCAGTAGTGGGATTGTTAATTTATTACAAATTTCACAAACGGAAATATCGGCTAAAATTTAATCGCCAAGATGTTCAGTTGATGATTTTGTTGGGATTGGTAACTTTTGGAGGATCAACTTTATTTTCAATTATTGGTTTGCAGTATGTGACAGGTGCAACCGCTGGGATGATTGCTGCCCTAAACCCGCTGATGGCGGTCGGATTGTCGGTCGTAATTTTGCGGGAACGTCCAGGCGGTTGGCAATATTTGGGACTAATCGGAATGCTAGTCGGAGCATATATTTTCCTGGCTCGGGGCGAAGTGACTGGGGCGCTGATTGGGATTGCATTATTGCTTTTAGCAGAAGCCGGGTTTGCTTTCAGCAATGTCGTGACTCGGTTAATTTCCCGTCAGCCCGGTGATGAATCACTAACGATTACTTTGGTGGGTAATTTGATCGGGGCGGTGACGCTGATTCCAATCGGTTTGACGGTAGACGGATTGTCATCAATCGCATTTACTCCGCATTTAGTGTCAATTATTGTGACAGTTGGATTAATTTTTGGATTTGGCGGACTGTTGTGGGCAGGAGTGCTGGATAAACTAAAAGTGGTGGAGGCCACGGTGTTGTCCAATACCATGATTGTCCAAATGGCTATTTTGTCAGTTCTATTCCTAGGGGAGGCATTAACTGCCAATAATATTACTGGAGGACTGCTGGTTTTGATTGGAGCGTTAGTAATTGATAAGGGTTTAATTTTGCCACCTCGGTTTACAATGAAGATGGTATAGGGGACAGTGATAAGTGATAAGTGAGGATTGAGATAGAAGGTGAAGATATTTAATACATTAGGTCACTCCCTCCTTGTCGTCCTGAGTGAGGCGTGAGCCGAGTCGAAGGATCTAGTTCTGTTATATAGCAGAACGCTATCGCTAGATTCTTCGCTACGTTCAGAATGACAGTAAATCAATATGAGTTTAAAACTTTTCAACACACTCGGTCGGAAGAAGCAGGAATTCAAGCCAATCAAACGTGGTCAGGTTTCGATGTACACCTGTGGACCGACGGTCTATCGGTCTGCGCACATTGGAAATCTGCGGGCTTATCTATCGGCGGATATTTTGCGGCGGACTTTAGAATATAACGGTTACAAGGTGAAGCAGGTGATGAATGTCACGGATGTAGGCCATTTAGTATCTGATGCTGATACTGGTGAAGATAAAGTAGAGCGAGAGTCGAGAAAAACCGGTAAAACTGCTAAAGAAATTACCAAGTTTTATGCGGAGCAATTCGTAAAAGATATTAAGGCGTTGAATATCGAAATGCCGGTGAAGTTTGCTTGGGCGAGCAAATATATTAAAGAACAGATTGATTTAATTAAGCGGCTGGAGAAAAAAGGTTATACCTATAAAACAGCTGACGGGATTTATTTTGATACGGCGAAATTTAAGGGATATGGGAAGCTTGGAACAAGCGGATTAGCAGGTAAGCAGGTAAGCAGGGTAGCGCATAGTAAAGAAAAGAAAAGAGAGGCCGATTTTGCGTTGTGGAAATTTTCTGGCAAGGAAAAACGGCAGCAGGAGTGGAAATCTCCGTGGGGGGTGGGATTCCCCGGCTGGCATATTGAGTGTTCGGCAATTTCCACCAAAGAATTGGGCCAGCCGTTCGATATTCATACTGGCGGGATTGATCATGTCTTGATTCACCACAATGATGAAATTGCGCAGAGCGAAGCAGCTTATGGTAAGCCGCTGGCCAATTTCTGGGTGCATAATGAATTTTTGCTGATGAATGACAAAAAGATAGCTAAGAGTGCCAAGAATTTTTATACCTTGTCGGATATTATAAAATTAGGATTTGAGCCGTTGGTATTGCGGTATTTTATGATTTCTGGCCAATACAGCAGTAAATTGAATTTTTCGAAAGCGGCGTTAGAGGGGGCGCAAAATTCTCTCAATAAATTACAAGCAGTATTTAGCATCTCTGCCTCGTCATCACCGACTCGATCGGGGATCCAGAAAGGAAAAACAAAAATGGATTCCCGCCTTCGTGGGAATGACAAAGGGGGAGTGGACGCAACATACAAAAAACGCTTTTTGTCTGCTTTAAACGACAACCTAAATCTGCCGAAGGCGTTGGCGGTAGTTTGGGAGTTATTGAAGTCGAAAAAGTCGTTGGCGGACAAACAAGTTACTTTATTGGATTTCGATAAGGTTTTGGGATTGGGATTGAAAGATTATAAACCAGAGGGGATCCCCGCCGAAGTTAAAAAATTGGCAGCAGAGCGAGAAATTGCCCGAAAGAAAAAAGATTGGAGCAAAGCTGATCAACTAAGGCGGGTAAGCAAAGGGTATTGGAATACCAGACCGATGAGATGCAAATTCCGCCTCAAGATCCGTGGGACGGACTATACCGTTTCGTAATGTTTGATATCCCGGAACGGAAAAAGCTGGCGCGGGAGGTATTTCGCGGTAAGCTGGTCCAGCTGGGTTTTAAAAAGATTCAGTATAGCGTTTGGCGACATCAGTATCCCTGTCAGCGGGAAATTGAATTTCTGGTTCATCTTTATGGGATTGCTGGATATGTTGATGTCGTGGAGGGTAAAAAAATTTCGTAGTTTATCCATCTTTTAATGATAATCAAGGGGAAGAGTGGGAGTCAGAATACGCCGAGTTGAAGCGGCCGCTTCAACTCGGCGTGAAGGGTAGGTAGGATAGGGCAGACAGGTAGGATAGGACAGATGCGGAAGTGAGCCATAGATAAATAGTGGAAAAAGTAAAAGGCCACCCGGGGTAAACCCAAGTGGCCTGTTTTGTGCGCGACAGTCCCAGAACCGTAAACGAAATGAAGGAAGAAAAAGTTTACGGCCTCCGCCTGGACTCACTCCGTTTCCCATACCACCTTGTATGGTTTGGATTTTCGTCGCGCTTCCGCCCCCTGGCAGCGTTTGGGAGGTGAGTTTTGAAAACAAATCTCACGCCTGATTAGGAGCGGAAAGTTAGGAGGGAGATGCAATGGCGGGTGACTTATAAAAAGATGATTGCCAGCGAACGCCGAGTCACCCTAAGGAACATGATAGATGATGACAAATAACCCTCCGACTATAAGACGCTATCATATGGCTGATTTTAAGTCAAGCACAAAAACTTGGCTCTAGACCAATAAAAAGTGGTAGGGGATAGGTGTTATTTCTGGTCCTGCTTGAACCAGATAAAGGACATTAGAATTGGTAAACATCCGGCAATCGCAACTCCAACCATGGGAACATAGAAATTGTAAGGGGTGGGCATAAACGGCGAGAGCAGAAATAGGACGCCGCCGATGGCGAAGGTATAGGCGCCCAGGCGATGAGTTTTTTGCCAGTTGGCTTCGCTGTCTAATGTCCATGGGGTTCGAATCCCCATAAAAAAATTGGATTTAACTTGAGTCAAATAATTGCCAATAAAGATAAACAAGATTCCAACTGAAACCGGAACGATTTTGCCAACAGCGATCGCATTTCCAGTAATCGCAGCGTAGGTGGTTAGTCCGTACATAAAAGCGAAAAATACCATCATAAAATTACGAATCATTTGGTAGAAACCCCATGATTCAAGGAAGTGCTGACGGCGTGGCTCGATGTGAGGTAGGAGCAAAAAAAGTAGATACAGAGCCAACATCATGCCGGGGAACATCAACACATGTCCTAGGGGCGTGGTCCAATCATCAACTTGTCCACTAATTCCCCAATGGGATGGGACTTCACTAGGAAGTAGGGGATAGGCCCAGATGGCGGTGGCAATCACGGCCACAATTAACAGAATTGATAGCCATTCCGACTTAAAAGTGAATTGGATTTTTTGCATCATTTGAATCCCTCCAAAAAATTATTTAATATTTCATAGAACACAGTAGCGTTGAGTGAGTAATAGATTTTCTGACCCTCCTTGTCGGCGGTGATGAGGTTGGCGGATTTGAGCAGGGCCAAGTGGTGGGACAGGGACGGCTTAGAAATCGGGAAGAAGGTGGTCATCTCCCCTGGGGTCATCGAACGGTTGCGGAGTTTTTTTAGAATATCTCGACGAGTTGGATCGGATAATGCTTTGAAAGCCAAAGATACGTCGCGGATAGCCATAGGTGTATATTTAGATATTTGTCTAACTATCTAAATATAGTTGAGGTTTCAAAGAGTGTCAAGAGGGGAGATAATTTCCAGAAGGGTGGTTTTTGAGGTTTTTGGGATTTTCAAATTTCTTTTGTTTATTTTTGTTATTTTTTTTGCAACGCCTGTGTCGCGTTGCATCGATGGTTTTTGCCACCCCATTTGCTTGTCCAAATGGGGTGGCGCCCCAAAAGACACCCCACTCACCAATTGCTAGCCAAAATAGAAAATCACCCTTTCTGGTCTCCTCGCCCGCATTGCTACGCAAAGCGTTGCGGGCGGGTAACGCAAACTCGTCGCTACGCTCCTCAAACATGCTGGACCAAGCAGGTGATTTTCTAATTGGCGAACCCGCCTACCGGCAGGCAGGCGCAATTGGTTCGATGGGTCCTGGTAAGATTAACACCCAGGAGAATTGAGAGGATACCATAACTTTTAACTATCTCCATCTCTCCCCTGCCTGCCTGCCCGCCTGCCGGAGGACAGGTAGGCCTGCTGGTTTACAAAAAATTGGCCCTGGGCTAGGGCGGCGCCCCGTAGTGAAAAATTGGCACTGCTTGGCTTTTGGGCGAAGCCCTGACAATTTCTACTACCGGGGTATAATCAGGTTGTATTCCCGGATCGTCTAGCGGCAGGACACTTGGTTTTGGTCCAAGGAACCGGGGTTCGAATCCCTGTCCGGGAGCCAGAGGTTTCAGTGTGGAATTCTCATCCCATTTGGCGTGAAAATTTATAAGGAATAAAAAGTTTTCTGGATATAAAAAAGACGAGCGATGCTCGTCTTTTAGTTTTTAAGAACAAGAACAAGAAGTCAGGTCACTGCCGGGAAATGGAAATCTGGTGGGAGTTTGGCAAGGAGGCGATACGCTTCTTGGTCCATCTGCTTACCCAGACGGCGCTGCTGTTGCTGTTTTGCTCGGATTTCTTCATTAATCTGCCAGATCGGCATTGGCTCGGGGCCTTCTGCCAGAATCGTCTCAAGTGAGGATGGCATAACCCACGAATAGTCAATCGGAGCGGTTCTCCGCATCTCGATGAGCCCTCCTATTTCTCTCTCGACTTCCATGTACTGGTCATCGAGTTTCTTAAAGGATGGTTGGCTCATCAACCAGTCCCACAAGTTATCTCGGCGCTTGAACTCCCGAACCTTGCGCCGGATTGACATCGATCCAAATATAGCACTAATCCGCTTGGCTAAGAAGATAAACAAGGTGCACCTCCAACACAAAGATAGTTGCAGTATAAATGATTTAGGACTTTTAGTCAATAGAAAATCTTGTCTGGGAGCGACTTTTAGCATAAGATAAAAGGGCTATAATTTAAGATAAAGGGGAGCCAAATCATGAAATATGTTTATTGGATTCTCGGTCTAGTGGTGTTGGCGGGAATTGGTTGGTTAGCATCTCAAAGTCAGCCGGTGATAAATAATTCAGCAGTCGAAACTGCCGAGGTTATCGTAAACAGTCCGACAGCGAATTCTACCATCACCAGTCCGCTGACGGTGAGCGGAACGGCAGTTGGAAATTGGTATTTTGAGGCGTCATTTCCAATCGAACTGTTAAATACTAGCAATCAAGTAGTTGGTACTGGTCTGGCTGAAGCGCAGAGTGATTGGATGACATCTAGTCCAGTCCCCTTTAATGCAAATATTATTTTTCCGACTCAAACCCCAGGCAGTAGTGGAAGTTTGGTACTGCACAAAGATAATCCGTCAGGCGATTCGCAGAATGACGATTCGTTTACTGTCCCGGTAATGTTCTAGAAAATTTAAGTAGTTTAAACAAATCCCCCAGTTTCGGATGGGGGATTTTTGCAAACAAAATTAACGACGAAGCAATTAAGTTGTAATGGTCGATAAATTATGAATGGCGTAGACGGCATAGACAATAAACAGCAATATTCCTTCCCGGCGAGTTAGCATATTTTTTGACCACATCAAGATGCCGAATAGCGCGACCGAAACCAGCAAAAAGATGGCCGAGATGTTGGTACTAACTGGAGCCGCGATAGCAAATGGTGAGATTAAAGCCAATAATCCAAGGGTGGGTACATTCAACAAAACATTGCCAAGCAAATCTCCGAGGATAAGGTTGTGAGATTGTTTGCGCGATTGAGTTAAGACCAAGGTTACTTCTGGCAGATTGGTGCCAATGGACAAAATTAATAGACCGATTAGTAGCGGTGAAACCGATAGGGTGGAGGCAACCACTAGGGATGAATTGACCAGATAATGAGCCAAAACCAAGATGGCAACTAGGGATAACAAAAGTTTAAGGATTTCGATGACCAAATGAGAATTGCGGTGATTCGGAGAGGGAAGAGCGAGATGTTTTTCATAGATATTGCGGCGCTGGTACATTCGGCCGATGAATAATAAGTAGGCGCCGATTAGCCAGAGTCCATCAAGTCGAGTCAACTGGCCGTCAAAAATGGCGACTACCGGTAGGGCACTAATAATTAGATACATCAGAAAGTCGTCATTTCTCAAAAATCGGTTAATTGATAATTTGCCGGATAAAATCGCTGCCAGGCCGGCCAAAAGCGATAAAATTACAATACTGGCTCCGAGCAAATTACCCAAAGACAACCCTGGAGCATGCTGAAGAGCGGAATCAATCGCCACCGTGATTTCCGGCGTAGAAGTAGCCACACCGACTACAAAGAAACCAATCACAAAATCATTGGTATGAAAATATTTGGCGATCCGATGGGCACTCTTGGTGGCGAATTTGGCTGCCAATCCAAGCGCACAGGATAAACCGAGCAAAAGTAAAATATGAGTAATCAGCATGAGTGAGTGATAATCTGAATTATATTATATCAATCTAATTCAATAAATCAGAGCGGGTTGGGGGCGGATAATGCTTACGCAGTTAATTGGTTAGCGAGATTCCTGCAATTAGATGAACGGCCGTTCAGTATATTGCAAAATATGACATAGGGATGACAAAGGACTGACAGAGAATTGACAGAGGGCTGACAAAAAACTTAAGTATTCGGAGATTGGTTGATGGGATGGTAAAATGAAACCAATGGAACAGACAGTCAGATACAACTTTGCCCGAGACGGATTTATCTATCTGTTGAGTTACGCCACCTTGGTGATTACTAGTGTGAGCGTAAACTTTTTGGCTAAGGCACTGGTGAATCGGTGGATACCGGATGCAGTTAGCAATGAATTCTTGGCGATGGATAGCGCGATTATCGGATTTCTAGCGGCAGCAGTAATCGCTCTGCCGGTGTTTGTCTATTTGAGTTATTTGGCCAATAAGATGCTGGGGAATAAGACCATGCGGGCGGATAGCGGAGTCCGCCATTGGTTGATTTACATCACGCTGGTGATAGTGATTTTGATTATTATTTGGCAGTTGGCGGTGTTGTTTTTCTCGTTTCTGAACGGGACATTAATACTCCAGTTTGGCGTCCACACGCTGATTACCCTAATTATTTCTGGGTTGATTTTGTGGTATCAATGGTGGCATTTGAAGTTTTTTGCTGGCGAACCAAAAAAACTGGGGATTGGGTTCAAAGTGTTTGAATGGACAGTTTTATTGGTGGTGGTGGCAATCATTGGCTGGACATTTGCGACCATTGCCAGTCCAGCAGAACAGCGCGCCAAAAATTTGGATAGAATGCGAGTGGAACGGTTAACTAGTATTCGTGACGCAGTTCAGTCGTTTTACGGTTGGGAGAAGACCAGCGGTCATGCGCGGTTGCCAAAAACTTTGCAAGAACTGGAAAGTGATGCCAATGTCTACCTGATGGGGGATGCCCTGAAAGATCCAGCGACAAAAGCACAGTTTGATTATCGGATTATTACGGCTACCCAGTATGAGTTGTGTGCTACGTTTGATACCGAATTTAAAGAAGCCAATACAGCCACTAGACCGATAGCCGAGTCGGTGCCGGATAATCGAACCAAGCAGTTCTATCACGGCATTGGTCGGAGCTGTTTTGCGCTCTCAACGCAGTAAACTGACGCGGGAGTGAAATTTGGAAGGGAAGAGTAACGGATTGACAAATCTGATTTTTTCTGGTATAATGGAAAGATGGGTAAATTGACATGGTTAAAACCGTTGAAGATTAAAGGCCAGCGTCGAGGGAAAACGATGGTGCTGTTGTTGTCGGGCCTGATTCCGTATTCTAAGTCCTTTGGTCGAGCAGTTAACCAACTCACCAAGTTCGGAGATGTTTGGGAGATGAGTTATCCTGACTGCTATGCCAACGGCCAAGATTTACTGGTGGAAGTGACTCGTGAACTTCGCCAATTAAAGTACTCAAAACTAGTTTTGGTTGGATTATCGTTTGGCGGTACTCTAAGTTATTTATTGCTTAGATATTGGCGCCGTCATCGAGTTCCATTTGAAACATTGGGAGTGGTAGCGGTCTCGACTCCATTTGGACCCGAAGATATTACTTGGCGGTCAAAAATTGAATTGAATTTTGGGTACGAGATGGATCGACATGCTGATAAATTGTGGCGAACAGTGCTTCAGGTACTATATTGGCTGTGGGAAAACAATCATTGGTCAGATGGTCACCCTTATACAATCAAAAATTCACTCCAGAGAGTTTATAATGCGGTACGAGTGGGTTATCTATTGCGTCAAACTAGGTTAATCCGCAAAACTTTTCGGGCGATGCCAGCTTTGCTATTAAACACCGCTCGGGGGATAAAAGATCCGTTCGTGTTACGGACTAACGAAAATCATTTTAAGGAAATTTTCCCGCAGGGACAAGTGGTCTATGGATTAACCAAGCATGCTTCCCTTAATAGTCAGCCGACTAGAGTTTATCGTCAACTAAATCGGTTTCTATCGACGGTTACCAGGTAAGGTATAATTAGGGTGAGGGGGTGAGCACCTTGAAGGTAATATCTGCGGTCAGGAATTGTTTGCACTACTTGAACAATGGGGGCAAGAACGGGACGGTTTATATGCCAGTTGAGTTGCCTGACGGCAATCGGTTAGAAATGTGGGCCACATTTCAACATCATTCTAAATCCCACCAATCCCATCGGTTGATGGTGGTGAGGGGCGTGGATTTGAATTATGTTACAGATCGTCTCTTGCCGTTGATTCGCACTAATGGGCGTGATGTTCGAGTGGTTGAGGGTTGGGATCGATCCAGATTACTATTTGAATTTGGGTTCAACTTTGATTTACTCGGACCCAATCAGCCCCTGGCTGATCCAACCTGCGTTCTAGTCCTTCAGTAAGCCGTCCTGCTACACAGCAGAACGGCTTTTTTATGTCCAAAAGGGTTGTCAGGCCACCAAGAGATGTGATATATAAGGGTTGTTGTTGGTTGTCCGCCCAATCGGCAATAGTTTGAACCTTTAGGAGATGCTAATGTCAGCTAAACATTCAGTTCCGAGGACGCTACCACCGGGGCATTCGATCAAGAAAGCGCAGGACAAGCTCCAGGAGTATGAGAAGCAAGCTCGGAATCAGGATGACCACCCCGTTCAGGTACCACTGTCCGTGGTACTGTTTGCGGCACCTGGTGTAGATCCAAATGAGATTATCGCAGACATGGACAACTGTGTTCTTGTCGATGACACTCAAGGGTATGGGTAAACCGTAATTCGGTTCTCGTCAGGTTTATTTAGTGGTTGTTTCGTTCTTGTTCGTTTTGGGCCCCTGCGGGGGCCCTTTTTCTTTATCCCATTTCTCTGTTCCCACCGCTTGAAAAATAGGGTTTTTTCGGCTATATTTTACCTATAGAAAGGAGATTGGATTGGATGGAAATTGAGGAAGAAATTACGCCCGAGGAGGTCGCAGAAATAAACCAGGAGGCAACGGAAATGAAAAAACCTAGACGGCCACGGAGTACTGGTCTGATTTTGACTATCTTTGCTTCGATTATTGTGATTTTGATTGGCGGATTGGCTTCGTATTACTATTACACTTTCCAACGCCAGGGAGTAGCCAGTGAACAGGAACTGCGCGACATTTGGGACGAAACGGTACTGGCAACCGTTCAATTAACCAACAAATTTAAAACTATCGACCAATTTGAAAAACTGGATGTTAGCGGAAGTGGCTCGTTTAAAGAGGCCTTAACCGACGCGAATCGGACAGTTAGGGACGGGATGTTTTCGTTGAGAAATCAAACTGGTCTAGCAGTCGGTGCTAGTACTTTTGCTAGTAAATTAAACGCGTTTTTGGATGATTACAGCAGTATGTTGGCGGAAATGAAGCGAATCGTGGATCGACGAGCTGAAATTGATAACATTACCGCGTTGGATCAGTTGCTGGTGTATCAGGATGCGATGGAGAAATCGTATGATGATTTGCTACTGACTAGCCGGGGCTTTATTCAGGCCAACTTATCGCGGGACATTTTTGATATGCCGGACAAGCTAGTGGATTTGTTAAAGCAACAATTAGATACTCAAGGAACTCAAGATGACCAGGAAAAGGCGGCCAAGCAGGCAGCTGAAGCGATAGTAACCCAATTCGCCCAGGCCTGGCAAGACCGTAATGCTAGTGCAATGACAGCGGCGCTAACGACTGGGGCGAAGCGAGAGTTTAACCAGGCGGTATTGGAGGACTCATCGGATATTGTTAGTTTTCGGATTATTAGCACAACTTTAACCGATCAGACCAAGGCCAATATTACTGGCCAATTAGCCAAGAAAACCCCAGATGGAGTGACCAAGACGGAGGATTGGCAATTTGTGGTATTGAAAGGAATCGGAGATACTTGGCTGATTGATAGTTGGCAGGCAAAATAGTAGAGTAGTTAAGACGCCGGACGGGCTAAGCCAGGCGCTCGAATGTAATTGGCTGACCTTAAGTTTGTAGGTAGATGGCCCAGTAGAAGAAATTTCATTGTGCTTTGCACTGATATCCTCCGGATATATGAACTTTTCTCTACCGGGTGACCCCGTAGAGAAATTTAGAATGCCGGCGAGTATTCTCTGCGGAAACCAGTTATTATAATTTCGTGTCGCCGGTATAATGCATATTTTCTAAATTCTTCTACGGGGTGGACGATAATAATCTCGGACAAATAGAATTGCGCGGGCTAGAGACGGAAATGCAGCAGTCGTATTTAAGTTACGCCATGAGCGTAATTGTGGCTCGGGCATTGCCGGATGTGCGTGATGGATTGAAACCGGTGCATCGGCGGATTTTGTATGCCATGAGTCGGGAAGGGTTAAGGCATACTGCCAAATATTCCAAATCCGCTGGGGTGGTTGGAGAAATGCTGAAAAAGTATCACCCACATGGCGATATGGCGGTTTATGATGCGATGGTGCGGTTGGCCCAGCCCTGGAATATGCGGTATATGTTGGTAGATGGTCAGGGAAACTTTGGCTCAATTGATGGCGACTCGGCGGCCGCTTATCGGTATACCGAGGCCAGGTTGGCCGCAATTGCTGATGAAGTATTGGCCGATTTAGACAAGGAAACGGTTGAATTCATTCCCAACTTCGATGACACTACCAAGGAACCGACTGTATTGCCGACCAAGGTGCCTCAACTTTTAATGAACGGAACAGTTGGTATCGCCGTGGGTATGGCGACCAGTATCCCGCCACATAATTTGAGCGAGTTAATGGATGCAATTGCTCATCTGATTGTTAATCCCGAATCGGAAGTGGACGATTTAATGAAATATATTAAAGGTCCTGATTTTCCGACTGGTGGAATTATTTTTAATCCGAAAGATATCAAAGAGGCCTACGCGACTGGTCATGGCAAGATTGTGATGCGAGCGGTGGCCGAGATTGTCGAAGGCAAAAATGGTCATCAGATTATTGTCAGTGAGTTGCCTTATCAGGTGAATAAATCCAATCTAGTGGAGTCGATTGCTGATCTAGTTAAGAATAAGAAACTAGTTGGGATTGCTGATTTGCGTGACGAATCGGATCGCCGGGGAATTCGAATCGCGGTGGACTTAAAGCGCGACGCTTATCCGCGCAAAATTTTGAATCAGTTGTTCAAGATGACACAGATGCAGTCGAGTTTCCATGTGAACTTGCTGGCGTTGGTGGACGGTATTCAGCCCCGGGTGTTAGACCTGCGGGCGACTTTGCAATATTTCATCGACCATCGGCGGATTGTCGTGACTCGGCGAACCCAGTTTGAATTAAAGAAGGCCGAAGAGCGAGCGCATATTTTGGAAGGGTTCATGATTGCTTTAAAAAATATTGATGAGGTGATTAAGACCATCAAGCAGTCAGCCACCAAAGAAGAGGCCCATGTCAATTTAAAAAAGAAGTTTAAGTTATCCGATTTACAGGCCTCGGCCATTTTGGAAATGCGATTGTCGGCCCTAGCTGGGTTAGAACGGAAAAAAGTCGAAGACGAGTATAAAGAAAAGCAACAACTCATCAAGGATTTAAGGGCGTTGTTGGCTGACAAAAATAAGATTGATGAAGTAATTAAAGCGGAATGTTTGGAGATTAAGACCAAATATGGCGATAAGCGTCGGACCCAAATTAGTGGGACAACGGTTGGCGATTTTACTGACATGGATTTGATTCCCAACGAAGAGGTGGTAGTAACAATGAGCATTGGCGGATATATTAAGCGTCAACAGATTGGCGAATTCCGAACTCAACGCCGAGGCGGTAAGGGAGTGATTGGAATGACTACCAAAGAAGAGGACCAAATTAGCAGTATCCAAGTAGCTAAAAACCACGATGATATTCTATTCTTCACCAACCGCGGACGGGTGTTTAAACAGAAAGTATTTGAAGTGCCAAAGGCATCGCGGATTGCTCGGGGAGCAGCGGTGGTAAATATTATTCAGATTGCACCTGATGAATTAGTCACTTCAGTGATGACGCTATCTGATTTTGATGACAAAGATGACTTGGTGATGTTTACCAAGCAGGGAGTAATTAAAAAGACCTCACTGGTGGCCTACGCCAATATTCGGAGTAACGGTTTGATTGCGATTAAGTTAGACGAAGGTGACGAACTGACTTGGGTTAGGCGGTCTCGTCCTGGTGATGAAGTGATTATCGCGACGCGTTTAGGCCAGTCGATTCGGTTTAAAGAGACCGATGCCAGGTCGCTTGGACGATCGACTCGGGGAGTGCGGGCAATTAAATTGCGACCAAAAGACGAAGTGATTGGAGCGGATATTGCCAAACAGGGAGAGGTGATGGCTTTGCTGGTAATTTCCGAAAAAGGTTCTGGCAAACGGACATTGGTCTCACAGTACACTTTGCAACATCGTGGTGGGATTGGGATTAAGACCATGAATATTACTGACAAGACCGGTAAATTAATCGGAGCCAAATTGGTGGATAAAGGTCTTAAGAGTGACATGATTGTTACTTCGACTGAAGGCCAAATTATTCGAATGCCACTAAAGGGGGTGCCGACGCTTGGTCGAGCGACTCAAGGCGTCCGGTTGATGCGACTGAAGGGGAATGACAAGGTGGCTTCTTTCACGGTCTTAATTATGGAAGAAGCCGATGGTTCGTTGAGTAACCCGAATGAGGAATTAACCGAAAGTGAGCTGGCTAAATTGCCGGTGGTGGAAGTGATGGCGGAAGAAGAAAAACCAACCCCAGTAAAAGTGGCCAAGCCGGTTTCAGCGAAAATAACTAAACCATCCGCGTTGGTATCTAAATCTAAACCATCATTTGCCAAGCGAACATTAGCCAAGCCGGTTACTGCCAAGTCAGTTAGTCGAATGAAGGCCAAAGCAACTAAACCAGTAGCCAAGAAATCATTTACCGTGCGTAAATTGGCTAAACCGACCAAAATTAAATCATCTAGCCGAATCAAACATAAGACAGTTAAACAACCCGTTAAAAGTTTTACCCGCAGGAAACTGCGTTAGCGTACTCTGTCATCCTGAACTTGTTTCAGGATCTGTTCTCTCGAGATTCCAAATTCCAACTTCTAAATTTTTATCTCTTCAAACATGACAATCTTAAACTTATTTAGACCGGATTATTACTTCGACAATAACTTGGACTCAATCTTCTTTGGATTTTGGGTTTGGTTGGGTTTAGCGATTCTATTGATTTTGACCAGTGCGATTATGAATCTGAAATCGCGGCAATGGAGTTATTTTTATAAACAAATCGTAGCGCGGAGTACTCAAATCGGGACCATTGTCGGATGGATTGGTTTGCTGTGGCTATTTTTCCGTTACGAAGGGATTCCGTATTTTACTTGGCGGATTTGGCCTGCCTTATTGTTTGTTTATGTAATCGTTGCGGTTTGGTATCTGGTCAGATTTATTCGGGTAGATTATCCGGCTCGGCAGGCCAAACGAGGAAGTCGAGCGGATAAGGATGTGTATTTGAAGAGGGTGTTTAGGAAGTAGTTTTTGTTTTCTTTTTCAAGCGTTCTCACCGCGCTTGACCCGTTAGTATTTCTTCTCGTCATTGCGAGCTGTAGGCGTGGCAATCTAATCCTCCCCTTAAGATAAGGGGAGGATTAGGAAGGGTTATTGACTGATTATATTCTTAACTCCCCCTTACTCCTCTTACCTTAAGAGGGGTGACCACAACTATTCATCACAAATCCTTCCGTGGTTCTACTATCTAGTAGAACAAAGGAGGACCTTTAACTGATTAATAGACAAGTCCTCATCCTAGGGCCAAAAAAAGAAGCAGGAAGCCAACTTGGTTGTTAAATTCTATGTGTAGTGGAAGGAAACGGCCGTCTATTTATACAACACGGGGGAAGAAGTGGAATAGATTGATGAATCTGGCGTCTAAATTCGAGATTCTAAATCCCATATTCTAGATTTTACTTGACTGGGAGCAGGTTTCCTATATACTGGAGTTAGCTCATTAGGAGGTGTATATTGAAATGTCGAAAACGGACCAGCTTGATGATGTCCAAAGAAAGTTGCAGGATGCTTTAGATAAACTGCATCATTGTCAGGTTGATTTGTATTTTTCAAGAGATCGGATATTCCAAGTTTTAAGGGGTTACGAGACAAAACATTTAATGGGTGTAATTGCTCTCGATGCAACGAATCGGTGTCAGCATGAGCAGGATGAAGCCCATATTCAGGAGGTAGAGGACCTAATTGTCTCGTTAAGAGAAGGACGACTTGGTCGTCCTCTGGTAAAGGGAGCTTGTATGGATGTAAGGTATCTTTTACCAGAAAAGTATCCCAACTTGGATCGGCTTGTCTGGGAAGATGACTGGGAAAAGGTTTCTCGCTGTGTGTCAGACGTTGGCGAGAATGTGAGATGGATTCTGGCCATCCAATGGGAGAACGAGAAGGGAAAGAAGGGGCGGGTATCTACTAGGCGGTCGGTTAAGATAATCACGCCCAAAGGATTCAGCCCGTTTCATACCTCGTACTCGGAGGAAATATTAGTAGACGCTGGTCGTTTTACCCGTACTCTACAAGACCAGGTGCTAGAGATTCTATTGGATGCCATGATGAGGATAGTTGACTCAGACGAGGAGTGGTTTCGCTGATTTCGGTCAGTTTCATTTGTGCCCCCGCAAGGGGGCTTTTTCTTGCTCTGATAGTGGTTTTAATGCTATCTTAGAGCTGACTTGTATTGTCGGGGTTACCCCGAAATTTGAAATTTAGGAGCAAATCATGAGTCAGAACCCTCTAACCCAGGGCGTATGTAGCGGCAGCGCGCCACTTTACTACATTCTCGAGGTGAGCAAGCTGTATTGTCGGGTCTACTCGGCCATTAGTGTAACGATGACCCGTTCTCTATGGCAGATTATCCAGCCGTACCTTGAATCTCCCGCTTCGCTCTTGAGGGGCTGGGAGCGGAACGGCCTGCCACCTGATGAGTGGGTGGGGCCTAACCTAGCTCCACATGCGAGATGGGGGATGGGCGGAGCCATTGTGAGTATGAGACAGCGCGATCCCAAGAGGATGATCGAATTCAGGATCGCTTTGCCTGCCAACGCGGTCGGATGTAGGGATTTGATAGAGACATATGCCAGCTTAGATGTGCTGTTGCGGTGTATGCACCGCGCGGCTTGTCAGGCGGAATCAATTAATCTGTCTTACAGCCAAAACAATACTCAACTGATCGCGGTTGAGTCGTTGGTGAACGGGGCTAAGCTAGCGGTCTCCCCTAAATTGATCGACTGGATGACGAAGTCGAGTTTATATTATTGGGGCAGTGCGCTCGAGCATGCCTGCCAGACAATGGCAGAGGTCAGCGATCACTTAGGGCTGACGGGCTCTTTCTATAAGTACCCGTCGTTGGTTGGCCGGTTGGAGGAGCCACCAAAGGTATCTTTGGAAGGTGAGAATGGGCGTCAACTGCACTTTACGATGGGACAGCTTCACCTCTTTCCCCGTAAGGCGCCTACCCAGCGCGACTGCGGATATAAATTGGTTCAAGGTATAGGCAGCGATTCCCTGATTCCATATCCCCATCGCGTATCGACTGGCTACGATACTCCCGAGATGATAATGGCGACCAATCTCGTCTTTCTCTGCGGGCTAATCCAGATGGCGCATTCCGCTCTGCACGAGATGTTGCCCTAAACGACATTGATAGTGCGATGGCCATCCACAAACAACCCAGCATTTAATTTGCCCTCTTGGTCGATCAACCAAGAGGGCTTTTTCTTGACTTGAGGGTAGTTCATGGGTTATACTCCCCCATATAGCACTATTTGATAAGGTCATACTCTTAAACCGTTGCCTGAAGCATGAAAGTGCTGTCCAGGTGAGTTTTTATGGCTCCTAAAGGAAAAACAACCAATCCGTTTGCTCAATTGCTCGATGCTGCCGAGAGTAGTTTGCGAATCTATAAAGCCAGTGATTTAGTGGTGGGCGAAGTGACAGCGGTTACGAAAAATCGGATTTGGATAGAAATCGACGGCGGTCGGTTTATTGGGATGATTAGTAATCGAGAGTTGATGGAGGAAGGGATTGCTGCTCCTGACTATCAACCAGGCGACCGAGTAACCGCTTCGGTAATTTTGCCGGAAAATGATGATGGTTTTATGGTCTTGAGTTTGCGGGATGCGCTTGAGAATAAGGGCTGGGAGGCCTTGGAAGTTCGGCTTTCGGCCGATGAGGTTTTTGATGTTAAAGTTATCGAGGCCAACCGGGGAGGATTAATTGTTGAAGCCGATGGTTTACGCGGTTTCTTGCCGGTCAGCCAATTGGCCCCAGAACACTATCCGAGAGTTGGGACTGATAAAGATGAAATTTTGACCCGCTTGGCCAAGTTTGAAAATCAAATTTTACAAGTGAAGGTTTTGGATTTAGACAAAAGTGTTAATAAGCTGATTTTTTCAGAGCGGGTGGCTCGCAAAGGGGAATTTGATGAGTTGGTGTCTGGGATTAAAGTTGGTGATGTATTGGATGGTAAAGTCAGCGGAGTGGTTGACTTTGGTCTGTTTGTCAATCTTGGTCAGCTTGAGGGACTGGTGCATATTTCGGAAATCAGTTGGGGTAAAGTTGACCATCCGAGTAATTTTGCCAAAGTGGGTGACACAGTCAAGGTTCAAGTGATTGGAATTGAAGATGACAAAATTTCTTTGTCAATCAAACGGTTGCAAACCGATCCGTGGCTGTCGATAATCTCTCAATTTGCAATTGGTCAAGAAGTGGAAGCCAAAGTCACGCAGATTATGCCATTTGGCGTATTTGTAAAGGTGGGAGTCGAAGAAACAGATGGCTTGATTCATATTTCAGAATTAGCTCACGAGCATGTGACTGATCCAGCCACAGTAGTAGCGGTGGGTGATAAATTGAAAGTTAAAGTAATTGATTTGGGACCCGACAGTCATCGGTTAGGTTTGAGCTTGAAAGCCATGCAGTCACCAAAGGTGGCGGAAGTGGTGTCGGCCGATAAAGATTCAGCCGAAAGTGCGCCGACCGGTGATTTGACAGGACTAGAGTTGTCGGCAACATTGATCAAAAAGTTACAGACGGCAGGGATTATCTCGTTGAGTGATCTGCAGGACAAAACCCCAGCCGAGTTAGAGGCCTTACCGGGTATTGGTAAAGCGACGGCAGCCAAAATCGTTGCGGCTATGAAACGTTAATTGTTTTTAATTCGTAACGGGGGTTGGACTGCCAATGGCTAATATTTTTTAAGTCAAAGCAGTCCTTTTAATAGCCCTCGGAGGGAGACAACCAAAAAGGGTTTTCCCCCTTCCGACGACCGTCATCCGCCAACTGGCGGAGACGGATTGAATCAATATCTTAATTTTGAAACATTCAGTCATTCGGATTTGATTCGAAGTTAGTCCGCCAGCTGGCGAATTGGAAATTAAATCTTCAAAAGCGTCAAAATGACGCCACCATAACTTTTCACTATTCACTTTTAACTTTTAACTGACTTCTAACGGAATGACAGACGAGAAAAAACAATTAGTTCTACCTGGTGTATTAACGGTCAAGGAATTGGCTGGATTGATGGATATACCAGTGACAACCGTCATTCGTCAGTTATTGGGTAGCGGAGTGTTGGCGACTATTAATGATAATTTAGATTTCGAAACCGCTGCGGTAGTAGCCGACGATTTGGGTTTCACTGCTACTTTGGAGCAATCGGAAAGTGAATTATCAGCCGATACCAATCAATACATAAGTGACGCCGAAGGTGAGCCGCGAGCGCCGATTGTGACTGTGATGGGGCATGTTGATCACGGCAAAACCTCACTGCTGGATTACATCAGGAAAACCAAAGTGGTGGAAGGGGAGTCGGGCGGAATTACTCAACATATGGGAGCGTATCAAGTTGACTATAAAGGTCGTCGGATTACTTTTTTGGATACTCCCGGGCATGAGGCCTTTTCAACCATTCGGGCTCAAGGGGCGAAAGTGACGGATGTGGCGATTTTGGTAGTGGCGGCTGATGACGGGATTAAACCCCAGACGATCGAGGCAATTGAATTGGCCCGAGCCGCCGGGGTACCGTTGGTGGTGGCAATTACCAAAATTGATAAACCCGAAGCCAATGTGATGCGAGTGGAGCAGGAATTAGCAGCCCACAATATCGTGACGGAGAAGTGGGGCGGTAAAGATGTGGTAATTGGTGTCTCTGGTAAAACCGGTCAGGGAGTAGATGAATTGTTGGAGTTAGTTTTACTCACGGCTGACTTGCAAGAACTTAAAGCGCCAGTTGAAGGACCGGGCGAAGGAGTAATCATTGAATCGAAACATGATCCCAAAGTGGGAGCATTGGCGACTTTACTGGTGCAGCGCGGAACTTTGCGGGTAGGCGATTCGTTTGTGGCGGGAAATCATTTTGGCAAAATCAAAGCGATGGAGGATTTTACGGGTAAACGGATTAAACAGGCCGGTCCATCCCAACCAGTCCGGGTGACCGGGTTTACGGCTGCACCGAGTGCTGGTGAACGATTGATGACGGTGGCGAGTGATAAAGTAGCCCATGAAATTATTGCTAAATTAAATAAGCGGGCAACTACTCGTCAATTTTCAGCTCGAACTTCAGATTTAACTCGATTGACCTCGCAAATTCGGTTGGCTCGGTTGCATCACATCAATATTGTGTTAAAAGCCGATGTCCAGGGCTCACTGGAGGCGATTAAGCAACAACTCGACAAGATTAAAACCGACAAGGGCCAAATCCGAATTGTGGCCGAAGGGCTAGGTAATATTACTGAATCAGATGTAATGTCAGCCGCCGGGGAAAATGGGTTTGTGGTTGGGTTCAAAGTGGCAGTCACGCCATCGGCTCGTCGAACTGCCAAGAAAGATGACATTAAAATCCTGACTTACGATATTATTTATGAATTGACGGACGATTTGACTAGGATTTTGTTGGATTCAATCGGGCCGGAGAAAATTGAGACCACGGTTGGCCGGGCGACCGTGTTGAAGATTTTTCGAGACGCCAGAAGCGAAAAGATTGTTGGGATGAAAGTTATTTCCGGCAAAGTTCAACGTGGCAATATTGTTAGATTCTTTGATGAAAACAAAGAACTGGTAGGGGAGGGGGAAGTTAAATTAATCAAGCGAGTAGCCGAAGAAGTGACAGAAGCCAACGCTGGTGATGATTTTGGTTTCCAAATTACGACTCATGCTAAAATTACCGAAGGAAACGTAGCCGAGTTTATTCGAGTCGATTACAAAAAAGCGGGTTTGAAGTGAGTAATCTGCGCAAATCCAAATTAGAGGCCTTGCTCCAGAGCATGATTGCTAAATTTTTTGGTGAACAAAGGGAGGACTGGGGAATTCATGAATTAATTACGGTGGATCAAGTATTTTTAGCCCCGGATTTAAAGACGGCTCAAGTTTGGGTTAGTTTTATTCCGCATACGGACAAGACGGCGGAGCGGGATTTCACTCGATTAATTAAAAAACTGCCAGAACTTCAGCGGTATGTTTTTTGCGAATTGAGCATGAAGCGGGTACCAAAATTAACCTTGAGGTTAGCCGACCCGGAGAAATCTTTTCGGTTGGACCAGATTTTTGATACTCTAGAGAGTCATGGAACAACTGGCCAATCAGATTCTGAAGACGCTTCAGGGAGCGAAGCGGATACTTCTAGTCAGCCATAAAGATCCGGATGGGGATGCGTTGGGAAGTATGTTGGGACTATATGGCATTTTAAGTCATCAATTTGGAATGGGTGTGGGGCTATCTGCTAGTGGGGACATTCCCCAGGCCTACGCTTATTTACCGTACTTCTTTCGGTTGAGTGACGGATTTGATCCATTGAAGTTTGATACGGTGGTAATTTTGGATTGTAGCGGTTGGATCAGGACCGGGTTTTTTGATAGCGACGAATTGAATATCGATTGGCCGGAACGGTTGGTAGTAATTGATCATCATGCGGTTCAGAGTTTAACGCCCGGATTACACCTAGTAGACAGCACGGCTTCTTCAACTTCGGAACTCATTTGGCGGTTGGCGAAGGAATGGAAGGTTCCTGTTACTAAGGAAGTGGCGACTTGTTTATTAACCGGTATCTCATTTGATACTGGTTCATTCCAGCACGACAATACCTCTTCGGCCACTTTTCAAGCGGCCGCCGGATTAATGGAGGTGGGGGCGGGTTTAAACAAAATTGTCAGCGGAATTTATTTGGGTAAAAGTATTGCCCGGTTGAAGTTGTGGGGAAAAGTATTGCAACGATTAAAGTACGATTATAATCGTAAATTGAGTGTCTCGGTGGTGACCCAGCAGGATTTAAAAAATTGCGGAGCGAGTAGTGATGATATTGAAGGATTGGTCAATTTAATGAATACGGTACCGGGGACTAAATTTACTTTGCTATTAACCGAAGAAAGGGATGGGCAACTGAAAGGAAGTTTTCGAACCGAAGATAATAGTGTGGATGTAGCAAAGTTGGCTAAATATTTGGGTGGCGGAGGGCATAAAAAAGCCGCCGGGTTTTCTTTACAGGGGGAGATTGATATAGATGGGGATAATTGGAAAGTAATTTGATTATTGATGCCCCGAAGAACTGCTTGCCCATCGAAGCCCTGGCGTAGTTGGGAGGGGATACAGTTTTTCTTGTCATTGCGAGTTTACCTACCGGAGGTTGGCCGTAGGCGTGGCAATCTATCTTTCTTTATGTCATTCTGAATTTTCTGCCAACTGGCGGATCAGAATCTATTTAATTTCTTTCTGCCACCATTTTACTCACCCAATATGCTTTTGCAACGCCACATTGCGTTGCATCAATGCCCGCTTTGTCTTGTCAAAGCTGGGTAAACCGCTGACCAACGTTCTCGGGTTTATTCATTGGCTAAATCCTCTTTCTGCTTTCCGCCTACTGGCGGAGGGGCAAACTCCTCCCTTTAGTCGTTAAACATACGGCCCTGTCTGCCGATAGGCAGGTCCACCCACCGAGATTTAGTTCAGTTCAGCCTGCCTGCCGGTAGGCAGGAATAACCCTCGTCCTAGGGCCAATTATAAACGAATCTCTATACTAGACACTTTTGCCTTGCTCGATGTTATCTGGTTTACTGAATATGTTATGACACAAGACCACGAAGTATCTCTATGGACAGTAGAGGCGGCACAAATTGCTGCAAAAAATGGCCAACTCCGTCAATGGGTTATTGATTTTCTCGATAGCCCGGCGGGAAAAAACTCTAAGTTTGCTGAAGACCTTCGTAAAAATCCTAGTTGGGTTTTTGACGCTCCAATTAAATTTCCACTTCAAGAGCTTACTCCTATTAGTGGACAGCCAGAAGATAATCGCCTATTTCACGATTCGCATTGGGACGATAATGTATCAGCTATGGTTGAGGCCATTGCTAGTGGTTGGTGTCCTCCTCCACTGATTGTGACGAGTAATCTAGGTATTCCCAATGGCATCTCTGATGGTAATCATCGTTGGTCAGCCCTGCGAGAAACTGGTCATACCGAGTATTGGACTATCTTCTACTATCCAAATCCATCCAAGCCATCCTAATTTGCTCGATGGGTTCTACTAAGATATTCCCTGAGCGGAGTCGAAGGGGTACCATAACTTTTCACTATTCACTTTTAACTTTTAACTGTCCCCATATCTGATAATCAGCTCCCAGAGCCACTTTCTGCTTGACAGGATTCTGGTTCAGGAGTATACTCAGGGGGAATTATTGGTCGTTGAAAACTTGACGAAAAGCGCGACGTGACAGACCTGATGGTCGGTCGCGAAAAGATACGTTGTTCTGGTAAGCACCTCTTCCTGGTCACTAAGAGGTGCATTGTTCTGAGATCCTAGGAGAGAGAAATGAAAAGATTTTGGAGTGTTATTATTGCGATTGTTGCTTATACGACGCTATTCGGTTACTGGTTGGGAATTGTCTACTTGGGTGGATTTTCCCATAATCTTATCCTGGCGAGTGTCATTGCGATGATCGTAACGATAGTTCATTTTGGCATTCTGTGGATGGCCTGTCGTAGTCCTCGTAACAAATCCATTTAATAGGATTGATTCCGACTCTCTGGAGGAGGGGTCGACACATGCTCTAACTGCACTTTTAAAATCGCGGTTGAGGCGTGCCCATTGCCTCGGAGCCGAAAGGTAAAAATGGGAGTGATGGGCCGACCATGGTATGAACTGGCGACACGAAAAATTAAAGTAAAGTTCCAAATTATGTGTCTTGACGGATTAGCTCATTTTCAAACTCGCGCTATCTGCCGAGCATTGTTCATTAAAAGGGCGCCTGTAAGGGCGCCCTTTCTCATACTCAAATTTTATATAAATGTCATCCTCGGGGCCACTCTTGGTGGAGCCCGGGGATCCAGAACAGAAAAAGGTAGTCCCTCCGTTCGTCGGGAAAACAAATATTCAATATCTTAAAAAAGCGGATATTATCCGCTACCAACATTTTTAATTTTTCATTTGGAATTTTTAATTGGGTTATCCCAATAGCCCCTGCAATGCCTGTTCCGCAGCATGCATTTCGGCTTCACGCTTACTGCTACCGCTTCCGGTAGCAATTTTTTTGTCTCCAACAAAGAGCCCTACCGTAAATGTCCGATTGTGGTCGGGGCCGGTGGCTTTTTCTAATTTATAATGCGGAGTCGTCCCATCTTGCTCTTGAACGATTTCTTGGAACCGACTCTTGGCATCAATGTGCTCTGCAGTTTTGATAATGTCGGTCAATCGAGGAAGGAGGAATTTGCCTAAGAATTTTTCGACAGCGGGCAGACCCTGGTCGAGGAACAGGGCGCCAATAAAGGCCTCGGAAGCGTTACTTAAAATCATGGCTTTGGCTTTATCGGCGTTGCCGGATTCGCCTTTGCTTAGACGCATATATTTTTCAAATTGTAATTCCTTGCCGATCTCGCTTAAAGTATTTCGGCGAACCAGGGCCGCGCGAAGGTTAGTTAATTCGCCTTCGGGTTTGTCGGGAAATTGCTCATATAAAAATTGAGTAACGATTAGTTCCACGACAGCATCACCCAGAAACTCTAACCGTTCATTGTGGCCAGTTACTTCCGAGTGCTCGTTCAAATATGATCGATGAGTAAAGGCCTGCTCATAGATGGCAGTATTGACCAGCGAAATTCCAATAATTTTAGACAGTTCATCAAACATCGTGTTTTGGTTTCTCGTCCTCCGGTTTATATTTGGCAGAAGTCCGGAAGACAGTGCCCAGAACGCCATTTACAAACTTGCTGGAATTTTCGCCCCCAAAGGCCTTGGCCAATTCAACTGCTTCGTTAATGGCGGCCTTGGGCGGAACTTCATCATCAAATAATAGTTCAAAAATCGCTAACCGAAGAATACCTAGATCGACTTGAGCAATTTGGGGAATTGGCCATTCTGGAGCGGAGGCGGTGATGATGGCATCAATTTCTTCCATATGCTGTTCCAGGCCGACAACGGCTTTGTGAATGAATTTTAAATTATTGTCCTCAAACTCGTGCTTCTCAAGGTGGCGGGCAATAATTTTTGACAAAACTTCACCCTCGCGTTGTTGCCATTCGTACAATGCTTGCATCATGAGAATGCGGGCGAAATGTCGGTTTGAAGCCATAAAAAGTTAATTACCAATCACCAAATTCCAAATAACAAATGCAATCACTAAACTATTCTTGGTCGGTGTGGAATTCTGCTCCGGTATTTTTTGGAGTGTTGATGGTCTTGTGAGTAGTTTTTGGTTTAGCCGTTTTCTTAATCCGAGACGGCTTGGAAGTTATTCTGGACTTAGTTTTTTCTAATGTCTTAGCAACTTTACTTTCGAGTTTAGTCGAGATGACTTTGGCTCGGCCATAATAACCGCATTCTGGACAAGCCCGGTGCGGTAACTTGGATGCTTTGCATTTAGCACACAGCGTTAATTTCGGTAAGGCACCATGCCAGTGGGCTCGGCGGGTCTTGCCTCTGACTTTACTAATTTTCTTTTTTGGTTGGGCTGACATAAAATAAATTCCAAATTACAAATGACAAATTACAAATGGGGAGAGCAATTTAGGCGGGGAACATTTTGGGAATCCCTTTTATTATTTAGTTAAGCGTCGATTAGGTTGAGATTTTCACCAGTGGTTGAATCTAGTCCTTTGCAATCCGGTTTACAAACGGCTTGTAGAGGTAAGCTGATGGTTACTTCCTGAATAATGGCTGGATCGGTATCAATTTCGCCGTTATCGACTGCCAGAACCTCGGGATCGTCAGACGGAACTAGCGAATATTCGCGATCGAAACTTAGTGGCAGTTGCTCGCGGAACGATTCTAGACATTTGTCGCAATTGAGGTTTAATCCAGCAGTAATGTCGAATTTGGCCAGAATGGACTGGTCAAGATGGGTCAACAATACCTTGCCTTGAATCTGGGCGGAGTTGCGATCGGGGATAGTCACTTCATTGTCCAGCTCGTGCTCGGCCGTAGCACCTGTTTCTTTAGTTATCAGTTTGCTTACGTTAATCTTCATTGTGTACAGGAGGTATTATAAGAGAGAAAAGTGGGTCTGGCAACCCTCATTCTTGACAGTTTACGGCTGGACGGATAAAATCCCTATGTATATCAGATAAGCCGAAATACTTTGTTAGTACTCCGATTGGCTCGTACTGGACGCCGGAATCAACCGAAATATCGTCTAGTAGTGGCCGAAAACAGCAAGCCGATTGACGGGAAAGTGGTTGAAGTGGTGGGGCACTACAATCCAACCGATTTAAATAAACCTCTAGTGTTGGATAAGGAGGTGATTTCTGCGTGGATTACCAAAGGAGCCAAACCGTCAAATACAGTGGCTAAACTTTTAAATAAAGAAGGTTTTGATTTGCCGGTTCATTTACATCCGGTGCGTCCGGCTAAAAAGGCATCCAAAGAACCCTCTGTTACCAAGGTCATGGAGGACGGGACGGAATCGGCTCCGGTTGTGAGACCAGCCGAACCCGCAAATGAAGAAATGGTAGCGGAAATTGCTCCGGTTGAAGAAACTCCAGTTGAAGTTGTAGCGGAAAAATCAACTTCAGAACCAGTTGCTGAAACGGAACCGGTGACAGAAGTTACCCTGGCCGACCAGCCAGAGGCGCAGTCCTCCGAAGTTTCAACGCAGGAGGAAGAGAAGCTGGAAGATGAAGGGAATGCTAGTTAAATTCGTTTATATTTATATCGTTAACTGTTCGGAAGGAGTGATATGGCAGAAAAAGATCAGGAATTCGTGGAATATGCGGTGCGGGCAATTGTAGAAAACCCCGACAAAGTTAAGGTCGAACGAACTATTGATGAACGGGGCGTATTGTTGTCATTGGAAGTCGATCCAGCGGACATGGGCAAAATTATCGGCAAAGATGGTCGGACGGCAAAAGCCATTCGGACATTGCTTCGAGTGTTGGGTGCCCAGAACGATGCCCGAGTGAACTTAAAGATTATTGAGCCAGAAGGCGGTCTTGGCCGGGCTTCTGAACGGGCAGAACAGCCAGTTGAACCAGTGGCTGAACCAGTAGCCGTAGTCGATGTGCCCGAGACCACTTCCAAAGAAGACCTTGGTGTGCTGGACGAAGAATAATTCTTCTGGAACTTTACGATTCAAATAGAAAGAGCCCACTCGGGCTCTTTCCTGGACCTTGTTTATATGACAACCAGGTATCGTTTCTGTGGTAATAAGTTAGGAGAAGAATAGGGCTCTTGCCCACTCTGACGACGGCCGTCGTCAGAATGGGCAAGTTAATTACTGATATAATGATAATATGAGGACTTCAGGTGGAGCATATCGTTGGCTGATGAGGTTGATGTACGCGACGGATCCTAGATGGGAAGTGAAGGTGGACCGATCGCTCGATCACCGATTCGGTAGTCGCCAACCAATTCGATCGCTACGAAGTTTCAGATATCTATGCTCAAAGGGGTACTTAACTCATCTGGAAGGAGATAGATATCAACTAACCGATTTAGCGCGGATTAATCTCTTGCAGGAAATGGTTAAGCGGCGTAAGCCGGACGGCAAGTGGCGTGTGGTGGTATTCGACATCCCGGAAAAATTAAGACAAAATCGCAATGTCTTTCGGCACCATTTGATCAATTTGGGATTTAGGATGAAACAACAGAGTGTGTGGGTATCGCCTCTACCGTGTGAGGATTTGGTGGCATTAGTGGTGAAGTACCACGGTTTAGGACAGTTTGTGGAGTTAATAGTAGGAAAAGATGTGCCCCTTAGGACGACGGCCGTCGTCAGAGTGGGCAGGGAATAGTACGGAAAAGGTGGTGTAAGATGAGAGCAAGATGAAATATACGGTTATTACAATTTTTCCGCAGTTAATTGAAGATTATTTCCAGGAAGGGATTTTGTCTCGAGCTTTGCGGAACAAGCAGGTGGGATTGAAAACGATTAATCCGCGGAAATTTACCAAAGACCGACACCAAACGGTGGATGATATACCGTATGGCGGGGGAGCGGGACTCGTTATGAAGATTGAGCCGTTAGTAAAAGCGATTAAATCTGCAGCTAGGTCTCGTTTTCGTCATTCCGAACTTGTTTCGGAATCTAGTTCTAAAACGGAGAAGATCCTGAAACAAGTTCAGGATGACGGGAAAAAAGTAAGAATTATTTTGCTCGACCCAAGAGGCAAAAGATTTACGCAGAAAGAGGCGAAACGGTTAACGAAATATGATGAGTTGATTTTTGTGTGTGGAAGGTATGAGGGGGTGGATGAAAGAATTAAATATTACATCGACGAGAAGTTGTCGATCGGGGATTTTGTGCTAATGGGCGGGGAGTTGGGGGCGCTGACCATAATGGAATCCGTGGCGCGGTTAATCCCGGGGGTTCTGCACCATCCCGAGTCGGCAAAGTTTGAGAGTTTTTCTTTTGGGGATAATTTGGAACACCCGCAATACACTCGGCCGGAGGTATTCGAGGGGCATAAGGTGCCGAAAGTACTCTTGTCGGGACATCATGGGAAGGTGGAGGAGTGGCGAGTAAAAAATGGTAAGAATAAGAGAGGAATCTAATCAATCTCACCAATCTGAACAATCTGTACCAATCTTTTGGTTAGATCCCTCGGCTTCGCTCGGGATGACAGAAAATTGGATAAATTGGTTAGATTCGCCCAGCAGGGCTAAAAGCTTGACTGGGGGCGATGATTCAGATAGGGTGAGGGCGTTAGGTGGGCCTGTGATTTTCAGGGATATCAAACCACCAGCACCTTAACGACTAGGCAAAAATAGTTAGCCGGAAAGGTGAGTAAAAGGAGACTAAGATGAGTGAAGGAAAACTCTTAGCCGCCTGTAGGAAGATAGAGAACATCTTACATGAGCTTAGGAAACAAGAGTGTGATTCAGAGGGACATGAGGGACATGGCCAAAGAGCTGCCGAGTTTCTGAAGCAAATCAGATCACTCGATGACGAGCGTGCTCTCGGCAGGTTTCTCCAGCGTGGGAAACACCTTTTAGAGTTGATGGTAAGGGAACGGATACCTTCTGTGGAGGAATTTCGGAACCTTCTTGACGACTCTTGTCCTCAAATTATTAATTGTGATGCGAAACCAATAGTCCCGAGTGGACTAAAAATATGGGAGCACACAAAGCAAGGGATGGTGGAGTGGCGTCCGGAGAGATTTCAGTTTTATCGCTCTCCTTTGCAGGAGGGTTGTTGGCAACTCGGAAAAGGTTGTTCTGGCTCGGTTCTCCTTCAAGAGCTACGGGATAAAAACAAGCAGGTGTGCAACGCCTGTTTGGCAGATTGGTTACTCGGCAATCCTCGGTTTGTGTTGGGCGATAAGTGGCGTGAAGGTCACTGTAGCCTAGTTAGGGTAATTTTCTGGGGGACAATATTCTCTGAAGTGAGCGGTAAAAAACGCTATGTCAAACATCTGAGCTTTGGTGGGCCGTTTGGGCTACACACGGGTGTAATTGAACTTGACCAAGTTCGTTTCACCGGTGGAACTAATTTCGACCAGGACTCTCCTGCATTGATTATGGTTGGTTAGTTAAGTGTTATCCAAGGGCGGGTCTTCGGACCCGCCCTTTTTTCGTGCCAAAAGGGGATGGGGTACACTAGAAGAGACGGGGAGAGCGCTACGCTAGATCCTTCGGCTTGCTTTGCTCGCTCAGGATGACAGAAGGAGGAGATAAGAATGACGAAAATGGATCCTGAAACCCCTCGATAAACTCGGGATACTGTAAATTCAGGATGATGAGAGAGCGCTATGCTAGATTCTTCGCTACGCTCAGAGTGACAAAAGAGGGGCGGGAATGACGAGGATGGATCCTGAAACCCCTCGATAAACTCGGGATACTGTAAATTCAGGATGACGGGGGAAGATGGCTCCTTTCCTCGGCAAGCTCGGAACCTTGCTTATCCTCGGAGTATTAAATTAATAAAATGGCAAATAAATTTAAGATTAAGTCAAAATTGAAACCAGCCGGCGATCAGCCGACTGCCATCAAGCAGTTGGTGGAAGGTTTGAGTAAAAAATACCGCGACCAGACCTTGTTAGGTGTGACGGGGTCGGGGAAAACCTTCACGATGGCGAATGTAATCGAGAAAACCCAAAAGCCGACCTTGGTAATTGTTCATAACAAAACTTTGGCGGCACAGTTAGCATCAGAATTTAGAGAATATTTTCCTGACAATGCGGTACATTATTTTGTATCGTATTACGACTACTATCAGCCGGAGGCGTATATTCCGCGGACGGATACTTATATCGCCAAGGATGCATCGATCAATGATGAAATAGATAGATTGCGAAATGCGGCGACCGAGGCGCTGTTAACCCGTAAAGATGTGATTATTGTGGCGTCGGTGTCGTGCATTTATGGCTTGGGCAACCCGGAGGTCTACAAAAAAGAAAGTATCGAACTGAAAGTGGGCAAGACCTACAAGCGGGAGCGGATTTTACGGCAACTGGCGGATATTCAATATCAACGCAACGATATCAACTTTATTCGGGGGACGTTTCGGGTGCGGGGCGAGATTTTAGAAATCTTTCCGGCGTATGCGGAAATGAGTTATCGGTTTGAGTGGTTTGGTGACAAATTGGAACGGATTCGGCAGGTGGATTATTTGACTGGAGAAATTTTGGATGAACCGAAATCGGTGATAATTTTTCCGGCCAAACATTTTATTACTCCGCAAGAACGGTTGAAAAAAGCGATCGAACAAATTCGAGATGAACTGCGAGAGCGGTTGAAAGAATTTAAGGCCACCAGTAAATTACTGGAAGCCCAACGACTGGAACAGAGGACGAATTATGATATCGAAATGCTTCAAACGATTGGATATATTTCTGGAATTGAAAATTATTCCAGGTACTTGGATGGACGAAAACCGGGCAGCCCGCCTTCAACTTTGCTCCATTATTTTCCCGACGATTTCTTGATGTTTATCGACGAATCGCATATGACTTTGCCGCAAATTCGGGGAATGTATAATGGTGACCGAGCCAGAAAAGAAGTTTTGATCGAACATGGATTCCGGTTGCCGAGTGCGTTTGACAATCGACCACTGCAGTTTCTGGAATTTGAAAAATTAGTTAATCAAGTAATTTATACTTCGGCCACTCCGAGCCAAGAGGAACTAAGTAACAGTAAGCAAATTGTCGAACAAATTGTCCGGCCAACTGGATTAGTTGATCCAGCGGTGGAGGTGCGGCCGATCGAGGGACAAGTGGACGACTTGATGGAAGAAATTCGTAAGCGAGTGAGTGTCCATCAGCGGGTGTTGGTGACAACGCTCACTAAAAAGATGGCCGAAGACCTAACGGCGTTTTTGCAAGAAGCCGGAATTAAGGTGCAATATTTACATTCGGACGTGGAAACGCTGGAGCGAATCGATATTTTGCGAGATTTGCGCCTGGGTAAATATGATGTGCTGGTGGGAATCAACTTGCTTCGCGAAGGATTGGACTTACCAGAAGTTTCGTTGGTGGCGATACTGGATGCTGACAAAGAGGGATTTTTGCGGTCTGACACGGCATTAATCCAAACCTTTGGTCGAGCGGCACGGCATTTGGACGGCAGAGTGATTATGTATGCTGACCATATTACCGGCTCAATGCAACGAGCGATTGATGAGACCGATCGGCGACGCGAGAAACAAGTTGAATATAATAAACAGCATAAAATTACGCCGACGACGATTGTGAAGGCCATTAAATCAATTCATCAATCGAAAGAAAGTCCGCCAGTTGGCGGAATTCCGGACAAGGATGAGGTGAATAAGTTCGCTCGAGCGGCTAATGCTGAAGAATTGAAATCATTGCTTCGTGAGTTAGAAGACGAGATGGATTTGGCGGCGAAGAATCTGGAATTCGAAAAAGCAACGGAACTTCGTGACCGAGTGGAGATGCTCAAGAATGAGATACGACAATAGGTATCCCCTCAGTTCTTCGGGGTAACAAAATTAAGATGACGGACGAAGATGGATTCCGGCCTGCCTGCCGGTAGGCGGGCTCAAGGCCGGAATGACATAAAGGGGTGGATTGCCACGCCGACGGCTCGCAATCACAAAAAAAGAGAACGGCTCGCAATCACATTTTCATACTTACCCGCCTCTAAGGGCTGATACAAAACAACCAAACAGCAATTGGTGTAGATTGGTGAGATTGGATAAATTGGTTAGATTTGCGCGCTACTTAGCCGAGCGACTGGTTTTCATCCCGGCCCATTCTTTCAGGATGATGTAAATCATCGAGGTGACGGGAACGGCCAAGAAGATGCCAAGAATACCCATCAATTTGGCTCCGACTAGTAAGACAATGATAATCGTAACCGGATGCAATCCAACGGAGTACTGCATGACTTTGGGAACCAGTAATTTATTTTCCAGTTCCTGGACCAGGATGTAAAAAATAGTCACTAGCAGGGCAGTGGTGGGAGAAATGGTCAGGGCAATCAAAATGGCGGGAATAGCCGAAACAATTGGACCAATGACTGGAATAATTTCAAACAAACCAGCCAGTAGGGCCAAGGTTAGAGCATAGGGAATGTTCAGAAAGTAGAGGCCAACATAGACCACGATGCCGATAATAATTCCCAATAGAATTTGACCACGGAACCAAGCCCCCAGACCCAGGCCAACTTTATTGGCAACGGTGACTAATTGATTTTTTTGCCGAACGGGCAATAGTGCGACAAAGAATTTTTTGATTCCATTTTCGTCCAGTAAGAGATAGAGGGTCAAAACGAATACCGTCAGCATTGCCACAAATCCATTAATGAATCCGCGAGTGGTGTCAAAGATGTTGGTCGCAAAACTGTTTAGGAAATTGGATAACGCTGTCAGGTTTTGCTGTGATTCATCTAACAAGTGGGTCTGGACTCCAAATTCTTTAATGTTTCTGACGATATTTTCCAAACTAGCAAAATAGGTTGGAAATTGTTCGGCTAATTGGCGAAGTTGGCTGATGACTGGCGGAAGAATAAAGTAAATCATGGCTCCAAACAGGGCAATGATTAGTAAGTACCAACCCAACACGGTCAGGGCTCGAGGAACGCCTTGTTTAGCCATTCGATCGATGGTTGGGGATAGGGCCGAAGCCAGAATTAGCGAGACAAACATAATGGCGATAATGTCCCGCACGATAAACACAAACCACAATGACAGTAAAACCAAAATGATTTTGAGAATGCTACCAATCGATATTTCTAATAGTCCACTAGATTTCATTTGGGAAAATGCTTAAACTGCTGGTTTGATTAGTGTTGATATTTTGGAATCGGAAAGTAAGTTGGCTACTGGCTACTAAATCGGTCTTGGTTAGTGTGATAAACAGAACCGGCTGGGTGATTACGGCTACATTTGGAGTAGTGAGGGGGGAATTGAGTCGATACTGGAGGGTGGCGACCGGACCCTGGCGGTGGGCACTAACCATTTCTAAGTGGTATCCAGCGCCGGATTGCGGAGAGGCAATGTAAGCCATCAGCACCTGTTTATCCCAGTTGACGGTCTTGGTAAACTGTGGGAAAACTTGACGAACCTCGGCGGTGGAGTGGAACAGATGAATTGTATCAGCTAGATTTGGGTCGGTGATATTGGTGCTGATTTCGATTTCTTTGTAAGTCAGACCATTTCCGGCTTGGTTGTTACGATAGTTGGTAATCCCCAACATCACAGTAGCCACTACGAATACCACAATGGCAACCCCGATGTCAGTTAGGAGTTCACGGGACCGACCGATCTGGTTGGATTTTGCAGTTGGAGCCATCTCTATATTATTATATGTATTATGTATAGGTAATGGAAGTTGCAACTAACATCAAGCGGATAACGATTCAAGATACTGCATACCCAGTGTGGCTACGGGAAATACCGGATGCCCCGCAGGAAATATATGTGCGGGGAGAATTAGCCGAGGCCAAAATACCGCGGATTGCCGTAGTGGGGACGCGGAAACCGACTCCATACGGAATCCAAACAACCGAAAGATTAGTAACAGCAATTTCACCGCACTGTATAACAATCAGCGGGTTGGCTTATGGAGTAGATGCATTGGCCCACAAAGTGGCTTTGAAATCAGGCGGAATTACTTGGGCGGTATTGGGAACGGGATTGGATGATGCTAGTATCTATCCGCCACAACACTTGGTACTGGCTCAACAAATCATGGCTTCGGGCGGTGCGCTGATTTCCGAATATCCGCCGGGGACACCGCCGATGAAACATCATTTTCCGATGCGGAATCGAATTATTGCTGGTCTAAGTGAAAAAGTAGTGATTATTGAAGCTCCCGAAAGCAGCGGAGCGGTGATTACCGCCAAATTAGCTCTTGATTACAACCGGGACGTTTTGGCTGTTCCGGGGCCAATTTTCAGTCCTAATTCGGTGGGAACTAATCGATTGATTGCCGAAGGGGCCAAACCGGTTCTATCGGCCAGCGATATTATTGAAGTCACGACCACAGTTAATTCGGAAAAGTTGACGGAACGGGAAGCAATGATTTATAACGCTCTTGTGGCTGGTCCCAGACATATTAATGAAGTGGTTCAAATTACCGGTCTGGGTATGGCAATTGTGAGCAGCGAGTTGACATTACTGGAAATTCAAGGCAAAGTCCGGTGTGTTGGGAATGGTACCTTCACAGTTATCCAATAACTGTGAAATAATCAATCACCAAATAACAATAATCAAAAGTATAAAGAAAAAGTATGAGTAAAAATTTAGTGGTAGTGGAATCGCCGGCTAAGGCGCGCACCATCGAGAAAATTTTGGGGAAAGGATATACCGTAGAGGCCAGTTTTGGGCATGTCCGGGATTTACCGCAATCAAAGTTAGGGGTAGATATTGAACATGATTTTGAACCACAGTACATTACTCCGACCAAAAATCGTAAAACAATTACTAAATTAAAAGAACTGTTTGCTAAAGCCGAAACCTTATATCTAGCGACTGACGAAGACCGAGAAGGGGAAGCGATTGCTTGGCATATTCAGCAAGCCCTGAAAGCACCGTCAACTCAAATTAAACGGGTGGCGTTTCATGAAATTACCCCTGAGGCAATCGAAGAGGCCTTTCACCATCCGCGGGACTTGAATCAGAATTTGGTGAATGCCCAGCAAGCCCGGCGAATTCTGGATCGGTTAGTTGGGTACAAACTTAGTCCGTTACTTTGGAAAAAACTATTTCGGGGGTTGTCGGCTGGCCGAGTTCAGTCAGTGACTTTGCGGCTACTGGTAGAACGCGAGCGGGAAATCCAGGCGTTTAAGCCAGAAGAATTTTGGAAGATAGAAGTTAAATTTAAAACTTCGGCTGGAGACGAGTTCAGCGCTTGGGTGTTTGCGGAAAAAGACAAGGAGGTCGAATTAAAGACCGAGGCCGAAGCCAAGAGGTTAGAAGAGGCCGTTAACTCGGCGACTCAACATCAAATTGATTCACTCACTTCGGCCGAACGGAAACGCTATCCGGCTCCGCCGTTTACTACTTCGACTCTGCAGCAGCAAGCGAGTAATCAGTTAGGTTTTACGGTTAAGCGAACGATGATGATTGCTCAACGGCTGTACGAAGGAGTGGATATTAACGGCAGCGGTCCAATCGGATTGATTACTTACATGCGGACCGATTCGACCAATGTGGCCAGTTCGGCGATTACGGGGGCCAGGTTAGTGATTGGTCAAAGGTTTGGGAAAGAGTATTTGCCAGATCAGCCAATTTTTTATAAAACTAGAATCAAGGGAGCCCAGGAAGCGCATGAAGCTATTCGCCCGACTCGTCCGGACTTAACTCCGGAAATGTTGGAAAATAAATTAACTCCAGAACAATGGAAGTTATACAAGTTGATTTGGCAGCGATTGATCGCCAGCCAAATGTTGCCAGCGATAATTAATACCCGGGAAGCGATTGTGACTTCGAATGAAATTAAAAGCAAAGCGCTGGGGGCCACGGTGATTTTTCCGGGTTTTGCCAAAGTATTTGATAAGTGGCCGTTCCAGGAAAATCAGTTGCCAAAATTAGTCGAAAATGAATTGGTGAAATTATTGGGCGTGGATCCGACCCAACATTTTACCGAACCACCGGCGCGGTATACCGAAGCCAGTTTGGTAAAACAATTAGAGCAAATGGGAATTGGTCGGCCTAGTACTTATGCGCCAACGATTACTACGCTGTCGGTGAGAGGATATGTGAAGAAAGAAAAACGATCATTGGTCCCACAGGACTTGGGAATTACGGTAAATGATTTTTTGGTGGAGCATTTCCCGGATATTATTGACTACAACTTTACAGCCGAGATGGAAGAGAGTTTGGATGATATCGCGGAAGGTAAAAAAGAGTGGGTGCCAGTTATTCGTAATTTTTATGAGCCGTTTGAGGCCCAATTAAAATTGAAGGAAGCCACCGTCGAAAAACAAACTCCTGAAGATGTTAAAACCGATAAAAAATGTGCACTGTGTGGTTCGGCCTTAGTTATGAAGACCAGTCGGTTTGGTAAGTTTTTGGCGTGTTCTGGTTTTCCAAAATGTCGGTACACCGAAGCTCTGGATGGTGACGGCAAAAGTCAAACCGAGGCGACTGACAAAATTTGTTCCGATTGCGGTGCGCCGCTAGTCAAAAAGCGGGGACGGTTTGGGATGTTTTATGGCTGCAGCAATTATCCCAAATGTAAACATATCGAAAATATTGAACCAAAAGCCAGTGATATGGCGTGCCCTAAATGTACTGACGGCAAAGTGGTGGAACGCCGAACCAAACGAGGCAAAGTATTTTGGGGTTGTAGTAATTATCCGAAATGCGATTTCGCTTCATGGGATGAACCATTGAAGGAACCATGTCCAACTTGTCGTGGGCTAATGACTAAGCCGATAAAGAAAGGGTATCCGGTTTGCACGAAGTGTGGATATGAGGAAAAAGGGGCATAGTTTTTTGTTGCCCCGAGGTACCGAGGGGCTACCTTGTTTTGCGAAGCCCTGCGTAGCTCGTTAGAGCGTAGAAGGGTCATCCTTAATTTTTGGTTTCCCGACGAACGGAGGGACTTCATTGTTTTTTTCAAGGGTCTACGCCACCCTTGATGGGCGGTTACTTTCCTCTTGGGGAAAGTAACCAAAGCCGTCTCCGCAGTCGCCCTCTTTATTCATCACAACTAATTCTCTTACTGCTCTCGCCAAACTTTCCCGGCAAGCCGGGATTCGAACAGTTGGCTTCGCAACGGAAATTAGTTGGATTCAGAACACTCGGGCTCCAATGCTCGATTAAGAGGGGATAGTAACTACTCGATGGGTACCAATGAGATTGATACCCTGCCTACCGGCAGGCAGGCCCGAAGAACTGCTTGCCCATCGAAGCCCTGGCGTAGTTGGGAGGGGATACCATAACTTTTCATCGCAGATCCTTCCGTAGCTTTAGGCGGAGGAGGACTTATCACTTTTAACTTTTAACTGTCCCCATATCTGCTAATCAGCTCCCAGAGCCACTTTCTGCTTGACAGGATTCTGGTTCAGGAGTATACTCAAGAGGAATTTGGACGTTGAAAATTTGTTGGAAACAAGCGCGGCAGACCTGATGGTCGGTCGCAAAAAGATATTCTGGGCGCCTTCCCCTAGGAGGTAGTATTGTTATTACCCCGAGGAGGGGGAAAGAAATGGTTATTCAGCAGGTTTTGACATCTGTTGGTTTCTTGCTTGTCGCAAGCTGGCTCGTGGGAATGATTTTTGCCTTTATGGCACTGTATTTTGTCGGCTGTGCTACCGACTTTACAGCGATTCCAGCTGGCAAGAAGCTTAGTTTCTTCCTTCAGACAAGCCTAGGCGTCGGCTTATTGTTAGCGGCGCTGGTTGTCTCTTTGAAATTCGCTTTGGGGATCGTTGAAACACAGGTCTTCATGACCTTTGGTTGTATTCTATTCACTTCCCTGGTTTCCCGGGCGGTGATAAAAAAGTTGAAGCAGTCGAAGGAGGAGAAAGAGACGACTTCCGAAGAAACTCCAAAAACGAAAAGGGAGATGAGAATTGTTGAGAATCTTTTGTTCGTGCTCCCGGAGTACAACGAAAGGGCCGTGGCTCTTTCTCTTCGTGATGACTTTTGTGGGAGCACAACCACAACAATCACTCCATCGGAAGCTGACGAAGTTGGAAAGCCTGGACCTCGGCGTTTGCTGTTGGTCGAGTTTCAAGAGAATCTTAATTTTCATCAGATTCTAGAAACTCAAATGCCAAACAATACACGTGCCGCGACCTTAAGGGAAATTATGGTCGCAGCAAAACAGTTCCGGCTTGCGGGTCGGCGGCCTCTGGTGTGTCTTATTAGACAGGGAGAGAAAGGGTACGGCGGTGGGACCGTTCGCTTCCTTTCCAGTGTAGACTCATTCGGAGGTTATACCACCGGTGATCGGGGCAAGGGGAAATTTCTTCCCGAATACCCCGGTAACATGTGGCTCACAGGAGCAAAAGTTGCATTAATAGCGGAGGAGGGGTATGAATCGCAAGAATCATCACCCACTCCAGTCGTCACCGCTTAAGAAGCTTAGCAAAAACACGTAACTATTATTTTTCTCAAAGAGGGGAAGAAATGAGCGGTTTTATCTAGGTACGCATAAAAAACTGCGGTCTAGGGGTCGGATCGGGATCAGCCCGGACGATTGTTAGATACGTAGCAAAATGCGACAAATGGGCGGGCAGGACTCCGCCGTAGGGTGTTTCTCCCCTGACACCAATCCGTAATGACTGATCGCAAGGTCTAAATCGGAAAGTAGAGGATGATTTAAGTGGTTCGGGCAATTTCGGACAATCGGCGCGCGTTATGACCGCGCCACGTCAGCCCAACCACTGCACTTTTTAAAAGGCGTTCTGCTTAGCAGGACGCCTTTTCTCGTGCCCAAATGATAGGGTAAGGTAGTTCCAAGTAATTTTGAATGATGAATTTTGAATTTTGAGTGAATGACCTAATATCTTAATTTTGGAACATTCAGTCATTGGGATTTGATTAGAAATTTGAAATTAGAAATTTAGGTAGCCCCTCAGTTCTTCGGGGCAACAAAATAATATCACTCCACTTACCCGCTAACCTGCTTTCTCTACGGGGTTGAATAAAACCCGGTTTTCAGGTACTATTGGTGCGTTAAGATATGCCCAAGCATAGTTTTATGGAGAAAAAGCGAACAAAATTCTGGTGGGCCAAGCCGTGGTTGTACGGTTTTTGGGTGGCCTTAGGTGCATTTGCATTAATATTGATTGCTAAGTTTGGGACGGACATGTTATCGGCCAGCCAAGCGGCCACTGCTGATACGGCTGGTGGGATGGGATTTGACGCTTATCTTTGTTCGGCCATTACTTATGCCAACGCTCTAATCGGCGTGTTGGCGGTATTTACGGTGATTATGGCGGGGGTTTCGTACATGACATCAAGTGGCGGGAAAGAGGGGATTAGTACTGCAAAAAGTATGATTGTGGCCGCGATTACCGGCGTGTTGTTGTACGCCATGGGGCAGTTGTTACTGGGGACTTGCGGAACTGGGGCTGGCGGTTTAATTACCCGATTCTTCAACTGATAATTGCTACTGCTCTATTCAATATTGATTATTCCATGAGTGATTCGGCCGTATGACAGAAGAGTCGAAGGGACAATCATCTTATGGCTTTCGACCCTGCCCGTAATGCTACGCTCAACAGAAGCGCTGTATCTGTCGCGAGCTGGCATAGCGTTGCAGGCGGATACACTTAGGCAATAAGGGGAAGATAACAAACCCTATTTTTTATGAAGGATCGTATCGAGGTGCGGGGGGCGAGAGAGCACAACCTCAAGAATATTAGCGTGGACATCCCCAAAAACCAACTGGTAGTAATTACCGGTCTTTCGGGGTCTGGTAAATCATCACTAGCGTTCGATACGATTTATGCCGAAGGACACCGGCGGTATGTCGAAAGTTTGTCGGCGTATGCTCGGCAGTTTTTGGGCGCGGCCAATAAACCAGATGTCGATAGTATCGAAGGATTAAGCCCGGCGATTTCGATTGACCAAAAATCGTCTTCATCTAATCCCCGGTCAACGGTTGGAACGATTACTGAAATTTATGATTACTTGCGGTTATTGTATGCCAGAATCGGTATTCCTCATTGTCCGAAGTGCGGTGATGCAGTTGTGCGTCAGAGTATTGATCAAATTATTCCGCAACTAATCGCTTTACAGCTGGAACAAGCGATGATTTTGGCACCGATAGTGGTAGATCGAAAAGGCGAATTTAAACAGGAATTGGCCGACATCAAAAAATCTGGTTATGTCCGAGTGCGGGTAGACGGCAGTTTGTATGATTTGGATGAATTACCGATTTTAGACAAAAATAAGAAACATACGATTGATGCGGTGGTGGATCGATTAAGTTTGCGAATCGAAAGTGGTGATGACCGGATTCGATTGGTGGATTCAGTTGAAACAGCACTGAAATTAGGCGGGGGAAAAATCAAGGTGGTAAGCGATGATGAAGAATGGTTTTTCTCGGAAAGTTTATCGTGTCCGAAATGTGATATTAGTGTGCCGGAGTTTGAACCACGTCATTTTTCGTTTAATAGTCCGCACGGGGCTTGCCCAAAATGCACTGGTTTGGGAGTGACTTTGGAATTGGATCCCGACTTATTAATTGCTAATAAGAAACTAAGTATTTCTGAAGGGGCAATCAAACCGTGGGGCGTGAACATGACTAGCGGCGGCGGCTGGAACCATCGAATTTTGATGGCGGTGGCCAAACTGCATAAATTTGATTTGGATATGCCGGTGCGAGATTTGTCGGCTGAGGTCTTGAAAATTATTTTATACGGTACTGACGAGGAAGAAATTTTGGTGGAATACCAAACCCCGCATGGCAAAATCAATGAATATGTGACCAAGTTCGAAGGGGTAATCCCGAATTTGATGCGGAGATATCATGAAACCGAGTCCGAATTCATTCGAACCGAAATTGAGCAATTTATGATGACAAAATTGTGTTCGGAATGCCAAGGGGCACGGCTGAAGCCGGAGGTCTTGGCGGTAACAGTTGGCGAAAAATCTATAGTTGAAGTATCGCGGATGCCGGTTCGTAGTGCGGCGGAATTTTTTGTCGGTTTGAAGTTAAATAAACAGGATCAGACGATTGTGGCGCAAATTTTAAAAGAAGTGGGAGAGCGATTAGGATTTTTGCGGAATGTCGGATTGGAATATTTAACTCTGGATCGGTCAGCCAATACTTTGTCGGGCGGAGAGGCCCAGCGGATTCGGTTGGCTACTCAAATTGGGTCAGGACTGTCGGGGGTAATTTACATTTTGGATGAACCGTCGATTGGTTTGCATCAGCATGACAATCGGAGGTTGATTCAGACCTTAATCCGGTTACGGGATTTGGGCAATACAGTTCTAGTGGTGGAACACGACGAAGAAACCATTCGATCGAGTGATTGGGTGGTGGATGTGGGACCGTTAGCCGGGAAATTGGGTGGAGAAATTGTGGCTGAAGGGACACCAGCCCAAATTGAGAAAAATAGTAAATCGTTGACCGGGCAATATTTGTCTGGCAAAAAGAAAATCGAAGTGCCGAGAAAACGGCGTCAGCCCAACGGCAAATGGCTGAAAATTTTAGGGGCAAGTGAATTTAATTTAAAGAATTTAGATGTTTCGATTCCGTTGCAATTATTTGTCTGCGTCACTGGCCTATCTGGTTCTGGTAAATCAACGCTGATTAACGAAATCTTGGCCAAGCGACTATCTAAAGAATTGCATCAAGCCCATACAGTGCCCGGTCGACACAAAGCGATGGAGGGGATTTCGTATTTGGATAAAGTAATTAACATTGACCAGTCGCCAATTGGTCGGAGTCCAAGGAGCAATCCGGCGACTTATACTACGGCCTTTACTTACATTCGCGATTTGTTTGCGTCTCTGCCCGAGGCCAAAGCCAGAGGGTATAAACAAGGGCGGTTTTCTTTCAACGTCAAAGGTGGTCGGTGCGAAAATTGTCGGGGCGATGGGGTGATAAAAATTGAAATGCATTTCCTGACCGATGTTTATGTGCCATGTGATGTGTGTCAGGGTCGGCGGTATAACAAAGAGACCCTAGAAATCCATTACAAGGGTAAAAGCGTGGCTGATATTTTGGATTTGACGGTGGATGACGCTGCTGAATTTTTTGCCAATATTCCGCCAATCAAAACCAAAATGGAAACCCTGCAGGAAGTGGGTTTGGGTTATATCAAATTAGGTCAGCCAGCGACGCAATTGTCTGGCGGTGAAGCCCAGCGGGTGAAACTTTCGACTGAACTGTCCCGTCGGGCGACTGGGAAGACCTTGTATATTTTAGATGAACCAACCACTGGTTTGCATTTTGAAGATACTAAAAAATTACTGCATGTTTTACACCAATTGGTCGAAAAAGGAAATTCGGTACTGGTGATTGAACACAACTTGGATGTAATCAAAACCGCTGACTGGATTATTGATTTAGGTCCAGAGGGCGGGGATGCTGGCGGGGAGATTATTGCCGAAGGAACCCCAGAGCAAGTCGCGAAAATCAAAAAGTCCTACACCGGGAAATATTTGTCTAAACTTTTATAGGTTAACCGTAATTTTTGGTTTCCCGAGGCACCGCCTGCCCATCGAAGCCTTGGCGTAGTTGGGAGGGACTACCTTGATTTCTTTTGCCACCCCATCCGTCGGGATAATTTCTAATTTCTAATTTCTAATCAAATCCCAATGACTGAATGTTTCAAAATTAAGATATTAAATCATTCACTCAATCCGTCAGCCCCAAAAGAAAGGGGGGTCTTAGACCCTGACGGACAAAATTACTTGCTGGGATACCATAACTTTTCACTATCCCTACAGGGTTGACGGGAATTAAATGGTGTGGTAACATAAAAATCGTTGTATCAGAGCGGTTCTGACACCTGACGGGACGCTGTTATTTTGGCTGGTGAGTGGGACTCGCAGGGTTCCCCCGGCAAAAACCAAGAACCTCCGCTAAAAACTGGAATTTAAGCAAGATTCCAAGTTCAGGAGATAAGCTCTCGTTTAGTGAAAGGTGTACCGTACACGATACCTGTCTATGTTCATTGAGGTACGGGAGAGAGGAGGATATGCCGTCCAATGTTGTGGCGGAAATCAAATCCCTCCCAATTGTTCTGCTGCCAAAAGTAGCATTGCTCTGTTCTTCTCTTTTTTTGTCTCTCTTTTTTGTCCGTAAGGGCCTTGCGGGAGATCGAGACAATCGCCAGTAGTCCTGCGTTGGGGACATGGATGATTGTATGGACGCAGCGATGCTAACCTGGCTAGCGGATGATGGGGAGCAACTTCCCCTAACGCGCGCTTTTGGTCGCACCCGTTCTAATTGATGAAGCGAGTAGCGGAGCCAGGGTGGAGGGATGGCCACGAATTTCCGCCAGTCATCCTCTCGGCCAAAGCGAACAAGTAAGAGCCTCGGATTAAAAACCGGGGCTCCTTTTTATTCATACAATTCAGATTGGTGAGATGGGTGAGAAAATGTTATAAAAAGAAACGGCCGTCTATTTATAAAACATATTTTCTCTATAGGGTTGACACCGAATTCTGCTGTGGTAATCTGGTCGCGTTCCCTGCTGTTGGACTGTGAGTTTTGCCCTCCCCCCAAAGGAATCCCATAGGTCCGATATGCGGGTGAATTGTTCTTGAACCGGAAGCCGGCCATAATCTCTCAACTATAGTGCCAGATGTCTGGAAGCGATAGCATCATGCTGTGACCCAGAGGCATTTTATCAGTTGAAGGCCGCCATTGTCTGCTGAAGATATGGATGGCAAAATGACCGGTATAAATTAAGGGTCCCCATTGCGCAAGCTGGGGACCTGTTTTTATGTTCGGTCAGGCATAATAGAGGAGATGACCTATAAGTTTTCAGCGAAGAATTTTCCTGACAAACCCGGTGTGTATTTGATGTACGGGGAGAGATTGCCGCGCTCCGCTCGCAATGACGAGAAGGGGCCAGTTTTGTATGTGGGGAAGGCCAAAAACTTGAAGAAGCGGCTAAGTTCTTATTTTCAAGGTAGCCTTTCGACTCGCTCCGCTCGCTTAGGGTCTAACGGCAAACTAGTCAGCCCCAAAACGATAGCATTGGTGGAGCGAATCCATAAAATCGACACAATTGCAGTGAAGAATGAGCTCGAAGCGTTGTTGCTGGAAAATGAATTAATCAAAAAATATCGGCCAAATTTCAATGTGGTAATGCGGGATGATAAATCGTATCTATATATTCGGATTACGGTTAATGAAGAATTCCCGCGAATTTTATTAGCTCGTAAAGTCGCCAAAGATGGGGCGAGATATTTTGGGCCGTACGCCAGTTCGGGGCCGGTGTATGAGGGGTTGAAGTTGATCAATCGGACTTTCCCGGTCTGTACCGGCGTGGTGGGGCAAAAAAGAGCGTGCATGAATTATCATTTGAAGATTTGTCCAGGAGTGTGCGTGGGGCGAGTTAGTTCAAAGGAATATCGGAAGACCATCGATCAGGTGATGCGATTTTTGCATGGCAACTATCCACCGGTGATTAAACAATTAAAGGCGGAAATGCAGCGGTTGTCGGCTAATCGGGAGTTTGAGCGGGCGGCGCGGATTCGAGATGGGCTGAAAGCGCTGGAGGCGATTAATGAACGGCAGAGCGTGGTGCGAGCCAACTTGTCGGTCAGTGAGGACGCGATTGGGGTAGCGCGAGAGCTGAATAAGGCAATGGTAGTGCTGTTGCAGGTGCGGTCGGGTAAACTGCTTAATCAACAGCAATATGCGATCGATACTAAATATGAAACGGAACTGCCAGAGATTTTGGCGGGGTTTTTGCGGGATTATTATAGCGAGGCAGCGGACTTGCCAAAGACGATTTTGTTACCGGAAATGATTGAGGGAAATGAAGCGTTTGAAAGGTGGCTGACTAATTTGACTGGTAAAGCTATCGGATTGAAAGTTCCGGCCAAGGGTCGGCAGCGGGCAATAGTCAGATTGGCGCAGTCAAATGCCCAAATGAAATTCAATCAAATTTCCGGACGCTGGAAATTGGAAAAAGTAGTGGCGACCGAAGGAGTGAAGGGGTTGAAGAAAATCCTAAAGCTAAAAAAAATCGAGCGGATTGAGGCCTATGATATCTCCAACCTGCAGGGTACCGATTCGGTCGGGGCGATGGTGGTGTGGGAAAAGGGGCAACTGGATAAAAAACAATATCGCAGGTTTAAGATCAAAACCGTAGTTGGTCCGAATGATTTTGCATCGTTGGCCGAGGTACTGAAACGGAGATTTGCATATCTTTCTTCTTCGGTCATCCCCGTCTCTCCTTCCGTCATTCCCAGGAAGGCGGGAATCCAGATAAAAAAAGACAACAAAGGTAGTCCCTTCCTCCTTCGCCCAAGCCGACTACGCTCTACAAGCTACGACAGGCCAAGGGCTACGGGCGGGCAGGCGGTTCCTCGGGATGGCAAAACTACCGATGGCAGTTTTGTTGTTTTGCCTGACGTGGTCTTGATTGATGGCGGTAAAGGACAAGTTAACACGATTGCGAGGGTATTGAAAGATTACAAAGTGGCGGTGATTGGGATTGCTAAAGGTAGTCATAGTCGGACAAAAGCTAGGGATGAGCTGATATTATGGAAGCATTCCTCCTTCGCCAAGGCTTCGGAGGATCTGCGAGATAATTCGCCGACCAAAATGTTGTTGCAGAACATTCGGGATGAAGTGCATCGCTTTGCTGTCGCATATCACACAAGTTTGCGTAAAAAACGCACGATCACCTCTGGGTTAGAAAAAATTGCTGGGATTGGGGCAGTAACGCGCAAGAAGTTAATTAAAGCATTTGGGAGTATGGCTGGAGTTAGGGCCGCGTCCGCGGGGGAGATTGCGAAAGTGGTAGGGGAAAATTTAGCGAAAAAAATTAAAGATTCTTTTTAATTACTTTTCTTTTTTGTCATCCTGGATTTTCCGCCAACTGGCGGATCAGAATCTATTTAATTTCTTTTGCCACCCCATTTGTTTGTAATCTTTTTGACCGCGGAATGGCGGTCAATCCATTCCCGCTTTGGCTTGTCAAAGCGGGGCAAAACGCTGGCCTGTGTTCGTCGGGTCTATTCATTGGCTAAATTGCTAGGCGCTCTCGGCGGACTAAACCGCCTCCGCCCTAGTCGCAATTTAGCTCAATTCAGTACAACCCTCCTCCAATGGCGGAGGAGGATAAAAGATTGACCCAGAGCGGGATTTGGGATAGGATAGAGGCGTTAGGTGGGGTCTGAAGTTTAGTAGGACAATTCAACCACCAGCATCTTGAAAAGATGTCGTAAGGAGCTGACTATGGGGACCAAAAAGGGAACCGTGCTCGTCTCTGATGTCAAAGGGGAATTTACCGACCTTCTGGCGAAGCTCGGTGGATCCAATGGCGAGGATTGGCATAAAGCTCTTGATCGGTTTCTCCGCCGGGAGAATCCTTGGGAGCATGAGAAGCTTCCTACGTGGAAGAATATTCGTGTTCCAGGGAACCATTTGCTAAGTGGTAGGGAATTTCTTAGCCACTTCCAAGAGCTCAACATTAAAGTTCTCCACCCGTGGCCAAGACGCGTTCTTGATGATGTAAAGACATTTAAGCGCTTATGGCACGATTTGCATCTCGTTAGAGTAAGCGCACGGGAGTTGGAGCTTCCTGGGTTTTACTGCGATGTAACGGGGAGGCTAACTCGGCGGGAGCGTGAGGATGTCAGCGCGGATAATGTTGCTAGTAACTTGGTATACATCCGGGAACTTAGACAGCACGTGCCAAAGATGGGCTTATCGCCCTGTCCGCCAGAGGCCTTATTGTGGCTTCGGCTCCGATACATAGACCAGCCGAAGGGCGAGAAGTTGCTAGTGTGGTGGGAGAGCAAACCGCACGAGCTCAACAACCTGCCAATTCTAGAGAATTCCGAGGGTGAGCTGTGGATAGGCGCATTTAGCCCGAATGGACTCGAGATGAGCGAGGATGCGTGCATCAACCTTGACCAGGAGATTGTCTTTTTTAAGGATTAGCCACATCTTCCCGGTCATCAAAGTAGTTCCTTTAATTGAGGCGGTTTGATTAATTTCGAACCGCCTATTTTTTTATTCATTGGTTAGATTGAAATAAATTGGTTAGATTGGTTTAGATTTACCCGTTAGGGCTATAATAGGACTATGAATGGGATGAGAGCAGTTGGAGCAGTGGCGGGAATTGTACTGGTGCTAGGCGCACTGATGGTGTTTGGTCAGTATTTGAATCGCTCGACTGGCGGGGCAAGTGCGGATGTTATCAATCTGGCAGACCTGCCGAGCCAGGTGGTTTTAAGTAAGGATGACTACGCTACTGCCTTACAACTGATTGATTCATACAAACAGGCCTATGACCTGCCAACCAAGAATGGGCTGATTGATGACTTGAAGGCATTGCTGACGGCGGTGGCAATAAGGGAGTGAAGGGTTAAGAGATATCCCATTCCCTCCGTTCGTCGGGACATCGCTGGTTCCTCGGGGAAGTAGGTAAGCGGGTTAGCCGGTAAGCAAAACCCACCGAGTGGCTCTTTGATTCTGCTGTACAGCAGAACTACGGAAGGACCTGCGGTGATAGGTGATAAGTGACAAGTTTAGGGGAAGACGGGTAGGAGAGAGGGAACGACTCGGGATAGTAGCCAGTAAATACGCTCGTGGAGCGTATTTATGTTGATTTTGTCCACATTTTTACAGGGGTAGAACGCAGTTGACAAACACCTGGCGATATGGTATAATTAGGATGTAGGTAGAGAACATGGAAAATTCCGACAACAACATGGAGCCAGAATCGGTAATCAAATCGATTATGGTTGAACAGGAAGAAAAGAGCCGGGGAGCGCTTGATCCTTTTGTGGTGGCAATCAATGCGATGAATGGTCTTAAAGAAAGAGAGCGCGATGTGATAATCAACCGCTACGGTTTAGAGAATGGTAAGAAAGTGACATTAGAAGCGGTGGGTAAAAAGTTTAATATTACTCGTGAGCGGGTTCGTCAGATTGAATCCGCGACTTTGCGCAAACTAATTGAAAAACCAACTAAGGATTTGGTGCAATTGATTAAATTGATCAATAGTCATTTATCTGAAGTTGGCGGAGTATTGTCGGTTAATGGTTTGACTAGTTATCTAAAATCACCTCAAGCCGATCAGGCGGAACTTAAAACTAATGCTTTGCGGTTAGTGATGGACGTAAACGAAGCAGTAGTGGCATTACCGAATTTGTCAGAACTGCAGACCGGTTGGATGAAGCGCGGTTTCCCGCAAAATTTAATTACGCCGATTTTATCGGCTTTGGCCAAGGTTTTGACTGATGCCAATCGGACGATGACCGAAAAAGAATTATGGGAAGCACTATTGCATCAAGAGACCTACCAAACTTATGAATCACAACTTAGCCCAACAATATTAACTGGACTGCTAAGCATCTCAACTCAAATTGCTCAAGCGGCTGATGGTAAGTGGGGACTGGCTGCCTGGCCAACTGTGGTGCCGAAGCGAATTCGGGATAAGGTATTTTTGATTTTAGAAGTCAGTGGTAAACCGAAGCATTTTACTGATATTGCTGAAGCGATTAACCGGGCTTATCCGGCGGGAAAGCCAGTATTGAGTCGGACGGTCCACAATGAATTGATTGGCGACAAGCGGTTTGTGTTGGTCGGTCGAGGGATTTATGCTTTGAAATCCTGGGGGTTCCAGCCGGGCGTGGTTTTAGATGTGGTGAAAGAAGTTTTGAAACAAGCCGGTCGGCCGTTGTCAGTTGAAGATATTATCGAAGCCGTATTGGCAAAACGGGAAGTGAAACGAAATACGGTAGTGGCTAACTTACAGAATAAATCGATGTTTAGAAAAGTTGGTCGCGGTTTGTACGAATTGGTGGAATAATTAGTTAGATTTAATAACGCAGATATGTTCTTGAGCGGATGGAATTTGCTACTCGTCAGCTTACTGGTAACTGGTTGGCTGATTTTGTTTTGGCTGGTTGTTGTTTGGCGGAAGAATTCGATTAATAGTCGGCCGATGGTGGAACCAACTACTAAACCGGCAGGGTTGGCCGAATCCAAAATTACACCGACCACGGTGCCGATTTCAGCAGAAGGCAAGAGTCAGGAAGGGGTGGTGTTAGCAATCGAAGTACCAAAAGAAAATGAGACCACGCCATTGGCGGCCGAATTGATGTTCGCTTCTCTGCACGGGATTTATCGGCCAGAGTTGGATAAGCGCAAGGATTTAACCCAAGAACATGTTGCGTTTGAATTGCAGGCCAAAGAAAAATCAATTCGATTTTTTGTGTGGGTACCGCGTCATTTGCAGGGCTATGTCGAAGGACAAGTTTATGCCCAGTACCCAGGTGTAAATGTGTATGAAGTGAAGGATTATGCCAAGACCGAAAAAGTCGAGGGTGACTTGAGCGCGGCCGCAGCCGAGTTGTCATTGGTTCGAGAAGATATTTTCCCGATTAAGGGTTTTGATAACTTTGATGTTGATCCATTGGCTGGGATTACGGCGACTTTGAGCAAACTAGAAGGAGTATCGCAAGTCCGGATCCAAATTTTGATGCGGCCAGAAAGTGACGCCTGGAGAAATCGAGCGATTAACTATATCGCAGCAATTAAGGCCGGTAAGAAGGACTTTAAAACTACTCTGATAAAGGGGCTGACCGGCTTGGCTTCGGATGTGGTGCGGACCGCAATTAGCGGTCAACCAACTCCACCGCTAGTTCCCGGTAAAGTTGAATTAGCGCCAGGGGTAGATGAAGTTTTAAAACGAATTGAAGAGAAAAGTAATAAACTGGGTTTTCAAACTCGGATTCGGATAGTGGCTCTGGACCAATCTATTCCAACGGCTCGACAGAAATTGGATTTGGTAGTTGGTTCATTCAAACAATTCAATACCACTAACCTGAATGGTTTTGTAGCATCTCCGATTAGCGCATCGGCGGCAGCAATTTTACGGGCCTATGAACAACGTCAATTTGGTGGCAGCGGTTCGGTATTAAATGTCGCGGAACTGGCCAGCATTTATCATTTGCCGAGTAAAACCGTGACTACTCCGCATATTGTGTGGGCGGGAAGTAAGAAGGGGGAGCCACCGGCGAATTTGCCGTTGGCGGATGAAATTCCGGCTGAAGAACTGACGAATTTAGGCCTGACTGATTTCCGTGGTAGCACGGAAAAATTTGGGATTAAAATAAAAGATCGTCGCCGACATATTTATATCATTGGGAAAAGCGGTGTAGGTAAATCAACATTATTAGAGAATATGACACTCGATGATATTCGCGAACGGAGGGGGGTGGGGGTAGTGGATCCGCACGGTGAGTATGTGGATTATGTGTTGGAGCGAATTCCGTCTTATCGAGTGAATGATGTGATTATATTTGATCCAGGCGACCGGGCCTTTCCAATTGGATTTAATGTTTTGGAAGTTGATACTCCAGACCAAAAAGTAGTCACGGCTTCGGGAGTAGTCGGCGTATTCAAAAAAATCTTTGGTGAGTCGTGGGGGCCACGACTTGAATATTGGTTGTCTTCGGCTATCTTGGCTTTGCTGGACTATCCTGACGCGACTCTGATGATGGTCCCGCGGTTATTCACGGATGACATATTTCGGGCAGGAGTAATTGATGTGGTGAAAGATCCAGTAATCAAACAGCGCTGGTTAAATGAATACGATCGGTTGGATCAGCGCCAAAGAAATGAAACAATTTCACCAATTTTAAATAAGGTCGGGCAGTTCTTGTCGTCTTCGGTTATCCGTAATATTGTGGGCCAGCCCAAGAGTTCGATTGATATGCGACAAGTAATGGATGAAGGCAAAATCGTTTTGATTAAATTGGCCAAGGGGTTGATTGGGGAAGATAACGCGGCGTTACTTGGAGCGTTAATGATTACCAAGTTACAGTTGGCGGCTTTGAGCCGGGCCGATGTCGAAGAAACCAAACGGCCTGATTTTTTCTTGTATGTGGATGAGTTCCAAAACTTTGCCACTGATTCGTTTGCCACGATTTTGTCGGAAGCCAGAAAATATCATTTGAGTTTAACATTGGCCAACCAATATATGAGCCAATTGTCCGATACGGTTAAGAACGCAATTTTTGGTAATGTCGGAACCCTAATTTCATTTAGAGTTGGTGGTGATGACGCAGGATTTTTGACCAAGGAATTTGCGCCAGTATTTGACGAGCAGGACTTGGTCAATTTGGACATTTTCAAAATCTATTTGAAATTGTCGATTGACGGGCTGACAGCAAACGCGTTCTCGGCCGTGACTTTGCCGCCTTCAACCGATCAAAATCAAGGTAATGATAAAATCATTAAGTTGTCGCGGGAGCGGTATGCCAAAGATGTGGCATTCGTGGAGGGCAAGGTGCTATCAAGTGCGGATGTCAGCGCGGCACTGTCTTCGGCGGGGCAATCCCGGCCTCCACAGTCGTCTCGATACTCCCAACGGCCACAGATGGGCAATAGAGCGCCTTATGCACCTTCTTATCCGGCCAGTCCGGCTTATCGTCAACCCGGTCTGTCGGCCAGTTCTTCTGCTCCCACCCGGCAGGGTCCAAAAGTGGATTTGTTGAAGAATTTGATCTCTAAAGTTGAGCGTCAAAAGCAGACGCCGTTGAGCGAAAGCGAAAAAGCCGATGTGGCAAAGACCTTGATGAATGACTTGAAAGACGCTGACGGTTCAATGAAAGACGCACTGGATCGAGCCAGGAAACAGCGGGAAGAGGAACAAAAAAACTCCAGCGAACTAAAACCGAACGAGACAATCAAGTTGGATGATGATTATGATCCGCATAATGAGCGGAGATAATTTAATCAATCTCACCAATCTAGACCAATCTTTGCCAATCTGGAGAAAACTCCCTTTGGTTAGATTTCTCTTGCAACATGGGTGGTAAGATGGACCTATGAATAAGGCGGAAGCAAAAACAGAAATTGAACGGTTGAGACGGGAGTTGAACCGGCATAATCGGCTGTATTATGTGTTGGATAAGCCAGAGATTTCGGATGCTGAATATGATCGTCTATACCGCAAACTGGTTGGTTTAGAGACCCAGTATCCGGATTTGGTTGCTTCCGATTCGCCAACCCAAAGAGTCGGAGACAAGGTCTCGGGCGAATTCAAAAAGGTGCGTCATAGCCGTCCACGAATGTCGTTGGATGATGCTTTTTCCCTTCAAGAAGTAGAGGACTTTGAACAGCGAGCCAAGAAATTATATAACTCCACCCACCGTTCTGCGTCATCCTGGCTTGCCCAGGATCGTATAAATACATCTTACGATTCTGGAGACGCTTTGCTTCCCAGAATGACGGGGCATCACCAGGGAAAGAGCGAAGAGGGGTTATGGGATTATGTTTGCGAGTTAAAGATTGATGGTTTGCAAATTGTACTAACTTATCGCGATGGGTTGCTGGCGACGGCGGCCACGCGAGGTGATGGGGTGACCGGTGAGGATGTAACTCATACAATCAAGACCGTGCGGGATATCCCGCTGAAGCTATCAAAGCTATTAGACATGGTGGTTTCTGGAGAAATCTATATTAGCAAGAGGGATTTTGCCAAAATTAATTCCGAGCAACAAAAAACTAGTGGGCAGTTGTACGCTAACCCGCGCAACTTAGCGGCAGGGACAGTGCGTCAGCTTGATCCGAAAGTGGCATCAGGGAGACGATTAAAAAGTTTTGTTTATGACTTAGAGGGTGGTGTCTCACCTAAGACCCAAGTTGAAATTTTGAAAGAGTTAACTGATTTGGGATTTTCGGTTAACCCAAAGAATCAACTATGCCGTGATTTGTCCGAAGCCGAAAAGTTTATCCGGAAATGGGCCGAAGGCAGAGATGAACTGCCATATGAAATCGATGGAGTGGTAGTAAAAGTAAACGATTTAGCAACTAGACGGATGTTGGGAGTGACAGCCAAGGCACCCCGATGGGCAATCGCTTATAAATTCCCGGCCGAGCAAAAACCGACAAAGATTCTAGACATTGTGGTGCAAGTGGGACGGCAAGGTACTCTGACTCCGGTAGCGGTATTGGAGCCGGTGAAATTGGCCGGTTCGACCGTGTCTCGGGCGACTCTGCACAATGAAGATGAAATTAAGCGCAAAGATGTGAGGATTGGCGATACGGTCATTGTTCGAAAAGCCGGTGATGTGATTCCGGAAGTGGTCAGCGTCATAAAATCTAAACGACCAAATTCAGCCAAACCATTTCGAATGCCGGACAAATGTCCAATTTGCGGTGACAAGGTAGTGCGAGTAGAGGGCGAAGTAGCGCATAAATGTGCGAATAAAAATTGCTTTGTGGTGCAATTGCGCAAACTGGAACACTTTGTGTCGCGAGATGCTTTTGATATTGATGGGCTAGGCACGAAGATATTAGAGCAACTCTACAAAGAGGGTTTAGTGCGTGACCCGGCCGATTTGTTTACTCTGGAAGAGGGTGATATTGAACCGCTGGAGCGGTTTGCCGAGAAAAGTGCCAGCAATTTAATCCAATCAATTCAATCATCCAAGACCATTTCATTCAATCGGTTTATTTATGCTCTGGGGATATTGCATGTGGGGGCACAGACGGCACGAGATTTAACAAATACTTTTTCTGATTTGGATGAAATTATACATATCTTCCCCAGTAGTTTTCAGGAGGTGGATGGGATTGGTGAAAAAGTAGCCAACAGTATTTTTGAATTTTTCCAAGACGAACATAATTTAGCGCTGGTCGAAAAACTATTGGCGGTCGGAGTGGTAATCAAACGAGCGACAGCACTGACTTCGCACAAATTGGCGGGAAAGACATTTGTAGTGACGGGGACTTTGGACTCAATGAGCCGAGAAGAAGCCGAAGCCAAAATTCGGATGTTAGGCGGAAAGGCCTCGAGTTCAGTTTCGATTAAAACCGATTTTGTGGTGGTAGGAATTAATCCGGGAAGTAAATCCGATCAAGCCAAAAAATTAGGAGTGAAAATTTTGGATGAAAAAAGTTTTATTAAATTGTTGTGATTAACCTATTGCGTCTGAAAAATAGTTTTGTTTATGCGATGAGAGGGATTGGTGAACTGTTTCGGGGACAGCAAAATTTTCGGATTGAAGTAATCGTGGCAGTGATAGTAATCGCGGTAGCATATTGGTTGCAACTTCGAGTAGTTGAAAAAGCCATTTTGGCCCTGGTAATTTTGCTAGTTCTAGCAGCGGAAGCCACCAATAGCGTGTTGGAAAATGTGTTAGATGGCGTGAACAAAGAAATCAATTCACACTTCCGAATTGCTAAAGATATGATGGCAGGACTAACCCTGATTATGGCAATCGGGGCGGTAATTGTTGGGGTAATGATTTTTTATCCATATCTGGAACTAATTTGGTCTAACTCTAGACAATTGGCAGGGTAGTGTGATACATTCAGGCGTCAGTTTTTAGTGTTCTTTTACATGTTGTATTGTTACATCACTGGGAGGTGAGTGTATTGTCAGGTAAGAGCAAGGAAGGGGGCAGAGCCGATGGGGAGCAAAAATTATCCCTTTCAATGACCACGAAGGTGGGCGGAACGGTGAGGGATTATCTTGAAGTATTCCCACTAGAAGCGAAGATTGCCGATGTGGCACCTGGGCTAACAGTGTCGTATGCGGAGCCCGAAATGACGGTAGGGGAATATCTGAAAAGGTATCCATACAGATCACAGGGTCGATTTAAACAAAGTCATCTAGGGTTCCCAGATCCAAAAGTTCCTACCATTCCGAGACAGACAGCATCTAACTGGACCAATGACAGGGAACACTGCGAACATTTTCGCGAAGAGCGCTGTATCATTAATGGCGTGTGGATTGGTCAATGCATGATTGATCGGTGCGCAAACCGCCCCGACCTTAGAAGCCACCAGCCGACAGCGCAATCTGAACAAGTGCATTCCGAGGGGGTGATGACGAGTGGAACGTAAAGAAGAGGTGAGATTCAGGACGCACCCGGGTGACCATGGTTATCTCGGGTTGGGCCCAATTAGCACCGCAAAACGGGTACATGGTTTCCGAGCGTATTTCCAGGCCTGTTGTGACGGCTGGAAAATATGGATTCGGCGGAGACGGCGACAGATGGCCAGACGGTGACTGGTGAATCTTTTAGCGGAGATCTAGTCAAAGGAGGTTGGCGAAATCTTATGTCAGGTGAACAGGACGATACGAAATCAAGTGCGACTTTAAAACAGTGGCGGGACATGGTCCGGCATGCTTTCACCCAAGAACAGTTGCGTTCAATAGAACAAAACCAGCGAATGTTAGGAAAGCAACTGTCACCCATGCATCAGACAAAGTTTGAGCGGACTCTCCGGTTGCGTGCCGGAAAAATTCGCCAAGAGGTTTGCCAGAAGGCCATAGAGGAAGCAGAGAAGGATTATCAAGCGACTATGGCAAAGATCGGTGACTAAAGGTCTGATAACGAGATTGTTTCTTTTGCTTAACCCGCTCTAGGGTATCTGGAGCGGGTTTTTTCTTTGTCTTTGGTCTGATTTTTCAGGTATAATGACCCCATAGAATGAGTGTAATAACCAATCACCAAGCACCAAATTCCAAAAATGAAAACGGGGAAATTACCAAAGGAACAAGTTGATTGGGTGGCTAAATTGGCCCATATCGGGCTGACTGGGTCAGAAACGTCTAAGTATGCCGAAGAACTGTCGGCGGTTTTGGGGTATGTCGATGAATTACAGAAAGTGGATACCTCAACGGTGGATGAAACCATGCAGATTACTGATTTAAAAAATGTCACAGCGGTTGATGCAATTGGTAAATGCGAAATTGTTCGCGAAGAATTTTTACAGCGGGCGCCGACATCAGAAAAAGGTTATATCAAGGTGAAGAAAGTGTTTGACAGAAAAGTATAACTTTTCTGTCATCCTGAACTTGTTTCAGGATCTAGGTGCTGAAACCCCTCGGTAAATTCGGGACATTGTAAGTTCAGCATGACAGAGTATGAATATTGAAGAAGCGGAAAAATTAGGGATTGAACAGGCAACAAAGGAATCGCTGACGACGATTAAAGTCAAATCCGATTTGAATGCAATATTGGCTACTGTTGCCAAACCGATTATTTCAAAAACTGGCATTCTGAATGTGCCGTATTTGTGCAAAGACAATATTGTCACGCTGGGAACCAAGACGACTGCCGCCTCAAAAATTTTGGAGAATTTTGAGTCGCCATATGAGGCAACAGTGGTCAGACGTTTGCGCGAAGCTGGAGCGGTTTTAATCGGCAAAACTAACCTGGATGAATTTGCGATGGGCTCCAGTACCGAAAATTCGGCTTACGGCGTGACCAAAAACCCAGTTGACGAGACCAGAGTGCCAGGGGGAAGTTCGGGTGGGAGTGCGGCCGCGGTGGCCTCTGGAATGGTCCCATTTGCATTAGGTAGTGATACGGGTGGCTCGATTCGACAACCGGCTAGTTTTTGTGGAGTAGTGGGGCTGATGCCGACTTATGGTCGAGTTAGCCGGTACGGATTAATTGCGATGGCTAGTTCTTTAGATCGAATCGGTCCAATCACGACTTGTGTCAAAGATGCAGCCCGGGTATTGCAAATAATTGCCGGATATGATGAACATGATTCTACAACGGTAGATATTGAAGTTCCGGATTATGTGAGTGTGTTGGATGGCGATATTAAGGGCTTGAAGATTGGAGTGCCGAAAGAATATTTTGGCGAGGGGGTGAATGAAACAATCGTTCAAGTGGTGCGTTTGGGAATTGAAATGTTAGAAAAACAGGGAGCTGTTGTTCGAGAGATTTCTTTGCCCAATTCCAAATATGCCTTGGCGACTTACTATATTATTCAACCCAGCGAGGTGTCGGCCAACTTAGCCCGGTATGACGGAATTCGATACGGCATTAGTGCTAAGGATGCTAATAATTTATGGGAAGTGTATGACAAATCGCGGGCCCAAGGTTTTGGAGTGGAAGTGAAGCGCCGAATTATGTTGGGAACTTATACATTGTCGGCGGGTTTTCGCGACGCTTATTATGACAAGGCCCAGCGGGTGAGAACTTTAATTAAACAAGATTTTGATAAGGCATTTGAGCAAGTCGATGTAATAATTTCTCCAACTACTCCGACGGTAGCTTTTAAAATTGGTGAACGAGTCCAAGACCCTTTGAGCATGTACAGAGCTGATTTATTGACTGCCCCCGCCAGTTTGGCGGGTCTGCCAGCTATTTCGGTGCCGGGTGGCGAAGTCGAAGGGCTACCGGTTGGCTTGCAAATCATGGGCCGACAGTTTGATGAAAAGACGATTTTGCGGGTGGCATATGCTTATGAACAAGTAAGATAAGTATTGGGTTACGAATATTAAAAGATTATTTCCTGAGTAAGCGAAGCGCATCGAAGGATTACCATGGAGTAGGTCTTCAACTGCGCCTAGTCGGCTTCGCTCAGACAATAAATAGAGGATAATAATTTATGATTTACGGCTGGATAATTTTTATTGTGACGTTGGTGGGTGGCGGACTTTTATTGTACGCCATATCCAAAAAACGAACCCTGTCTGATGCGGATAAGGCAAAAATTCAGCGAACTTGGATCAATCTCGAATTATTAATTGAGGGCGATAATGAATCGGAATGGGTTAAAGCCATCTTTGAGGCGGATAAATTGTTGAATTATGTATTGCAGCAAAGGCAGGTGGCTGGCAGTAATCTTGGTGAACGGTTACGAAATTCCCGGTCATTGTTCGGCAATGTTGATGTCGCCTGGCAAGCTCACAAGGTTCGAAATGAACTGGCTCACAATATTGATACTAGATTAACGCGATTGCAAGTGGAAAGAACGATCGATAATTTCCGGCGGGCCTTAAAACAGCTGGGAGCATTATAAATAATCTAATCAATTTCATCCGATCTCACCAATCTAATCAATGAATAAAACAATCGACAAATATGAGGCGACGATTGGACTGGAAATCCACGTTCAACTTGGAACCAAATCCAAGATGTTTTGTCGGTGCGACAATAATTCGGATACAGCCAAACCCAATACCAATGTCTGCCCAGTGTGCATGGGCTATCCTGGAACTTTGCCGGTGATTAATGGTCAAACAATCGATTGGGGAATTAAAACCGCTCTAGCGTTGGGTTGTTCGATTAATCCAATGCAACGGTTTGATCGCAAAAATTATTTTTATCCTGATTTACCCAAGGGTTATCAAATTTCCCAATTCTTTTATCCGGTGGGTGAAAAAGGTAATCTGGTGGTGGATTATTTGGGGACTGATCGGAAGACCAAACATGAATTTACAGTCGGGATTACCCGACTCCATTTAGAAGAAGATGCCGGAAAACTGGTCCATACTTCGGATGCTACATTGGTGGACTTGAATCGGTGTGGGACTCCATTGGCCGAAATTGTAACCGAACCAGACATTAAGTCGCCCGAAGAAGCCAGGGCGTTTATGCAGGAACTGCAATGCCTCGTTCGATTACTGGGTGTGTCATCGGCTGACATGGAAAAAGGTCACCTGCGGGTGGACGCGAATGTATCGGTCAGACCAATTGGACAGCCAACATTAGGAGCCAAAGTCGAAGTTAAAAACATGAACTCGTTTAAGTTTATGGAACAAGCGCTCAAATTTGAAATTGTTAGACAGACCGAAATGTTGGAACGGGGCGAGAAAATAGAACAAGAAACCAGGGGCTGGGACGAAAAAACCAATTCAACTGTGTCGCAACGCAGTAAAGAAGGTTCGGTGGACTATCGGTATTTCCCAGAACCGGATTTGCCACCGATTACTATCAATGATGAACAGATCGAAAAGTGGAACCGATCATTGATATTGCCGTCCGTTCTGCGCGAAAGAGCAGAACAAAAAGGTTTAGCATATGACCGGGTTGTTGAATTACAAGATAAAGATAAGTTGGTGCTGTTTTTGGGGGTGTTGCATTCAAGGGGTGGACTCAATCCTACCCAAGTCGCAAACTGGATTGAAAAATTTAATGACGAGGAAAAGTTAATCGAATTTATGGATGTAGTTGGTAAACACAATCTTTCAACTACGGCTGCCAAAAAATATTTAGAAACCGGTAAAATTCCCGAAACAATGGATGATGCTGTTTTGCGAGAAATGGTCGGTCAGGTATTAGATGAAAATCCGGAGGTGGTAGCCAAGTTTAAGGCCGGTGATGTTAAGGTGTCGGCCTATTTGATGGGGCAAGTGATCAAAAAGAGTGGGGGAGGGGCAGAACCCGCTCTGGTACAGCAAATTTTGATAGACCTATTGACATAATAAATAAAGTGTGGTATAATAGATTTGAAAGGTAAAAATAACGAAAAACCGTTTATGGGACAAGAAAAACGGGGGAATAATAAGCAAGAAGGACAGAAGGGTTCATTTTACGAACAAGATAAAAAACCCCAGCCAATTGAGCTAACTGGTTCGAGGATGGCTCCAGACGCCGAGTTTGAGCCAGAGGTGGCGGTGCCTTTTTCTGATCACGAGGCATTTCCAGAGGACGCCAATCAGAGAGCGGTTGGAATAATGGAAGTAGTTACAGAAAGAAGTTTAGGCCAATCGGATGATATTTACGCCAAGATTGATGAGATTCTCGACTCAAATCTAACGACAGATAGTAGAGCGATGTATAAGGTTACAAACGCGCTCAATAACTAAAACCGAATCATGACTTGGCTGGGGATAATAATTGGATTGGTTGGGCTGGCCATTATCGGCTGGTTTATTTTTATGCGCAAAAAGCCAGTAGTTCAGCAAGACGATGTTAGAACTCGGGTTAATTTAATGATTACAGTCCCACAGGGGAAGAGAGACGACGCCCAAAAAGAACTCAAGGCATTGATTTCGCCAATGGAAGTAATTTTGGGAAACCTGACCGGAGTAGCCGAAGTGGTAGGGGAACGGCACTTTACTTTTGAAATTGCGACCGAAGGGGAGTTGATTACATTTTACTTAACTGCGCCTGAAGAACTGGTAGATTTTGTGGAAAAACAAATTACTTCTCAATATCCGGAAGCGGCGGTGGAACGGGCGCCGTATCCAAATATTTTTCCCAAAGAGGGGAGAACGGCGGCTACTCAACTTAAATTAAAGAAAGAAAGTTGGTTGCCGATTGTAACTTTTGAAAAGATGACAACTGACGGATTGAATGCGTTAACCAACGCTTTAAGTAAATTGGTAGATATGAAGTCCGGGGCCAGTATTCAGATTGCTTTTCGTCCAACTACTAATAGCAAATGGCAAGGAAAAGCCCACGGTATCGCTCGGGCCATGCAACAAGGCAAGGAATCAGGTAGTATCAGTAAAGGAGTAATTAAAGGCCTGACTGGGCTAGTTGGCCCCCAAGATAAAGACAAGGGTGGCGAAGTTCCGAAGAAGTTGACTCAACTTCAGGAAGAGGTGATTGGCCGGATTGAACAAAAGGCCTCAAAACCAGGATTTGATGTAGTAATCCGATTAATCACCGCTGCTCCAGACGAACCATCTGCTAGAATGCACCTCAAGTCATTGGCAGATAGTTTTTTGCAATTTAGTTCGCCGGAGTTAAATCAATTTGAAGCCAGCAATCAAATCGAACAAGAAGTAATTCGCAATTATGTATTGCGTCAGTTTGGTGACATAAAAAATAGTTTCATTTTAAATACTGAAGAGTTAGCGACTATTTTCCATATTCCAACAGTTCAGACCGATACACCAAACCTTAGATGGCAAAAAGCCAAGCGGTTGGCTGGACCGGACAATCTGCCGAGTGAAGGTGTGATTTTGGGTAAAAATGTGTTTCGAGGAGTCGAAAAAACGGTTCGAATCAAAACTGATGACCGGCGTCGGCATATTTATACGATTGGTAAAACCGGGACTGGTAAAACTACCTGGATGCAGAATCTGGCCTTGCAGGACATTATCAATGGCGAGGGAGTGTGTGTAATTGATCCTCACGGCGACATGATTGAATGGATTCTTCAGCGGGTGCCAAAAGACCGGGTAGATGATGTAATCTATTTTTATCCGCCAGACATTGAACGACCGTTAGGATTGAATTTATTAGAAGCCAAAACCGCGGCCGCGCGCGATATGGTGGTAGCGGAAATGATCGCGATTTTCTATAAGTTATTTGATCCGCAGAGTTCAGGAATTGTCGGTCCGATTTTTGAACACTATATGCGAAATTCGATGTTGCTACTACTGGCCGATTCTGAAGAAGGGGCGACGCTCATTGATATTCCGAGGGTCTTTACTGACAGGGCGTTTCGCGAACGCAAGTTACAACATGTGACCGACCCAACGGTGTTGCGGTTCTGGAAAGAAGAGTTTGCCCAGGCCGAAAAAAGTAATCAAGTAGGGGAGTTGTTCTCTTATATTGTTTCGAAGGTGGGACGGTTTATTAGCAACGAAATGATGCGGAATATTGTTGGTCAAACCAAGAGCGCTTTTGATATTCGAGACATTATGGACAACAAAAAGATTTTATTGGTGAACTTGGCTAAGGGCTTAACTGGTGATATTAACAGCAACCTGCTCGGATTTATTATTGTGTCAAAACTGCAGATGGCAGCGCTTAGTCGGGCCGATGTGCCAGAAGCCAACCGGCCTGACTTCTATTTGTATATTGATGAATTTCAGAATGTAACCACCGATTCAATTTCAACGATTTTGTCAGAGGCCAGAAAGTATCGGCTGAACTTAACTATCGCTCACCAGTTTGTGGCTCAACTAGAAGATAAGATTCGTGATGCGGTGCTAGGCAATGTGGGCTCGATTGTGGCCTTCCGAATTGGAGCACTGGACACCGATGTAATCGGCAAGGAATTTGCGCCAGAAGTGAGTGAGAATGATTTAGTGAATATTGAGAGTCGGAATGCCTATGTGAAATTAATGATTAGTGGAGCCTCTAGCAAGCCCTTTACCATGCAGACACTACCCCCAATGGGGTCTGATAACCCTCGAATTGGTCAGGCCATCAAGCAACTGTCACGACTGAAGTTTGGTAAAGATCGCCGGACTGTCGAATTACAGGTCGGAGAAAGAATTAAATATGTGAAAGATATTGACCTGTCTGGGAGGTTGCCATTATAGGTTAAAAATAGTATGCTCGGGCATACCAGAATAAATAACAAATATCAAATGACAAACAAATTCCAAATTTCAAATACCAAACCAAATACCAAGTTCTAAACAAGATAAACAAGAAAGGAAACAAAATGCCAGACAAATCAAAAATCGAAGTCGTCAAACAATTGCTAGAAACCGCTACTGCTAACTTGGCTTCGGCCAAGCAGATTTTAGGTGAACTCTTGGGTACCTCATTTGATGACCTGCCGAGTCGGACAATCGGATTAAAGTCCGAAGGTAATGTGGTGGAAGGCGTGTTTGATGGTGAGCATATGCTAGACAAGGACGGCAAGAAGTATCCAGTGCCGGCTAATTATGCTAGTAAATCAAAATTGGTGGCTGGCGATGTGTTGAAATTAACCATTCAAGATGATGGTTCATTTATCTTTAAACAAATCGGTCCAATTGAACGGAAGAGTTTAATTGGGACGGTGGTCTATGAAAACGACCAATATAAGGTTGTGGCTGGCGGGAAGTCCTATCAGGTCCTGATGGCCTCTGTAACATACTTTAAGCTTAAACCAGGGGATCAGGCCACCATACTGGTTCCAGCAGATAATGAGGGCTGTCAGTGGGCCGCGATTGAAAGTGCGGTAATCACACCGGGGAGTGAAGGATAACTGGGGCAATAATCAATAACCGAGCACCGAATCTCAAATAAGGAGATATCTACTTAGGACTTCGCACAAGATACATTGTGCGACATTGTCTATCTTGGTCTCTTGGACCATCCCGAGTGTAGCCGAGGGACCTCCCCCGCCGAATATAAAAATGTCATTTCGAGCGTAGTCGAGAAATCTATGTAGATTCTGAAACAAGTTCAGAATGACTAAATAGGTATCACTCCCCCGTTTACGGGTATCGCCCTTAAACAATACGCTCCCAGAGCGATATTTAACTAATTTATAGGTGGTTTTAATATGAAAAAGCCCACCATAGTACTGGTGGGCTAAGAGTTGCTAATCTTCGGTTGAAATGGGTTTCGGTGGGACTTTGGGAATAGGTATTATTCGCTTATGTTTCAAGGACGGCATCTGTGAGCGTACCCACGGCTCAAAATCAGCCGGAGAAAAACTAATCTTGAGGTAGCTGGATCGGTTGAGACGTGCATCAGGTTGGCTGGTGTCGAGACACTGGACATCAAGGCACTCAGTGGTGGTTGTTGCCTCAAATTGCAATGAACCGACTTCAAATGTTCGGGTCGCTTCGCCCCGAATCACACCTGACATCCAATCAGTGACTGATTGGATGTCTCGTTTACGTTCCGTTCGTTCTTGTTGCTCTTCTTCCTGAGAGCCAAACATTACTTCATCACCTCCCAAGTGATTTTTACCAAATGACTTGTTAATGAACTATCTGAATTAAGACATCCGAATACTACTACTTTATCGCTCTGGTGGCAAATTTATTCCCTTCTGTCATTGTGAGCGACCGAATGGAGCGTGGCAATCTAGATTGTTTCGCGGAGTCCATCCTGAATGGAACTAAAGGACTCGCAATGACAGTATAAAAATATACCCCAACCGAAGTTGGGGTATAAACAATGATCGAGAAAGATGCTAAAAAACAGTTCGGTCACCCGAGCCGAAGTCGGTGGCCAGGTGGCCAGTCCTCGGAATCTTACTACCGTAAGTGGATAAGACGGTTTGCCCAGGCGGGACTGGAGCAATTGCTGGTGGGATAGCGATGAGGCCATCGCTTCCGACATGGCAATTTTGGAACAGAAATTCCTCAACCTTCAAGACACCTTGATTTGTAACAAAGCATGTCGTGAAGAAAGAAAAACGTGCTACACGACGGCCGTCCGTTCTGATCGCTTCAATCTCGAAGCGAGGCCCTTTTTTGTCGCTGGTACTGAACATGCGGATTATTCCGTTGTTCACCCGTTGAATGAAAATGTCTCGTTCGCCCAGGCCAACTTCTCGCGCGACCTTTTTGATGGTTTCTAACACTAAAGTTCCTCCCAGATTTTTAAACTACATAATCTGCTTAGGCGGTAAGCAAATCACTCCCCTACTATAAACGGATTCTCGGCTCTAGGTCAAGAGTTTTTGACTAGATAGAGCGATATTTTTACCAGCGGAAGTTTTCGGTCGAGAGCATTCCCAGGTTATCTGCGTATCGGTTAGCGGGAACGTCCGGCATAATAGCGGTCTGTAACTCTGGGAGCAAGTATTTGACGGGGTTAATCGCCCAGCGCTCCCCGCCTGTGATTTGGTCAATTTGGAAGTGGAGATGGGGATTGGTAGTACCGGACTTACCAGTCAAGCCGATTATCTGACCCTGGGTTACCTTCTCCTCTACTGATACTGAAATTTTACTTAGATGAGAATAAGTGATTTGGAAATCACCAGTTTGCACAACAATTGTGTTACCAGCCCTTGTGCCAGTGAAGACCACTTCCCCACCGCTAGCCGATATTACTGGGGTACCGGTAGTCGTAGCCAAATCGATTCCATTGTGTCGACCACCCCATTCGAGATATTTAACATTATAGTCATAGTTAACGGCCTCAATTGGGCCAAAGAGACCATAAACAAACCAAGTGTCATTTGGTTGATAAATAAATTGGTCGTCAATTACGCCGTAAGTTGTGGCTTTGCCACTATTAATGTCAGTCCAAGCAAAAGTATCGGCGCTACCAGTGTAGTTGGTGTGGATGGAGGGACCGGAGAGGGGGAGGATTAAACTTAATGGTAGCCCCTCAGTTCTTCGGGGAATCATTTTTTCAGATTCAGACGATTTAAGCGAAGCGTCCCGGTCTGCCGGAACTAGATTCTTCGACTCGCCTTGCTCGCTCAGAATGACAGAGGAGAGAGAGTTCTCGGTAACCGAATCTGTAATTTCTCCGGCTGTTGTCGGAGTAAAGTCAGGGGCTTGAGCTTGGACTGGTGAGAACAGGAAAAACAGTCCCGTTCCGAAAGCCAAAATTAGGCGAGAATAATATTTCATAATACTACCCCCGGTTAGGTTTGGGTCTGTTTATGTTCGCCCCAGATTTACCTACCGAAGGCAGGTTTGGTTTGAGAGTAGCAGAAAAGTAGTTGTAGAGCAAGAAAAAACCCCAGCCGAAACTGGGGTTTTTGAGTTCGAAAGTGCGTGTTAGTCGGAGGAGGTTTTAATGATGCGGTCAAAGCTGTCTGATGGAGAGAGTGTGCTGGTGTCTTGTGAAAGACGTGGTAGAACTTCTACCTTGTACGTGGGGTGGGTATTGAGTAGGCGGAGCATGGTGGCCTTGTCACTACGGTAAAGCCGAACTTGAGCTCTGGTATAACCACGGCCAAGATCGTATGAGATACAGACCTCATCGTTAGTGATAACACTCATCCGCTGGTGGGGGTAGTACTCGGACACATGGTGGATAATCCAGAGGAGAGTGATGGCTTCGATGGCTGAAAGATTGCTAACGAAGTGTTCATTGTAGTCATTATTTTCGATACTTGCCGTTATAAAAGTGGACAATGTTGTATCGGGAACACGTACCAGTACCAATTTTTCTTGGGTGGTTTGGTTCAAGTTAAGGTAATCTTGACCCCAGATCCCTTGAGCCATTTCGGCCAAATCTGGCCACCAGAATGTGTCCTGATTCTCTCTACGCTGTGCATAGCTTGTCTTGGCAATCAAGTCGTGGAGGGCGGGAAAGGTGATGCCAGCCGGGATGGGGATGAGGAGTGCTGGCTGATTCCACGTGGTGCCAATAACACTCAGATTGTGTTCTAAAAGTGCCCGGGTTGAAACGCCGACAGCACAGTGAAAGAGGTGGTAAACCTCATCAAAAATCGGAAAAGCAAGACCAAGAATGTGCATAATAGAATCTTCTAGTCTTGTTTGTATAGAAGGCCAGCTTACTTCTCCGTTACACATCCGAAAAACCATCTCTAGGACAGCTAGTTCCCTTGCGCTGTAAAAATTCCCACAGGCCCCATTGAGGCACTTAATCCCGAAGCCGCCGAGACCATGACTACGCCTAGCAATGAGCTTATCGCATGTATGCCGCGGTCTTGTACCCCTATGACAGATTATGTCGAACGTTTGATGAGAGGTGTTTTCGACAATGAGGGGGTTGATTGATGCAGTACCAAGAGGGCACGGTATCCCAATTATCCCCTTGCCTCCAGAATTAGGCACAATGAAAGGTTGCTTGCCCTTTGTGTTCTTAGACATCTAGGGTCTCCTTTATACAACTTTTCAAGGTTGCTGGTGGGGTGATTTTTGGCTAAAACAGCCACCCACCTAATCGCAAATAGCATACTATCAGAGCGGGGTTTGGTCAAATAGAGATGGATTCCGGCCTGCCTGCCCGAATCGCTACGCCCGCCAGAAACGTTGTATCTACTACGGGCTGGCGAATCGTTGCAGGCGGGAGCCGGAATGACATTACCTCTCGGTTCCTCGGGGTAACAATTTTTAGATCTTTTTAATATTTCCCACAAAGGCGGTCAGGCCTTCGAGCCAGTCGCCAGGAAAATCGGTGTGGTTCAAGGCAACATACTTCTCCCCTACTTCTAAACTCGGAGCTAATTTCATTAGCGGTTCGAGCATTTTGGGTTTGGGTGGTTCGGTTAAGTGAATGGTAATCAGATATTTTGGTGCGACATCACTAGGATGTAGATTCTTGGCAGTGATAGAAGTAACTTGTTGGGTAGATAGAGCCGACAATTTTAACCGCAAAAGTTTTTTGAGGTTGACTACCTCGATCGGCAATTTGCCATAGTTTTCGAATAATTTCTTAAACTCCTCATCTAATTCGTTAGTGTTTTCAATAATACCGAGGGTCTGATAGATCTTCAGTCGCTGGCTTTCGGCATCAACATATTTAACCGGCAGGTAGGCGGCAATCGGCAAATCAATCGTTACATCACTGACATTAATCTTATGACCAGTCCGCATTTCTTCAATCGCTTTGTTCAACAGTTTGGTATACAAACTCAACCCAATAGCGGTGATGTGGCCGTGTTGCTGTTTGGACAGTACTCCACCGGCTCCGCGCAACTGCATATCGCGCATGGCGATATTGTAGCCACTACCGAGTTCAGTGTTCTCTTGGATGGTCTTTAGTCGTTCAAGGGCTTTGGGCAAAAGTTTGCCTTTGTTGTACAGGAAATAGGAATAGGCCTGAACTTTACCTCGGCCGATTCGACCACGCAATTGATGAAGTTGAGATAAGCCAAAGTGCCCAGCATCATCTACTAGTAGAGTATTTACATTTGGATTGTCTAAACCGTTTTCGATAATCGTGGAAGCAATTAATACATCATATTTGTTCTGATTGAACTCTTGCATAATCTTAGCCAGTAATCGTTCGCCCATTTGACCGTGGGCATGAATAAATTTAACCTCCGGCATCATTTTTTCCAGTTTGTGCTGAACCGTATCAATGGTTTGAACTCGATTGTGAACGAAATAAACTTGTCCACCTCGTTTGACTTCTTTTTCAATGGCTTGTTGAACTAGGTCGGAAGCATAAGCCGCGACGGTGGTAATAATCGGCAGACGGTTAGTGGGTGGAGTTTCAATCACACTAATATCCCGGATCCCAGACAAAGCGAGATTCAGCGTTCTGGGAATGGGTGTGGCGGTCAGTGACAGCACATCCACTTCACTGCGAAGCAGTTTAAGTTTCTCTTTGTGACCGACTCCAAACCGCTGTTCTTCGTCGATAATAATTAAACCGAGATTTTTGAATTTAATGTCTTTGGACAATAACCGATGAGTGCCAATGACGATATCCACCTCGCCGAGTTTAATTTTAGCCACCGTCTCGGTTTGTTCGGCTTTAGATTTAAACCGGCTTAACGCTGCCACTTTGGTGTCGAAGGGCTTCAGGCGCTCGGTAAAGGTCTTATATTGCTGTTCGACCAGAATAGTTGTAGGTGCCAGATAAGCCACCTGGTAACCCGAGGTAACGGCCTTGAACGCAGCCCGGATGGCAACCTCGGTCTTGCCAAAGCCCACATCGGCGACCAACAGCCGATCCATTGGCTTGTCCTGTTCCATGTCCCGCAGGATTTCATTAATCACTGATTCTTGGTCGGGGGTCTCTTCAAAGGCAAAAGTATCGGCCAGGGCCTTAGCCCAAAATTCTTCCGAGTTAAAACTAATGCCTTGATTCAGTTGACGCTTGGCATACAAATCTAACAATTCTTTAGCAAATTTGTGAGATTCTTTGCGAATCCGGCCGATGACTCGTTTCCAGGATTGACTCGACAACCGAGTTAATTGGGGTGGACGGCCGTCAACTGAAATATATTTACTGACTTTATCAATCTGATCAATCGGGACATAAAGTTTATCACCTTTGGCATATTCGACAATTAAGTATTCCCGTTCAACTCCATTAAGTTGAAGTCGTTGAATGTCTAGTAGTCGTCCAATACCATGATCGTTGTGAACAATATAATCACCTCGTTGGATTTCGGCCAAGAACAAGCGTTGCTGTTTATTGGTGGCATGTGTAGTGACTGATGAAGTAATGGCAAACATTTCGTCATCAGTTAGGATTAAGGTTTTTAAAGACGGGCTAATCATCCCAACGCCGGGAACCATTGGTAAAAGTTTGGGATTGTCGGTCAGGGACAAATCGACTTCGGTGAAGATCTGGGTAATGGATTTACCTTTGTCGGTGGCAATTCCCACCTGCCAACCTTCGCTGATGTGTTTTTTGATGTCTTTGATTAAACGATCCATCTGTGAGGCATAAACCGATGGTTCAAAAAAGTCAAATTCGAGACGCTTGATATCTTCACTGGCGATGGCTTCGATTTTAATTAGTGGCAAAGTATCGAGGGCTTTATTGATAGTTGCTAACCGAGTATTTTCGCTAGCCACAAACATCTCATAAAGCGACTGCATAATTTCATCAGTGTGATCTAAAATGATAATCACCTGGTCTGTGATTTCATCCAACTGCTCCACTAAGCTGGGAGCAAAGGCCTTAATTTTGATGGCGGCAATCTCAACCTGATTTAATTGATCGATCTTGTTGCCGTTGATTGGTTCGAAAGTGTAGAGTTTATCAATCCTATCCCCAACGAAAGTAATTCGCAAAGGATATTCGTGATCAATCGGGAAAACATCCATTACTTCACCGCGCTGGGCTATTTCCCCGGCCTGAAAGGTTTTAGTTTGACGCTCAAAGCCCAGGCCCAGGAGTTGAGTCAGTAATTGAGCGGGAGTGAGTTCTTGCCCAACCTCAATCGACAATGAAGTGGCAGGATAAGTTAGGGGTTCGATCAAATGTTTGCCGGTAAAAATCGTTAGCTGATTTGGCCGAGTCATTTGTTTGGCCATTATCACGCGGGTCTTAAAGTTCTCCACAAATTCTTCGCGGTTTAATGAACTAGACCTTAAAGGTGGATAAATTGCGGCGGGAATATTCCACAAATTTTCCATTAACCGTTGAAGGGCAAACTGTTCCCGTTCACTTTTGGTGATGAAGACAATTGGTTTGTCTTGGGTGGAGATTAGCCCAGCCAAGAGCAAAGACCGCCCAAAATGGTTGAGCCCGGTTAGGGTTAGTTTCTGCCGGCCAAGGCCACTGAACAGAGTTTGGAAATTAGCCGTGGTGGTAAACTTTTTCAGAATTGAGGCGTAAAAAACAGAGTCAGCCAACTATTGACAAAAAAAGAAATATATGATATAATGAAGTGATATTCAAAGTTCTTCTGTCTTGTCTTTCTTAACTGGAGCGTAACGTCCAGATTGGGAATCCAGACAGGAAAAGATTTATTTTCTTTTCTGGATTCCGGATCCCGCCTTCGTTCTATTATGTGACAGAACTACGGAACGGGCAGGCAAGTCCGGAATGACGAAAGGAAAAAGTGGGAATATTTAATGCTTGAAGTTTGTTTGTAATTTGTCATTTGTAATTTGGAATTTAATTAGGATAGGCATGAGGGTCTTGCTCGTAAATGGCTACTCTACCCTCCTTGAATAGTTGCTTTGCGGGCAAAACTCTCCCTGCTTATTCTACCGGTATCCCACTCCCTTAATTCATTAAGTTTGGAGTTGGTACAAAAGCCGGAAGGCCGATATCGGGATCCTGGGAGAAAACTCGCTCACTTACCTGAGCGGAAACGGCAGAAGGAAGGCATTTGTCCTTCCTTCTGCTTATCTAAGCATGTTTATTATTTCGGGTAAAGTTGTTTTTATGACCATCATCTCTTTGGCTGTGAATGGGTGCAAAACAAAATCGCTAGTGTCCATAACTTTGACTATCGGACGGCCCGCCTGCAACGCTGAATGCGTAGCGTCTGCGGGCCGACCGATTCCAATCCGAAGCCGTTGAATGGATTGGGTATGAAGTGAATCAATGATTGATTGCATCCCTCGGTGTCCGGCGCTACCACCCTGTCCTCTCAAGCGTAATTCTCCCAAAGGAATGTCTGCATCATCATAAATCACCAATAGGTCCTTGGGGGCAAGGTTGAAATGCTTCGATATTCGCGCTACCACAGTGCCTGAATTATTCATGAATTTTTGGGGTTTGGCAATCATTAATTCGCCGTTCCGAGCGATAGTGGCTCCGAGTTTTTTGTCCTCCCGCCACTTTGATTTTAGTTTTTTCACCAGAAAATCTGTGGCGATAAAGCCGACATTATGACGCGTTCGTTCATATTGTTTGCCTGGATTGCCCAGACCGATAATCAGTTTAGTCATCCCGTTAGAAATAAAACCTAGCGTTTCCGTTCCAGCATCAATTATATAAACACTATTTCTCTCGATAATGGCTAGATCATCTCACTTCTGAGAGTTCCGTTAGGTGATTTCTAACGGGACAAGTCATCTTTGGTCTCTGTTTTGGGGCGGTTCTCTTTCATTTTATCTAAAAGCTCCCTGCCCTGTTTAGAGATTTCCACTGTATCTGAGTGGCGTTTAGCGTCAGGAGTAATTTCTTCTGCCTCTTCGATTTTATCGCCTGGGTTTTCTTTCCGATAAAAAACAGGAGCAGCCCCTTCACCGGGGGTGATTTTTCCAATCCTATTCATACAACAATAACTTAGGCGTAGACCTCTGTACCCTCTTTGACCGGCTCCTTGGTTTGGATACCGACCACATCGCCCTTCTTGGCCGTATCCACACTAGACCGTTCGATCTGCATGGACTCAACCGGTTGACTGAACTCCACTTCACCTTTTTTAAAAGTGAGCGTGTCGCCCAGTTTGACTGGGCTATTTAAGGACACAATCGCTACTCCAATCTTGTCGTAGTAGTGTGTGACTTTACCGACTTGCTTATCCGCCATAATATCCTCCCTTGGGTTAGGACTATGACAAATATATTATACACCAAAGGGGAAGTTCCCTTTACAACCCTTGTTCCCCTCCGTCATCCTGAACTGGTTTCAGGATCTGTTTTCAAGCGTTCACGCCCCGCTTGACCGGGCGAGTACTTTGTCTTGGCAAAGTACCTCAAGCCGTGGCCCTAGCGTCTTTGGGGCTATTCAATGGCAAAACTACCTTCCCGCTAATGGTCGAAACTCACTCCGCTCAAACATCTCCCCGCGGCGGCAGTTTTGCTCATTTCAGCACATCCCTCCGCCGATGGGCCGGTAGAAGGGGAAATCTTGACTGGGGGTGGGTTTTCTGGTATATGTTAGCTATCCAGCTTGGGGGCTGGAAATCTTTGCACTTTGAAGGAGACTCTCATGGCGGAAGAATCTACGAAGAAGCCATTTCACGAGTCGGTCGTGGATTTCATCAATCAGGCCGACTGTCTGGCAACCCTGAAAGACATCGCGGCATTAATCGCGATCACCAAAATCCCCGAGAACCACAGAACTATTGCCGTGGCGCTCAACGATAAGCTCAAGGAGCTTGGCAATCGGGACGGAGATTTGATTTCGGGGGTCGCGATCTCTCTGTTTGATGAGGGAAAAGCCCTTAAAAAACTTGTTAGTTGTTGCGGCATGGGTGGCAACTAGCTGTCTTTTTCCATCAACTTTAAGCCCTCTGTGCTATCAGGAGGGCTTTTTTATTTGGTTGAACTCTTGATAAGAACAAATCTAATTGGAGTACCGATAAAATTCCAGAGGTTACGAAGTTGTTTATCGAGATAACGCAGATAGGTGAAATGAACATCCTCGGGATGGTTAACTTTGAGTTGGATAATTGGAGGGTTAATTCCCACCTGGCGGACAAAGTAGATTTTAGGGCTGGTGTGACGGCCTTTGGGTGGTAATTCGCGAACGGCCTTGAGAATAGTCCGGTTGAGATCTTTGCTGGAGATTTTTAAATTACGGGCCTGCCAAACCTGCATAATCAGGTCTTTGATTTTATCAGTCCGCTGGCCAGTTAAGGCGGAAACATATAATCGTGGAACCCAGGGAGCAAATTTATATTTTTGATCGAGGTATTTTTCGAATTCGGCGGTGATACCAGCATTCTTTTCAACTAAGTCCCATTTGTTGACAATCAGAATTGGACTTTTGTAATTGTCTAGAATCATTTGCATTACATGCATATCTTGAGCCAGAACACCTTCCGGGCCTTCCATTAACAGTAAACAAATGTCAGCATCTTGAATGGAGCGCAAAACATATAGGGCGCTAACTTTTTCGATTCCGACTTCAACTTTACCACGACGGCGTAAGCCAGCCGTGTCAATGAATTTAATGGTCTTGTCTTGGTACGGGATGCTTTCATCAATGGCGTCTCTGGTAGTACCAGCGATATTACTAACCAAACTGCGTTCGCGACCGACTAATTTGTTGAATAAAGTCGATTTGCCGACATTGGGTCGGCCTAAGACCGCTACTCGAATGGTTTCGGTATCTTTTTTCCTGGTTCCGGTTTTGGGCAGTTTAATTTTCTTTAATTGTTTAACCAAAACATCTAACATATCCCCTACTCCGCGACCACTTAGACCAGAAATAGCGAAAGTGTGTGGGAAACCCAATTTAAGAAAATCCGTAGTATTGGCCTCGGCGGATTTACTGTCGGTCTTATTGATTAATAAAATTACCGGCTTACCAAACTTACGAATCAGATTGGCGGCTTCAACATCTTGGGGATTCAGTCCGGTCTTGGCATCCACCATTAACATAATTAAATCCGCTGATTTTAAGGCCACCTTGGTTTGCAGAAGAATACTCTTCGCAATTACGGACTTTTGATTGGCCTCAATTCCGGCGGTGTCGGCGATAGTGAAAGTTGTACCATTCCAGTCCACATCACCAAACAAAACATCCCGAGTAGTGCCGGCTACATTCGATAAAATCGCTCGGCGTTCACCGATCAGGCGGTTAAACAGGGTGGATTTGCCCGTATTGGGCCGACCCACGATAGCAATGAGATGAGACATAAGTAATTAAATTCGAAATCCGAAATACTAAATCCTAAACAAATTTCAAATCCCAATGATTCAATGTTTTAAACTGTTTTGAATTTGGATTTTAGAAATTATGATTTGTTTAGAGTTTAGGGCTTAGAATTTAGAGTTTGCTTACTGTAGTGGTTCAACCCAGGAGTAGGCCTTGAGGGCCCAATCGAGGGCCTCCTTCCCTTCTAGGAACCGATCCGGGCTATCTAGTAGTACCATAATTACCTTTTGACCGCTATCGCCAATTACCGAGGCCACCAAGGACTCGCCAGCGTTATCAGTAGTGCCGGTTTTGACCCCGATCACATTATCGTACTGGCCAAGGAGTTTATTGGTGTTATCTAATAGATGCTTAAACTTGCCCGATGTGTTGGTAACAATAATCTTTTTAGTAGCAACAATTTGAGCAAAAGTTGGGTTGTTGACCGCGGTTCGAGTTAATTCAGCCAAATCAAAAGCGGTTGAATAGTGGTCTGGGGAATCAAAGCCAATTGGGTCAGCAAAGTGCGTATGATACAGTCCTAGCGAGGTGGCTTTGACATTCATCATCACAGCAAACTTTTCCGGACTGCCGGCAATGTTATAGGCAAAAGTGATGGCGGCATCGTTGGCGGAATTAATTAGTAGTCCTTTTAGTAGATTCATTGCCGTCAATTTTTCGTTGGCATAGAGATCCATTTTAGAGCCAGTTACTTTAATGGCTTCAATCGGCACGGTAATGACGGTGTCTAGTTTGTCGCCGTATTTATCGAGTACGACTAGGGCGGTCATAATTTTAGTGATGGAGGCCATCGGCAATTGCTCGGAAGCATTTTTGGAAAACAAAATCCGGTTACTCTCCTGATCTAAAATAATCGCGGCTTTGGCCTTGAGAGTCAAATCGGGCTGGGAAGTATTGCGGATGGGACCAATTAATACATTTAAATTGCGTACAAATTGGTCGATTGAATATTGATGATCAAAAATGTTAAACACTCCCAAAAGTTGGGATTGAACGGTATCGAGTGCCCCGGTAAAAAATTGGGCGATAACGAGCAGAAGCGACAGAGCTTGCATAGAGGATTAAATTCTAAATTCGAAATACTAAATCCTAAACAAATCTCAATTCCTAACTTCTAAACCGTTTGGAGAATTGGTATTTGAAAAATTTGGATTTGTTTAGAGTTTAGGGCTTAGAATTTCGAGTTTGTTTTAGCTGAAGCCCCAACTCCGACAGAGTGTCGGTGTCGGCCGGAATCGGCGAACCCATCATTGGATCACGACCCTTGTCGGTTTTAGGGAAAGCTATCACCTCACGAATGTTTGGCTCATTTTGGAGAAGCATCATCAGCCGATCAATGCCTGGGGCAATTCCACCATGAGGCGGAGCACCGTATTTAAAGGCCTCTAACATATGGCCAAATTTGGTTTGGGCGGTCTTGGCGTCAATTCCTAAAATCTCAAATACTTTTTGTTGAAGAGCTGGTTCGTGAATTCGCAAACTGCCACTGCCGATTTCATAACCGTTCAACACCAAATCATACGAAGTCGATAAAACTTTTTCTGGCACGGTATCTAATAATTTAATTTGGTCGGGCTTAGGAGCGGTGAAGGGATGATGTTCGGAATTTAATTTACCGTCTTCTTTGTTGAAGAGTGGAAAATCAGTAATGAAAGCGAAGGCCAATTCATCAGGATTATTTTTATCTTGGCGCAAATCCGGTTTGTCGCTCTTGTATTTTTTTAAAGCTTCAGCGTAAGTTAACCGAGGGAAGGGTTGTTGAAGCAGTTTCTTGTCTGGGTACAAAGTTTTGACTAATTGCGTCACCAATTCCTCGGTTAATTGCAAAACATCTTCTTCGGTGACAAATGACATTTCCAAATCCAATTGAGTAAACTCGGGCTGACGGTCACCGCGCGAGTCCTCGTCCCGCATACACCGAGCAATTTGGTAATAGCGCTCAAATCCCGCCACCATCAGTAGTTGTTTATATTGTTGGGGACTTTGAGGTAGGGCATAAAAACTGCCGGCATATTTACGACTCGGCACCATATAGTCCCGGGCCCCTTCGGGAGTCGGTGCGGTTAAAATTGGAGTTTCGATTTCAGTAAATTTGCGCTCGTTTAAGAAATTGCGAATAAAATTCACAACTTGATGACGCATTAAAAGATTGGCGTGGATTCGGTCGTGACGGAGGTCGAGATAGCGATATTTAAGCCGAAGTTCCTCGTCAACGGCTTTGTCTTGACCAATCTCAAATGGCGGAGTTTCGGATTCATTCAGTATTTCCAAGCCAGTCGCTTGGATTTCGACTTTGCCAGTTGGAATTTTGGCGTTGATGGCTTTACCTTGGCGTTCGACAACTTGGCCGGTGATTTTGACCACCGATTCGGGCTTCAAGCCCTCGGCCTGCTCCCGAAAAGAGTTTTGGGTATCAAATACCACCTGAACCCGACCAAAGCCGTCTCGGAGGTCCACAAACACGATTTGGCCCATATTCCGCTTGGCATGGACCCAACCATAGAGATTAACCGTCTCCCCTATTTTCTGGGGGGTGTCAGCGGTAAAAGTTCTAGAGTGTTTATCTGTCATTCTTGAATTATTTTTTTACTGTCATTCCGAGCCCATTCGGCTTCGCTCAGGGTAAACTCCGTCGAAGAATCTAGGCCACAGGCCGTCCTCGCCACAGTCCCTTATGGCGGGGCTAGATCCCTCCACTTCGGTCGGGATGACAGAGTCAGCATACCAGAAAACCAAAAGGTAAGAAAAAGCCCCGGTGAAACGGGGCTAATTATAAGGAACGGGATCGGCTAGACCGATGGCGTTAAGTTGAGAGATGTCTCGCTCAAGATCTCCTAACTCTTGAACTAGTTCATCGGACAACTCATCGGCCATTTCAGCCAAGGGGCCTTTGGTGGCGCCAGCAAAAAGATGTAGGGAAGTTATTGAACGCTTCCCCTCGACTGATTCAGCCAACTCCCACACCCAAGGTTTGCGAGAAGACATACTAATCACCTCCTTGGACGGATTCATACTGGCGACAGAAATCGTCGATCTCCGCAAGACCGACAAGAATCCTATCATCGGTCCGTAAAATTGGTGGCCCGTAGTCCTCACCGAAATCTTTAACTCTGATTATCATCAGACCATTTTCTTCCAGTGGTCTGAGTAGGTCATCTGCTTCCCACCCTTCTCGCGAGATGCCTTCGAAAAAAGTAACACAACCAACCATCATGCACCTCCTGAGCCGTATCTACGACCGCTAGCTAAACCGAGAGCGTTGTTGGCGGGCAAGCTGGCGTTTGCGAAGCGCTTTCATCTCTAACTCATCTGCCGTCCCGACTTCTAGGGCAGTGGCCCTGCAAGACAAAACAGTAAGTAATTGGATGCCCGCCCTACGAAGTGTTTTCTCTTCGACGTAGTACGCTTCTGTACTAGCTCTGTACTCCCGAGAACAATCATAGTCGTATCGCCGTGACATCTTCTCAGCGCTAATGTGTTTTCTGAAAAAATATTGGATTTCGCGGTCACCGTTATACTGGCGACGAGGCCCAGGGATACTAAACCTCTCATTCAGGTCAGGGTGGTTCATTACTACCAGCATGGGGGTGGGAGAATCATGATCAGTTTCCTTCACTGATAGCTCAGACTGTCTGGCCTGCTTCAGCAATTTTTTCGTTCGATGGCTCAAATTGTTTGAGCCACTAAGTTCTGCATGATAAAACTCTGTCACCTCTATCACCTTCCTAGATTTTAAGATACAAAGCTAACCCAACGGCTTGCCGACCATCATAATAGTCAGCGAATCGAAAATGTTTTTGAGTAAAGGCAGAATACCGGGGAAAAGGACTGCCACCAGTATCAGCCAGAGCCAATTCTTGCGGATTAAGTTAAACAAAAACGAAGCAATGGCCAAGACCAAAATCAGCGAAACCACCCATTGGTACTGTTCTGGGAAAATAGTAATGAAACTATGGTAGACATCAAACAACCGTTCCATGAAACCCTTGGTTACTTCATTGGCCGCTTGCTTGGCTTGGTCAGCGACAGCGTCAGTAAGTGTGTTGGCGATTTCGTTTCCCATAACAAGAATATTTTAACACAACAACTCTCGAGAGGGCACCAGTGGGTTCCCCTATAAATTCTTCCCCCTCTTAGCCGAGCATTGGAGCCCGAGTGTTCTGAATCAATAAAATCCCTGGTGCGAAGCCAACTGTTTGAACCAGCTCTAATTTGGCAGATAGATTCTTCGACTTCGCTCAGAATGACAAATTAGGGCTGGGAGTTTGGCGAGAGCAGTAAGGGGATTTTATTAGATAAATAAAGAGGGCGACTGCGGAAGCGGTTTACCCCGCTTTGCCAAGACAAAGCGGGAACGGGTCGAGCACCGTTATGCGCTCGAAAGTTATTTCATTAATGCTTTAAAATCCTCAACTAATTTAACTGGAGTTGGATCAATTTCCATCACCATCGCCAGATAATATGAGGCCCAATCCATCACCATCAGAGTTGAAAATATCTTCTCGAGGCGAGAATGTCCCATCATGTCCCAAATAGTGGCCTTTAATCCGATTCCTTGTCCGCGCAAAACATCAGCCGTGGTTTCCATCCGCCGATTTATCCTAGGGTCGTCATTTGGGTCGCGGAGCATTACTATCCGGTAATTGTCACGGGTGTTAGAGAAGCCCACCATTTCGTTGTGATTGAGTTCGGGGAAAGTACTCCAGAAAGCCGGAACCTTGGCATTTTCATTTAATTTAATTTTAGCAATTCTAGCCACCGGCCAATACAGGTCAGACACATAAATTAGCGGAATGGTATTTAGTAAACTTTCGCCAAGTTGTTTGCCTGGTAACTCGGTGTTGGTGATAGCTAGCCAGTCACTCATTTCGCGAACTTGTCTTTCAGCTACCCAGGGGAGATGACCGGCCTTGATAAGCAAAGCAACTAAAATCGCAAATATGTAGCCAGATGACATTCTTGGCTGAAAGTCAGGTGACTCTTTGATGGTTTTGATGTATTGGACGCCATCTTTCATGGCTAGTTCTAAAAGTTTTCCGCCAGAAGCCATCGTAATTACTTGAGCGCCTGATTCAATGGCTTGAGCATAAGCTGACAGGGTTTCTTCGGTGTTGCCAGAAAAAGAATTTGCAATAACTAGGGTTTTGTCGTCCAACGGGAATGGAATGGTGTAATTTCGACTAATTAGTAGTGGAGTGGTGATGTCTTCGGCGAAGCCGATGTTAATTAAATCGCCAGCCAAAGCGCTTCCACCCATGCCAGTCAAAACAACTCGTTCAACTGGGGTCTTGATTTCGGTCTTCAATGCCAAATCGAAGCCCTTCGCGAATTGCCCAGGGAAGTCGGTTATCATTCGATGCATGTTGGAAGAATCTATCATTGTTAATAACCAAACACCAATAATCAATAATCAAATAATTTCTAATGTCCAATTTCTAAACAGGTTGGGATTTGATTAGATATTAGGTTAATTAGTAATTAGACATTTTCTTTAATATTCTGATGTCTTTTAAATCTGATTTCAAATTGCCGGTCCGAGGGGTTTCGAGAATAAACGGAACATTTTTGAGTTTTGAATTTGTCAGAAGATACTTGAACCCGGTCAATCCGATTTCACCTTCGCCGATATTGGCATGACGGTCTTTTTTGGAACCCAGACCAAACTTGGCGTCATTGATATGAATAAACTCAAGGTGGGTCAGACCTATTAGTTTATCAAATTTTGAGAGAAGCGCAGAAATGTCTTTTTTGGTCCGCAAATCAATACCTGAAACAAACATATGGCAGGTATCTAAAGTAAAACCAAATCGTTTCTTATTTTTCAGACCTTTCCAAATTGCACCCAATTCTTCAATCGTGTCCCCGATACGGTTACCAGCACCAGCGTCATTCTCAAGAATTAGTTTAACTGGCCACTTTTCGTCAGTTAACTCGGCCAATCGATTTAAAGTAGCGATAGCATGGGCTACACCTTGCTGATTACTATCTTGATTACTACCACAATGGAAATTATAACCGTCAGCACCAATCGTATACGCAATTTTGGCCTCATCTTTTAGTTTTTTTAAACTTAAATTTCTTAAACTGGCCTTATGGCTGGAAGGATTAGGTAAATAGGCCGAGTGAACTAGCACTTTTTTTACATTGGAGTTTTTCTGGGCGGTTTTAAATTTTTCAACTTCTTTATCAGAAACTGTCGGCGTTGCCCACATTTGGGGACTTCCAACGAAAATCTGGATCGCCGTACACTCTAACTCCTTCGCCTCATCAAAGGCCTTGTGCAAACCCCCAGCAGTCGAAACATGGTAGCCGAAAAGCATAGGGTTATTATAGCAGTAAGAAAATGGCTCCCTTAAAGGGAGCCATAAGAAAACAAAAACAGCACAGGGTCTGTCGGTGGAGTTAGTCGCGACAAGGGGGAAAGCCACCGCTACAAGTATCTTCGCCGTAACAGGGTCCAGTGCCACTCGAAGCCAAAAGTTCTTCAAGGTCGATGACCTGGAACAATGTCGGCTCGTCTGGCGGTACGTTGGATTGTTCGGCTTGGCTTGTATCTTCTTCCGATGATTCGTCCATTTCTGGCGTCCTCGGAAGACCATCTAAAATGTCAGTAACAGTAACCATCACTCACCTCCATAAAAAGAACAAAAACCATAATCAGTTTAGCATAGAGAAATAATCATGTCTGGTATCTCTAAATTATTAATTTTTAATTTGTAATTTTTAATTGACCTCTCATTGGACTTCTCTCAATTTCCTTGATAAGTTAAACTCATTGACGCGGCCCGTTCCTCCTTCGCTAAAGCTACGGAGGACCACGGTCGTCCCCGCCAGCAACGCTGAAGCGTAGCTCTGCGGGCTGGTAACGGTTAGGCCTGCCCACCAAAGTGATATCTATATTCAGAGAGGCAAATGACCTATTCTGAATAAGATTGAACGTCGGTGGGACGCTTCCATAAAGATTCTTCCGCCTTCGCTTTCGGCCTGTTCGTCTAATGGTTAGGACGCAAGATTCTCATTCTTGTAACAGGGGTCCGATTCCCCTACAGGCTACCATTTCAAGCTACGGCGGACTAACGCATTCTTGTTCCGCCTCCGTCGACTGACGGATGGCGGACGGGGTTCGACTAGGTCCTTCGTAGCCGAAGGCGAAGTAGGATTCCCCGTGGCGCTACCACAAACCACTCATTCTACTATCCAGCAGAATTCGGGCTGCGCACTGCACTGCACCCGATGTGATGCAGTGTTCATGGCACCGCTACGGATTAGCCAAAACTAGACAACCGGAGTGTTTTCTGCATAGAATTAGATACCTTAAATTGGGAGGTGTACTTTGTTGCAGTCGCACACAGATATCGAGGCCTTGAGAGGGATTTTGAGCCCTTGTGATGATCCGCAGTTTGCTTGGTCAGGACTTCCAGAGCACGAGATTGAAAGAGTCGTGACTATTAGCCAGAAGCTTGGTGAGGCAAATCGAGATAGGATATTTTCGATTGCTGCCCACACCAAAAAGCTCGAACAAGCAAAGCGTGAGAAGATTTGGCTGATGCTCGAAAATTTCGACTCTTCGAGCAATGGTGACTTCGGATCATTCGTTCGTAAAAAGATCTACATTGAGCAACTCGGATGGAATTCGACCAACGCCTTTGTCCGAGACAAGATTCCCGAAGGTGTCTAAATCAAACGCCCCGTCCGCCAGTTGGCGGAAATCGGGGCGTTTTTCATTCAGAAGTTAATTTACCAACTTAGGCCTTGGCCAAAATTGGCAAACCAGTCCGGGAACTTTCCTTAACCTTGTAACCCTCTGGCAAAGCATCAATCGCACCGACTTTGATTTCTTTACCGAAATAATAGATTCTCTGCTTCCGTCCACCCTTCAAGGTGACTTCTTTGGAGTGCAAGTAATAAGTGTTACCCCGACTGTTTTTATGACTGTAAGCCATGACTCTCCTTCGATTAGTAATATATCTTACTCCTATAGTGTACATATCCCCTTCTCCTATGTCTAGGTGTAAAAACCCTGGAGGGTAAATGACCCGCCTTCGCCAAGGGCTACGGAACGGGCAGGCAAATTACAAATGACAAATTACAAAACAGAGGAATCGGCATATATCCGCTCTGACAACTGATAATAACTATTGGTTGGCAGTTAACCCCTAGCAGTTGCCCCAAGAGTTATAGGGGAGATTGCATAGGATGATTGATTATATTCATAACTCCCCTACCCCTCCGTTCGTCGGGACAGCTGATTAGAACGGGTAGCCCCTCTTACCTTAAGAGGGGTATACCATAACTTATCATCGAAGATCCTTCCGTAGTTCTACTGTACGGCAGAACGGAGGAGGACTTATAACTTTCAACTGGCTTCAAGGATTACAGGGTGGCTTCACCTGGACGCCAGTTGGCTGGGCAGGACCGATTGGTTTGCAGAGCGGAAAGTGAGCGCAATAGTTCCATAATGCTCCGTCCAGTTCCGCTGGACGAAATATTAATCCAACGAATTGTACCCTCTGGATCAACTACAAAAGTCGCCCGATTGGCATTACCGGCTTCTTCGTTCAGTACGCCGTATTGATGGGCTGTTCGCTTGTGGAAATCGGACAACAACGGGAAATACAAATCCCCCAATTCTTTAGCCCAAGCTCGATGGGAGTGGATACTGTCAACGCTAATCGCAAATAATTCGGCGCCAGTTTTTTTAATTTCTTCCCTAGCATCGGTTAGAGCCGCAATTTCAGTTGAACAGAGGTCAGAAAAGTCAGTTGGATAGAAAAATAACACTACCCATTTATTTTTATAATTCTGCAGTTTAAAGGTCTTAATCTCGTCTCCGACATATCCCTGCAGAGCAAAATCGGATGCTTTGTCGCCAATGGTAATCATAATGACCCCTGTAAATTAATTCTATTAATCCCAACGCAGTACGCCTCATTATAGCAAAGAAAAGGCCCTCGGTGACGAGGGCCTTTAAAGTACTTCACGGGTCGGAACCGAAAGGGCTACTCGGCGGAAGGAGATGTCCGGTTATCGCGAGGATTCGGCGGACCTTTGCGCGATGAACGGTGAGGAGTAACCCCGTTGCCGATGCCATTGCCACTCTTGGCTTTGATGGGGTTGTGACGACCATCACTGTGGCTCTGCTTAATAATTTTGCCGCTTTTGCCGTTACCTTTTTTCACCAATTGCAATTTCTCCCATGAACAAGAATTTCAGCTCCCATGGCTGATAGTTGGTATTCTATCACCAGTCGAAGAAAAATTCAAAATATTGGCTCTAGGAGCCGTTGACCCCCGGTTAATCCAGGAGTAGAATGAGCCGTATAGCCAAACCTGGCTAGTTTATCCATGGAACGCCCCAACAACAAATTAGTAAATTGGATTATGAGCAACCCGGCCATTTTGGTCTTGTTGTTTATTGCGGTAATTATTGGTGGAATCATCTCGGGTGCGACTTTGAAACGCGAAGGTTTTCCTAGTATCAATATCAATCTCGCACTAATCTCTGCCCCGTATCCAGGTGCCTCGGCCACTCAAGTTGAAGACCAATTACTTCGACCGCTAGAAGAAGCCATCGCCAAAGTCAAAAGTGTGACCGATTATCAGACCACAGCCAGTGACTCATTCGGGTTTGCTCAAGTTACATTGGATGACAAAGTTAATGTCGATGATGCCATCCGTGATTTGACCGCCAAAATTGACCAAACCAAATTCCCTGATGGAGTTGACAAACCACAGGTTAATTCAATTGATGCGAGTCCATATGACTTTATTATTGCAATCGCTGGAGCCAAGGATGATTGGGATTTGTATCGCAAGACCAAGTTGGTTCAAGACGAAATCAGATTATCGCCTAGTGTGCAAAATGTTGAATTTGCCAATGGCCTTACTCCTGAAATCAAAATTGATTTCGACCAAGATAAATTAAATCAAGCCCATCTCACTCGAACCCAAGTTGAAGATGCGATTAAGAGTGCTCATTTAGATATCCCGATTGGTTCTTTTTATAACAGCGACCAAGAACATATCAATTTAGGGATAACTCGCTCGATTGATAATCTGACTCAACTGCAGGACTTGCGATTAACTCCCACCATCCGTCTAAAAGATGTGGCTAATGTTTTTATATCGCTCAATAACAATAACCAATACAACCGAATTGGCTACCGTAATAATGAGAGCGATGAAGAATTGAACATTTCTCGAGCTTTGCTCTTAACCATAAAGAGTAAGCCAGATGTCGATTTACTTAATGTCGATCAGGAGTTGCAGGACTTGTATGCTACCTTTGATGCAAAACCAGCTTTCCGTGATGATTTTAAATTAATGCAAATTTACAGCCAAGCCGATGCCACTAGTAACCAGTTAGAAGAAATCAGCAAGAGCGTGTTTGGTAGTTCGTTCCCAGATTGGGGCGTGCTGGGTTTCGTGGGTTATCTCTTCGGAGGGATTTGGTTGGTGATTTTGTTATTATTATTGTTCGTTAACTTCCGAGTAGCCATCTTGGCGGCGATTTCAATTCCGGTTTCGGTTGGAGCCACCTTGGCTTGGTTGATGTTGGCTGGGATTCCTTTGAATATCATGGTGCTGTTTTCGATGATTTTGGCGATTGGATTAATCGTTGATCCGACCATTGTGTTTTTGGAGGCAATGCAGAGATATCGGGAACAAGGATATATTGGTAAAGACGCGGCCGCCAAAGCGGTTTCGACAGTTGGATTGGGAATGTCTTTGGCTGTTTTCACCAACTTTGTCGTATTCGTACCATTCGGGATTGTATCGGGATTTTTTGGTCAAATCATCCGGTTTATTCCGCTCACTGTCATCCCAGCCATGATTGCATCATTGGTTGTCCCAGTGATTTTCTTTGTACCGTTCGCCAGTAAATTCTTGAAACCTAAGCAAAAGATTAACCGCGAAACCGAACCCGAACTAATCGGTGTTTGGGACTTCTCTAAGTGGTTAGGACGAGTAACTATGGCCTTACTTGGCCCAGGTACAGCAAAAGCCACGCTTCGGGTGATGATTGTCTTAACCGCCGTTGCCTTACCTATAGTCGTTGCGGGTGGATTAGTGCAGAACGACAAGATTCGGTTTGTTCAATTTGCTAATCAGCCGGACGGTGAATATTTGCAAATTAGTGCCACCGTCAATAGTCAGTGGTCATTTGATAAGGCAGTCCAACGGGTCGCCGTGCCAATTCAAGACATCTTGGTCAAACAAGCCGAGATTGAAAACTTTAGTTACATTCAACAAAACGGTAACTCGTTTACTATCTGGCTTCAATTGTTTAGTGCTGAATATCGAAAAGACCACAACCTACGGACAACCGAACAATTAGCAGATGATTTAAACGCTTATCTAAAGGCGATGGGTTGGGCCGACATCCAGGCAACTCCAATCAAAGAAGGACCGCCAACCGACAGTTATCCAGTAAAGATTACTTTATTTGATAGTGATATCGATAAATTACAAACCGCCACTGAAGACGTGGAAGGTTTCCTGGGAAGCCAATCTGGAGTAACTAAGACCCAGCATAGTTTAACTTCTACCTCGACTGACGGTAGTGTTAGTTTGGTGTTAGATAAAGAAAATTTAGCATCAAATCCATTTGCAATTATGATGGTGGCTAAAAGTCGTCTAGACACAACTGACTTAGGCGATTTAGAACTCAATAATACTACCTACATAATTAAGTCTCAAATGGTGCCAGCAGTGACCAGTATTGAGCAAATTACTGACTTGGCCGTTGGGGCAACTGGACGCCAAGTATTGCGAATCAAGGATGTAATTAATGGTACAGTTAGCAAACCACCACAAACCATCAATCGATTGAATGGTCGACGCTATGTAGAAATCAGTGCTCGAGTTGACAAAGATACTGACCCATTGGCAGTGCAAAAGAAACTTGATGATTATTTAACCGACAGTAAACTCAATCAATTAGGGTTGAAGAACAACGCAACCGAGACAACTGGTAGCGCAACTTTCTCGATTGCTAAGTCATTTACCGAACTGCTAGTCGCTTTAGCAATAGCCCTACTAATTACCTACTTGGTGTTGGTTGGATTATTCGGCTCAATCTGGTTGCCGTTAATTATTCTCTTTTCTATTCCACTCGGACTAATTGGAGCCTTTCCGGCTATTGCCACTTCCACTGGTCAATTTGGCTTCTTGGAACTACTTGGGATTGTGGCCATGGCTGGAATTGTAGTGAATGTAACCATTCTGTTAGTTGATTTTGCCAATCAAATGAAACGAGCCGGTCAAACTCCTGCCCAAGCAATCGCGACCGCAATTGCAGTGCGGTTTAGACCAATCCTATCCACCCAAATGATTGCCTTTGGCAGTTTAATCCCATTGGCGACTTATTCATCATTTTGGCGCGGATTAGCGCTGGTGTTGGTCTTTGGCATTATTACTTCTGGACTGCTGGCACTAATTACCACACCGATTTTGTATGTCTGGGCACAGGGAAGAACCCGACCACAAAAGTCGCTGGAACCGAGCAGAACACCAACTGACGAACTTACCGCTTGGCTAAATTCAGCCGAAGGCCAGCAATAAGCGCCAGAGTGAATAGAGACGCTCCGTAGAGGCACGGGGCCGTCCAGGGGCTACTAGCCACACAATTGAGTGGACAAGTGGTTTGGTTGTAGAAAGTCCAATTGAAAATCGCCCAGTTAATCCAACCAAACAGAGCACCGGCGCCTAGTAGCCAATTGTGCCAATAGCGGGATTTTGGAACAGTAACGGAGATGGCCCACAGCAGCGCAATGACAAACACTATCCCACCATAGACACAAGTGGTAGTGAACGGATTAATATGACTCGCCACTTCGTGACCCACATTGTAGGCCGCAAAGGCCACTCCGCCGAGCAGAACAATAAGTTGAAGCATTCTGATTAATTGACTGTTCATATTTTACTTGCGTCTGTTGCGATCCGCCAAACTTAAAAAGCAGATAAAGATGCCCAGAGAAATCAAAAACAAACCCAAACCAACTGGGGAACCCCACATCGCCGGACTAAGTATACTGGAAAACATTTATACTTCTCTGGATTAAATCTATGTATCATTATTATACCCTTTTAAAAATATATTCTTAACAGCCAAATTAGCGGGTGTATGCTAGTGATGTTGTTTTGATAGTCGCACAGTTATGTCGCAAGAAATTTTTTCGAGTGTCTATTTTCTATGGTTCGCCTACTTTGTGGCGGGTGGTTTTGCATTGAGCGGACTAGATGATTTATTTTTCGATTTAGTTTACCTGGGTTGGCGGATTAAACGACTATTCAACTCCAACCGAATTCGCAATTTTACTGTACATATGCTCGAACCCCACGCGGAATGCCCGGTGGCAATTTTTGTACCGTGCTGGAAAGAAAGTCAGGTGATTGGCAAAATGGTTCGACTGGCTTTAAATAGCATCAAATACACTAATTACATTATTGTTTTGGGAATTTACCCAAATGATAAACCAACTCTAAAAACAGCTCGGCGGTTGGCTCGTCAATATCCCAATAAAGTTAAAATTTCGATCAATACCAAGCCCGGCCCTACCACCAAGGCCGACAACTTGAATGCAATGTTGGCGCATCTAGACAGTGTCGAGGGACGCGGAAAAGAACACGCTATCGTTGTACTGCACGATAGTGAGGATATTATTCATCCGTATTCCTTGCGGGTCTATAATTATCTGATTTGTAAACTTGGCAAAGACATGGTTCAAATCCCAGTTTTGCCATTGACGGTTCCAGTGTGGGAATGGGTGCATTGGACCTACGCCGATGAATTTGCCGAGAACCATCTACGCCAATTGGTGACGCGCGAACGGCTCGGTTCATTTGTCCCTTCAGCCGGGGTCGGCACGGCTTATCGCCGAGCGTCATTAAAACTTTTAGAGCAACACCATCAGCGAGTGTTTAACCCGGAGTCGTTAGTAGAGGATTATCATAGCGCGATAGAATTGCATCATCGGGGCCATGGAACAATTTTCGCCACTCTTCGGACTGACGACGGTGATCCGGTGGCCACTCGCTCCATTTTCCCTAGACAATTCAAAACGGCTGTCCGCCAAAAAACCCGTTGGATTACGGGAATTGCCCTGCAGTCCTGGAAGCATCACGGCTGGAAAGGCAGGGCATCAACTAAATATTGCTTATTTAAAGACCGCAAACAATTGATTACCGGTTCACTAAACTTTTTTGGATACATTATTTTGGTCCCATTTTTTATTATGCCGGTCTTTTTCGGCGTTAATCCGATTCCTCATATTCCACCAGTTCTTTGGACGCTATTCTTGTTTGATACTTTTTTGTTTTTCTTGAGAGTTTTACTGCGGATGTCGGCGGTGGTCCATTTTTATGATATCGGACCGGCACTGTTGGTTCCAATCCGATATGTTATTGCGAACTTCATTAATTTTTTTGCTACAGTCAGAGCCCTCTGGTTCTTTTTTGTCAAATCAAAAAATCAGCCATTAAAATGGGACAAGACAGCTCACGAGTTCCCGAAAAAGGCGATGTTGGGATAATCGTCTAGATTGCCGTATTGGCTCCCAATAGATTTTCACGCTCCGGGAGGGACACGGGTCGCTTGACTCGTGCCCTTGCTGGCTGAACAGCTCGGATACGGTTGATTCCCAAGGAGTAAAATCTGGGACTTTAGAAGCTGTTCTAGACACTACGATTCATTATAGAACCCATAGGAGAAAATGCGACAAATGCGACAGTACTACGACTACCCCTCCATATCTGAAAATGAGACAAATGAGACAGTGGCAAGGGGGTGCCAGGAATGTCTCATTTTGTTATCCCACCCGAAGTTGCTGATTGCCTGAGGCTAACAAATTGGAATACAGCAGGTAGTTTTCATCATCAGAAACGACGAACCGGACTTCTATTGGCAAATCTAAACTTTTTACTACCCAAATAGCAATTTTAGCCGCTTCATCTTTGGGATATCCAAATATACCAGTCGAGATACAAGGGAAAGCAATGGACTTGGCTCCGTACTCCGCCGCCAATCTTAAACTGCTGACATAACAATTTTTAAGAATTTCTGCCTCCCCACCTCTTTCCTGTCCAAAAACCGGGCCGACTGTATGGATGACATATTTGGCCAACAAATTGTGTCCAGCCGTTATCCGTGCTTCTCCTGTTGGACAATACCCCAGTTTTCTACATTCTTGCGTCAGCCCCAACCCTGCCACACGATGAATAGCTCCCGACACTCCACCACCAGCGGTTAGACGATTGTTGGCGGAATTCACAATGACATCCGCATCCTGTGCGGTGATATCTCCTTTAATCAGGACTGGCTTATATTTCATAATTTGAGGACTACAAATGGATCTGAACGCATCTGGGTCAATTATAGAACCTTATGAGAACCTGTCTATCGGCAGACGGGGAAGCCAAAACCGCTAAAGCTATAAGCTATTGAGCTCTTTATACATTTTAGCCACCTCCTCTGCTATAGATTCATACTCATTTCTGCCCACGACTTCTCTAATCTGGTCAATGTACCGCGTAGTCAACCTAAGGTGAAACGTTAAACCCAAAAATAAACCCTGTTGCATATAAAGTCCGTTCATCATCTCTGATTCTTTCGGATCCAACATTCCCCTCACCACCATAGGGTTTGGATGATTCAGCCTACTTCCCCAAATATAAGCCTGCCCTATACGAGAAAAATCGAAGTCATTCAAGCAATGCTTATCGTGTAGAGCCTTGAGCATCATATCCGCACTTAGACCCGCCCAACTATGTCTACCGTCCTTCAAATAAGATGGCACTTTTTCATACGACTCTGCCAGAATAGCAGATGATACGTCCAAATTAAGTGCCTCCTCTTGGTCCTTACCGCCAATCGATTTCAAAAACTCACGATCTTGGGTTAATTGAACCCAAAGATAGTCTTGAAATTCCTTGGCCTTTTTATCTCTACCCTTCATTAACATATATTCAACGGTAAGCGAATACTCGGTTAGCTTGCGAGCCAAGTCTAAAACGCTCGCCGCAGCCTCCGTATGAGTAGCAAGATAATTGATATCCCTTAGTGCGGAAAAGGACACCCGATATATCCCCAACAGAACAGTCAAAAAATCATCTTGCTCAGTTCTTGCCCCTTCCGCCAATGGCTGGGTCGCAACCAGTAGTCTAACAAGCAACGACTTGAACCTATTTATCATTAGTCACGACCTCCGCCACATCTACAAATGGCTCAATTCGAAGATGTTGGTAAAGCAAATCTCGTATATCCCCAAAAATCTGATCAAGTGCCCCATCAATCTGAACCTGATTACTGGCTGCTATGCCGATCCATCGCTTCTGGGCCAATTCAAAAGATTCTACTATTTTACGCTTAAAGTGATCCACTGCTTCGGGTCGCATCCGATCTTTAAATGGTGAACTATCTCCCGATACAGTAGCAAACACGCTTGCATCCACAAGATCCGCATCTGCAAACCGCATTCCCGTATGGTGATGCGGAACTCTGCACTCGGCTATCCCATTAAATACCTTATAGAGTTGTCCTTTAATATGTTTAAGAGCCACCACCCACTCTTTGCCATTATTGGCCCGTCGTACATCTTTGGTTAGTACATCAAGAAAAGTTTTAACCTTATCCTTCAAACTATCAACGTCCTCTAGATAAGCATGGAGATGATGTTCGAGTGCCTCTGCACTGCTGATTTGCCCCGACTGATCGGGATAAAACTCGGTAAAATAAACTTCGTACCTTTTAACTTTTTTCAGAGCTTGGCTCAGAATCATAAGAAGTCCCAAGTACCTCTCCAACTCTCCATCATCCACACCAGTCTTATCGATCCTGGTTATATACTGCTTCATTAGACACTCGGGATGAGCATAGACCATAACATCTGCAACTACCTTGTCAAAATTATTCATTTTAATCCTAAGACATATAAAATAGGTAAAACTTAGACCCAGACCAACTATACAGTGCTATCCCACCAGAGATCTGTCAATCACCTCCATAAAGGAGCTGCACAAAAATACAAACTATCTATATTCAACGATTTCCTTTTGCTCTATTATGCGTCTTACATAACATCTCACAGTTTTTGGCCGCCGTTTCGCCACCCTTACTCCATGCCGTTACATGATCTGCGTCCATTTCGTCTAACTTCCAAATCTTACTCTTGCTGGCATCATGTCCAATAGCACAATATGGACAGTTTGATTTACCTTGAGCTTCAGCCCTAGCAGTCTGTGTTGAATAAACAGCCTTCTTGGTCGCCTCATCAAAAACTCGAACATCGATCAATTTTGTGTCAATGGACCCACCGAGAATATACTCAAAAATGCCTTTGCGATTTTTGATGTACGGATCGCCATAGAGCTTATGCACCTCGGCTGATACTTTGGCTGGGTTGTATGATTTTTTGTGATACTCCTCGTAAAGTCGTCCCCATTCAAGCCCACGCATTTCGCTTTCTACGTCAGTAAATACGCTAGATACCCAATCAATGACGGTATTAAAATATTTTTTCAGCTCATCAATATTTTTGTCTTTGCGATGCTTGCTCATGTAGTCGCCAATATTGCCTTTGCTTACCCAATCAAGAGCACATTCCAAAAATTCTTGCCTGTTGGCACTACCTGATACATACGCACTCCATTTTTGAATATTGGCGTTTTGGCTATTACTGAATTCCTCTTTAGCTCTAGTTACGAACGGGCCGGAATACACGGCGTTGAGTAATTCCTGATTATTGAGCGGAACACCAGCAATATTGATTGTCTTAAACCATTCTTTTATCTGACTTTCTGTCCCTTCACACTCGTAAATGAGCAGTTTCGTTTCCAAAATTTTGACTTGCTTGTCTTTTGCCATACCGCCATAATATTGCTCCATGCCATTTTCGTCTTTGATGGCAAATTTGTCGGTGATAAATCGTCCGAGACTAGTGATGCGCTGTTGCCCGTCTAAGACTTCTAGGTTGTCGTCAGAAACTTTGTTGAAATAAATCAATCCTATCGGGTATCCTTTGAGAATTGATTCAATAACGGCCATTTCTCTTTTGCCTCCGTCAGAAGCATAGATATAATTACGCTGATACTCTGGCTGAATCGTTAGTTTGCCGGATAAGCCAAACAAACCCTTGCCTTCAAGTTCGTTATAGACGAACCCATCACAAATATCTTTGACTGTGGTGCTAGTCTTAAGTGTTGTTTTCATATTATTATTTCTTACGTCTTATAAAAACTCGCTTAAAAGTTTCCTTGCCACTAATATGTGATCCGCGACCGTAAATTCTATTTGGATCTTGATCTATGCCTCGATTCGATCCAAGCAATTCAAACTGATCTGGATTATATTTATCTAAAAAACTGACAGGAACACCCATCACACCATCATAATCGCTTGGAATGGCATCGGTAAACGGAATTTCAATGGCATCGTAGTTATCGTACTTATCATAAGATTTTTTGCCTTTAATCTCTTTGTGCTTGCTGTATTTTAAGTTCTCCTCCATTGTCATAAGTGGCAATATTTGGTGACGACGCCCATGATCAAGATTGGTAAACCAACAACAGTTTCTGAATTTCACCAAGCCAGTTTCTGGGTCATACACCCCGCCCGCATATTCTCTAGTAATAGGCGTAGAAAAATAAGCGTTGCCAGCATTAAAGCCATTTCCTAACCACATTTTATTTTCTTTTATCAATGGAAATATTTCCTTGTAAATAATCGCACTTAGGTTACCAATGATAACGAATTTTTTATGATACTCAAAAAGCTGCTTCACATATTCACGAAATAGACTGAACGGCGGATTAGTTACCACAATATCGGATTGTTCTAGTAATTTTATGCACTCGGGACCTCTAAAATCGCCATCTTTCTCAAGCGGCGTCCATTCATTATTTCTGTTTGCCCTTAACTGTTTGGCAATATCTTTCAAGTTGAACTCACCGTCGCCGTCTATGTCCTTCACTTCGTTGATAATAAATTTGTTGGCGGTTACCTTTGGGCGGCCTTTTGCTTTTACAAGCGTTTTGTCATCACCAAACAAGCCTAATTGCGTGTTAGCAACAGGCGACGGCTTATAACTAGTTGTAATGAGCCGTTTTAATCCAAGCTTATTAAAATTGAGCACAAAATAACGAAAAAAATTGCTCTCAAACGGATCATCGCAATTACAATACACCACCTGATCTCGAAACACATTGGGATTATATTCCAGATACGCCGAAATCTCTTTTTGGATATCGCTATATTGGGTATAAAACTCATCGTTCTTTACCCTTTTTGCATTCGTAAGATTACTGTTTGCCATAGTACATCCCGATAGTACTCCAATATAAAATCCTCTTCTAAAGCCAGTTTTTGACTCCTTTAGTATAACTCAAAATAAGGCTTATTGGGACTGGACTTCGAGCCCCCTTCGGGCATCCTTACTCTGGTATAGACCGATAGACAAATGGAGGTGAATATGGCGCAAAACGAAGCGGTTTTAGAGACCCCAGAGGGGACCAGAGAAGCTCCCCAAGCAGAAGTTGGGAGATACTGCCTCTATGCCCGAAAGTCATCCGAATCGGACGAAAGACAGGCCTTATCCATCGACTCCCAAATCAAAGAGATGATGGCTATCGCCGAACGGGATGGTATTGAGGTGGTCGAGACAATCAGAGAGAGCCATTCAGCTAAGGATTCCGGCCAAAGACCGGAGTTTATGGAGCTTTTAAGGCGAATCAGAGAACAAGAGTTCAATGGAATTCTCACTTGGGCTCCCGACAGACTTTCGAGAAATGCAGGGGATTTGGGAGATCTGGTGGATATGATGGACCAAGGATTGCTGAAACACATCAAGACACCTAGCCAGATATTTAGGAATTCCCCCAATGAGAAATTCCTTTTAATGATTCTGTGCAGTCAGGCAAAGTTGGAAAATGATAATCGAGGCATCAATGTAAAACGCGGAATGAAAAATAAATGCGACATGGGTTGGATGCCGTGTCTCCCTCCGCTTGGTTATCTGAACGATAAAGCAAATCACACAATCATTGTCGATGCAGAACGAGCTCCGTTTATTAAAGAAGCATTTAATAAAGTCGCCGAGGAAGGCTATACCGGCAGAGCGTTATGGAGTTGGTTTAATAAAGAAACAGAATTTACAACCAGAGCGGGAAAGAAGATGGCTCTAAGTATGGTTCACAATATGCTGAGAAATCATTTTTACTACGGCCAGTTTATGCACGGCGGAGTAATGCACCAAGGTAAACATGAACCGCTGATTACAAAAGAGCTGTTTGATAAAGTCAGAGAAGCCATGCAAAAAGGCCCTCGGGGCAGATATGGCGAAAAAATGTTCGCCTTCACTCGAATGATAACCTGCGGAAGATGCGAACTTGGAATAACAGCTGAAGAAAAAGTTAAAAAGCTAAAAAATGGAGAAGGCCGACGACATGTCTACTACCATTGCAGCGGGTTTGGCAAATATCGATGTAAAGAGGGCTGGATGCGAGAAGCCGACCTTATTGAGCAATTTGTTGAGCTAATAGATGGAATGGATATCAACCGAATTGGAATGAGAGAGAAACTCCAAGAAGAAATTGAACGATACAATCGCTTCACCACCGGAGTACTCGGTATGAATCCCGACACTTCCCCAATTCCCAGAGTAGACCTTAAAATGTACGCGAAATATATCTTGAGAGATGGTAGTCCAGAAGAAAAGCGAGAAATATTAAAGAACATCAAAAACAAGGTGGTGCTGCACGATGGAAAACTATCGCTACAAAACACTCCGGAGTTAATTGAGCCCATCTAACCCAACCATTGCGAAAAAGTTTATAGTCTATGAGAAAAGTGGTTCATGCGCACCAGGAACGGTAATCTAGCTAGAGTAGGCTTACAACTCCCAACGGTATGATTTTGTACGGATAGTTATGCCTCGTTCTCTGGGGATAGTGAAACAAAGAGTTCGTAAAGTTTCTGAAATTTCTCACCAAATATTCGCCCAATCCTATTCCTTCTTATGGCATCCTGCAAATACGACTCAGCATATGCTAATTCGGATTTTCGTCCAATGAGTTTCTTGAGTAGTGGCTTGCCAGAAGTTAATTTTAATATAGCAGTGTCGATTTTTGTCTTAGCCACATTTGACATAGTTTTCCAGACTGGGTCTTGAGACGATGCCATCTTGGATTTAATAGTTGACTGTACATTACTTTTGGTTACCCCCAGTACAGCAGATACGATATCTAAATCGTACATAAGACACCCCTCCATGTCATACTGAGCCAACTTAATGAAGTGATTATCTCCTGGAAATTTGTCTGGCTGGTTATCACCATCAGTCAAAAAAGAAACATTCGTAATAACAGAGGGTATGGAATTGCTAGCAAATAATTTATAGGCACTTTCTACTCCACCTTTTGCATTGTGTACCTCAATCACATCAACAAGCTTTTGTGCACCCGAAATTTTTGCCAATGTCTCGATAACTATTTTATGGATATGGTCTTCTACAAAAACCACATGATTCCCCGATGGGTCATTAACTATCTTGAATACTCGCGTCCTGAGAGCATCTATTGTTTCTGATGTGGGGTTGCTAGATATTGCAAAGTGTTTAGCCTTACGGTTAATTTCCAGGAACTTAGAAATATTTTTATAGCCCTCTTCAAACACAATCATTGAATGAGTTGCTACCACAATTTGCTTATCGTATTCTTTGGCGAACCAATTTAAATAGTCAAAAAAATACTTCTCGAACGACCAATTCAGATGTATCTCAGGTTCGTCTATAAGAAAAACATCATATTCATCACGTGCTTCATAAAGTTGGAATGCTAGAGATATGGATTCAGTCTCGCCTACACTCAATTGGTCTGTTGTAACTTTAAGAAAGCCAAACTTTTTTATGACAAAATCAGGAACATCCGCCTCCTCAAGTTTTAGGTCAACTATCTGATATTCGCTATATAATCGTCTCAGAATATTATTAAACTCTCTTACGGTACGCTTAAGAATGGTTATTTGGTCAACGCCTTCAGGTGTCACATTGCGCGCTTCGTGATAATGATACAAAACGATATCCGAAAATGGCGGATAGGTTTGATGGGATAGCTCTTCTAGTTTGCGATTATAGGCATTTTTTAAGTCATCCTTAATCTTACGTTGACTAGAAAATATCTCTTGTACACTTTGCTTAAATTTCCTTATTTCGATGCTTCGACTTGGGCTGTAAACGGCAACCCTAAGGCCGGCCTGTCTAGATTGTTGCTCAATCTCAGATAAGAGTTTGCTTTTCCCGGAACCATTAATACCAGAGATAAGATTCAAGTGGGGATTAAGATCGACGATTAGCCCATGCAAAAAATCTAACCCCTCGAGGTCTTTATAACCACTTGTAGTAGCACTTGCTAAAAATTTTACCAATCCGTCTTCATTCATTGTTTTATCAATTTGTCACAGCATTAGAATCAATCGACCGGACGCCACCATTCTAACACCAAAAAAGCCCCTTTGAAGGGTCTTCCTTGGAATATATTTCTCACGCTTTTTTTATCGAGCTTACTAGGCAAGACGGTCACTTTGCCATTGTAGCTCTTGGCTGGGACGGAAGGACTCGAACCTTCGATCATGGGACCAGAACCCATTGCCTTACCACTTGGCTACGTCCCACTAATAAGGCGTGAAAAAATAGTTTATCAATAAATTTGGTACGGAACCCGCCTACGCTCTACGAGCTTCGGAACGGGCAGGCAGGCGCCATCCGTTGTCTTATTTACCCCCGTAGCGAACTTCGCTCTGTTTCGGGGCCACTTGTCTGCCTGCCGATAGGCAGGGCTACACCCCATCACAATGAGTATTGAGTATAGAGAATTGGGTTATGAGTGTGAAGAGGGGTATCTGGAATTAGTGCAACCCCTCGGTCCTGCTGGACAGCAGGACTCGGGGAAACAAGGTTTATGTTTTAGTTTCTAGCTAGTCCAATTATCAGACATCTACCATGTCCGAAAGTATAAACCGATTAGTATAGATATATCAAGACAATGGCAAAGACAGCCAACCAAATCAGAGTCCAGCCCACTAACCACAAGGCCTTGGACCAGTTTTTGTTTAGGGCCAGAAAAATTGGATAACCAAGCACCGCTCCGGCAGATAATACGGCAGTGATGACAAAAGTTACTGGCATTAAGACAAACCCAGTGGCGTTGGGTTTATCAGCAGTATTAACAAACTTATCTAGGTTAGTCATAAACCAGGTCCAACCCCAAAGTACGACACCGGCACTAATGGCTTGCCCTAAACCCAAGACCCAAATGGCAGTAGCAGATTTTTTCATGTGGCAGATGTGTTAACAATATGTTATCCCTGCCTGCCGGCAGGCTCGAGCCGAAAGCATGTCCTCGCGAAGGCGGGGACGAAGTGCTTAGACACCGGGAATCCAGAAAAGAAAAAATAAAGAATGTTTTTGTTTCTGTCTGGATCCCCGCCTTCCTGCCCGAATCGCTACGCCCGCCAGAAATGTTGTATCTACTACGGGCTGGCGAATCGTTGCGGGCGGGCGCGGGGATGACGGATGAAGAATTTAGTGAAACGCGGCCTTTGGCCTAGATTCTTCGCTTCGCTCAGAATGACAGGTAAGGGAAAGAGCTATTTGAACAAGGAGGTGTAAATTTCTTCAGTATGGTCAATCATTCTGTCGGCTGAAAACTTAGACAAAGTGTTGGCTCCATTTTTGGCTAATTTGGTTTGGAGTTTTCGGTCATTCAACAGTTTCATTAGCACACCAGCTAACTTTTTCGAGTCCTTTGGTTCCACCAGAAGCCCATTATGATTTTGAGTGATAATTTCCGGAATTCCGCCAACTCTAGTTGCCACAACTGGGATTTCGGCCTTCATTGCCTCCAAAATCGTAATTCCAAAGGCCTCCGACAACGAGGGCAGAACAAAGATACGGAAGGTTTTCAGAGCCGGAAGAACATTTCCCATCGACCCAGTAAACACTACTCTATCCTCTAGTCCCGAACTTTTGATTAACTTTTCTAATTTGAATTTCAATGGGCCCTTACCGACCAGAACCAATTTTACTTTCGGCCATTTTTTCACCATCCGCGCCACCGCCTTAACTAAAGTTGCAGTATCTTTGGCGGTGTTGAACGAACCGACTGTGCCAATCACAATGTCATCTGATGTAATGTTAAACTTGTCTTTAAAAGCCTGGATTTCGTCTTGGGTAATCTTGCGGGCTAGTGGCGTAATCCCGTTATAAATCGTGACGATTTTTTCGGGTTTACTAATTTTTGAATCAATCAGGAATTTGCGAACCGCGTTGCTGACGGCAATCACTTTGTCGGTTCCACCATCCAACATCCGCATCACACGCAGATGCGTCCAATGTAGAAGTGGATTGGCCAACTTGAACTCGTGAGTATAGGTATGTTCGGTATGTACTCGTTTAAACGGCATTCCCTTAGAAGCCATCCGACCAATCAAACCCGCCCGCTGCCCATGAGTATGAATGATATCGGGGTCATATTTTTTCAACAGTTTCGTAACCGCGCTAATTGCTGCCATATCAGCTCGACCCCGCATTGGCACTTGAAAAAACGGGATTTTACGCTTTTTTAACTGTTCGATCAACGACCCAGGCGGAGCGATGACTGTAACATTGAATCGATGACTATTAATTCCCGACAGCAATGTTAAAAGATGTCTGGGCGCACCAGTTAAAGAACTATCGGCAATAATTTCAAAAATACTGATTTTTCCCAGTTTACGCATCATGAATGGAATAGTGAAAAGTTATAAGTGATAAGTGAAAAGTTGTGGTTACCCGACAAGTAATTTTTAATGATGAATTTTGAATTTTGAACCAATGAGATAATGTTTTAATTTTCAAACATTCAGTCATTGGGATTTGATTAGAAATTAGAAATTAAAAATTGACTATCCCCTGACCGCTAACTGCTAGATGCTAATTTCTTAATGGCTATTTTAATTCTAGAAATTGATTCGGTTTTGCCCAACGCCTCTAATAATTCTACCGGACTAGGACTGCCCATTTGACCAGATAGAGCCACACGGATTGGCCAAAACAAATCACCGGGATTAAGCCCTTCGACTGATAAAGTTTCATCCAAAATTGATTGAAGTTTAATTTGATTCCAAGCACTATCATCAATGGCTGATAAAACCTTAAGTCCAGTGTCTAACCCCTTGGCGGTTTGTTCGGGACTGCTTTTTTTGAATACCAACAAAGTGGCGTCGTATTCGGGGCTTTTGAAAAAGTACTCAATTAGCGAGGGAATTTCGGACAAGGTTTGGGCACGTTCCTGAATTAACTTCAAAGCGGACTGAACCAACGGTTCGTCACCAGACAAATGCGCGATAAATGGTTCTGCCAATTTGGTGTATTCGTCCAATCCTTTTTGCATTAAGTAATGCTGGTTTAAATGATTGAGATGTTTTAAATCAAACACGGCACCGGCCTTCTGCACCCGCTCCAGAGAAAATTTTTCAATCAGTTCTGCCATAGTGAAAAACTCTCCCCCATTTGCTCCGCCAGCTGGCAAAGACCAGCCCAACTGCGCTAGAAAATTAATAATTGCTTCGGGCAAGTAACCGGCCCGGATGTAACCGTCCAAACTAACATCGCCTGTCCGTTTACTCATTTTGGTTCGATCAGGATTCAAAATAAGCGGAATATGAGCAAATTGTGGAACAGACGCTCCGAGCGCTTCGTAGAGCAGGATATGTTTGGGAGTGTTACTTAAGTGATCTTCGCCTCGAATCACATGAGTAATGTTCATATCAATATCGTCAACCACATTGGCAAAATGGAAGGTTGGAGTCCCGTCTTTTTTTATTAAAACCACATCATCGAAGTCCTTGGAATTGAATTCAACTTGGCCACGAATAATGTCATCCACAATAATCGCCCGTGGTTCGGTTGGAAGTTTAAAATAAATTCCCCCATCCTGTTCGTAAGTTAAACCTTGTAACACTAACTTATCTAAATATTTTTGGTAGATATCCGATCGTTTACTTTGATAATAATCTTCATCCCAATTTAGACCTAGCCATTTCAAACCATTCACAATGCTCTCCTCAAACACCGACTCACTTCGCTCTTTGTCAGTATCTTCAAACCGCAACACGAAAACGCCCCCGCCTTGTTTAGCATAGAGATAATTGAACAGTGCTGTTCTGGCACCGCCGATATGTAATGGCCCCGTAGGACTAGGCGCAAAGCGCACCCGCACTTTCTTCTCCATGTTTACATTTTACCACGAGACGGTTTTGCCATAGATGTGCTAGTATAGTGACGAGCCATTTTGGCGAGGAGGTACCTTGAATGGATATTCGGAAGACCTTGTTAGAGTTGAGGGGTTTGTGGGAATCTGACTACAAGGCAAGTTTTATCGAGGCCAGACGACTGCGGTTCGATCCTAGATACGGCGATTTGATCCTTTTGGTTATGCCAGCACTAAGCATTGTTTCAGACCCACAAGTGATCGAGCGGGAGTGTCGGTTCGCAAAAGAGCAGATAGAAAAAATCCGAAGCGGGCAACATCAATCTAACACCGTCGCTCTTGAGGATTTATTTCTCCACAAGATTTTCTTCCCTCTCTCGATTGAGGAACTCTTAGGGATTGAATTGGCTGATGCTCGCGAGCTAGTCCGGCAGGGATATATCTTGGAGGCAAAGCAGATTGTCTATCAGTTGCGACAAGAATTAGGAAACAGACCCAAGTCACTCCTCTTTGCCGATCTCAAGAGTATTTTAAAGACAATCCAAGTCATTCCCCAAGACATCGGCGTTACTGACACCGAATACGCCAACTGGATTCAAATGTTCCATTAATCACATTAGGCTACTTCCTATTTATTTAGGAAGTAGCCATTTTTATGTAACACCAAAATCCGTCTTAACAATTAACCACCAATACTGCCACCATTCAAACCCTCTTCAGTACCTTTCAAACCTTCGGTATCCATAATATTCATGATTATCTACTATCCTGTCCATTGTACTAAATATTTATAAAAAATCCCGTACTTTGACAGCACGGGATTAATCCCAGGGATGAAGATAGCCCCGGCCGTTGCAGCAACGGCAAGAGTGCAGAGGGAGCCTGTCGTGTCTTCTTTCAACTGCGAGTCGACAATCGCACCTTTGACATTCAACTATCATCTCACCGCTAGAACCTTGCCTGGTTCGGCGGCTATCTCGAGTATAGGAACCCGGACACCGGCCAGTACCAACACAACAGAGACAAACACCACCACTTGGGGTCTTCTTCTTGGAGTCGGTCACTTTTACTCACCACCTTCCAAGATAAGTTACAAGACGTCCCTATGTTTCCTGACTTCCTGCATAAAGTCAACTGTAGCGACCTTAATCCGCTGACGGCGCCAAGGTTGGGTCAGAAACCGCCACAGCCATTCTAAACCATGTCGTTGCCACCATTCAGGGGCTCGTTTGGCTGGCGACTTGGCTACTGGAGCATTTAGAGCCGTGGCTCCGGTAATAAAGTCCAATGCCCCGCCAATTCCCATCACAATTGCCCCAGAGAGTTTTGGCAGTTCAGTTTCGATCCAGTCCATTTGCTGATTGGCCGGCAGGGCTAGAAAAATAAATTTGGGCCGACTTAATTGAAGATGAGAGATAACTGTATCCATCGTGTCATATGGCGGACCGGCCACTGCTCCGGCCAATTGCAACTGTGGATACATTTGCTGAATCAAATTTCCAGCGGTTAGTGCGACACCGGGCTGACCACCTAAAAGAAAAACTGAATATCCGCATTCGCTGGCTAATTTAGCAATCTCCCAGACCATGTCCGCACCAGTTAATCGTTCTGGAATAATATTTAGTGTCTTGGGAGCCAATACAATTGCCAAACTGGTCCAAGCAAACTGCCACCACTCTTGAAGATTACGCAAAATTGGTTTAGCAGTTAGTGGTAATGATAAATATTTGGCGGCCCAAACCAACCCAAAGCCATCCACCAATGAAAGCGAGGCGTGATTGAGTAATTCGCGAAATTCCGGATGGGCCAGAGAATACATCACCATCTCGGGATTGGGTGTAACAATATAATGATTTTGACCATCAACTGCTAAACCGTTAACCACTTGCAGGGCCTGTGGCAAAGTTAGGCAATCAACTTTCACTCCCAAGATTTCTATAGTTTTCCCGTTGTCCATAAAATTATTCTTGCAATATACTGAACGGCCGTTCATCTAATTGCAACTTTTTTATTCCGTTTGTTTCATTTGCTTTACGAGACGGTCGACTAGGGTTTTAATCTCGGACTGGAAGCGTTGGCGACTAAATTTCTGGGCGTGTTCGGAAATTATACTGGGATCAAATTTGGTTTCTTTCTCAACAAATTCTTGAATGGCGGATTTTAAACTGGCAACGGTTTGTTCGGAAAAGAACAGGCCGGTTTTGCCATCGATAACCGTTTCTAAACAACCTCCTTTGCCGTAAGCAATCACTGGTTTACCGGCGGATTGAAGTTCAACCGGTACAATCCCAAAGTCCTCCTCGCCAGGGAAAATCAACGCCCGACAAGTTCGAATATAGTCAATTTTTTGTTCGTCGCTAATCCAGCCGGTAATCGTAACCGTTGGACCGGCCATGTGTTTAAGTTCGACTTCCATTTCCCCAGTGCCGATTACGATCAATGGCAATTCAAGTTCGTTACACACCCGAACCACCAAGTCCAGTCGCTTATATTGACTCAACCGCGCAATCGCAATGAAATGGCCTTTGTTCTCGTGAGAAATTTGAATTTTATCAGTATCGACTGATGGGTAAATTACGATTGATTCTCGCCGATAAAATTTGCGGATTCGGTCAGCGACATAATTTGAATTGGCAACATACTGATCAACTCGTGAAGCCCCGAGAAAATCCCAAATTCTAATTTTACTCAAAATTCCTTTGACGACCGCTTTGACCATTCTATTCATTTGTTTATCCGCCAGGTAAATATGCCAAGCGTCCCACACATAGCGCATCGGAGTATGAACATAGGAAATATGAATGGTGTGGGGATTAGTAAGAATGTTTTTGGCAAACGAATGAGAACTTGAAATCACCACATCAAAGTCGTCAAAATCAAAACTTTCAATAGCCAGAGCATAGAATGGAAGCAAAAATTTAGCGGGAACCCAACTCCATTTTTGTAAATAAGAAGTGATGATTTGACGATGGCCGAACCACGGGTTAAGTTTTTTGTCGTAAAACAGAGTATAAATTGGCGCTTCCGGGTAAAGATCGCTAATCGCTAAAGTCACTCGTTCGGCTCCGCCGAAGGTATGGAAGAAATCGTGAACAATCGCAATGTTTGGCTTTTTGTCTGTCATCCCGAATTCACGGTGTCCTGAGCCAGCCGAGGGATTTTGGGATCTAGTTATGGATTCTGAAACAAGTTCAGAATGACCAGTTGATGTAGTTTCTTGGGTCATAGAGAAGTGATAATATCCTTTAGACGACGAGCCGACTTCTCCCACGAAAAATCAGCCAGCCGTCGTCTTCCAGCCGCCACATAGTGCGCTCTGGCGCTAGAATTGTCCAGTATCTGCCGGATTCCATTGGCAATCTGACTGGGTGAAGTTGGTTCAACCAAAACCCCGGCCTCTCCAGCAATTTCTTTCAAGGCACCCGAGTTACTAGTAACTACTGGCAGATCGTGAGCGAAGGCCTCCAAAATTGGCAAACCGAAACCTTCATACAACGAGGGAAACAGTAATAATTTGGCTCGCTGATAAAGAGTATTTAGTCCCATTTCCGAAACAAATCCCAGCAAATGGACTTGGTCGCTTAACCCATATTCTCTGGTCAAATCCTTGACCGGCTCTCCCAAATTTGTTGGACCGGCAAAGACCAAGTGTAAGTTGGGATAGGACGCCACTAGTTCGGCAAAAGCATGAATAATATTAAATGGGTTTTTGCGCGGTTCGATTCGACCAACCACCAAAATAAATTCATCGGGAATTGGCAAATGGACTGGCTCAAGCGAGTCGATCGTGGATGGGACTGCGTTATAAACCACCTCGATTTGATTAACCGGCGTATTGAAATAATGTTCCAGGTCGAGCTTGGTTTGCTGACTGACGGCAATAATTTTAGTCGCAAACCGACGCGCCCGTTTGACGGTTAACCATGAACTTAACCAATTTTTGAAAGTATAAGCCCGAGGAAATCTCATAAAGGCCAAATCATGTACGGTTGCCAGAACTTTACTCGGAAGCTTGCGCGGCAAAATATTACTGGGCGACCACCACACATCTAAGTGATCATGAGCAATCGCTTCGGACAGGGCGGTTTGGGTCCACCACCTGGTCGACGGAATAATTCGGCTGATAACATGAGAATGATTTTGGAATTGCCAAGGCAAAGTCGACGGAGTGTAAAGAATGTATTCTAAATCGCCCTCTAATTGCAACAGAGCATAAATTAGTTCTCGAGTTGCCACCTCCACACCAGTGGGCTGGGATTTGACCAAGGCCGATGCATCAATACCAATACGCATGGTGAAAAGTTAAAAGTTAAAAGTGATAAGTCCTCCTCCGCCTAAAGCTACGGAAGGATCTGTGATGAAAAGTGACGGCATTTATCCTCCTGCCGTCATCCCGGCAAAGGCCGGGATCGTATAAGATTCTGGATGCGTTCTGCTGTCCAGCAGAACTTACCAGAATGACGGATGTCCCGGCAAGTAATTTTGAATGATGAATTTTGAATTTTGAGTGAATAACCCTAATATCTTAATTTTGAAACATTCAGTCATTGGAATTTGATTAGAAATTAGAAATTGGAAATTAAGGTATTCATTCGGCTTCGCTTGGAGGGAATAATAATCTAGTGGCTAGTATGACTTCTCACGGGACGGGTTTACTTCCGCAGGATGTTAAACTATTATTGGTCTGACTGAATGGCTGATTTAACCAAAGGGGTGGACCGCTAGCCAGGTATGGTTGGTTTTGTGCCTGTAGACCAGGTTTTCCCCACTATCCTATTCTAACTCATATGGCTTATCAAAAGAATTGGCCCACTTTGCTGGCCTATGCTCTCGCGGTAATCGGGTTTTTCGTGGCGGCCGCCTATGCGGTAATGTATGCCACCGGCTACCGGATTGATTTTGAGAGCTGGACGGTTCAAAAGACCGGGGTATTGGCGATTACCACTAAACCCAGCGGAGCAACGGTCATTTTGAACGATAGCCAACTAGCTCGCAAAACCCCGTTTACCCTACGCAATGCCTTACCCGGGCCATATCACATTAAATTAACATTGGCAGGATATCAGCCGTACGAAAAAGATGTGGAGGTGCTATCGAGCCAAGCCACCGAAGAACACAATGTTGACTTAGTCCTGGCGGAAATAAAATCAACCACCGTAGCCGAAAAGCTGACAGCGGTGTTAAACATTGATAATGACATTTGGGCATTTGATTGGAACAAACAGTTTGTTAAAATCGGCGACCCAACTTCTCCATTAGGATTTGATAAAATGCCGACCAATGTTAAAACCGTCCTGACCCAAGCCACTGGGTTGTATTTGGCCAAGAAACATCCCAATAGCAACGATATAGCTTTGGGAGCGATGGTGGGCAGTAAACGCTGGCTGGTAATCGCTGATCCATTTGGCTATCGCGGTCAATTATTTGGCGCACCTTTTAATCAAGTCAGTGCAGAAAAATTGTTCTGGATTGATGCCGACCGACTAATGTTATTAATCGGTAGTTCAATTTACACCATCGATCTGAATCTTAACCAAACCAATTTGTACGCCAAATCGGTTACTGGGGCTACCTATGATAACGGCCGGGCTTACTATGTGACTAAAAACTCCCACGGGCAAGTCACTTTGTATAGCGATGGGAATTTGTTTGACGATAAGTCCGCTGAAGTTGCATTCGACAATGTGCCAGTTGCCAGTAGTCACGAAATTATGGTAACACCCGAAGAAACCATTATTTTACTGACCGACAATCGCTCTAGCCGTGGACTTTGGCTAATCGATAAGGACCCTAAAGCCAAGTCGCCAGAATATCAGTTGACCAAATTAGCTAGCGGAGTATATAACACGCTTTATGATTATCTCAACGAACAATTGTTTTTTGTTCAAGACAAAACTGTCAGCGCCTATGACACCACCAAACGAACGACTCAAAAATTGCGTCAATTCATTGATACCCCAACTTTAGTTGGCAAGCGCAACGAGAGTGTGTTTATTCAAAGTCAAAATAAGTTTTGGATTGGCGATCCATCTTTAAGCAATGTTTACGAAATTGTCAGCGCAACCAACACGACCCTGCTGTTAGGGTCGGATTCAAAACGGGTGTGGACACTCAAAGACGGCCAACTGTTAGAGTGGGTATTGCGGAATCCTGGTCAAGGAGTATTTGGAGTGTTGCCTAACTGGGTCGGCCGAGTCAGCGGTTAAAACACTATCGACGATTAAAGTTGTCTATAATAACTAAACTGGCAAAATAGTTGGCAGTTTAGGAATCTGCTGGAACGGAGCAAATGACTCAATATCAACTGGCGGACGGCCGACTAAATCTGCCTGTACAACTAACCGACGCAAACTGGTGCCAACTGGAGTGCAGGTCATTAAGGTAAGAATTGGTTTGCCACTGCTGTTTAAAATATCAACTTGGCTGGGGTTGACTATGAATGACTGATTGACCCGATAAATATATTTGCCACCTTGGTAATAAACATAAATCAAGTCGCCAACGGTTAATTTATCCAACAAAGCAAATACTTGATTAAACTTACCGCCATTCCACCAGTAGTATGAACTGTGACCGGTCAGAAATACATTGCCAACTCGTCCCGGCATCGCTGTGTTGGGATAATGCGCCACTCCATCTTTGATTGCCGTTAGAATGGCATCGTTGGACGACTCGGTCGGATAGACGATCGGTGCGTCAACATTGATTTTGGGAATTAAAATTGTATCGGTTGCCGGAACGATTAGTTTTCGATTGAGGGTGTCGGTGACCTCCTGAATGTCTTGCAAATTGTCGCTAACCGATATCGGCAATTCATATTTTCGTGAGAAGTCAGTTGTGGGTGCTGAAAAATAATAAGATACTTTAGTATAAATGGTCGGCGCCATCACAATCAGGGTCAGCAATACAAAGAAAAAAATAAATAGTCCGAGGAATTTCAATAGTTCGACTAAAATCCGACGGCGCGGTTTGCGAGCTGGCGGAGTGGGTGGATACCAATCGGGTTGAGAATCGAATCCATTCATCATGATTAGGACGGCGGAGAATAGTTGCTCTTCTTGGATAGTTGTTCGTAGGTCATCAGACCCACTACCCGACTGCCGTCAGGGAAAACCCAGGTTGGGTATTGAGTAATATTGGCTTCCTTGGCAGCATCGGTTTGACCTCGACCATCCGGGGTGGAACTCTCGATGTAGGTAATATATTGAAATGCGTCACCGAATAGTTTCTCTTGTTTGATGCAGATATGACACCAAAAAGCGCCATACATCTTCACATCCTGGCTAGTTAAATGTTTGGCTAATCCCTCGTAATCTGGAGTAACTTTAGCCGATGAATAATTATACCAACCTGCCACCAACGCAGCGGCTAATAAAATGACCAGAACGATAATTAGAGGTCGGATGTAGGTTTTCATAATGTTAATAATAGAAGGTGGATCAGTCCATGCTTCGCCCAAGGGCTACGCAGGACAAGCTTCTTTTGCGCAAAGTAATAACTGACAAGATATCCTTAATCAAAGTTTCGGATATCGTAGCCAAGCGTAGTTCGTTAAAACGAAGCTTGGTGGCCGAGGAGAGAGTCGGACTCTCATGCCCTTGCAGGCACACGATTTTGAGTCGTGCGTGTCTACCATTCCACCACTCGGCCACAAAGTTAATCGCCAAATTTTAAATCACAAACTCCAAATTTTGATTATTGATTATTGTCGGTTTGATTATTACTTGACTGGGAATTTCCTAGTCAAGACCTGCACTTCCTTTTTCACCGCCGATAATACAGCCGGACTGCTAGGTTTGTCCACCACTTTAGCAATCATCATGGATACCTCGGCCATCTCCCGCTCCCCCATCCCCCGACTAGTTAACACTGAAGTTCCAAGTCGCAAACCAGACGGATCAAAGGGACTCCGCAGGTCACCCGGAATCATATTTTTGTTGGTGATAATTCCCACCTTTTCCAAAGCCCGTTCCGCCTTCATCCCAGTAATATTTTTGGAAGTTAAATCGATCAATATCATGTGATTGTTGGTCCCACCAGTAACGAGAGTGAAGCCCAATTTCCGTAGACCAATAGCCAGGGCTTTGGCGTTAGCCACTACAGCCAAAGCATAGCGTCTAAATTCTGGCTTGGATGCATTTTGTAAACAAATTGCTTTAGCCGCGGTAATGTTGTCGTGTGGACCACCCTGTAACCCCGGGAAGATGGCCTTGTCAATGGCTTCGGCTAATTGTTTTTTACACATGATGATTGCGCCCCGAGGACCGCGTAAGGTTTTGTGGGTAGTGGTCATTACAATATCAGCGTGCGGAAATGGTTGAGGATGAACTCCGCCAGCAATTAGACCGGCGATATGAGAAATATCGGCTAATAAATATCCACCGGCTTTTTTAGCGATTTTGCCGAACCTGGCAAAATCAATTTCTCTGGGATAAGCCGTCGCTCCGCAGACAATAATTTTGGGCTTGAAAATTTTAGCCATGGTTTCGATTTCGTCGTAATTAAGTAAACCGGTCTCTGGATCAACTCCATACTGAATAAACTTATAGGCCTTGCCCGAAAAATTAACTTTGTGACCGTGGGTTAGATGACCACCGTGGGGTAAACTCATACCCATGACCGTGTCACCAAATTTCAACAGAGCGGTGTAAATGGCAATGTTGGCCGGACTGCCGGAATAGGGTTGAACATTGGCATGCTCGGCGCCAAAGAGTTTCTTGGCCGTATTTTGGGCGATGGTCTCAATTTGGTCAACTACCTCATTGCCACCATAGTAGCGTTTGCCGGGATAACCCTCGGAGTATTTATTCATTAAAACCGAGCCGGTCGCCTCGCGAATCTCGGCTGGAGCAATATTTTCTGACGCAATCAAAGACAGTGTCTCTTGTTGACGCTTGGCTTCGGCTTTAATTAGATCTTCGATAGTTTTAGACACCTTTTTATTCTACCTGATTGCCGTTTGCAGGGGAACCAGGAAAAAGATATACTGGGTCTGTTATTTTGCCCTAGAACCTGTTCTGTTAGAAACCGCCAAGGGGGACACTAAGTTGGTCTGCTTAGTTGGCGGCTGATGGGATGGAGTTGACCAATCATCTAGGGCGGTGGCAATAATTTTTCTAAATCATAGCCACATAAGGTTTTTAACGGGATGAAAAAATACGCTTTTTTGTTAGGATCTCATCCGCTGATTAGTTTCCTAGAGATCCTGAATATTTTATCGGTAGAGAAAATCCCCCATGGCTCAATTGAGCGAATGGCAGAGATTCTGATTATCCAACTAAAGACCACCGACACAAAAATCAAAAAACTCCAAGAGATACTGGGCGGAACAATTAAAATTATCGAAATCGTGGATGACTACCGAGGCACGATTTTTCAGTTGGACAAAATCCTGACTCGGGAAAATTTGTTGGCTAATTATTTCTCGCAACATAGTAGCAAAATTAATTTTGGGATTTCGGTCTATACCACCAAATCACTGGTCTATGCTGAAATTAATTGGCTCCGGAATTTTGCTTACCAACTGAAACGCCGGTTCAAGGACAAGTACAGCATCCGGTATGTGGATGAGAAAAATTTTGAGTTGTCCTCGGTGATGGTTGCGAATAATAAATTGGTGGAGACCGGCGCTGAAATCGTCATCATTAAACAGGAAAAAAGTTTCTTGGTCGGCCGAACTCGGACAGTGCAGGACTTCCGCAGTTATGCCCAGCGAGATATGGAAAAACCCAGTCCGAATCCAAAGTCAGGGATGTTGCCACCTAAGCTGGCCCAGATGATCCTGAATCTGTCTCGCGATACTGGGCAAAACCAAGTGTTCGACCCGTTCTGTGGGAGCGGGATTATCCTACAGGAGGCCTTGCTAGTGGGCCTGGAGGTGCTAGGAGCCGACATTGAGCAAGAAGCCGTTGACGACACGGTCGAGAACCTGGAGTGGTTAATTAAGACCTACAATGCGGCAGCGCCAAAACTGGGCACCGAGAAAATCAAAAAAATCAGTATTGCCGGCAAAGTCCGAGTGGCTGATGCGACTCGGTCGCGGTGGGAGAAGGCCAACCAAACCAATACTTTCATTGCCACCGAACCATACCTGGGACCACCTCAACGGGGACCAGTATTAATCCATCACGCTAGAGAAATTGCGACCCAATTAGAGACCCTGTATTTGGGATTTTTCACTAACTTGAAAAAGAATTTCCCCAAGATCAAACGAATCGGAATTGTCTTCCCGATTATCAAAACCAATGAAGGATTGCTGTACTTGAATATTTTAGACAAGGTCAAAGACCTCGGTTATATTCGGCGTGATTTTCTGCCAGCCGAGGAAGCCAAGAAAGAGGCGTTAGCAACCCATCGCGGAGGATTACTCTACTCTCGTCCAGACGCGTTCGTAATTAGAGAATTGTTCGTGTTTGAAAAAAGATAATGAGCGCTGGGCGACGCTCAACCCGCCGTTACTTTCCTCTTGGGGAAAGTAACCAAAGCCATGGCCCTGTTCGCTCGGTCTATGAATAAAGAGCTAAATCTCCTTGGCGTTCTCGCCAAACTCCTCCCCGTGGTCGTCAAACATGCGGCTCCACCCCCGGAGATTTGGCTATTCATGAACGACCTCGCTCCGAAGGGCCGGTAGAAATATTGCCTGGGAGTGAATTATACAGTAACCTGTGGGTGTCTTGATGTGGCTTGAAAATTTGGAGGTAATTGTGATGGAAACGGCTGGAACAACTATGCCGTCTGAAGATCTGTCGTGGGATGAGAGATGGGCAATGGGGTTATGGCGCCTTTGCGAGTGGCTAAACAATGATTTGCCCCTAATCGCCAATCGCTTAATATCCAAAGCCATATCCATTTTGGGATGCTGGCTGGGTGTGGCAATTGGCTTGCTTCTACGAATCACGGGGGTCAGCTTCACGATAGTAATAATCATAATTTGGGTGGCAACTCTAATTATAGCCATTTCCTTATACCCCCCAGAGGACAACTATTGCTGAAATCTTTGTTACTAGTGCTTTGTTTTGAATTTGCGAAACTTCGCGTTCAGAAACCTTGGAGGTGAGTTGAGTGAAGAAAGTTTTAGTTTCCCTAGTGAAGTGGCTGGTGCTAGTTCCCCTTTCCGTTGCCACAATTGCCATAGTCGGTGTTTTTACCGGAATTATGGTCTACCTTGGCGGGAACGCAGTCATCAGCATCTGCCAGTACCCGCCACAGTCGATAGACGCCTGGGGATGGGGATTTAGTTTGTCTCTAGCGCTGCTTCTGTTGGCCGGTGCAAGTTATGGCATCTCTACGTTCTGCGAGTTTGCGCCAAGGATGGCAGTAAACCTGGAGTCGCTTTGAAGCAGTCCTTATTATTAAGTCTCAACCATCGAAATAGGAGGTGATGGGTTGTGAGAATGTCTGGCAAGCAAGAAAGCCCTGTTGCAAGAATGGAACGGTTGGCCAAACGGCTTCGACTTTTCTACTGGGTAGCGATCACGTTGCGCAACATCATGTTTTGGACGATGCTGATTCGGATAACTAGCCTCGTACTAGTAGTTACCGATCACGCATCCCCAACAACCGTTACGTCATTAGTTCAGCTGAATGTGTCACACGCCCTTTCCTTCCTAATCATGGCAGGATTGGCTGCCGTGATTAAGCGTACCTTGGGAGACGAATTTACCCCCGGTTAAAACCCGGGGGTTTAAATTACCCCCCCCTTGACCCCAACCCCCAGATACGCTAATCTGGCAAAGTAGTAATTTGATGCTTCCCCCTATTTTATGGGGTCCCCGAAATGGTCTAATTCCGATGAACAGAGAAATGAACATTTTGGGGAAGAGGAGAAATCCTTGAGCATCAAAAGCGCCATGTCAGCTTGCCTGACACAAGCGTTAAAGCGAAAGGATTTGGACGATGGCTCATGTAAAAGCGGCCGGGACATCTAAAAACCTGAAGGACTCCAAGCCAAAAATGCTCGGGGTCAAAATCTATGGCAACCAATCGGTAAAGACCGGTGATATTATCATTCGCCAACGCGGTCAGAAATATCGCTCTGGTGAAAATACCCAGATGGGTAAAGACCATACAATTTTCGCGATGAAGCCGGGCAAGGTGAACTTTAAAGTTCACCGGGTACGCAAAGATGGGATTCGGACGGCGACGGCAATGTTTGTGAGTGTACAATAGCCGACTTCCCGTCATGCTGAATTTAATTCAGCATCTACTCTCATAGATCCTGAAACTCCTCGGTTAACTCGGGACATCGCAAGTTCAGGACGACATTTTATTGTACTAGAGCCGTTGGTCGTTCGCTTCGCTCTAAGCCCTGCAACAGGGAGCTTTCGCGAATGACGGCACCAACAAATTCTCGAAACAGGGGATGCGGACGATTGGGGCGGGATTTAAATTCGGGATGAAACTGGACCCCAACAAACCAAGGATGATCTTTGAGTTCTATAATCTCGACCAATTCATTGCTGGGCGAAATACCAGACAACACCATCCCGAATTTTTCAACATCTTTGCGATATTGATTATTAAATTCGAATCGGTGACGGTGACGCTCTGAAATCGGACTTTTTTGATAAGCATCATATGCTCGGCTGCCTTTTTTTAGTTCGGCCGGGTAAGCACCGAGCCGCATTGTTCCACCTTTATTCACGACTGTTTTTTGATATTCCATAATGTGAATCACTGGATGCGTGGTGGCTTCATCAAATTCAGTACTATTGGCGTCAGCCCAGCCCAACACATTGCGAGCAAATTCAATCACGGCAATCTGCATCCCCAAACATAATCCTAAATATGGAATCTGATTTTCACGGCAATATTGGGATGCTTTGATCTTGCCTTCAATCCCACGAATCCCGAATCCACCTGGCACGACATAGCCATCGCAACCCCGCATAGTTTCCGCCACATTAGTATTGGGGCTACCTAACTCTTCGGCATCAATCCAACGCAGTTTGACATCGACATTATGATACCAACTCGCAGCTCGAAGCGCTTCAAAAACACAAATATAGGTGTCTTCCATGGTAGTATATTTGGCAACAATGCCGATATTGATTTGTCGCTTGTCTGACTTAATTTTTCCAACCAACTCTTTCCATTCAGATAAGTTAGGGGACTGGGGGGTCAGTTTCAACTTCTCCTCAATCACTTCGCCTAAGCCATAATTTTCCAGCGTCAACGGAACTTCATAAACCGTGTCAGCCGTTTCTAGTGGCACAATATTTTTAATCGGTAAATTACCGGCCCGAGCGATTTTATCCAATCCCGACCGAGAAATGGGATGATCGCTCCGACAGAAAACAGCGTCAGGAGTAATTCCCAATCCTTGCAAGTCACGAATACTGTATTGAGCCGGACGGGTCTTAACTTCTTTAGTAACACCCAAATAGGGCAAGAATACTGTATGGCAATACATCACATTGTCTTGACCTAGTTCATTCCGCATTTGGCGGATGGCTTCAAGATAGTGGAATCCTTCGAAATCCCCTACCGTTCCGCCAACTTCGACTACGGCAATATCAGCATTAACTTTAGTCGCTCCGCTGATAATTAATGATTTCACTTCATCGGTCAGGTGGGGGATTACCTGCACTGTTTTTCCCAAGAAATCCCCTCTTCGTTCTCTGGCGATAACATCTGAATACACCCGACCAGTCATAATTGATGAGTCCTGGGTCAGATTTTCATCAATGAACCGTTCGTAGTGGCCAAGGTCCAAATCGGTTTCGGCCCCATCATCGGTGACAAAAACTTCACCGTGTTCTCCTGGATTTAAAGTCCCAGCATCATAGTTGATGTACTGATCCAGCTTCTGCATAAAAATTTTGTATCCGCGGGCCTTTAAGATGTTGCCAATTGAAGCGGCGGCGATGCCTTTACCGAGACCGGATAGCACTCCCCCGGTGACAAAAATAAATTTAATTTGTTTTTCCATAATTCTACTATTCTGAACGCTTCTTCGTCATTCTCTGGCTTGACCAGAGAATCCAGAAAAGAAAATTAAAATCTTTTTCTGTCTGGATCCTCGGGTTCCGTCGGAACGGCCCCGAGGATGACATCAGAATGTCACTTATAAACGCGTTCAATATATTCTGGAATCCGAGTAACGATTTCATAATTAATTGTGTCAGCCCAATCGGCAATATCGGTAGCTGTAATTTGTCTGTTCTGGCTTTTACCAATCAATACTACCTCGTCCCCTACTTTGGCCCGTGGACGCCGACTAATATCTAAAATTGTCATATTCATACACACCCGACCAACGATGGGCACCCCCGCGCCTTTCAGTAGCGCAAACCCCATATTGCCAAGCGACCTCGGCAATCCTTCAGCATAACCGACTGGAATAACTCCCAGGGTCATCGCTTGCGGTGCCTGGAAAGTGTGACCATAGCCAACATAAGCACCGGCCTTAATTCGTCTAACATGAATCAAGCGGGTCTTGTAGGTTAACGCCGGTCGCAACTTAAAACCGCGTGTCTTCTTGCTCCTTTTACACCAAAGTTCTACCCCCCGGGACGGCCAAAGACCGTACATTTCTATCCCTATCCTAACACAATTAAATCGACTGTCGGTTAGCATGGTGGTCGCAGCTGAAGCGGCTAATGAAATGAGCGGAACTTTAATTCCAAGGGTTTCGATTTTATTAATCGCCCGCTCAAAGACCCGAATTTGATCGTTAGTATAACTTTGATTTAATTCTTCAACACTGGCTAAATGCGAGTACAACCCTTCCAATTCAAAATAGCGCGGACGGGCCACAATGGCCTTGGTGGTTTTAATTAATTCATCAATCGTCGCAAATCCGAGGCGATTGATGCCAGTATCCAACTTGAGATGAACGATGGCTTTCTTGTTTAAAATATTCGTCAACCGAGCGGTAGTTCGATACGACTCGGCATTGTAAATCGACATCGCCACTTTGTTTTTGATTAGGGTTGGAATGTCGTCTTTACTGACCGCTCCCAATACGACAATCGGCTGTAAGACACCCTTGCGTCGCAACTCCAGCGCCTCACTAGCAGTTACTACACCCAGATGAGTCGCGCCGGAACGAAGTGCTTGGCGGGAAACTTCAAACAAGCCATGCCCATAAGCATTGGCTTTAACTATCGCGATGATTTTTATTCCCGGCTTAAGTAGTCCTTTAATCTGCTTGATGTTGTGATCAATTGCTTTTAAGTCAATCGTCAACCAGGATAGCGGACTACTCATTTACTACAACTTAATTTAAAACCCAAAGAGAAAACCGACCCAAAACCATTGTATGCCCCCTGAAACATACCTCTCTATAGTACTACAAAATTCCCAAGGGGGAGCGGACAGTAGTCAATCCGATCTCTTCCCTTGATTAATTAGATTGGTATTCAGCGTCCCGCTAGATATCCAAATTCTGCACCTGCTTCGCGTGGGTCTGGATGAATCGTTTACGGGGAGCCACTTCATCCCCCATTAGAGTCGAAAAGACCTCGTCGGTACCTTGAGCGTCCTCGATAGTCACTTGTAATAAAATTCGATGAGCTGGGTCCATAGTAGTATCCCAAAGTTGTTCAGCATTCATTTCCCCTAAACCTTTGTACCGCTGAATGTTTGGTGTTCGGCCAGTCCCCTCTTGAGGGGCTTTTTTCTCGGCGTCGGCTTCTTCACTGACTTCAGTTTCGGTTACCGGCTCGGCTTCAACTTTGGTCTCTTTGCCCTTGCCTATTTTGGCCATCATCTCGGCCATGACTTTATCTTTTTCTTCGTCGCTATAGGCCCACCGCATGTCTTTACCTAACCGGACTTGATAAAGTGGCGGTTGGGCAATATAAAGATACCCTCGGGTAATAATGCTCGGCATAAATCGATAAAAGAAAGTTAATAGCAATGTCCGAATGTGAGCACCATCAACATCAGCATCAGTCATAATAATTACCCGGTGATAGCGAATTTTTTCAATATCAAATTGATCGGAGATGCCAGCGCCCAAAGCAATAATCAGTGCCTTAACTTCGTTGTTAGACAACATCTTGTCTAGCCGAGCCCGCTCGACATTCAAAATTTTTCCACGCAATGGCAGAATGGCTTGAAACTCGCGTGACCGTCCGCTTTTAGCTGAACCACCGGCCGAATCCCCCTCAACAATGTAGAGTTCGCTTTTAGCTGGGTCCTTTTCGGTACAGTCGGCAAGCTTACCTGGCAGAGTCATTCCCTCCAAGGCGCCTTTGCGAATCACTGTTTCCCGGGCAGCCCGCGCCGCCAGACGGGCTTTAGCAGCCAACATGGTCTTACCAATCATCTTTCTGGCGTCACCCGGATGTTCTTCGAGATAGTTACTAAAATAATCATTGAAGACCGATTCGACAGCGGTGCGGACTTCGGGATTTCCTAATTTGGCTTTGGTCTGGCCTTCAAATTGTGGATTGGCTAACTTGACTGAAATAATTGCCGTTAGACCCTCTCTAACATCATCACCAGTCAGAGCATCTTTGGCATCTTTGACCATGCCAATTTTTTTACCATAATTATTTAAGGTCCGAGTCAGTGCCGCCCGAAAACCAACCACATGCATTCCGCCTTCTGGGTTGTAGATGTTATTAGCAAAGGCCTTAAGATTTTCATTGAAGTCCTCGGTGTACTGCAGACCAATTTCTACTCGCACTCCATCGCGTTCCTTATCAACATAAAACGGTGGTTCAAATAGAACTGTCTTGTTCTTATCTAAATCGGCCACATAGGCCTGGACTCCGCCTTCAAAATAAAATAATTGGGACTCCCCGGTTCGCTCGTCGTCAATTTTAATTTTGACACCCTTGGTCAAATAGGCCTGTTGTTTCAAATGTTCCAACACGGTTTTCCAAGCAAATCCCTCGTCTACCGCTTCGCCAAAGATTTCTTTATCCGGATGGAAAGTAATCGTAGTTCCGTGACCAGTGGCTTTTGTGTTAATGGCTTTGACTGCGCCAGTAGCGACGCCTTGCTTGTATTCTTGAGCATGGGTCTTGCCATCACGAGTAACTTCGGCCTTTAAATAATCCGATAGTGCATTCACTACCGAGAGACCGACACCGTGCAGACCACCAGAAACCTTGTAGCCATCTCCGCCAAATTTGCCACCAGCGTGCAAAGTCGTCAGAACGGTTTCGAGGGTAGATTTTTTGGTTTGGGGATGTTTCTCAATTGGGATACCACGACCATCATCTTTAACTGCGACTTTGCCGTCTTTATACAAAATCACTTCCACCGTAGTCGCGTGGCCAGCCATGGCCTCGTCGATGGAGTTATCTACCACTTCCCAAATTAAATGATGCATCCCCTCCACACTGGTTGAACCGATGTACATACCAGGACGCTTGCGAACTGGCGCTAATCCTTCTAGAACTTGAATGTCTTTAGCCCCATAACCACTTGATGCGGAAGAGATTTTACTGTCTTTTTTCTTGTCAGACATAGATGGTTTTATTCAACAGAGAGATAAGCGGACCGTATAGTATTGGGCCACTTTTCACCTACTTTATTATAGCCAAAATCACCTTTGGCTACAAGAGATTTTACTCGTCCCTTAGACGGGCCTTATGACGCTCTAGAAGCGTGTTTTCTACTATATCAGCAACCCGCTCACGATCTTCTTTAGTGAGCGTACGCAAAGGCGACCTTAACTCAATATGGAAGGCCACACTACGCTGTCCCGAACCGACCGAGGAACGACCACGATCCGATGAGTTAAAAATGTCGAATAGTTCAACTTTATCGACTAATGGATCGACTCCCCAAATATCTTTGACTAAATCAGCAATCCTAATGCGATCAGGGATGAAGAAAGCCATGTCCATTTTAACAACTGGATATTTTGGTAGTGGGCGATACAGTTTGGTTCGACGCACATGTGAAACTAGCGCACCAACATCGAGCGTTACAATGGCCTCGGTTCCGTGCTCGGTTAGTTCACTCAAAATTGTTTGATCCAAGACAAGACGTAAGCCACTGACCCCTGTAACCTCCCGCCAAACCACTCCACTCACACCCAATTCATCTAACAACATATCAACCAAACCCCGACCAATCCGATAGGCATCTTTTTCTCGAACTCGAATTGCTAATTGTTGGGTTTCATTGGGCAACCCTGTTTGGGAGTGAGCAAAAACCGTGCTAAGTTCAAATACTCGAAAATCACTTCGACCAAATTCCAGTTGGGCTAGACCGTTGGTTAATTCGGTTTTTAAATGAGTTCCTTCACTGCTCAAGGGATTTGCCAGTTCTACCGCCCCGGTTGTGCCCTGGTCAAATGGATGAGTGTAGATTTCAATCAGACCTAACCTTACTAGCAGTTCCTTTATCCGATTAGACACCAACACAATTTCAGGTATCTGTGGCATCCTCAATTCCATCTTCGGCATCACCGCCGGGACTTGGTCAGTCCCATAAATCCGGATTATCTCTTCGGCAATGTCGGCCACACCTTCAATATCGGTTCGATAATGAGGGACTTCAATGGTCAAATTCTCATCTGTCAGCGTGGCGGGTAAGTCCAAGCGATTCAAAATATCTACCATTTCATCAATCGGAACTTCAATCCCGAGCAATTGATTAATCTTGTCTGGACTGACCGTCAATGCCCGAGTTATAGGTGGCAATTTTTGATGGACATCAATTAAACCAGCAATGACTTTGCAACCAGGACAAAGTTCTTGAATCAAATTAGTAATCCGCTTTAAAGCCAGTTCTGGCAAGAAGATATCCAGTCCGCGTTCAAACCGGCCACTGGCATCAGTCCGTAATCCCAACCTCCGAGAAGTGTTGCGGATTGAAACCAAATCAAAATTAGCGACTTCAATCACAATTGATTGAGTCGCGTCAGTGACTCCACTCCCCTCTCCGCCGATAATTCCAGCGACGGCCAGGGGTTGTTTGGCGTTGGCAATTACTAACGTTTGATTGTTTAATTTATAATTCGTGCCATCTAATCCGAGTAAGGCCTCCCCTGGTTTGGCCATTCTTACCACAATGTCTTTCCCACTAATTTTATCGTAATCAAAAGTATGAATTGGGTTACCTAATTCCAACATGACATAGTTGGCAGCATCAACGATATTATTGATTGGCCGAAGTCCAGAGGACAATAAAACACTTTGCATCCAGTCCGGCGAAGGCCCAACGCTAACTTGTTGAATTACTCGCGCCATATACCTAGGACAAGCCATCGAATCCTGGACTGTTACTTGCAAAAAATCATTAACCCGACCACCTGCTTCTTTAACATCAATATTAATCGGCGGAGTAAAATCCTGTTTTAAAACAGTGGTAATTTCCCTGGCTAGGGATTTATAAGAAATATAGTCCGGCCGATTGGCTAAGATTTTCAAGTCAAGCACACTATCTCCTTCTTCTCCCAGCACTTCACTTAGAGATGTCCCCGGTGTCCGGTTGGAATCTAAAATCATAATTCCCGAAGCGTCGCCAGTTCGTCCCAATTCGGCCTGACTACACAACATTCCACTAGAGCGTTCACCCCGAATAACGGCTGACCGAATGGTCGTACCGTCTGGCAAAACTGCACCGATGGTTGCGACTGGGACTTTCTGACCAACAGCGATGTTGTGAGCCCCGCAAACAATGTCTAGGACTTCTCCGCCAACATCTACTTTGGTTAGTTGAAGTTTATCGGCGTTAGGGTGTGGCGCAATATTTAAAATTTCACCCACTACAAAATTGGCCCACTTTCCGCTCGTAGTGATGGACTCAACTTCAGTGATATGCAAATAAATTAAATCGGACAACTCTTGGGGAGAGAGTTTCAGGTCCAACCACGATTTAAGTAATTGATAAGAAAATTTCATTGTTTTGTTGATTTGTTGTCATCCTGAGTGCTAACGAAGGATCTAGCGAAGCGTCATGACATCTTTCATCAACGGGTTCACACTTTGTATTAATTTCAACTTTTTCGCACGTGTCCAGCCCTTAATCTTTTTTTCAGCAGTAATAGCTTCCGTTGGACTTGGGAATTCTTGAGACCAAATTATCTTATATAACCGATACCGACCAGAAAACGACTTTGCATTGTTGGTTTTATGTTCGTAGATACGTCTCTCGGGATTATTTGTAATACCAGTATATAAAACATTGTTGTTATAATTCGTAGCAATATAGACATACCATGTTTTGTTCATATGCGACCTACGGTCTAGATTCTTCGCGGAGCATGTCCTGAAGAACTGAAGGGCTCAGAATGACGGAAAATAATGGCGGGAATGACGAAGGGTGGCGCGGGAATGACAGTTAATTAAAATTCTTCCAAAAAATCTAAATTGCCTGATAAAAACAACCGAATATCATCGATACCATGCTTTAACATCGTGATCCGATCTATCCCCAGACCAAAAGCAAACCCAGAAAATTCGGTTGGATCAATATCACCGTTTTTTAGAACAGTTGGATGAACCATTCCACAGCCCATTAGCTCTAGCCAATGCCCTTTAAACCAAATATCAACTTCAAAACTGGGCTCGGTGAATGGAAAGAAACTCGGTCGGAGTCGGGTTTTAACTTCCGAACCCAAAATGTCCTTAACTATTGTATCGATGACGGCCTTAAGATGAGCCACTGTAATCCCCCGATCAATTAACAATCCTTCGAGTTGATAAAAGACCGAACTATGAGTGGCGTCCTCGGCCTCATAACGGAAGGTCCGTCCGGGAGCGATAATCCGAATTGGTGGCCGGTGCTCTTTCATATACCGAATCTGCACGGGTGAGGTGTGGGTACGAAGAAGGAATTTGGAATTTTGTCCGTCAGCTGACGGATTGAATTTTGAACCTACCGACTCTTTCAGCCAGAAGGTGTCCCAAGCATCTCTGGCTGGATGGTTGTCGGGAATATTTAAAAGATTAAAATTATTTTCTTCGGTCTCAACCTCTGGGCCATCTGCCACCGAGAAACCCAGTCCTCGAAACAGTTTGACTAGTTCATTGGTAGTTTGAGTTAAGGGATGCAACCGGCCTAATGGTGGATGAAGTCCTGGGATAGTGGGATCAAATAATTCAACTTCGGCTTTAGGTTGTCGCTCGGCCAACTGATTTAACCGTTCGGCCAGTTGCTGTTTGATTTGATTACCCAACTGGCCAGCCACTGCTTTCTGTTCGATCGGAAGATCGGCAATTTGACCGAGCAAGTGATTCAGTTCCGATTTACGCCCCAGATATTTGGTCCGCAAAATTTCATAATTGGCTGGATTGGCCGACGCAATCTCGGATTGGGCCTGGAGCCATAATTGTTTGAGTTTATCTTCCATTGAATAACTTTCCTATTCTACTTTAATCTTAAAATAAACTTCTAGCAGTAAACCAATCACTACAACCATCACGATATTCCACCAAGCCAGGACATTAAGCCACTGGAGAATTAGAACGCCAATACCAGCCAAACCTAACAGCGCACCATGACGCAGAGCGGTCCAAAATCGCTTAGCCCCAGTCAACCGAGTGTATAAAGCGTACAAAACTAAGGTGAATCCCCCAACCATTGTTACCCCCAAACTGATTAGGAACAGAACTAATCCGACATAGCCAACCGTGGTGGGGTCAAAATAAATCAGCACCAAACTCCAGGCAATGATCGTCAGACCGGTAGTGATGGCTGTACCGATTAAATAACTAGTAACAGGCATAACCTAAGTATATCTGAAATCAAAAAAGCCACGCCACTAGCGTGGCTTATAATTATCAGATTTACTCTTGAAACTGTGGGCTAGTTCTCTTGATTGGGACCCCGAAATGGTCTAATCCCGATGAGCAGAGGAATGAATATTTTGGGGAGAAGGAAAAACAATTGAGTGACAAAAGCATCCCGGCGAGCCGAGATAGCGTAACACGAAATTGTTTGGATATAAAATAAGGGGTCATACAGGCGCCCTAAAATAAAAAATTAAATGGCGTGATGACCCCTTAAGGTGCAAACACCGAACCGTCCCGCCGACGCAACTGACCAGCAGTCACTATCGAAAAGTTTTTGGATGAAGAACAAAACGAATTTTGTTTTTATTTTTCCAACACGGGACAGTGTCGGAAAGCGAAGCACCACTGGGGGGAGTGATACCTCGCTTCCCGACACTCTCGCTAATACTTGTTGTCAAAGGCCTTCACCAAATTATATCACTGTACCACAAGCGAAACCCTTCGTCAATACTCCTAGCCAGTAAAGCCGATATTAGTGGCTTCTGGAGCACAAAGTTTTTTAGTTATCCCCACCCAGTAGAAGATATTGGATGGCACTTTGTGCCAATCAGAGAAATCCAATATACTCTACCAGGTTTAACCCGTTTTACCCCAAAATCTGGTCGGTTGGTTCTGGGATTACCATAAAGTCCGGTAATGAGTTGAGTACCTTTTGCCCATATTCTTTGGTTAGTAGCCGACTGTCCAAAATTACCAAAGGTAACTTCAGTCGCTTAACCTGGTGGAGAATCTCTTTCAGTCGCATGATTCCCCGAGCCAGAGTATAGGTTTCAAATCCATCCTCGACATCGCTCAACACCTTGGCCTGGGGCCGAGATACTGCCTCAAATGGGATTTTTCCCAGAATCAGCCGGTCAAATCCAGAGGCGTAAGATTGGACCCGATCAAACCAGTAGTAATGCCCCAGCAGAACAAACCTGGAGTGCTTAGACAAAAGCTCGGGAATAAGTGAAGCGTTCCCAACTGTATCATAATTTTCCAAGACCGCTTTGGTGGCCTGGGCTTCCACGAACAAGTCCCCAAACAGTTGACGGGCCTCATAAGCAGAATTGAGTAAAAATAAAATTTTATTATCTCGTTCTAAAGTTCTTTCCGCCAACTGATGCAAAGCATAGGAGTAGTCGTTCCCTTCTGGCATATCTTGGGCTAATACCAATTCGGTTTTGGATGACTGACCGACGATCTTCCCTGTTCCCTCACCAAAAACCGAATTTAAATAAGCAAAACTGCCACTCACTGATAATCCAGGGCCCAAGACCGTCAATCCACCAGCCCGATCAATTAGTCGATGCAGGATCTGGAGATTAGATTGGGCTGGAACAATTTCCAAGAAGAATCGGTTGCCGTCGACAAATAGAAAATAGCGTCGATCGGCTGACAACTCGGCGACCGCCCTAAAATCGTCAATCAATTTACTAGTGCGTTTAGCTTGGGCCTGACCAGCCGAACTGGTGACGGTTTTAATCCCCTCCAAATAGTTAGTTAAATGATCAGCTGCCGAAGTTAAGGCAGTTTTTAGTCCATCAGTTATCAGGTCCGGCATCAATTCGATATTGCGCTCATACACGGATACTGGCGGATGGATTGTATAAATCCCAACTAGCGCTTCGGTGACTGTCTGCAAGTCACCACCAAAATGATTTAACGATTTGAACAAACTGTCCGCCAGTTTTACATCAACAACTCGAATATGCTGGTGAACAAAATCCCGCCGACTGCTAACCGCTGCCGCAAAATAAATCGCCGAGAAGGTTCTGGACTGACTAGCGAATAAAGCATCTTCCAATAGCAACGGGTGGGCAGTTACCAGATTGCGTCCATCCAAGTCCGTCATATCCAACAACCCATTGGCCGAAGTAATTAAGATGTCTCCGGTCGGCTCAATTCCCGGATTGTGCGGGGATAATTTTTGCTCCCATTGATATTGTTCATCCCGAGACAGATACAATCGGCTGTAATCCATCCCCCACTCTTCCCGCCAAATTACAACTTTAGCCACCAACTTGGCTTCTAATGCACTTAGATCATCTCGATCCTTTACTAGATCAACTTCTGCATCAGTTCGATACCACAAGTTAGAGGGATAGCGTGGGACCAAGTCGGTCTTAATCGTTTTCCCCACTCGAGTCCAGTTGGTTTGATAAAATAACCGATCCGGGACAATAACAATTGCTGGGTGATGAACACTAGCATAGGCCAGCGTTAGAGCGGTGGGATTATCATCAAAATGAGTTTCGATAAAATTAATTTTCCCCTCTTGGGCCGTAGCGATTTGTTCAACTGATGGCTTAGCTGATTTTATTTCTTTCACCAGTCCATCAATCTCATCGCCATCATGTCGGGGAGTTAATTTTAAGTCAGTAAAAGCGGGTGGTTGAGCAATCAACCAACCCCAAGTCCAGGCAGTTTCGGGCACCAACTCGGCAATGCGTCGGCGGGTAGTTGGTTTTAAATTGGCGGTTTGCTGAACTAAAAATTTAAACAAATCCACGGTGGCCAATACATCCGCCATTGCCCGATGAGACGGTTGGTGAGGAAACCCTAAAGAATGAGCCATATATTCCAAACTGTAATAGGACTGGGACGGCAAAACGGTATAAGCCAATTCCAAGGTGTCGAGCGCCGGATTGGTCAGTTCAGCTTTGTTGTTGTTTAAAAATTCAATATCAAAACCAATGTTATGCCCAACAATTGGAGCGGACCCAATAAATTTGCGAATTTGGTCCATCGCCTCGGCAATGGTTGGCTGACCAACTAAATCCGCCGGAGTAATGCCGGTCAAAGCCACGACAGTCGGTGAGATTTCTTGATTAGTCGAAATTAATAAATTTAACTCCCCGACTATTTCGGCGTGGCCGTTCAATCGAACAGCGGCAAATTCAATAATGTCGTCAATTTTAGCATTGACGCCGGTCGTTTCCACATCTAGAACGATATATTCTGAATACAGCATTATACAAATAAATTCTTAATTTCTAATTTCGAATCAAATCCCAATGACTGAATGTTTCAAAATTAAGATATTGAGATATTGATTCAAAATTCAAAATTCATCATTAAAAATTACTTGCTGGAACATTACAACTTTTCATCGCAGATCCTTCCGTAGTTCTGCCGTACGGCAGAACGAAGGAGGACTTTTCACCTATCACTTCCCTCATTTGTCATTTGTCATTTGTCATTTGTCATTTATCTACCGAACCCTGCTTAATACCACTTCGACTTTGATGGGCGCGAAACTCACCACCTCTACCCCAGTCGGTGTAGTAAACATGCCTTGATTTATCTCAATCATATTAGCCCCAGATAGAGCCCCCCGCAAGTCGAGATTTAAGATAACATCATTCCGAGTCAGACCCTTGAGCATTTCCGGAGCCCCGGCCAAAATCACCTGGATACTGCCCGGGTTGGTAGTAGTAACGCTAAAGCCCTCGGTCACATTAGCATACTGGGGAACAACCGTTAACTGCTTGGTGCCTTGAGATGACCCGATCGTGACGGTGGTTAAAATTAGATTTTCCCCGACCAAACTAATTCCATTAGGTAAATCGACTGCCACTTGGTCGGTGAAATTTTTGGTCCGACCGTTTAAGTTAATCGGGGTGGTGGTGAGATATGCCAATTGGTCGAGGGCTTGTTGAGTGCCGGACACCAGCACCACTGCTGGTTCAAATTTGACTTCCTGCACCCAAAATCCGCCCGGCAATTTATTTACAAAACTGGCCTTGAGCCCAAGATTGCGCGAAGCCGCTCCCGGACCAATCTCGATGTTGGCTTGACCTTCGGCGGGAGACATTCGCACCGCTCCAAGCGACTGACCACCGCCATTATCGGCCTGAAAGCTAATTGGCACCGTAAATGATTCTCGCCGATGACTAATTGTAACCTCGGCACTAGCGTGAGTAATTTTGTCCAACAAAGCACCCGCCCCATAAATCGTCACTCGATCGGGTACGACTTTGGCCTGTTTGACACTATAACCGTCTGCTACCCAACCAGTCGTATTTAAAACCACCGGCACAATTTTTGATACCTCAACATCAAGATCAACAACCACTTCGGTTGGCTGATAATTAATTAACCGAATGTTGTTGGGTACCGCCAAGGGAACAATCGGCCGGCTGTAACGACCCGGCGTAGCGATGCCACTTAAATCCAACTGGAATTGGAATGAAATATCATTTAGTTTAGTGATAGCGTAGGGCCGACCAGAAATTTTGGCCGTGACGGTAGTAACACCATTTGCCACTGCTAAACCAGCCGGTAAATTTTTTACGATAATTGGGGCCGACCAGGATTTCGTCTGATAAGACAAGGCATAAACATTTACCCAAATCAGCACGGCAGTGATAATCAGTATCACGCGTATAGATGTAATATCAGAAAATCGCATTAAGCCGATGGATAAACGAGTATGGTTTTGAGAATCCGAGATAATTCAGATGGAGTCAGATTTTTGTAAGTATCATCGCCATGCAATAACATAATGTCGCCAATGGTTTTATTTACCACTACCACCACCGTTCCCCAATCCTTGGCCACTTTCTTGATGATTGGATTGGTGGCCGAAAATAACACTTTGGCTCGGGGTGACAGCAAAGTCGAACCAGCCGAAACAATTCGGTTAGTATCAATAATCACCGCTCCCCGACCTAAAACCGAACCGTTGCCGAAGAAGTCAATCAGCAATTCGCTGGTCACTACCGAATTCATTTTGGTCCCATTTTCAATTAGCCGAATCAGGGACTTGTCTTTTTTGATAACAATTAATGACGGTTTGTGCGCTCGGCTCAAAACCGCAGTAGCTTCGGCCACGGCCTTAATCATTTGTTGAATGTCACCGACACTCGCCCGAGGTTGAGTTCCAGCTGGGTTCAAGCGCGGTCCTGTCGATTCTAGCACGGCCTTAATTTCTGGTGCGTACAAGGCGGCTACGGCTAGCAGAGCAATCATAATTAAACTACTAGCAACAATGAACAGCGCCCAGAGTCCCAACGTCCGAGCGATGAGAGCCATTAATAACAAAAAAAGGATTTTGGGGAAAATTTTAATTAGGTCACTCCGGCGCAATTTTTTATACAACCACCAGAGTACAGCAAAGACCAGAACGATATCGATTAAACCCAAAAGTGAGAACTGGCCAGCTATCCCCTGCCAAAACAGTGCAGCAGTACTTTCCACTGTCGCCCAACTCAATTGAATTTGCTCAATTAATTTCAACCACAAGTTCATTCACTCTCCTCGTGTTTAACTAGTTTATAATACGACAAAAGTAAGAGTTTGAGAAAAAGCCCCGTAGAAGCAATTTGGGATGCCAGAGGCATTGGCGCAAAGCGCAACCAAATTTTCTCTACGGGGCCAAAGTCAGCAGCCAGAGCTGCAATGCGCGATGCGCGGAACCATAAACCGCTTACGCATCAGGTACACCTCCCTTGTGGGGGTTAGGGTCAGAAAACGGCCTTTCGGCCGTTGTAGTCACCTACCTTTTAAGTATAGCAAAGCCGTCAACCCCCATTCCCAGCTTCGTCATGCTGAATTTGGTTCAGCATCTAGATTCTGAAACAAGTTCAGAATGACCGATGAAACGAAACTGGGAAAGGGCGACAGAACAAGACCCAAATTACTTCTTCTTGGAGACCCAGTTGTAGACACCGGCAAACACCCAACCGATGATGTAGCCGACAATAAAGGCCACTATCAACAGCCAGATAGCGCTTCCCCACGAGAAGACACCTACGGTCATTGGATTGGCCATGAAATGCAAACTACACACCCAATCGATGAACTGTTGGCCCATGCCACCAGCTACAATCAAAATCCAAACCAAATGGACGAGGGCAACAAACCAAGCCACCGTCAGGGCGACACGATGCTGAAATGCTTTCATAGTACCCCCAATAAAATAATATACCGCTTAAAGTGTATCATCTTATTCAGTAGTTTTTCCATCAAATTCTTCGGGACGGGCAATAGCATCGGCCTTGGTTACCCGCACCGTTCCATTGATATGTTCGGGTGGTGAGTAGAGGGTATAAAGTTTAAGTTCAACTGAACTCATATTGATAACATTGTGGTTTGAGCCGGCTGGGACAATGACCGCGTCTCCATCGGCCACTTGATAAGTATTATCATCAATTACCACTTGTCCGCTCCCCGCCTCGAATCGGAAAAATTGGTCGATATTTGGATGGACTTCAGCGCCAATTTCCTCGCCCGGCTTTAGAGTCATCAGTACCAATTGGGTGTGATGACCAGTGTATAACACTCGCCGAAAATCGGTGTTGGCAAGAGTCATTTTTTCGATATTGTCGTGATATCCTCGCATAAGAAAAAAGTTAGTAATATAACACTTTCATTATAGGCCTTGGATATGAAAAAGGCGGGACAAAGTCCCGCCTTTTAAATAAAAGAAGCCGAAAGTTACATGAAGACCTCTGTCATCTTTCCGTGAAAACCTTTGTGGAATTCACAAACCGCAACCTCCCTGCCACAACCGTGTTCGTTCACGATGATTATCACTACCGCTGGGTGATGACAACCAGGTCGTCTACAAACTTGACCAGGTTCCGCCGGAGTGTAGTAGGCAGAGTCCATGTACTCGAATAGGCAGAAGTAATCCTCTGGTTTTAGCGCCGAGAAGGATTCTTCTTTGCTTAGCTCGGTCTCGCAAAAGCGAGTAACTCGGCCGGATTTATACCACCGAGGTGAGACGCCGGGGGAACCGAACTCGTTGTCTAAACTTGGTCCGAATTTGACATTGATGGTCCCGTCGGGGTCACCATCTTCGACAATCCCCACTACCACGCCCGTCTTCCCGTGATAGGTATAGGTCTTATTTCCGTTACCAAGGTCAACCTTCACAATATCGCCAATCGTAAATGACATCTTAGTCACCTCCAAAATTTGAACACTAATCTAAATCAAAATGTAAAGGGACATCCAGCCCCCTCCAAGATATGAACATTGTATCATGGACTACAGACCAGCCAGACGGACCACCAAGAACAGCGTCCCGGCCCCAAACAGAGTCATCAGCGTGGTTAAAAATTTCGGATGAGCATGATGGCTCTCGGGAATCAAATCGCTGGCTCCAACATACAGGAAAAACCCAGCAAAGATTGCCAGGAGAATCCCCAACATTGATTCTGGCAAAGTAAAAAATAAAGTTGCCACAATCCCCAAGACCGGAGCGATAGCGTCCACTAATAGCCACTTGAAAGCCAGACTACTGTCTTTGGAGTTTTTCAATAAAACGCTGATTGTATTAATCCCGTCAGAAAAATCGTGAGTCAAGACCGCAACCGCGACCACTATTCCAACTGCCGAAGAAACCTGGAAACCAACCCCAATTGCTAATCCGTCTAGGAAACTATGGACTGAAAGTGTACTGCCACCTAAAATCCCACGCCGAGAAGAGGCATGATGGTGATTATCGGATGACTCATTATGATAATGCAACAATACCCAACGGTCTAACAGCAAATAGGCCAAAAATCCGGCACCAATAAAACTGGCGATAGTAGCAACGGAATAAAATTGCTGACCGATCAATTGGGCCTCTGGAATCAAATCAAAAAATGCCACGCCAATCACAGCGCCGGCGGAAAATCCGAGGATAAGATGGAGTTTGTCCTTGAATCGGAGGGCCAACCAACCACCCAGTAGAGTGGACAGGAAAGCCAGTACAGCAGATAAAATCAACATGGTAACTATCCAGATAGTGAATATCTAGACCATTATATCGCACTGCCAGAGCCCAAGAGCCAAAAATTACTTTTTAGAAAAATCAGCCCAAAGCGAGATAAGCCCCAAAGCAAAAAATAATCCGGCTTCGAGCCAGTTTGATTTTTGGATGGCTTCGATTAGCGCAATACCAAAGAAAATAACAAATACCGCAAGATTGGTGTAAGTAATGTTTTTCATAATTGGCAGACCGTGGTGGAGCCTGCCTGCCGGTAGGCAGGGAAGTTAGAACCTTTCGAGCAAAAGTTGAAATTATTTATACTTGAAATTCACATCGCGTTGCTCGGCAGGAAGCTGATAGCCATCAGTTTCGAAAGGATAAGCAAGCACCCCGCTGGGAAAAATTACATCAGGACTATAACTTTTCCAATAAAAGAATGACCCCGGTTGAACAAGATGAAGATGCCTGTCCCCATTTTTGATGTTTAGATTTACTGATGTATTAGGTACGTCGAAGTAGAAGTCAGCAAAGGAGTGAGTACCAACACCATCCGGTGCGGGTACAGTACCAGCGAATCCAATTAATTCCCCGCGTTTTACCTTGTATCTGATTAGAGCGCCGTATGAAGCTGCATTACCCATGGGTGAAAGCGTATAATTCCCATCCCAAAATAATTGGTATCCCTGGGCTGGCGGCGCCTTGAGGTCGTTACTTAAACTTTGAGTGTGTCCGGTCAATAGAGGTGAGGTCAATAAATGATATACGGTCATATGCACCCCCGGCCAATCAGGGCTTGTAGACTCGAAGAATAATTTTACATCATCGGAATGGGTAGATAATCCTCCCGAAACAATCTGAGTACTGGTATCTCGAAAGCCAACTAGCACCATATCGAACGGTGCGAGTACGGGCGAACCGCCTTTATAAGCTTCAAAGCTCATACCAGGCTTATGCTCGTAAGGTTCCCATCCTGGATGGCCGCCAACCTTTGGGCCCAGTGTAATTATGCCAGGGTCAGCGCCTGTGCCGTATAGCTCCGTATGAGTATTGATACCTATCATACTGGGTGGCGGGGAAGTAATTGCAGATGCGCTCGTAGCGGGCACGCCCTGAGTGGGTGCGGAAATTGGTGTTTGAGAATTTTTATATTGCCTTACACCGATGTAACTAATACAACCGAGAACAAAAATCCCCACAACAATTACGGTGGATATTGAGCTTTGAAAGAGGCCCTTGTTTGATTTATTAACCATATTAAAAAACAGAATAACACTTCTTTAAGCGTACTCCCGCTGGCGTAAAACCACCAATGGACACTTCTGAGATGAATTACTTCGAGCGACTGACTATTTTACTGGCAGACCGTGGTGGAGCCTGCCTGCCGGTAGGCAGGGAAGTTAGGACTACCTTAACTGGGTTGGTACGAGTTTAATATATCACCAACCACCACCCTCCGTCCGCCCCTTACATAACGTAAGCCATTGGGGTGATAGGTGGCCAACACGGGGTATCCCTCAACCGTCACTACTTTCCCATGGTCTTGTCGTAGATTGATTGGTTTTTGGGTTAGTGCTTCAAACGGTTTCTTACCCAATGCGATAATTATTCGAGGACGCACCATCTTTATTTCTTCAAGTAAATATTTACGACAAACCTCGGCAGCGGTTTTGAAGTCCTTGGGATCTTCACTTACGAGCCACCTTACCACATTGGTAATATAAACATCGTCTCGCTTTAATCCAGAATCTGCCAAAATAGAATTTAGAATTGAACCACCCATTCCCATAAATGGTCTGCCTAATTCAGTGTTCAACTTCGTAGGAGATTCTCCGACGAACATCACTTTTGCCCCAATCCTTCCTTCGCTTGGCACCAATCCAACATTACCCGCAACAGCCATTATCGCAGGGTCTTTTAGCATTTTAGTGACAATAGTATTGTTTGAGACAAATTGCTTATCCATATATCTATCTTACCAAGTTCCAATTCCCATCCGTTCTGCAAAATAAAAAACCCTCGCGCTATGGAGCGCGAGGGGGTTCGAATGAATATCCCAGAGAATCAAGGCGAACAGCAAACTGCTCTAATGCTACGAGAAGGTTTCGTAGATACGACTGAGCAACGGCATCGGTGACTGAAGAAGATATGGAAAACAATAAATTGTCCCAATTATCACCAGTGCACATTGAAGGGTGGCGCATGTATGGCACCCAAATCTCAATTCTAAACCCGAAATTCCATGGCCAGCCAGCACTATTAACTTGACTATCACGGATGAGATCGCGTAGCTTTTTTCTCAGTCGGCAATTTCGAAACAATAGCGACCACAGTCGATAGTCGACGTCGATACACTGCATTAGGCCGTGCAAATATGCTTTGACATACGATAACAGACGAGCTGTTTCTCGGTGAGCATAATCTCGTCTTTCTCGTTCGGCTACTCGCTTGTCCCGCTCGGCTTGTTCGGCTAGTTGCCTATCCCGCTCGGCTTGTTCGGCTAGTTGCCTATCCCGCTTGGCTTGTTCTGCCAACTGTTTGTTGTGTTCAACTCGCTCGGCTTGTTCGGCTACTTCTTTGTCTCGTTTGGCTTGCTCGGCGATCCGTTTGGTTTTGGCATCCAGTTCGGCTTGCTCAGCAGCTTTTTTTGCTATCGCTTCTTTCTGTGCTAACTTGCGCTGAAGTTTTTGCCGCTTCCAACGAGCTCGTTTAGCTAAATAGTCCCTCACCGCCTTCTGATAATCGACAAACTCTTTATTAGACGACGAGGGAAAATCGCTGAGTAAAGCAATTGGGATACATGCCTCATCAATGTCAATCGCCTTCTGAACTATGCCAAGAACCGTCTTAATCGACTGACCAATCCAAGCACCGTATAGTGCCTGCCCTAGCCAGTAGGTGGCATTAGTGGCGTCCAGCTTAACGATTATCGACGATATTTGAAACGCTTGCTGAAAATCGCCTAACCGATGACATGCTTGAGCCAGATTAATCAGTCCCCGCACCCGATGCCCGGTAGTGCGAGCACATTTTGTAGCCAGTTCAAAACTGCGCCTGGCTTCCGACCAGTTGTTGCGAATCAGGTGGATGTGACCCAAGTGGTAGTAAGCCAAGTAAGCGGTTGTGTCGTGCCTCAACGACTTCAGCAACTGTTTTTCAGCTAATTCGAATTCCTGCTGATAAAACCACAGTAGACCTTGTTCGATGTGTTGACGAGCGGTATTGGCAAGCGGGTTACGCAACACATCAACTACCTGCCGTCCAATGCTCACTAGCTGTGTCGCTGACCAGTTTAGAGTGACTAATTGTTGGTTAGTTTTATCTAACTTGGTACCGATATAGCCTAACTGATTATTGGTTTTGTCCAATTGATGACTAACGTGGTCTAGCCGATTGCCGACAGCCATCATGGTAAGGTCAAGAAACTGAGCTACTCGATCAAGTTCACGAACAATGTCTTTAGTAGATTGACCGATGGCCAATTCCATTGACCGCCTAAGACTGTTGATGGTGTATTCTATTTCTGAGGAAAGGGCGTCGTACAGATCGGATTGAGATTCTAGTTCGGACTGCAGGTTTCCCAACTGCAAACTCAGCGACTGGCCAAGCGATCGGAGGGCGGAGGTGGTATCCATCGTCCCCCGCTGTACAATGTTTTCCATCCCCCACAGGGGTTCGGTCAACACAAGATCTAGACGAGAGTGTTCGATGCTCACAAGGCACCTCCTTTAGAATATAGATTGTCAATTCGGGTTGCCCCGATACAAAAACCAGTCTTAGGATAGCGCTAAAACTATCAGAGAGTCAAGTAGAAATCTGCTCTGGGAGTGACAAAATATTGGCAGGACAGCTGAATTCCGGTTATTCCTAAGGAGTAAAAATGGAGGGTTTTGGGTAGGTCATCTGCCACTTAGGTTCATTATAGAACCTACGCAATAAAACTATACATTACCTATTAGAGCGAACTGGAAAAAGTATCGATTCAAAGATACCCATTCCGGACTATCCGCAGTGGTTTGGCTTTGCCATGTCTGAACCAAAACTTCTCTGGCTCTGGCAATTTCTCGTAGGCGAGACCCATCAGTTTGGCTTTGCAGGGTTAAATCAATTAGTTCAAGCATTCGTTCAAAGGCCCGTTCGGCGATGGCATCGTCTTTACCTCGCCACTTGAGCATTCGGCTGACTTCACTACCAACATTGCCTAACTGTTGAGGTAGAGTTAGTTTAGACCAACTTTGGATTAGAGCATCTGAATGATGGTTCATATAATCAATTGTTTTACGATATTGATAATTTTTTCTTTTGTCTCTGTATCATCAACTCCACGGGAACGATTGTTTTGTGAAGGACGAATATTAATCATGGAATCGAATTCTATCCAGTCATCAGTTTGGATATCTGGATAGAGATTAATACCCCAAAGATTGGTTTGAATGGAGCCCTGTTCTAATAATAAAGCCTCTTCATCGGCATGGAGTTCTCCACCGACCGCCATAATACCTTGCTCAATATCAACCACGCACTTAACTAAATCACCAAATCGTTCTTTGGCGATTTCCGTAAGTTCGGTTCGAGAAATAGGTTGAGTAATAATTCTGATATTCATAAACTGGTTAAAGATTGATTATAGATAATTCTCGGATGGCAGGGCAGACGGGTTGAGATTACGCGCCCAAGGAGATAAATTAAGGTTTTGAAAGGGTCTTTAGGGGGACGGGTTCATTATAGGACCCACAGGGATAAATCTAAGCGCTACTTGACTGTTTACCGTATAGCGTGTAGAGTACAAGTATACACATGATAAATACCTCCTATGGGTTCTGTCCCTGGGCGGTATTTTTCGTTTTAGAGCCATCCCCTATTTTCCGGGTAAGATTGTCCATATAGATAATCTTCTCCTTGGCCGTTTGTTTTAACAATGACGAGCAGGTCTTTTTGTATGGGCTTAAGACGGCTCGAAGTTTGTGGTTGTCGTAGAGATGTCGCACGAGAGAATAGAAATCACCGTCGCTGGTAATAATCACGGCTTGGTCATATTTGTCGTAGTCCAGCATGGCTTGGAGCACTAAATCGGCGTCGACATTCCCCTTAATATTGCCGTCTCCGTCTGGGATAGTCGGCTTGAATTTCACTACAAATCCGGCTTTTTGGAAAAGATCATAGAGGTCATTATGCTTAGCAACATAGCCAATGAATAAGTAGGCAATATCAACTCCATACTTTTCAGCTAAGTAGCGACGAAATCTAACCCAATCAATCTTCCAACCCAATGACTCGATGCCCCGATAGACATTTTGACTATCGATAAAGGCGTAGTGATTTTGTGGTAGTTTTCCGTGCATATTTTAATAATACCCTACTCTAAGAGAGATAGGGTGGGAACGGAGTTCCAAATTAGTTACACAGATATCTTTTCACCGATATTATCAAAAACCGTCACATCTCCCTTGTCATACTCGCCCATTTCAAATCCGTCGTATTCAAAATGGTCGCCATCTTGATAAAAATACAGGGCTGTTTTTAAATCCAATACTAAGATAAATCCGCGCTTGGTGCCAGCTGTCGGGTATAAATCTATTCTATGGGTATCACCAAAAATCTCATGCGCTTTATCAAATACCGGATTAGCAACACCAAGTTCTTTGGCAAACAACCTAAAGGCAGCCCATGGCCAAAGTTTTAGTAATAATTTACGGTGCCAAGAAATTTTTCTGTTAGCCATAAATCGATATTCTATTCTTTGCTGGCAGACCGTGGTGGAGGAAGTCAGGACACAGATGATAATATCCTACTCAGACGGGCTGGGCCAAATTGTGTCTTTTCTGTCTAGATAAAACAATGGCATTCACTACCCAGAAAGCTACAAAACTAACAACCACTGCTGGAATAAAAGCTTCCACTGGACTGATCCAGAGAAAAGCAACTAATGTGATTGTGCCCAAGACGATACTCCAAAGTGCTGCTTGCGAAGTAGCCTTTTTCCAATAAAAGCCAAAAACAATTGTGGGTATTAACACCGCCACAAAACTTACAGCCTCGATAGCAAGATGCGCTAAGCTAAAGATAGCAATTGCCACAATTACGGCGATTGCTCCCACAATAAATGTAGTCCAACGGCTCAAGTGTAAGGTCTGAGCTTCGGTTAATTTTTTACCAAATGTTTCTTGTGTTAAATCATGCACTATGGTCATGCTCATAATCAAAAGCATCGTATCCGCTGAAGACATAATAGCAGCAAAGAAACCAGCCAGCACCACGCCAAACATTACTGGTGAAAGGAATGAATTAAGCAGCTGCGGAACCACCATATTGGCTTCTATGCCAGGCAATAATATATGCCCGTAGATTCCAAGCAGGGTTCCCATAATGATGAAGGCAAAGGTTACAAAAGCACCTACTGTCATTGCCCATTTTACATTCTTGGCCGTATCTCCAGCGTAGGTTCTTTGCCATATATCAGAGCTCGTGATATTGGTTGCACCTAAAAACAGGAAGCCAAAAACAAAAACATACCATGGCGCGAATTCACTACCGCCTAAGAACGAAGCTGGCAGGTTAGTAATAGCTTGAAAACCGCCTCCTTGCGCAATCAGCATGGGGAGAAATATAGCCAAAAGACCCAGCATAACGATGAACTGAAATATGTCTGTGCGGATATCAGCCCTCAGCCCTCCTATTGTCGTGTAAAGCACTACAATGCCGCCTCCAATTGCAGTCGCCCAGATGGGGTCAAGTCCACCCACGGCGGCGACAAAGACGCCTAACCCTAGAATCTGGAGAGCTAGCCATAACGCGTAGGTAATTAAGTTGACTACCATACCAGCTACTTGAACTGCCTTTGAGTAACGATGTTTCAAGAAGTCGGGAAGGGTGAAGGCCCCATGTGTATCACCGAACTCTTTAATTTTTGGTGCGAAGAACCTGGCATATATCAAAAAATATACAAACATCGAGCTCAGCAGAAACAATGTTGCTAACCCACCACCTGAATATGCGATGCTGGCATTGGACAAAAGAGCGCCTACCCCAATAAAGCTAGACACCAGGGTTGCAACCAATACAAACTTATTTGTCTTCCGAGAGTTAACCCAATAATCTGCTAAGCCGACTTTTTTACGATCCCATACACCGATTAAGAAGATAATCAGGAAAAAGATACCGACAATCCAAATTGCTGTTGAGTTTATCATATATTGATTATAACAAAGCTTATCACGATGTATATGGAATTTGGCAGGGGCCATCCTACGCTCTAATGAGCTACGGAATGACAATTCCCTACAACCGTTCCATAGTTCTGCCAAATGGCAGAACGACGGACGGTGGCAGGACAGACGGGTTCAGACCCTCCCCCCAAGGAGTAAAAACGAGGATATTGGGTAGGTCGTCTGGCACTTGGGTTCATTATAGAACCTAAGGAGAAAATGAGACAAATGAGACATCCCATGAAAAGACCTCGATGTCTTATTTTAGGGATTACCCTGCTGTATCTAGGTCTTCCATGAACCGTGGGTTAAGATAGTAGTAGGATGAAGTTCATGGTCGATGAGAGTGTGCAGAAGTTAAGAGGGGGGTATTATACACCCCTAGATTTAGCAACTTTTCTTGCCAAATGGGTTAACGGAGTTAATCCCGAGAAGGTTTTAGAGCCTAGCTGTGGAGATGGGGTATTTTTTAGTGCTTTTGCGCATATTGGCGGATTAGCACAAGGGCGTATAACTGGGTTTGAGCTTGATCCACGTGAAGCCATCAAGGCTCGCACCAAAGCAACGCAATGTAAGGTGCGAGCTAAGATTCACCAAGAAGATTTTTTGGGTTGGGCCAAAAACAAGCTCGGAGATGGAGCTGTGTCATTTGATGCAGTAGTGGGCAATCCACCCTTTATTAGGTACCAATATCTCCCTCCAGAATTTCAGAGTCAAGCCGAGGCAATCTTCCGGACACTGGGTCTACCTTTCACAAAACACACCAATGCATGGGTTCCTTTTGTCCTTGCATCTATTGCTCTACTAAGACCGGGAGGGCGTCTTGCTATGGTCGTACCAGCTGAAATTATTCATATCCCCCACGCTCAAGCACTGAGGACGTATTTGGGAAAAAGTTGTAGACGTATAGTAATTGTTGACCCAGAAGAAATGTGGTTTGATGAAACGCTACAAGGTACCGTTTTGTTGCTTGCCGAAAAACTGCATGATAGTTCAGATCATCCTCATGGATTAGGAATTTATCCTGTCAAAGGGAGAGAGTTTCTATTACTGGATCCCGAGACTGTATTCATGTCACCAAAAGCCATAAATGGTAAAACTATCGAGGGTAAATGGACTAGAGCATTATTAGACTCTTCGACGCTGGCCTTGATAGATAAGCTAACGAGACACCCAAATGTTCATGTTTTTAAAGACATAGCGGACGTAGATGTTGGGATAGTCACGGGTGCTAATGATTATTTTTTGGTATCAGAAAAAACGGTTAAGCAGTTCCACTTGTCTCCTTGGGCTCATCCCATGTTCGGCCGTAGCCAGCAATGTCCGGGCATTATATTTGATAAGACCCAGCATCAAGCCAATATTAAAGGAGATAAACCAGCCTACTTTATTTGGTTCTCAAAAGATGAGAGGTTACAAGATTCTAACGCTCTGGCGTATATACAGCATGGGGAAAAACAGAATTTTCATATTCGATATAAATGTCGCGTTAGAGCTCCTTGGTATTCTGTTACTTCTGTTTATGCAACCGAGATTGGCATGTTAAAAAGGGCACATAATTTACCTCGTCTTGTACTCAATAAGATGGGCGCTTTTACTACCGACACGGCATATAGGATTAATAGCCAGATTCCTGCTAAACAGCTGGTCGGTAGTTTCATTAATTCGCTCACGGCTCTGAGTGCAGAATTAGAAGGTCGTCATTACGGTGGTGGTGTTCTAGAATTGGTTCCCTCTGAAATTGAACACCTATTGTTGCCTATACCTGACGACACTGTATTCGACTTAGGAGAACTAGACGATCTTGTACGCACGGCAGATACTGAGCTGATATTGCGCAAACAAGACACAAGGATATTAACTCCGCTTGGTATTTCGGAGGCTGAACGACTTAAACTTTTAACTGGTTGGAAAAAATTGCGGAATAGGCGTCAACGCATATCGCAACTGGAAGATTAGTCAATCTCGAGCACAAATCTATTCGAATCATTCATATCTCTGTATAGCGAGAGTGTACGTCCAATTAGATTTGTGCGAGCTATATATTCCGAAAACGGCCCCCAGCTGAGACGGGTCATTGCGTTTCTTTGTCTGTAGGTTGTACTTGTAGTGTCGGTGCTGTGATGAATATCCAGAGCAAGCTCACCACAGTACACGCCCTTTATTATAAGTTGAAATGTCGCGCTGGATTCTTCTACATTACCAGTTGGACTAGGTGTCCATATCAGGTGGCTAAACACAACATCTCTAAAATAATGTCTGTGATCTATGTGGGTATCGAGAAGACCCTTGTCCAGGTTAATAGAGCCCGTACGATGTGTTTGTGCCGCTTGGGGAATATTAAGATCTCTTTCGGTGAGAGGCTTACTATCCCAGACTAGTTCAAGATTTGATGCAGGTTGGACAGGAACGTTCTCTATATTTTGATTCTGTGGGATTATTGTAGCTGCAACTATTTCTCTACGGAGGGGGGTAGTTCTGAGTTGTATACGTGTTATAGTATCGTCGACAGACCTTGCTGTTACAGGGTGAGGTGAGGAGGTTTTTGATTCATCAAGTAGCCGACCACTTGATTGTAGATGAGCCAGTTCTTCTTTGGTGTTAACTAAAAAAATATGCTCTGGGTCGCAAGTCATTAAGTCAAGGAGTTGATCTTGGACATTCAAAACTATGTCATGATCTGCAGTAATATTCAAATCTAATGTGAGTGCCAAACTAGACTCTATGTTATTATTCAGACCACCGATAGTGAGATTAGCACTTCCTATCACCATCCTTGCTTCGTTGGGACCTTTGGCAAAGTAGAGTTTGGGGTGAAAAATAACAGTGCGGGCCCCCGTATCTACCACATAGAGGGTCACTCCCAAATCAATTAATCTTTCTAGACCTTGTAGGGAAGTTATATCGTTGCGTATACCCACAAAGAACTTTGCCCTGTCTACGAACGGACGCAGAGCTTCTTCAATAAGGCGAACTCCGTCATTATTCACAAAGGCAATACTGAAAATAATCTCTTCTATTTCAGGAGTTTCTAGCACTGTTTTTACTGCTTGAACATGGGTATCCGCAGTAAAACCTTGGAGGATAAAACGTGTGGGCATTTTTACTTGTGTAGAAACTATATATCTTGGCTGGCCTAGAGAGACCCTGACCCCCCTACCGGCAGCTTATCCGTGCCCTGTGTCTGACTGACGGAGGGTATTTGAGGGCTGACAGGAGAAACTTTATTAGATTCTCGAGGCTCTACCTCAATGGGTTGAAGTTGAGAAATCGATTCAACGGAAGCACCGAGTTCCTTGAGTCTTTCAACTTGAGGGAGCACCATACTATCTAACGAGCCAACAGCCGAATTGTATTTTTTAGTGGCACTTGACAGATTACTCCCAATACCTACAAAGTGTTCTGCAAAAGTTTTTAATCTAATTCCTAGGGTGCCCACTTGTTTCATTATTTCGACTGCATTTTCTGCAGCCTTGTGTTGCTTCCATGCATGAGCAATTAGAAGTATCAAAGGCATGATTGTAGCCGGACTGGCTAACATAACACTTTTGTTCTGGGCTTCCCTGTATAGGCTGGGATCTTTTTCGAAGACGGCTCTGACCGCAGCTTCACCTGGGATAAACATAATGACGTACGGGATACGATTATCCAAATATCTCTGGTATTCTTTGGTAGATAATGCTTTAACCCGATTCTTAAGACTAGTAGAAAATAAACCAAGGTGTCTCTCCTTTTCCGCTTCATCAGTGGTCTCTACAGCCCTCATAAAATCTTCAAGACTAGCTTTAGAATCAACGGCAAGTTTGAGCCCCCCAGGTAAATTAATAATGATGTCTGGTCGTAATGAAGATTCTTCTCCGGATAAAGTTTGTTGAACCAGAAAGTCCGTGCCTTCTTGTAAACCACATTCAGTAAGAATGTTTTTTAAGACAGTCTCACCCCACCTCCCCCTCACCGGACTGGCAGAAGACAAAACGGCTTTTAGTGACAACGTACTTTGTTCAATTTTCGTACCCGTATCTAACACCCGTTTAATGCTTTCTCCCAAAGCCCCAAATTGTTCATTTCTCTGTGTTTCCCAGCTTGCAACTTTCTCATTGACCGATTTAACTGATTTATCAATATTATCGGCTATATTTTTAAAGCCAGTCTCTTTATGCTCCAAGTCTGTATTAATGACTTCCCGGGCTGACTTAAATTGCTCAAGAAAATCCCGAGAGTGCTGTCGTAAAACCTCATTAGCTACGGACTTAAATCGATCACTGAGTTCTTCTTCGGTTTTTTGTATTGCGGTAGATATTTTTTGCTCCGCCACGATTTCGGCATCTTTTCTTGCATTTTTAATAAATCCGGCTATAAAATAGCCCACCAGTCCCCCCAGAACAAAAGTCGCGACAGGAACTAAGTAAAGCATCATCGTGAATTTAATTAGTTATATTTAAAATTGATAGCTTATAATCCTCCTGGGGAGACGGGCGGGTCGCTTGACTCGCGCACTTGATGGCAGGGGCGAGAGGAGTCGGACCTCTACTTAGAGTTTTGGAGACTCTCGTGATACCGTTTCACTACGCCCCTATATCTGGTACACAGGTGTATTTTATCACAAACCCCGCTACTGGGGCGGGGGTTTCGACAGGCGATTCTATAAGATTCTGGTCGCGCTTCGTTTGCCAGAATGACCCTTCTACGCTCTGGTGAGCTACGCAGGGCTACGCGAAAGAGAGAAAAAATGGATCCCTGCCTTCGCGGGAATGACAAACACTACCCTCACCCGCTCGTTCTCACTACTCACTATTTGGTCTCTTTGTGCTCGGTGGTTTTTTTGCAAAGACGACAGAATTTCTTCCGTTCCAGTCGGTCAGGAGTATTCTTGGGGTTTTTGCGGGTTGAATAAGACGCCCGTTTGCACTCGGTACACATCAACTTGATGATGGGACGCTTAATCTTTTTTTGAACTTTACCTTTTTGAGCCATAATATTTAATAAATACTAAATTCTAATATCTAAATCTTAAACAAGCACGAAATTCTAAATTATAAACAGGTTTGAGAAATTGGGATTTGGGGTTTGTTTAGTGTTTAGGATTTCTAATTTAGAGTTTAGACCTTCTTTACCTGAAGGAAGTCCAACTCGACGGGGGTTTCGCGGCCAAAGATAGATACCAACACTTTAATTTTACCCCGCTCTTCGTCTACTTCAGAAACAGTCCCGTCGTAATTCTTGAATGGGCCATCATTGATGTGGACCAAATCACCCACTCGTAAATCAATCTTGTACTTGGGTTCTTCGACTGCCATCCGCTTGAGAATTGTCTTAATTTCAGTATCTGATACTGGGACTGGCACAGTGCCAGAACCGATAAAGCCGGTGACATTCGGAGTATTGCGAACGACATACCAAGAATCCTCGGTTACATTCATATTTACCAGTACATAGCCGGGGAAAATTTTCTTTTCCACCGTTTTGCGCTTACCGGCCCGAATTTCAATTTGATTTTCTTTGGGGACTAAGACATCAAAGATTTTATCCTGCATGTCCAAAGAAGCAATTCTTTGATGTAAACTTTCAGCCACGGCGTCTTCGTAACCAGAATAAGTATGTAGAACATACCACTGGCCAGGCCATTTAGTACTGGTAGTTGAAGCGTCCACGGCTGGAGCAATGGTTGGCTCTTCTTGAACATCATCGTCCTCTTCTTCGGCTTCCACAACCGATTCGGTTACGTCAGTTACGGTATCAGGAACTGTCTCTTCTTCGATATCGACTGCAGGGACTTCTTCGGCGACCGGCTCTGGATTAGCGTCTTCTGCTGGAACTGCATTGTCCCCCACTACCTCCATAGGAGTTTCTTCCTCCTTCGCCAAGGATTCCTCCTGCGTTAAAACTTCAGAGGACTCATGGTCGGAGGGCTGCACCTCTGGCTTGTCTGGTTGAATTGATTGATCTTGGTCTTGGTCGGTCATTTGGTTTATTGAGTTACATCGATATTGCCATTACTGGTCTGGATGTCTCCCACATTAATATCCGGCGCAGTAACGGTTTGGCTGGACTGATTAGACGAACTAGACAGAGCGGTCAAATATTTAATTCCGGTAGTAAAGATATAATCGACTCCGCCAATAAAAACGGCAAAAATTAACGAGACGCCAATTACTACCAAAGTTAGGTTGATAACTGTCCGCCGACTTGGCCAAGTTACTTTGGCTAATTCAGTTCTGGCTTCATGGAAAAATTTTAGAATGGATTTAAACATTTTGAGAAGATAGATTCTGGACAAACCAGAATGACGAATATTATTTTCTTTTCTGGATTCCCGCCTGCCTGGGAATGACAGAGAGTGGCGCGGGAATGACGAAAGGTGGAGTGAGGAGCAGACGGAATAAAATCTTGATAGGGAGGGAGAGCAGTGAGCTTGGCCTTTAGGCCGGTCTTTTGCCCGTGAGCGTCGAGAGGGAACCCACTGGGTTCCTCTCGAAACGTTAATTTAACGCTTCGAGAACTGCGGTGCCCGACGAGCTCGTCTTAAACCTGGCTTCTTGCGCTCTTTGACTCTCGCATCACGGGTAAGTAAACCGGCTTTTTTCAGTGAGGTCTTCATATCGACATCAAAAGCGACCAGTGCCCGGGCAATTCCGTGACGAATTGCATCGGCTTGAGCAGCGATTCCGCCACCAGAAACCCGAGCTGAAACATCAAAACTCTTGGCCATGCCGGTCAATTTTAACGGTTCCATCACCACCTCGGTCAAATGGGAAGGATTGAAATACTTCTCCCCTTTTTGATTGTTAACCACTAACTTACCGTCTTTCCCTTTGTATAACCGCACCCGCGCAGTAGCGGTTTTGCGGCGACCAGTGCCATAGAAATATTGTCCAGTAAAAACAGTTGAACTCTCCATTAGTTTGAAATTTGTAATTTGTAATTTGACATTTATATATTCACCGGTTTAGGTTGTTGACCAACATGGGGATGTTCGGCCCCAGCGTAAATCTTTAACCGATTCATTAATACATGACGCAATTTATTTTTGGGCAACATCCCGTCCACGGCATGCTCCAACACTCGCGTTGGATGCTGGTCAATTAATTGCTGGGCTGTTCGGGTCTTCAGCCCACCGGGATAACCGCTGTGACGCGAATAGGTCTTGGCCAACAATTTATTGCCGGTCAATTTCACTGTTTCAGCATTAACAACAATCACATTGGTTTTGGCATCGACTGCTCCATTGAATTGAGGCATGTCTTTGCCCATTAATAATTTAGCGATGCCCGTAGCCAGCCGTCCGAGCACCCGATCTTTGGCGTCCACTAAAAACCAGCGTTCTGGAAGTTGATGAGATGGAATATGTGGCGTTGCCTTTTTCATTGTTGATACATAATAGTCCTTCGACTCGGCTAATGCCTCGCTCGGGAAATAAAATTTTTAGACAAATTCAATAATGGCGGTGGGAGCGGCATCACCGGCTCGAAAGCCCTTTTTGACCACTCGAACATAACCGCCAACCCGAGTTTTATAGCGAGGAGCGATGACCAGCATCATTTTTTTAACTACCACCTGGTTGTTATACAGTTCCCCCATCAACTTTTGCTTAGCAGCCAGAGTACCTAGTTTGGCCGTGGTCATCATCTTTTCAATTTTTGGCTTCAAGGCCTTGGCTTTGGCCTCTGTAGTCTCAATCCGCTCGTGCAAAATTAAAGCAGTTAGCAGACCTTTTAACAAAGCCGACCGTTGCCCTTTTACCCGACCTAATTTAGTCCCCGTCATCCGATGTCGCATAAAATCAATTAAAAATTAAAAATGAATAATTAAAAAATGTGGAATAAAGAAATTATGAATTATCAGGGTTGAATTCCAGACCCAGCTCTTCCAGTTTGGCGACGATTTCATCTAATGCCTTGGCGCCTAAACCCTTTAGACCTTGCAATTTTTCGGCGCCCAATTCCAAAATGTCGCTAACTTTTTTAATCCCGTTATTGACCAGGGCATTGGTGGTACGAATCGATAAATTAATTTCGTCAATATTGAAGTCGCGGACATCACCCGTCACCGTTTCTTCTTCTTCAACTGGAACCTCAATGTCTGATGGAGTTGCTCCAAACACACTCAACTGATTCGATAAAATTTGAGCACTCTGCTTTAACGCTTCATCGGGAGCAATCGTGCCGTTAGTTAGAATGTCGAGTGTTAGTTTGTCATAGTTAACCGCTTCACCGACTCGAGTTGGTTCCACTTTGAAAGCGACTTTCTGGACCGGAGAAAAAGCGGCGTCAATCGCAATTGTTCCAATCGAAAAACTTTCATCATTAATTTCTTCGCTGGGCAGATAGCCCCGACCAGACGCCACTCGGATTTCCATGTCGAGAGTAGATTTATCAGACAAGGTAGCAATTTCATTCTCTGGATTCAAGAGTTCAACAGAACTGGGCAACTGCAGGTCGGCGCCAGTAATCATACCGGCTTTAGTGGCATGCAGTTTAATCACAACTGGACCGGCTTCATGCAGTTTAAAGCAAAGCCGTTTGAGGTTCAAAACTATCTGCACCGCATCTTCTGTGACTCCTGGGATTGCGGAAAATTCGTGATCGATACCGGAAATTTTAACGGCCACCACGGCCGCCCCGGGTAGTGAACTTAATAAAATCCTCCGGATGGCATTGCCGATGGTAGTGCCATAACCCGGAAAGAACGGTTCTACGATAAAGACCGCCCGATTACCGGCTTTTTCTTCTATTTTGATGCTTGGCAGATTAATCTCATTGATCATAAGTAGCTCCCCAATAAAAATTATTACCTTGAATAGAACTCAATAATTAATTTTTCGTTGAACGGAACTTCGATTTCGTCACGGATTGGCAGAGAGATTACTTCAATACTGAACTTACTAGAATCAACTTTCAACCAGCTAACTGGTTTATTGGCTTTTATGGTCTCTTCCAACTTGGTTTTAATCGCCGGTTTAGTGATGGACAAAGTGATTACATCACCCGGTCGAACTTGGATCGAAGGGACATCGACTTTACGACCGTTTAGTGAAAAATGTCCATGGCTAACTAACTGACGAGCCGCCGGATGTGAATCTACTAGACCGGCCCGATAGATAACATTGTCTAACCGAGTTTCGACGCCAATCAACATCGCAATGTCGGTTGAACTGGTCTGGCGCTTTCCTGCCGTGTAATATTTTTTCAGTTGCTTGGCCGTTAGGTGATAAAACACTCTGGCCTTTTGCTTCTCTTTCAACTGTTGACCATAGCCAGTTAACCTGACAAATGCCCGTTTCTTGCCATGAATACCTGGCGGCTGCTTGCGATGCAGTTTAACATACTTAGCCGCAGCGGCACGATCACCGCTCATGGCGAATTCTTCGCCGAGCCCCCGGACTTTTTTCATGGTTGGACCAGTATATCTACCCATAAAATAAATTTCTAATGACTAATGACAAATTTCTAATTATACGCGCCGCGCTTTACGCGCTCGGGGGCCATTATGAGGGATTGGAGTCATGTCTTTAATCGATGTTACATCCACACCGGCTTGGGCAATTGCCCGAATCGCTGCATCCCGACCAGTTCCGACGCCCTGGACAAAAATTTGAAGACGCTGCAAACCGGTAGTAAGAGCTTTGCCAATCGCAGCCGAAGCGGCCTTGGAAGCGGCGAAAGAAGTTGACTTTTTCGAACCACGGAAACCCTGCTGTCCGGCTGAACCAGTGGCGATTACTCTGCCTTCAGTATCGGTAATGGTAATCAGGGTGTTATTAAAGGTGGACTTAATATAAACCCGACCCTCAACCACATTTAGCTTGACCCGCTTTTTCTTTGGTTTAGCAGCCGCCTTAGCCGCCATGGCTTGTTGCTTGGCTTCGGACTTCTTGCCCTTCTCTGCCTTCTTTTGTAATCTTTTCTTTCTCGACATAATAAGTAATGAGTTATTAGTTGCGAGTTATGAGTGATAGAGATGACTTTGCTCTCACTACTCAATTCTCGTTACTCGATACTGCTTCTAGGTCTTATCTCCGGTCTTCTTCCGGCCACTGCCCATCGTTACCCGCTTACCGCGCTTGGTTCTGGCATTGGTCTTGGTTCGCTGACCATGTACTGGCAATTTGCGAGCGTGACGCTGACCCCGGTAACTGCCAATATCTCTTAGTCGTCTAATATTTGTAGACACCTCTCTCCGTAAATCCCCTTCAACTACCGATTGTTTTTCGACTAATTCTCTTAACTTAGCTTCTTCGCTTTCGGTTAAATCTTTAGTCCGCGTGGTTGGATCAATCTTGGCGTTAGCCAGAATATCGGCACTCAACTGCCGACCAATACCATAAATCGCCGTCAAAGCGATGTCGATTTTTTTCTTGTCATCCAAGTTAATTCCAGCTAGTCGAACCATTATGAATAATTAAGAATGAAGAATGAAGAATTTTGGCAGTTCCGATTTATCTGAGTTCCGAACATTTTTAATTTTTACTTTTTAATTTGTAATTATTTTAACCTTGTCTCTGCTTATGTTTTTTAGTTGGACAGATGACCATCACTACACCCTCCCGCTTGATGACACGACATTTTTTGCAGATAGGTTTTACTGAAGCTGAAACTTTCATTCTTTCTTTGTTCTCTTTACTAGATACTAGATACTGAATACTACTTATGTCGATAGGTGATTCTCCCCTTCTCAATATCGTAGGGGCTCATTTCAACGGACACCTTATCCCCGGGCAAAATCTTAATATAATGCATCCGCATCTTGCCGGAAATATGGGCTAAAATGATATGGCCACCCTCAATTTCCACCTTGAAGGTGGCATTGGGGAGGGCTTCTACCACGGTGCCCTCAAGTTCGATTACCTGCTTATCTGACATAAAAATTATCACCGCCAGAGGCGGGACACCCTGCTAACATCTATTAACTATATGTAAATCAACACTTGGCGGTGGCTTTGCCTATTATTCTATTTTTCCCTGGATTAGTCAAGATTTAGGGCTCCCAATGAGCGTTTCCAAAGGAGTAATCACCTCGTACCCCTGGTCGGTCACCAAAACGGTATGTTCAAACTCGGCGACCGGTTTACCATCGGCTGTCCTGACACTCCAGTCATCTGCTTCGGTAATGGTCTCTTCATCGCCCAGACCAACAATCGGCTCAATGGCAAGGGCCGTCCCGGCGATTAGAGTTGGACTGGAGCCAGGAGTAGTAAAGTTAGGAATCATCGGGTTCTCGTGAAGCCGATGGCCTACCCCATGCCCGACAAACTGACGGAAAATGGTTAGCCCCTTGCCTGTGAGAGTTTTTTCAATGGCGCCGGAGACAGCGCTGACCTTGGCACCGGACCTGACTTCACTAGTCCCAGCCAACAGCGCCGCGTAGGCACCGTCCATTAATCGTTTTACAATCGGACTAACTTGCCCAACCGCCCAAGTCACCGCCGCATCAGTATGCAGACCGCGATAATACAAACCCATGTCAACTGTGATAATATCGCCTGCCTGCAAAACCGTGTCGCTGGGAATACAATGAACTACTTGGTCATTCACGCAGAGACAAACTGGTGCCGGATATCCTTCAAATCCCTGGAACGATGGCAGACCACCTTGGCGTTTAGCTTCAGTTTCAGCCAAACGAGACAAAGTTTGTAAGTTGGTTCCAGGTTTTATTTCCCGGCGCAGTCGTTCCAGAATTAAGACCAGACGACGTCCTCCCTCCCGCAGATCGGCAATTTCTTCGTCAGTCAATTTCATAAGCCGAGTACCTGATTAATGGTCTGCTTCACTTTGGCTACAGTTTGGTCTCCATCAACTATAATCAACCGGTGAGTTTTTTTAAAATACGGTAGCAACTTTTTGGCTTGATTTTGAAAAATATTAATTCGCCGTTTGATTACAACCGGGTTTTGGTCATCGGGCCGACCTTGGGTATTGGCTCGATGCAATAATCGAGCCCGAATGACTGACACCGACAGTTTCAAATACACCATCACAACCTTTCGACCGGCTCGATCAAGCAAACTTTCCAAATCCTTCACCTGCGCATCGCTCCTGGGATAACCATCAAAGAGAATTGGCTGACGACTGGCCAACTGCAGATAATTTCTGACGATTTGTTTAGTTACAACTCTTGGGATTAGCCGGCCAGTATTGGTCATCGCTTTGACGCGTTTGGCCAACTCTGAACGACCTTGGGCTAGGTGCCTAATCTCTGCTCCCATATCCAAATGATGGGCTTTTAATTTTTTAACCAACAATTCGGCTTGGGTTCCTTTACCAGAACCGGGGCCACCATACAAGATAATATCGGAATTAAATTTCGTCATATTGCTTCATGATCAGTTGAGCCCTGACCTGACGCATGGTCTCTAATGCCACCGATACCACAATCAACAAACCAGTACCGCCTAGAGTTAAAGTGGTAACTCCGGTCATGGACTGCGCCAATAACGGCAGAACCGCAATCAGACCCAGAAAGATAGCGCCAGCCAAAGTAATTCGATTAGAAACAAAACTTAAAAAATCGATGGTCTGCTTTCCTGGCCGAATACCAGGAATAAATCCGCCCGATCGCTGAATATTTTCGGCGACATTTTCGGGCTTGAAAATAACCCAAGTGTAAAAATAGGTAAATCCAACCACTAGAACAAAGTAGAGAATGCCGTAAAAGAGTTGGTCTTGAAACAGTTTTTGGACGGCATTAGCGGCACTGGCAATCCACGGCGTTCTGGCCGCCGCAAAGAATGAGGCGATTAGTCCAGGAAACATGAGTAGCGACAATGCAAAAATAATTGGAATGACTCCGGCCTGGTTAACTCGAAGCGGTAAATGATTGGTCTGACCAGAAAATAAGCGATTGCCGCCGCCACGCCCGGCATATGCAATCGGGATATTGCGTTGACCTTCGCTGATATAGACCACAAAATAAATTGTCACAATGGCCAAGATGACAAAAATAATTAAGTTCATCATTTTCCCCAAATCAAACAATGCCAATGTACTAGACAAAGAAGTCGGCAAGGCGGCTAAAATTCCCATAAAGATAATTAACGACACCCCATTGCCAATCCCCATCTCGGTAATCAGTTCTCCAATCCACATTAACAGCATGGTTCCACCAGTAATCACCAATAAGATAGCAACCATCCGTAATGGTGAAATGGAGCCCAAAATCGACACATCGGACCGCTGAAGCAAAGCCACCATCCCCCAGGCCTGTAATAATGCCAATGGCACGGTGAGATACCTGGTATATTGATTGATTTTGCGCCGACCGTATTCACCCTCTTTTTGAAGGGCCTCCATGCTCGGCAAAGCCATCGTCATCAGCTGCATAATAATTGACGCATTAATGTACGGCGCCACTCCCATCATCGCAATCGAGAATTTATTCAAAGCCCCGCCGGAGAATAAGTCCACCAGTCCCAAAAATTGATTACTGGAAAAGACCTGTTGCAAAGCCACTACATTAACCCCCGGCATTGGAGTGTGAACGATTAATCGAACGATCGCCAATAATCCAATCGTAATCAAGATCCGATTGCGCAGATCCTTGTGCTTAACTATTTGGCGAATTACATCCATCATAATTACTTAACAATTTTAATTGTACCGCCGGCTCCCTCAATCTTCTTACGAGCCGGTTCGGAAATAAAGTGAGTTTGAATGGTTAAGTTGGTTGAGATCTCCCCTTCTCCCAAAACTTTGACCCTAGTATCTGGACCGATTAACCCAGCTTGATGCAACCTTTCAATGGTTAAGATATTGTCATTCAAATAGCGCGACAAGTCCTTTAGATTCAACCGAAAAACCGAGAATTTGCGGTGAGCCCGGAATCCCTTCTTTTTGGCGATTCGCTGGACTAATGGCATCTGGCCACCTTCAAACTTGGCGGACAGTTTTTTACCCGTCCGAGCTTTCTGACCTTTATTACCCCGACCGGAAGTATTTCCGCCACCAGCACTATTACCTCGTCCAACCCGTTTACGGGATGGATAGCGAGTTCCTTTGACGGCACCATGAAGAGTAGTGATTTCTAGCGTCATACGGTTTCCTCCTGGGCTTTTGATTTATTATCTCTATCCCTGCTAGACCTTGAGCCACGTTGTTCAAAAATTGCTTTCGGAGAAATCATTTGGCTCAATGCATCAATGGTCGCTACAATATTGCTAATTTTATTGCTCGAACCAAGCATTTTAGCGGCTGCATCTTTTACTCCAACCAAATCTAAGACCACCCGGACTGGACCGCCAGCAATCAACCCGGTTCCGGACTGGGCTGGTTTAATTAAAACATGAGCGCTTTTGTGCTTACCTTCCACCAAATACGGCAGAGTTCCCTTATTTAAATAGACCGTTCTCATGTCCTTCTTGGCGTCCGTCACGGCCTTGGCCACGGCGGTAGTCACATCGGCGGCTTTGCCTAAACCGTAAGCGACTCGACCATTCTTGTCACCAATCACAACTAAAGCCCGAAACCGCATTCGCTTACCGCCCTTGACCACTCGAGTGACTCGGTTAATCTCAACTACCCGCTCTTCAAATTCCTTGGGAGCTGCAGCCGGACGCCGACGTCCGCCCCGAGCCGAAGAATTTGATCCTGATTGGTTGTGACTATCAGCCATAATTAATTAAAATTTTAAGCCGTGTTCGCGAGCGGCTTCAGCTAAAGCCCGGACTCGGCCATGATATCTATATTCGCCCCGATCAAGTGCGACTTGGGTAACACCAGCCGACTTAGCCGCTTCGGCAATCAGTGCCCCAACTTGAGTAGCAGAGGTGATTTTACCGTCCTTCGATTTAATTTTGATACTATTGGCAGTCGCCAAAACCTTACCAGACGCATCAATAATTTGAGCATAAATGGCTTGATTACTGCGATAGATTGACAACCGCGGACGATTCATGTTTGATTGCAACCGAACCCGAGTGCGATTACGGCGCAATTGGCGTTGCTTGGTTGTGAGAGATTGTTCACTCATAAATTTCCTTAAGCTGTCTTAGCGGCCTTCCCGGCTTTGCGTCGAATAGTTTCGTCGCTATATTTAATTCCCTTACCTTTATATGGTTCTGGTTTCTTAATCGATCGGATCAAGGCGGCCATATGACCAACTCGCTGCTTATCAATCCCGGAAACAATCAACTGGTTTTTGTCTTGTTTGATCTCTACTCCCTCAATAATATCCAGCACGACTGGATGAGAGAATCCAACACTTAATACGACCTGGTTGCCACGTAATTCGGCCTTAAATCCCACTCCATTAATTTCTAAAGTCCGAGTGAAACCGTCGGTCACTCCTTTAATATTATTATTGAGTAGCGAACGAATCAAACCATGCAGGGCTTTAGTCGCCTTAATTTCGTTCAGCCGTTTGACCGCCAGAGTGCCATTTTGCTGTTCCACTACAATATTGTCAGGGATAACTGTAGCCAGTTCACCTTTGGGTCCCTTAACCTGCACTAACCGATCTGTAATCGAAACGGAAGCGTTGATGGGAACAGTAATTAAAATTTTACCTATTTTAGACATGGCTAACGCAATTAAAAATGAAAAATGAAAAATGAAAAATTAAGAAATTCGGAACTATTCGGCTGCACCAATTTTGTAATTTGTAATTTATAATTTGTAATTTTCATGATTACCAAATCTTGAATAATACTTCTCCGCCCAAATTAACTGTTCGGGCTTGAGTATCGGTCATCACTCCCTGCGAAGTAGAAACTACCGCAGTGCCAACTCCACCCAGGACCCGAATCAGCCGATTGACTGGAGTATAAATTCGCTGTCCAGGCCGACTTACTCGCTGCAGACCTTGGATGACCGAGGCACCGTTGGAAGCATATTTCAGGGTAATTTTAATTTCTTGGAATGAACTATCTTTGACTGGAGATATAACTGCTTCCTTAATATAACCATCGGCTTGAAGCAATTGAGCAATCTCTAGTTTCAACCGCGAATACGGCACCACGACTAGTGGCTTATGCACAGCCGCCGCATTACGAATGCGAGTTAATAAATCAGCAATTGGATCGGTAGTCATTATATGAATTAGTTAACAGTTAAAGGTTAACAGTTAATAGTTTAGGTAGAAGAGATAGAGATTTATATAAATTTTTATTCACTTTTCACTATTAACTTTTAACTTGATTGTTTTATTACCAACTGGCTTTTTTTATTCCCGGTAACTTACCTTGACGGGCCAAGTCCCTAAAGCAGATTCGACAGACATCAAAGTCCCGCATATATCCATGTCCCCGACCACAAATTGCGCACCGGTTAATTTTCCGGGTACTGAACTTCGGTTTTTGTTGGGATTTATTGATTAATGCTTTTCGTGCCATATGATTAAAATTAATTTGCTTTAAATGGAAATCCTAAAGCCCGGAGTAAGGTCTGGGCCTGGGGATTGGCTTGAGCGGTGGTGGCGATAGTAATCTCTAAACCAAATACCTTATCGACATTTTCAAATACCACCTCGGGAAAAACCACGTGTTCGGTCAATCCAAGAGTAAAGTTGCCCTTGCCATCAAATCCCTTGGCTGGAGATAATCCCTGAAAATCTCGCACCCGAGGCAGGGCTATATGGATTAGCCGATCCAGGAAATCATACATTCTAGTACCGCGCAGAGTTACTTTTACTCCAACTGTATCACCTTCGCGCATCTTGAACCCGGCAATCGATTTCTTGGCTTTAGTGATGACTGGCGCCTGACCGGTAATTTGCTTCAACTCGTTCACTATAACAGTGATGGCCTTGGCATCCCCGGCTAATTTACCGACTCCAACATTAACTACCACTTTGGTAATTTTGGGCACAGCCGAAATCGACTTGAGTTTCAATTCGGTTTTTAACTGGGGCAATAACTTGTTATATTTACTTTTTAACATTTTCGATAATGGCCTGACAATTTTTACAAATCCGATGCTTGGTTTTGCCATCCAAGCGATGGCCAATCCGGGTTGGATGACTGCAACTCGGACAAATCACCATAACATTGGCTGCCGACAGGGCGGCTACCACTTCGACAATGCCGCCGGGCTGACGATTTTGCCGACCACCCCGTTGATGGCGCTTATAAATATTAATTCCTTCGACTTTAACTCGTTCAGTAATCCGATCGGCCACTTTTACCAGGCCGGTTTTACCGCGATCTTTTCCCCGAATCACCAACACTTTGTCGCCAGTTTTAATACGCATAACTTCGTCTCGAGAGGGCAACCGAAAGGTTTCCCTCTCGACGCTCGTCGGCTAAGCCGAGTTCTGGCAGGCCAGAACCAAGCTCACTACTCTCCCCTCCTTTAATTAATAGGGTATTTATCATAATACTTCTGGGGCCAGGGATATGATCTTCATAAAGTTTTTGTCTCGCAGTTCTCGCGCGACTGGTCCGAACACCCGAGTGCCACGAGGTTGCTTTTGAGCGTCAACAATCACTACTGCATTCTCATCAAACTTAATCCAGCTACCGTCCGGACGGCGAGTCGGTTTGACAATCCTAACCACCACTGCTTTTACCACTTCTTTCTTTTTGACTACGCCAGTTGGCGAGGCCACTTTGACAGTACAAACTACAATGTCACCCAGCCCAGCATATCGACGACGGCTACCACCGAGCACCTTAAAACACCGTACATGCTTGGCACCGGTGTTGTCCGCTACTTTAAGATTGGTTCCGGCTTGAATCATAACGACTGCTCCGTAGGTAGTTTACTGGATACGATTTGAATAATCTCCCAATGTTTGGTTTTACTGATTGGTTTGGTTTCACCGATAATCACAGTATCGCCTACCTTGACTGCGTCATTGGCATCATGGGCCGCAAATCGCTTGGTCTTGCGAATCCGTTTTTTATACAAGGGATGTGGAATATAACTATCCACCCGTACAATGACGGTCTGTTTGCCGGCTCGACTGATAGTCAGACCAGTTTTTTGTTGTCGTTTGATTGGATTATTCATCTTTTTGAATACTCTCTAAAATAAGTTTTTCCTGATAAATCGTGGCCAACCGAGCCAAGTCCTGCTTGATCTTTCGGATAGCCGTGTGATTAGTTAATTTGCGAATAGCCAGTTCGGCCTGCAATTCCTGCAACCGATGGGTACCAGCAGTCATCTTAGTCCGTAGGCCAACTAGGTCCAACTTCCGGTACTCCTGTAATGTTGCCTGTTCTTTGGCCATAATTACTCTCCTTTGATGATTACCTTGGTTTTAACTGGCAACTTATATCCGGCTAACTTTAAGGCCTTGGTTGCCACCGCAGTTGAGACCCCATCCATTTCGAACATCACTGTCCCTGGCTTAACCGTTGCCACGTAATGACTAACCGATCCTTTACCACCACCCATCCGGGTTTCATTGGGAGTAGCCGTGACTGACTGATGGGGAAAAATTCGAATCCAAACCCGACCTTCTCGTTTAATAAAGTGAGTGATGGCCCGTCTGGCGGCTTCGATTTGACGCGAAGTAATCCAGTTAGCATCCAATGATTTCAGCCCAAATTTGCCAAAACTAATCATCGTTGACCGCGTGGCGACTCCGCCCCGCTTACCCCGATGCTGCTTTCTAAATTTAACTTTCTTTGGCAATAACATAAGATTTCTAAATAGTTTCCGCGGCGATTTCGGCTTCTTCTTCTTTTTCAGAAGTTAACACCCAAACCTTAATTCCGATGGTGCCATAGGTAGTAAAAGCTGTTCTAAAGGCATAATGAATTGGCTGTTTGATTGTATGCAACGGAACTTTTCCGAAACTGGCCATTTCGGTTCTAGCAATTTCCGCCCCGTTTAATCGGCCCGAGACCACGATCCGAATCCCTTGGACTCGAGCTTGTTTGGCCGCATCAACTGCTTGGCGAACAATCCGGCGGAACGGCATACGTCGTTCGATCTGTTCGGCAATATTATTAGCGATAATGGCAGCATTGGTCTCTGGATTACGAACTTCATGAATGTTAATTTCAACCGTGCCCTTAGTCAGTTGAGCCACTTCCTTCTTAAAGGCCTCGACACCGGAACCGCCTCGTCCAATAATGACACCTGGCCGAGCGGTATAGATATCTACTTGGGTTGCATTGGCAAATCTTTCAATCACGACTTCGGCAATTGCGGCTTTTTTGAATTTATCAAAAGCCAGTGCTCGAATTCGGTAATCTTCCACCAGCCATTTACCATAGCGACGCGTATCAAACCAACGCGACTGCCATTTCGAGCTGATTCCCAACCGGAAAAGTTGTGGATGAATTTTCTGTCCCATAACTAGTTAATCACCAATAACCAAATTACAAATTTCAAAATATAAGGTAATCATTATTTATTAGTAGTCCGAGGGGTAAAAATCCGGCCTAGACCGCGTTTGACTCTTGGTTTTTTACCAGTATCCGCCATTGGTCGAGACGGGCCACCACCAGTAATCACTTCATTTATAGTGGTCATTGTTTGACCTTCAAGGATTGGCTTAGAGATATTGGGCTTGGCTACCGGCTTCTTGATTATAGTTGGTTTAATTTCACCCAAAATAACTTTCAAATGGCTAGTCCGCTTCAATAAGCGATCAGAACTTCCCCGGGAACGGAACCAATACCGCTTGGAAGTTGGACCTTCGTCTACCGTCAAATGTTCAATTCGAAGATTGTCTTCTTTAAGATTGTAATTGTTTTTGGCATTATGCACAGCTGAATTAACAACTTTAGCCAGAAGCATAGCGGACTTGCTTTTGTGATACTTGAGCCGACTCAAGGCCTCGACCGTTGGCATTTGCCGCAAAACGATCGCCAAAGGGCGAATTTTTTTAGGACTCATCCGAGTAAATTTTGCGGTTGCTTGAACTTGCATAGAATTAGTGAATGGTCAAAGGTGAATAGTTAATAGTTTAGGTAGAAGAGATAGAGATTTATATAAATTTTTATTCACTTTTCACTATTAACTTTTAACTTACTTTTTCTTACCTCCGCCCTTACTGCTCTTCCTACCCTTAGCCGCTGGTTTAGTAACGGAAGTGGTGGCTGGTTGGCTGGCTACCGTCGCGGTCTTGGCCTGTTCTTTGGCCATCTTACCGCCATGGCTACGGAACTTTCTGGTGTGAGAAAATTCACCTAATTTATGACCCACCATACTTTCGGTGATATAAACCGGGAAATGATCTTTGCCATTATGGACTCCAATTGTTAGCCCGACCATTTCTGGAGTAATACTGCTAGCCCGTCGCCAAGTTTTGATGGTCGCCTTAGACCCGCTGGCTTTAGCAGCCGCTACATGTTTCATTAAACGCTCGTCCACATAGGGACCTTTAATACTTGATCGTGACATAACTTATTTCCTGCCTTTCTTCCGCGGACGCGGTTTGACAATAAACCGATTACTAGATTTCTTGCGATTACGGGTTTTGTAGCCCAGAGCTGGTTTGCCAGTTGGGGTTTTGGGATGCTTCATTCCGATTGAAGTGCCACCTTCACCACCACCGTGCGGATGATCAACCGGGTTCTTGGCTTTACCCCGAACATGTGGCCGACGTCCCATCTTCCGTTTACGGCCGGCTTTCCCAATTTTAATATTCATATGTTCAGGATTGGATACTGCGCCAATACTGGCGTAAGCCGTTTCCGGAATTTTGCGAACTTCACCCGAAGGTAATTTGACCAAAGCATGCCCACCATCCAGACCCATAACTGTCGCCCGACCACCAGCCGAACGGGCCAATTGCCCACCTTGTCCGGGAATTAATTCAACATTGTGAACCGTTACCCCAGCCGGAATTGATTTTAACTGCATCCGGTTGCCTAGCTTAACTTTAGTTGATGGGTTATAAATAATTTTATCACCTTGCTTCAAGCCCTCTGGCGCTAAAATATATGACTGTTCACCATTGCTAAATATTAAATGAGCGATAAAAGCCGTCCGCTTGGGATCATAGGCAATATCTCTGACTGTCGCCGGGATTCCGAGCCGTTGCTGTCTAGTATCAACCGTTCTGGTATTTTGCTTAGCTCCGCCACCCCGATGCTGGATTGTAATCACCCCACGGTGATTGCGACCACTGCTGCGTTTACCACCCTTCACCAAACTCTTAACCGATGTTTTGGCGGTAATCACATCCCGATAGACGATTACGCGCATACCGCGCCGTCCGGGAGTCGTGGGTTTTAATAGACGGATACTCATGACTTATTTTCTTCAAATAAACCGATTCGGTCACCGGCTTTAAGGGTAACAATCGCTTTTTTGCGATTTGACCGTTTCGCGGCGATCCTTTTGAATTGCTTTAGTTTACCCTGTTGATTGATAATGTTAACCTCTCTGACTGTGACTTTAAATAATTTAGATACTGCATCGGCAATCACCGGCTTACTCGCGCCACTATCCACCCAAAAAGTATACTTACTTACTGCGCCTTGAGAGATGCTTTTTTCGGAAATGACCGGTTTTTTAATGATGGTTTGAGCCATTATTTGATTCTCGATTTAAATTGCTCGGCGGTATTATCGGCCAACACAATCGTATGAGCCGCCAGAATGTCCCAGGCAGTTAATTGGGCAACCGAGGCAATATGAACATTAGATAAATTACGGAAAACTCGCTTTAATTTGTCATCAGGCAGTACCAGCAGAACATCGCGGAGACCGTAAAGTTCTGGCAGTTGCTGTTTAACGTCTTTGGTCTTAACTAATCCGTCAGGCAGAATGATTGATTTAATATTGCCCGCTTGAGCTTGAGCTTGAAGAGCCGCCCCTAGGGCTTGGCGCCGGGTCCTGATTGTTAAGATTTGATCGTAATTACGCAGGTTATTCGGTCCGAAGATAACTCCACCGCCACGCCACAGTGGGGTTCGGCTGGAGCCAACTCGAGCCCGACCAGTTCCCTTTTGCTTCCAGGGCTTGCGTCCGCCACCACTGACTTCGCCTCGCTTTTTGGTATGGGCATTGGCTTGACGCTGATTGGCCAGATAAGCTAGGACTACCTGCCGAAGCAGTACTGGATTGGATTTAATCCCGGTAACTGACAAATCGTTTGCACTGACAGGTTGCAACATAACCGTTGGAGTTGGGATTGGGGTAGCAGTTGATTTAGCCATTCTTTTGAAGCATAAAAATTGACTTGGTATGGCCTGGGACTGCTCCAGTAACCGCCAACAATTGATTCTTGGCGTCAACTGCAACGATTTTTAAATTACGCACCGTGACTCGGCTCACACCCATATGACCAGCCATCCGCATACCTTTAGCCACTTTAGCCATACCCATCGGGCCAATCGAACCTGGCGCCCGATGATGATCGTGGCCATGAGTCATTGGCCCACGCGAGAAACCGTGGCGCTTAACTGTACCGGCAAACCCTTTGCCCTTACTAATACCGACGGCCCGAACGGTGTCTCCGATTGCAAACAACTCGGCGGTAATTTTATCACCGACTTTATATTCACCTTCTGAATATTTAAACTCGCCTTTGCGTCGCATTACTGGAATACCGGCCTTGGTTGGCTTGGCTTTAGCATTTGGCAGCCCCAACTGAATCGCAAAATAACCGTCTTTTTCCGGCAGTTTGATTTGGGTGATGACATTCGGCTCGGCTTTCATAATCGTGATCGCTCGGGCCTTGCCATCTTCGGTAATGGCTTGAGTCATCAAGAGTTTAGTGACAAACATTCCTGACATACTAAATATTTACTTCCGGCCTCATTAATAGGGGGTCCGGAGATGATAATTAAATTACTTAACTAATAGGTAGTTGCTCGGCTGACCGATGCATCTTCTCCTCTTAAAGGTGGAGTGGAGAGCAGGCGGAATAAAATCTTGATAAGGGAGGGAGAGTAGCGAGCTTGTTCCGTTCCTTCTTAAGGGTGGAGTGGGGAGCAGGCGGAATAAAATCTTGATAGGGAGGGAGAGCAGCGAGCTTGTTCCGGCTTGCCGGAACGGGCTTTGCCCGTGAGCGTCGAGAGGGAACCCACTGGGTCCCTTTCGAGATTATTTACATCTTCACTTCAATGCTCACTCCGGCTGGCAAACTAAGATTGGTGAGAGCATCAATGGTTTTGGGGGTGGGATCCATAATCTCGATTAGTCGCTTGTGAATTCTCATCTCGAACTGATCCCGCGAATCCTTGTGTACAAAAGTCGACTTCAAGACAGTGTAAATTTTCTTTTCAGTTGGCAATGGAATTGGCCCTAACACTATGGCACCAGTCCGTTCAGCGGTTTCAATAATCAATCTGGCTGACCGATCCAAAATCCGATGGTCATACGCCTTTAGCCGGATCCGAATCCGCTGTTTGGCATCTTTGGTGTTGTCGGCTTTCTTGGAACTGGTCGATTTAGGTTCTGGAGCCATGGGTGTTAAAAAACAATTTATGGGTAGGGGTCTAAGTCCCCCGCCTAATCAGTTATGACAAGGGGGAACTAGCACTTTAATTTATTAATTATTTGACAATCTTGGTCACCACGCCGGCTCCGACAGTGCGACCACCTTCACGGATAGCGAAGCGCAGTCCTTCATCCATAGCCACCGGCACGATTAACTTGATGTTCATTTTGATACTGTCACCCGGCATGACCATTTCGGTTCCGGCTGGCAGTTCGATTTCACCGGTTACATCCGTGGTCCGAATGTAGAACTGTGGCTTATAGCCCTTGGTAAATGGAGTGTGACGGCCACCTTCTTCTTTACTCAAGATGTAAACTTCGGATTCAAAGTCGGTGTGAGGCGTGATACTGCCCGGCTTGGCGCAGACCTGACCGCGCTCAATATCAGTCCGTTCAATTCCCCGCAACAGCAACCCAACATTGTCACCGGCTTGACCTTGGTCAAGTAATTTTCTAAACATCTCCACCCCAGTTACGACGGTCTTCTTGGTTGGATTAATTCCAACAATTTCAATTTCTTCGTTAACCTTGATAATCCCTTGCTCCACCCGACCAGTCGCCACAGTTCCACGACCTTTGATTGAGAAGACATCTTCGACTGGCATCAGGAATGGCTTATCCAGCGCTCGGACTGGATCGGGGATGTAGGTGTCGAGTGCATTCAATAGTTCCATAATCGGCTTTGAAGCGGCTTCGTCAGTTGGATTCTCCAATGCCTTCAAAGCGGAACCACGAATCACTGGCACTTCCGCTCCTGGGTAGTGATATTTAGTCAATAAATCGCGGACTTCCTGCTCAACTAAGTCAACCAATTCAGGATCGTCCACCATGTCGACTTTATTAATGAAAACCACAATGTGTGGCACACCAACCTGATAGGCCAACAGAATGTGCTCACGAGTTTGTGGCATTGGACCGTCAGCCGCAGCCACTACTAAAATCGCGCCGTCCATCTGGGCCGCACCAGTAATCATGTTTTTAACATAGTCAGCGTGTCCCGGACAGTCAACATGAGCGTAGTGACGCTTCTCGGTCTCGTACTCCTGGTGAGAAGTAGCGATGGTAATACCCCGCGCCTTCTCTTCGGGAGCGTTATCAATATCTTCAAATTTTCTGGCTGTAGCCATACCCTTGGTAGCCAGTACTTGGGTAATAGCAGCGGTCAGAGTGGTCTTGCCATGGTCAACGTGGCCAATTGTGCCGACATTCACATGGACTTTGTCGCGCTTGAAAGCTTCTGCCATAAGATTCCCTCTTTCTTAGGTGATTATTAGGTATAAAGTGATACTTTTAGAAAATACACAAAAAACAGAGGTAGCGCAAGGGTTTTATACAAAAAAGCCCCACAGGTGTAAACCAGGGGGCTTAAAAGGACTCGATTGTAAACAACACTTCAGCTGTCAATCAGGTCGTTGAGGTACTTTTGGCTGAAATGCTTGGGATAGTCCTTGGCGTGCCACGACTCCCCCATTTTCCAGACCACTAAAGTGGTCACCCCTGCAAGTGACATACCCAATAGGTGCCATGGCCAAAATGCCGAAGGATCGGTCAAGATGGGAGTGAATACCCACCAAGTTAGCCACCAAAGTGGCCATCCAGCGAAGAACACCTTAGTGGCGGTTCTGCTCCAGAAACCAATCAACGCCACAGAACAAAACCATAAGATCAGGTATGTTCCTGGGATTGATATCCACAGCTGGGGAATAAACCTGAAGGCCAGGACGACCCAAACAATCAACCCAGCTCCAACAAACATTCTTTTAAGGTTCATATCTGCCTCCTTTAGACAGAGAAATTTACCACCCCAAATCTAGCCCCTATCAGTAGCCGTGTCAATCAAAAAAACTCTGCTTCCAGAGCAGAGTTCTATCATTTACTGTATTATACCTCTAAAACTGACTTTTGTCAACCCAGTAGAGAAAATTTCATATATCCGTAGAGGATATCAGCGCAGAGCGCAATAAAATTTCTTCTAGCTGGGTCAAATTAACCTATTTCCCACCCATTCTTTTCGCAATCAGCTCGGCCTGGATATTGGCTGGAACTTTTTCATATTGGGCAAATTCCATGGTATAGGAGGCCCGCCCCTGGGACATCGACCGAAGGTTAGTGGCATAGCCGAACATCTCGCCCAGCGGGACATAGGCCTTGATGGCTTTGGCATTCCCCCGCTCGGTCATACCTTCAATCCGACCGCGTTTGGAGTTCAAATCACCCATCACATCACCAGCAAAGTCCTCGGGAGTAACTACTTCTACCCGCATGATTGGTTCCAGTAAGACCGGGTTACCTTTTTTTACACCTTCCTGCAGAGCCATTGACCCGGCAATTTGGAAGGCCATTTCATTGGAGTCAACTTCGTGGAACGAACCATCAAACAAAGTGGCTCGAATATCTACGACCGGGTAACCGGCCAACACCCCGCGAGTCATAGCGGCTTCAATCCCTTTTTGAACTGGAGTAATAAACTCTTTTGGAATGGTTCCACCAACAATTTTATTTACAAATTCAAATCCACCATCGGCTTTTGGTTCAAATTTAACCACTGCATGACCATATTGACCACGACCGCCGGTTTGTTTAATGTACTTGGCTTCGGCCGTGGCTTCTTGAGTGATGGTTTCACGATAAGCCACCTGCGGTTTACCAATATTGGCTTCAACTTTAAACTCCCGCTTCATCCGATCAACAATAATATCCAAATGTAATTCGCCCATCCCTTCAATGATGGTCTGGCTACTTTCAGTGTCGGTATGAACTTTAAAAGTCGGGTCTTCTTCGGCCAATTTGGCCAACGCCAAGCCCATCTTTTCTTGATCGGCTTTGGACTTTGGTTCAACCGCAATTGAAATAACCGGTTCTGGGAATTCGATCGATTCCAAAACGATCGGATGGGCTTCGTTGCACAAAGTATCACCGGTTGTAACATTCTTCAGTCCGACAATTGCGCCGATTTCTCCAGAGAAAATTTCGTCTACTTCTTCGCGGTGATTACTATGCATCCGAAGAATCCGACTCACTCGTTCTTTACTGCCTTTACTGGCATTAAGGACATACGAACCGGATTTTAATTTGCCGGCATAGACCCGAAAATAAATTAATTTCCCGACGAACGGATCGGTAGCGACTTTGAAAGCCAAGGCCGTAAATGGCTCATCGTCACTAGCCTGACGAGTTAAGGTTTCTTCGGTGCCCGGTTTGATCCCTACTACCGGCGGGATATCCAAAGGACTTGGTAAATACGCTACTACCGCGTCTAACAACTTTTGAACACCCTTATTCTTTAAAGCCGAACCACACAACACCGGTACAAATTTATTAGCAATGACGGCCTGACGAATTGCCCGTCTAATTTCATCTTCGGTCAACACTTGGTCGGCCAAGAACTTCTCTAATAATTTATCTTCGGTCTCGGCTACCTTCTCAAGTAATTGGTGACGATATTGTTTGACTTGGGCTTTCATCTCTTCCGGGATATCGGTCTCGGTAATCTGCTTACCCATGTCATCTTCATAAAGATATGCCCGTTCGGTTACTAGATCGACAACACCTTTGAAAGTTTCGGCGGCGCCGATTGGCAACTGAATCGCTACCGCATTAGCGCCTAGCCGATCCAGGATGGTTTTAAAACAAAAGAAGAAATCGGCCCCCATTCGGTCCATCTTATTTACAAAACAAACTCTTGGCACATGATATTTTTCGGCTTGGCGCCAAACCGTCTCGCTCTGCGGTTCCACTCCGGCCACCCCATCAAACACTACCACTCCACCATCGAGAACGCGAAGCGACCGCTCAACTTCAACCGTGAAGTCCACATGACCAGGAGTATCAATAATGTTGATGCGAGTATCATCCCAAAAACAGGTGGTAGCAGCTGAAGTAATCGTAATCCCCCGCTCCCGTTCTTGTTCCATCCAGTCCATTACCGCTTCACCTTCGTGGACCTCACCAATCTTGTAGGTCTTGCCGGTGTAATACAAAATCCGTTCACTGACGGTAGTTTTGCCAGCATCAATGTGAGCGATAATGCCGATGTTCCGAGTTTTATCTAACGAGTACTGACGTTCTGACATGGTAATTGTAAATAGGGTAAGAGGGAAGCAAACAACTATAAATCTTAATCGGGAGGGAGAGCAGCGAGCTTGGTTTTGGCTTGCCAAAACTCGGCTTCGCCGATGAGCGTCGAGAGGGAACCCACTGGTGCCCTCTCGAGATATTTAAAAACGAGCGAAGTGCGCAAAGGCCTGGTTGGCTTCAGCCATCCGATGAGTATCCTCTTTTTTACGAACCGCCTCGCCGGTATGATTGTAGGCATCAATAAATTCCTGAGCGAGTTTTTCCGCCATTGGTTTGCCCTTCCGTTTGCGGGTAACTGCCACTATCCATTGAAACGCAATTGCGACCTTCCGTTCGTTACTGACTTCGGTTGGAATTTGCATGTTAGAACCGCCCATCCGACGAGATTTCAATTGGACTGAAGGCGAAATATTGCGAATGGCAACTTCAAAAATTTCAACTGGATCTTTACCAACTTTTTTGGCCGCTTCCTGCAGGGCATCGTAGACCACCCGTTCGGCAACAGTTTTCTTACCGTTCAGCATAATCTTATTAATAAACCGTCCCAACAAAACATGACCGTATTTACGGTCTGGCTCATGAAGTTTATGAAGAGTGAGTTTCTTTCTAGGCATTGGTAACTATGATTAACCGCTAACGGCAGCGGCGGCGGCCGTAGTGGCCCCACTTTTCTTGGTTCCGTATTTACTCCGACCTTGTCTGCGGTTAGCGGTTCCTGATGTATCTAAATGTCCCCGGACAATATGGTACCGCACACCAGGAAGGTCTTTCACTCGACCACCCCGAATCATAACAATAGAGTGTTCCTGCAAGTTATGACCAATGCCGGGAATATAAGCCGTCACTTCCATCCGGTTGGTTAACCGGACCCGAGCGATTTTACGCAAAGCTGAATTTGGTTTTTTAGGGGTAGTGGTGGTGACCTTCACACAAACTCCCCGCTTAAATGGCGAACCCTTAAGCAGTTTAACCGGTCGCATCTTTAGAGTATTAAACCGGCGCTGAAGAGCGGGTGACTTGCTTTTCTTCTTGGTCACCGTGCGCTTATTTTTGAGAAGTTGATTGATAGTTGGCATAGGGCTTAGTTTAGGTAAATCAGCTGTGTTTGTCAATTAAGCTATCGATATGATGGCGGAAGCCGGTTCCGGCTGGAATTAGTCGGCCGACAATCACATTTTCCTTCAGGCCCTTGAGGTAATCGACTTTGCCAATCACGGCAGCGTCAACCAGCACTCGAGTGGTTTCTTGGAAAGAAGCAGCTGACAAGAAGCTTTCGGTGTTCAAAGCGGCCTTCGACACCCCAAGCAGTAGATGGGATGCGGTCGGAGGAATTTTGCCCTTGGCTACCAATTCAACCGCTAGTCGTTCAAATTTCAGCCGATCAACGATCTCACCAGCGATTAAATTACTATCCCCTTCCTTCTCGATTCGCACCTTAGAGAACATCTGTCTAACCACCGCTTCAACATGTTTATCGTTAATATTTTGTCCTTGAAGCGAGTAAATCTTTTGGATTTCACTAATAATGTAGCGTTGAGTCGCTTCCATTCCTTTAAGTTTCATCAGGTCGCGAAGATTGAGCTGACCTTCGGTCAACTGCTGACCGCGCGTTACCGTGTCACCATCTTGAATCCTCACGAAAACCCGATGACCGAGTGGATATTCGTAGACCTCTTTCTTTTTATAGATAATCGCCAAGTCGGACTGTTCAAGCCGAACTGTCCCACTGATTGGGGCCTTGAACTCGGTTCCATCTACTGCGGTATAAAGCAAATCGCCCTTCTTGACTTTATCATTCGATTTGACGGCGAGTTTGGCATTGTCAGTTACGGTCAGCTCGGTTTGAGCTTCTTCTTCGGTTTGCAGACGCAAGAATTTCTTGTTGCCGACTTCCATAATATTAGCTATTCCCTCGGCTGGAGCCATAGTCGCTTCGGCCTTGGGCACTCGGGCCTCAAATAATTCTTCTACCCGAGGTAACCCTTGAGTAATGTCAGCGGCTGAAGCCACCCCACCAGTATGGAAAGTTTTCATTGTCAGCTGGGTTCCGGGCTCACCGATACTTTGAGCCGCGACGATTCCGACTGCTTCACCCAGTTCAACCAACCGGCCACTGGCTAGGTTTTTGCCATAACATTTTTGGCAGACGCCCCATTCTGATTCGCAAGTAATCATTGACCGAACTCGAATGGTTTCAGCCCCGCTATCAGCAATCAGTTTGGCCAATTCTTCGTTAACATAATCGTTGGCGTTGGCGATGATTTTGCCAGCAGAATCTTTAATCGCTTTCGCCAAGAAACGTCCGTCAATCCGTTTAGCAAATGAATCGCCCAGCATATCTTCGGAATGAGCATGAATGGTAATCCCACGACTAGTTCCACAATCGGCTTGAGCGGCCACAATATCTTGGCAAACATCCACCAAGCGACGGGTCAAATAACCAGCGTCAGAAGTGCGCAAGGCCGTATCGGACAAACCTTTACGGGCACCATGAGTGGCCAAGAAATATTCCAACGAATTCAAACCTTCTTTGTAATTGGATTTGACCGGCAATTCAATAATCTGACCAACTGGATTGACTTTTACCCCGACAATTCCAATGGTTTGGTTTAACTGTTCCAAACTTCCGCGCGATCCAGACGAAACCATCATAGTAATTGGACTAAATGGACGAGACATCGATTGGGCTTTTAACAACAACTCAATTTCCTGCTTGGTCTTGCCCCATAAATTCGTGACTAAGCGTCGGCGTTCATCCGCAGTAATCAAACCTTCTTTAAATTGATCTTTAATGTTCTCGACTTTGACATCAGTGTTGCTAATCAAACTACTTTTTTCGGCTGGAACTTCTAAGTCGCCAACGCTAAAGGTAGCGCCAGAGACCGTAGCGTAATGGAAGCCCAAATCCTTAATCACATGGACTAATTCAACCGCCGCCGTGTCGCCGAGTAACTTATAGCAGTCATTAATTACCCGCTTGAGGGCTTTTTTATCCAAGACCTCGTTAATGTAACCAAGTTCGCTGGGAACCACTTCGTTGAAAATCAATCGGCCTAAAGTGGTTTCAATCATGTGTTGACCGAGTGATACTCTCAACCAATCATGCAAGCCAATCACACCGGCTTCGTGGGCCAACCGGGCTTCGTTAATCCCGCCACAAATTCTCGGTTTATCGGATTCGAGCCGAGGTTCGGCTAGAGTCAGATAATACATTCCCAAAACAATATCTTGATCGGGTAACACAATCGGATCGCCAGTGGCTGGTTTAAGTAAGTTCTTGGTCGACAGCATAATTTCCCGGGCCTCGGCCTGGGCCTGACGCGACAACGGCAAATGGATTGCCATTTGGTCGCCATCAAAGTCAGCGTTGAAGGCGGTACAAGTCAACGGATGCAATTGGATAGCGTTGCCTTCCACCAACAAAGGCCTAAACGCTTGGATTCCCAACCGGTGCAAAGTCGGAGCCCGATTTAGTAGCACGTGATGTTTGCCGATCACTTCATCGAGAGCGTCCCAAACTTCGTTAACTTCTTTTTCCACCATTTTGCCGGCAGTTTTGACATTGTGGACTAATCCGTCCCGCAACAAAACTGAAATTACGAATGGTTTAAATAATTCCAGAGCAATCGACTTGGGCACACCGCATTCATCCAACTTCAAAGTTGGACCAACCACAATTACTGACCGGCCGGAATAATCAACCCGTTTTCCAAGCAAATTCTGCCGGAATCGGCCCTGTTTGCCTTTTAATAAATCGCTTAACGACTTAAGTTTGCGTTTGGCCGTGGCGGTAGTAGAAGTTTCCCGCGCGGTAATATCAAATAGTGAATCAACCGCTTCCTGCAACATCCGTTTCTCGTTTCTGGTAATCACTTCTGGCGCACCAATCTCTACTAGTTTCTTCAACCGATTATTACGATTGATTACCCGACGATATAGATCATTTAGGTCGCTAGTAGCAAACCGACCGCCATCGAGCTGAACCATTGGCCGAAGGTCTGGCGGGATAACCGGCAAAGTAGTAATTAACATCCAGGACGGATGCAGTCCCGCCTTCATAAAACCTTCTAATAACTTTAATCTTTTCTGTAGCCGTTTGTACTTTTGGCCGGTGGCCTCTTTGAGCTGGGCTTTGGCTTGTTTGACCTCGGCATCGAGATCCATGTCTTTGATTAATTGATAAACTGCCTCGGCACCGATACTGGCTCTAAAGACCTGACCGTATTTTAATGACAGGTTCCGATATTCATGTTCAGAAAAAATCTTTTTGAGATGCAAATCTTTAATTTCAGTCAGAGCAGTTTGATAAGCGACTTTTAATTTAGCTAACCGCTCTTCCAGCTCGGCTCCGCCGACCGATTGCTTCACTTCGTTCTTAATATTTTTAATGTGGGCTTTGTACTCTTGTTCCAACTGCTGCAAAGCATGAGTTCTGGCCTCTTCGTCGATATTAGTCACAATGTAAGCCGCGAAATAAATCACCTGTTCTAATTTTTTGGCGGGAACATTAAGCGTTAATCCCAACCGAGACGGAGTTCCTTTGAGATACCAAATATGGCTAACTGGCGCGGCCAATTGAATGTGTCCCATCCGTTCACGCCGAACCACCGCTCGAGTAACTTCGACACCGCATTTATCACAAACGATTCCTTTATAGCGAATCTTCTTGTATTTACCGCAATAACATTCCCAATCCTTGGTTGGACCAAAAATTCGCTCATCAAACAAACCATCTTTTTCTGGACGCAAAGTCCGATAGTTGATGGTTTCTGGTTTGGTAACTTCGCCATGCGACCAAGCCATCATCTGCTCGGGTGAGGCCACCCCAATCCGAACTGCCAAAAAGTCCGCCTGTTCAGATACCGAAGGAATTGGTGATTTGGTTTCCATAATTATCTACCGCCACGTTTAGGTACCCGGGGAATAATTTTATTAGCACTCGGTCCGCTTTCGCCAATCGGACGCTTTAAGTCCTCAACCGAAGTCATCACTTGGACATTCAATCCCAGTCCCTGCAATTCTTTGACGATTACATTGAAGGCCTCTGGGGTCTGCGGTTTTTGAATTTCCTCATTCTTAATAATGGCTTCATATGTCCGCGACCGGCCTTGAACATCGTCCGACTTGATCGTCAACATTTCCTGCAAAGTATGGGCTGCGCCATAACCTTCTAGTGCCCAAACTTCCATTTCACCAAACCGTTGGCCACCAAGTTGAGCTTTACCCCCTAACGGCTGCTGGGTGACTAAGGCATATGGGCCGATTGACCGAGCATGAATTTTGTCATCAACCATGTGGATTAACTTCATCATGTAGGTCACGCCAATAGTAGTGGTCTGGCCAAAGGAAGCACCGGACCGGCCGTCGTAAAGTTGGATTTTACCAACTTGTGGTAACTTAGCCGCATCCAGTTCTTCGACAATTCCCTGCATATCAATCCCTTCAAATACCGGGTTGACCGCATTAAACTGCAATGTCCCAGCAGCCCAACCCAAATGAGTTTCCAAGATTTGACCCAGGTTCATTCGGGCAATCACTCCTAACGGATTTAAAATAATATCCATCGGAGTGCCGTCTTCGGTAAATGGCATGTCGGCCTGTGGAACGATTCGGGCGATAACACCTTTGTTGCCATGCCGACCAGCCAACTTATCACCAACCGAAATTTTACGCATCTGCGCAATGAACACATAAATCTTTTTTAGCACTCCAACTTCGAGTTTATCTCCTTTACTGGCATCAAAAATCTTAACCCCGATAACTTTGCCATAACCACCGTGAGGTATGGTCAGAGAAGTGTCTTTGACATCCTTCACTTTTTCTCCGAAAATAGCCCGGAGTAGCCGCTCCTCGGCGGTTAATTCGGTCTCACCCTTGGGTGTAATTTTACCCACCAAAATATCCTTGGATTTAACCTTGGCTCCAATCCGAATGATTCCGTCCTCATCCAAATCCGCTACGGCATCCTCACCCACATTCGGAATATCCCGAGTGGTGATTTCCGGTCCAAGTTTAGAGTCGCGAACATCAACTTCTTCGCGCTTAATATGGATCGAAGTAAAGACATCATCTTTCACCAACCGATCGGAAATAATAATGGCGTCCGAATAGTTGCTACCGCTCCAGGGCATAAATGCAACTAAGACATTTCGGCCTAAAGCTAAATGACCATTTTTGATGGCCGGACCATCACAAAGCGGTTGGCCTTTTTTTACTTTCTGACCGACCATGACGATTGGAATTTGGTTCAAATTAGTTTCATGATTTGACCGAACGAACTTAGTCAAATTAAAAGTGACAACATTGCGCTTACCTTCGGGTTGAAATTCAATCCGGGCGCTATCCACATATTTGATTAGGCCGTTATCCGGAGCCGTAATCACCCAGCCAGAACCCAGCGCCGCATCATATTCCATCCCGGTTCCGACAATTGGCACTTGTGGACTCACTAACGGCACGGCTTGACGCTGCATGTTCGAACCCATCAATGCCCGTTTGGCGTCATCATGTTCCACAAATGGGATTAAGGCAGTAGTTACACTTACGATCTGTTTTGGTGAAACATCCGCGTAACTGACTCGTCCAATTGAAACCGTGCCCGGTTCGCCCAATTGACGAGCCAGTACATGATTCGACAAAACTTGTCCGTGGCTGTCAATCGGAATATTGGCTTGAGCGATTGTCATTTCTTCTTCAACATGTGCATCAAGATATTCAACCTGATCAGTCACAAAGGTCTTAACCGGCAATTCTTTAATCTCGCTAATCTGACCAATCTTGGTCACTAAAGTTTCGTCAATTAAAGTTCCGGCAGAAGCCAAAATGTTCTTGGTTTTAGGATCAATAATGTCTTTAAACAGAGTCCGGCCAATACCGGCTTTGCCATTATTAGGGACAACCGACAGGATTTTGCGATAAGGTGTTTCAACAAAACCATAATCGTTAATCCGAGCATAGGTCGCCAGATGTCCAACTAGACCAATGTTCTGACCTTCAGGAGTTTGAATCGGACAAATCCGGCCATAGTGACTAGTGTGAACATCTCGGACATCAAAACCAGCCCGTTCACGGGATAAACCGCCCGGTCCCATCGCACTAAGCCGGCGCTTGTGTTCCAGCTCGGCCAGCGGGTTGGTTTGGTCCATAAATTGCGACAACTGCGAAGAACCGAAAAATTCCTGCATGATTGCTGAAACCGGCCGGGCATTAATCAATTGGGCTGGAGTAATGGTATTAATATCAGAAACACTCATCCGGTCTTTCACAATCCGTTCAATCCGAAGCAGTCCAGTCCGAAACTTCATTTGCATCAACTCCCCGACTGCTCGCACCCGTCGGTTCTTCAAATGGTCGACATCATCTTCCATCCCGCCGGTATTGTTCAACCGAATAATTTCACGAACAATGGCGGTGAGATCCTCTTTAGTGAGAACTCGATGAGCTCGGTCGTTTTTGGTGTCGAGCTTTAACCGCTTATTTAATTTGTAACGACCAACCGCACCCAAATCATACCGCCGAAAGTTTTGGAAGGTATTTATAAATAAAGTCCGAGCGTTGTCGACCGTGGCTAAGTCCCCCGGCCGAATTTTTTTGTAAACCTCAAGCAAGGCCTGGTCGGTCGATTTAGCCGGATCTTTTTCGATCGTAGTTTTAATAAAACTCATCTTTGGATCATTGTCGATATCGGCAAATGCCTCGATGAGTTCAGAGTCGCTCCCCATCCCAAACGCCCGGAGCAGAGTGGTGACGAAGGTCTTGCGCTTTCGATCAATCTTAACCGAGATTACTCCCTTGCTGTTGGTCTCTAATTCCAGCCAAGCTCCCCGTTCGGGAATAATCTTGGTGCCGTACTGACCTAACTGCAAACCTTCTTCGCGAGTAAACAAAACTCCCGATGACCGGACCAACTGCGACACAATTACCCGTTCAACTCCATTAATAATAAAAGTCCCAGCCCCGGTCATGACTGGAATATCGCCCAAAAAAACTTCCTGCTCTTTAATTTCACCGGTATTTTTGTTGACTAACCGCAGTTTGACTCGCAAACTGGCTTCAAAAGTTGAGTACTGTTCACGAGATTGCTGTTCGGTATATTTGGGCTCTTCTAAATAATAATCAACGAAGTGTAACTCCAAATTTTTTCCGGTCAGGTCTTCAATCGGACTAATTTCATCGAAAAGATCCCTAAGCCCATCACGCAGGAAGTGATCGTATGAACGACGCTGCAAACTATTGAGCTCGGGAAGCGGATGGACCTTTTTGGGATCCGCATACCATTTTTCTTGGTAGTTTTCGTTCTCGGTAATTAAAATGTGGGGCTCGAGGGCTTTTTTTGACATAAAAATCTCTCTCTTTGAAAAGCTACCTAATCAAAAAGTTCGGCTGAGACCTGCTTTTAACGCGGGGTCATAATAGGACAGTAGCGAAAATTAATGAGACCGTCAAGGTTTACAAACTTTTTCCATTATAAAGATACAAACAGAGGTCTGCAACCCTTTTTTAGTAATATTATTTAGACAACTTTAAAGGTCTGGGTTCGGGCAATGATTCCGGCAATTCTGACCGTCACCTCAAAGGTGCCGGTTGGCCACAATTTATTGCTCCAGAGGCGACCAAACCGCTCTCGGGATAAGGTAAAAACCAGGGGATTGGTCCCAACTGGGACAGTAGTGAAGGTGGTGATTGTCTGATCACTGGCTAGGTGCCGCACACTGGTTTGAATCTCGTCACTGACAGGCCGGGCTAACTCCACCTGAACATAAATCATGTTGGTGGCTTGATCAAAAATCGTTTTTGAGGCGCCAACCCGATCTTGGCTGTCTAAGGCGTCAGACAAACTAATCTGATTAATCGTTCGTTGAGCTGACAACTGGTTGGCCTTAGTATCAGTAATAATCTGGAATGGAACAATTTTGGCCAGAGCCCGACCCAGCCAGACCTCGGCTTGATATTCCCCTATCTCCCAACTAATACCCGACTTAGTTATTCGAGAGGCCAATGCACTAACGGTCTTGGTCCGGTCAAACTCAAACTGGTTGCCAGATTGACGGTTGCCAACAAAATCTTCGGTCAAAATTACCTGGTTGGGTGATTTAATCCATTTTACCCGTACTTGAGTGCTGTCAGTCGGGTTGGCGACCTGGGCCGACAAATAAATGACTGGAGCACTTGAGGCGATTTCCGCCACACTGTCTTCCGGTTCGTTGGTCAAACTCACGCCACCGGTAATGGCGACTGAAACAATGTGAGTTCTAAGTTCCGCCGAGGAGCAGGCCGCACCCCCCAGCGCAATAAACACTAAACAAGCCATCAGCCCAATCTTCGGTTTGGTCATAGATTTACCCCGTTAGAAACTTTACACGAAAAAGAATTCTTTTTCGCAAAACTGATGTGATTGATGCAAAGATTAAACATTGATTGACTGGACTGAACAAATTAATATACCGATGGCAGTTTTTAACCGAGGGTCATTTCCCTCAAAAATCTTACCCGCTCCTCAACCGGAGGATGAGTCGAGTATAAATAACTAATTTTGTTGGCTAGTTTAGGAAATGGGTTAGCAATGAATAAATGAGCAGTAGCCCGATTTGCCACTCGCATACCGGTTGGATAAGCCGCTATCTTTTCTAATGCACTAGCTAACCCTTCGGGATAACGGGTCAGCATCGCACCGGAAGCATCGGCCAGAAACTCTCGTTTGCGGGAAATCGCTAGTTGCAACAACCGAGCAAATATTGGCGCTAATACAGCCAGGATAATACCGATAATCACTAGGGCATTACCAGAATTGCGGTCATGATCATTTTGAGAGATTCGGACCCGCATAAACCAATCAGCCAGCAAGGTTACTATCCCGACCAAAGTGATTGAAACGGTTGACAGCAAAATATCCCAATTGCGAACATGAGAAAGTTCGTGTGCAATCACCCCCTCAATTTCAACTTTGTTTAATTTTTCAATCAAGCCACGAGTCAAAGCGATGCTGGCGTGTTTGGGATCACGACCAGTTGCAAAAGCATTCGGAGCCGAATCGTCAATGATGTAGATTTTGGGCAACGGGACACCAGCCGTGATGCTAAGATTCTCGACTAAATGTTGAATTTTGCGCTCCTCCAATGAATCATTCGGACGCAAGGCCCTAGCCCGGGAAGTGGCTAGAGCCAGTTTGTCACTGTTGAAATAACTCATCCAACTCATAGCGACGCTAATCCCAACCGCCCAAATCAAAATTGCATTACTGTCATAAATCCGAGCAAAGACATAACCTAAACCAATAATCACCAAAAAAAAGATGGCCATCAACAAAGCCGTGCGACGCTGATTAACAACAATTTGCGCGTACATATGCGTAAACTAAAATTTCACTTCTGGCACTTCCCGCTCGGCGATATCTTCCAGCTCAAATAATTCGCGATGTTTAAAATTAAACAGCTTGGCAAAAATACTGGTCGGGAAGGTCTCGCGACGAGTGTTGTAATCCCGAACATTGGTGTTGTAAAACCGACGAGAAGCCATAATTTTATTTTCAGTATCTGACAACTCTTCCTGCAATGCTAAAAAGTTTTGGTTGGCTTTCAAATCGGGATAATTTTCCGCTACCGCGAATACACTTCTAAGGGCATGAGTCAGAGTATTTTCAGCGGTGGCTTTTTGCTTCAAGTCACCAGTCGCACCAGCCGTAACGGCTTGAGACCGGGCAACCGTAACTTTTTCAAATAACTCCCGCTCATGAGCGGCATAGCCCTGGACGGTACTAATCAAATTCGGAATTAAATCATGCCGACGCTTCAACTGAACATCAATATCGCTACTGGCCTCGTCAACGCGGTTCTTTAAAACCACCAATCCATTAAATATCCCAATCCCAAATAGAATCAGTAAAACGATAATTAACAAAATCCATATTGCAACTGTCATAATTACTCCTGTTAAATTTTAGAACAAATCTTACCCAGTATACCGCCTTTAGGTATCTAAACGAAAGAGCAGGGGCAGATAAGCGATCTTTTGGAGTTCAGTCCAGGTCAAATGCCGAGCCCAGGCATCTAACCACCAACCATTCTTCCGCCAAGCCGAATCGGTCGCCGAATGGTTGATAATTGGGAAATTGGCTCCCAAGAAGTGCCTGAAGGTTAGTGCGGCTCGGTGCTGGTGATAAGGCGACGTAACTAGGATAATCGAACTAATTCCATGCTCCCCGACCAAGTTCCTGACATTCTTAGCATTGCCAAAGGTATTACGGGCTTCTTCTTCTAGCAAAATTTTGTCGGCCGGAACACCACTGGCAATCGCCAGCCGCTGCATCGTGGCTGCATTTGATACTCCTTCGTCCCGAGCCGCACCAGACATAATCATTAACGGTGCCCAATCCTGCTGAAACAATCTCACTCCTTCAGCTACTCGTTCTTGGGTCTCTCCGCCGCTGATTACCACAATCGCATCAGCATGACTAAGCTGGTCTTGAGGTGACAAGAAAAAACCAATTGTTAGAGTTAGTCCAACAATGATTGCTACCAACCATCCGAGTCGCACTAAATGTTTCACGGCAACTGTAGTTCTTGCCCCACCGACAAACTATATGGCGATTCAATATTATTTAGCTTGGCTAAGTCCTCCCAATTCAAATTTAAATCAGCGGCGACTCCAGCCAAGGTATCGCCCGACTTCACGGTATAAGTTCCCGTACTTTGCAGTTTGAGAGTTGACTGGTTACCAGCCGTGTCCGAAGTTGTATCGTTTGGACTAGTTGAAGCATTAAATTGGTGAGTACCTGGATTAATCACTCCAATCGGTTTAATAAACATGGTAGCAATCAGTCCTCGAAACGCAAAAATCAAAAAGATCGCACTAAAAAATAAGGCATACAGCACAATAATCGAAAACGGATCCTCCCGAAACTTTTGTTTCAGGCGATAACCGTATCGACGAGTTTTGTGAGACATTTCCATGGCAATAAAATTCTAAATTCTAACATCTAAATACTAAACAAATCTTAAATACTAATGTCCCAAACACTTTTTATTTTTGTCAGTAATTCAGAATTTGTTATTTGGATTTTGGTGATTGGATATTACGGCAAAGCCGTTTCCTGGTGGGCCAGCCCGCATTGTTACGCGCAAAGCGTTGCTGGTGGGCCAGCCCGCATTGTTACGCGCAAAGCGTTGCTGGTGGGCGCGACCCTCCTGCGTTCAATCTCATCACAACTAGGTCATTATCCTCTTGTGATATAGATATCACTACGGGCGGGCAGGGAGGACTTATCAAGTTCCATCAGGACCAACAATCCTCCTTGGCTCTGCCCTTCAGGCAGAGCGATAGATGAATGGTGGGCCAGCCCGCATTGCTACGCGCAAAGCGTTGTTGGTGGGCGCGAGAGGACTCGAACCTCCACGGGTTTGACCCCACAGCGACCTGAACGCTGCGTGTATACCAGTTTCACCACGCGCCCCTAATTTTTACCTCGGTTACGTCCCCGATGGCTGTCAGTCAAACTATGGCAGTTCGGACAAAGAATCTTTAAATTTTCAATTCTATTATCATGCCGATTCCCGTTGATATGGTGAAGCTCTAGTGGTAAATATCCGCTTGTGGTTTTTTGTGACCAACTGCAAAGTTCACAATGCATCGGTTTAAGTTTTGAAGAGAATAATCGCTTTTTTAATTTAAAACTTTGAAAGTTGTTATTTTTTACCAAGATATCTTCTAATCTAATTCTTGGTTTACCAATACCTTTCAGACCAGCACTCCAACCCTTGCCTCGAAAATGTTGTGTGTCTAAATTGTATTCGTGAATATACTTTTGGATTTGTTCATAATTTCCACCAGCTGGACGTAAATGAAGCTTTAGTAAAACTTGCCGAAAACTAGAACAATCTTTTACAGCATGCTTTAATTCTTCTTCTGTCCAACCACGCCTTTTCATACCATCATTTTACTACAAAACGGTAGAGATGTGGGAATGGTTGTAAATTCGCGTATTCCGATTGGTGGGCAAGGTGGGACTCGAACCCACAAGGCCTTACGGCCACGACATTTTAAGTGTCGCGTGTATACCATTCCACCACTCGCCCGTGTAATCGGAATATATGAACTTGTGTTTTGGCATAAATTGTCAACATTGGAGGCCAGGAGGAGAGTCGTCCCGCCCTTTCTTTGGAGGTCTGGAGCGGAATCGAACCGCTGTACAGGGTTTTGCAGACCCTTGCCTAACCACTCGGCCACCAGACCAATAGGGAAATGGCGGGATTGCAGACCCTTTCCCCCGCCCGAAACGCTTCGCGTATGCGATGCGGGCGGGTAACCGCCCACCGCCTTCGGCGGGGTCCCGCTAGAAGCGGTGATCGGCCACCAGGCCCCTAACATGTCAAACCCTAAATTCTAATATCTAAATACGAAACAAATTCGAAATACTAAATTCCAATATCCAAAACGGTTTTTTATTATTTTAAATTTCGGGCTTCGTGCTTGTTTCGGATTTAGGATTTAGTGCTTAGGTTTTTGACGTGGAGCGAGAGACGGGATTTGAACCCGCGACCTCTTCCTTGGCAAGGAAGCGTTCTACCACTGAACTACTCTCGCGAAGAAATCAATCTAACTGCCACAGTACCAGTCGCTCGGCTCCGGTACATGGCATAAACCACTTCCGTCTTCATGGCGGTGCCATGAATCCAAATTCTGCTATCCAGCAGAATGAGTGGTTTATGGTGCCAGGGGAGTGAATCGAACACTCGACACGATGAGCTTCAGTCATCTGCTCTACCACTGAGCTACCCCGGCATGAGATATAAAATTGCATTTGTAGCGCCCTGTCCACCAAAGTGATATCTAGATGACAAGAGATAGATAATCTATTTGTCATGAGATTGAACGACGGTGGAAGCTACCCCGGCCCTTCTTACTAATTAAATCATATTTTTCAAGTAGAGCTGAATGGCCACAGTACCAGTCGCTTTACTCCGGTACATGGCACTCTCTATTCGCTTTCGTCCATGGCGACGCCATGAACTTGAGCGAAGCGAATAGTTCGTGGTGGGCGATATTCTGCTGTACAGTGGAACGACCTTTCGAACCCCACATGAAGATTGTGCCATAAACTGGTGGACTCGGCGGGATTCGAACCTGCGACTTCGCCAGCTGGCGAATCGGACCCCGCACAAAGATTTGGATTTGTCTGGTGGACACTGCTGGATTCGGACCAGCGACCTTTCGGATGTAAGCCGAATGCTCTAACCAACTGAGCTAAGTGTCCAAATCTTATGCGGGGCAAGTTCCAACCGAGGGCTCCCTGCCCACGATGCTACGCATAGCGTTGCAGGTGGGTAACCAGCTGAGCTAATCGCCCCTGGAAAATGCTACCGCATTTTAATACTCAATTACCAAATTACAATCATCAAAGAAGAAGTTTTCTTTTTTGTTTTTTAGTGCTTGTTTGTGATTTGTTGTTTGTGATTTGTTGTTTATTACTTGGTGGACGAGAGAGGAATCGAACCTCCACGGGTTTTACCCCACAGCGTCCTTAACGCTGCGCGTATACCAATTTCGCCACTCGTCCCTTTGTCGTTCTGCTGTATAGCAGAACTCGTCTCAAAATCACTAACAGTCGCTTCGCTCCTTAGTTCGTGATTTTGGTTTTTAAAGAAATCCTACCTGGTCTTAATATACCACTCGGTTAGGTTGGCAAAACGGTCAGACAAATACGAAAGGTTAATTTTGTCGGTTATCCCCTTCACTTTGGCATCTACCAAATAAACATAGCGTGGCTGATATAGCAAGATGGCCGGAACCAAGTCGGCAAAAGTGGCTTGGAATTTATGATAATTCACAATCGTCTGTTGCAATGAAGTGCTCACCCGAGCGGCTTCCAAAGAATTATCAATGTCCTTATCAACTTCAACCGCCAGAGCCAATCCCGGATCAGCAATCTGACTGCTGTGCCAATAAACATACGGATCCGAATCCGCACCCAAATCCTGTCCAAAAATTAGGGCCTCGTAGTTACGCGGACGAATTACATCTTTAATCAGGGTAGTTACATCTAACGGTTCAATAACCGCATCGGCGCCAACCGAACGCCAGTTGCGCTGCAGTAGTTCAGCGATTTGCTTTGACTTATCGTCATCTCGAATCGCAACTTGAAAACTTAATCTAGTGCCGTCTTTATCCAAAATACCGTCTCCATCAGCATCTACCCAGCCATTTTTCTTCAACACTTCAGCGGCCTTGGTAATATTGAAATCGTATTTTGACATATCCGGATTATTACCCCAAAATCCGGGCAGAATTGGCGAATCAACTCGGTCGGCCCCACCGCCCTCAACTTGTTCAATAATTTGTTGTTTATTAACTGCATAAGCCAACGCTTGGCGAACGGCTTTGTTTTTGACAGCATTGTTGTTGCTCAATTGATTGAAAAAGACACCTTTGTATTGCGGTAAAGAATAGACATACCGCATATCATTGGGGGTTAGATCGCTGTTCGTCGGGCTAATCTCGGTAAACCCGGCGGCGCTGACGGTGCGATTCTTAAACGCCGTTAACAAACTCTTTTCATTGTCAAAGAAGAAAAATACCAATCGTTCAATATACGGTGAGGTTTCGTAATAGCGTTTGAATCGTTTTAGAGTAATTGATTCTCCGGGTGTACTTTTTTCAAATTGATATGGCCCAGTTCCAATAATTTTATCTTCGGCATAGATATTTTTGAATTCACCGACCGGAATATCTTGATAAAGATGCTGGGGAATTACCGGCACCGAAATGTCATAAAGGAAAAAGGCCGAAGAACTTGGGAGAGTGAATTTGACCGAGTAGTCATCAATCTTCTCCACCACAATCCCAGCAAAACTAGATTTTAGAACACCGCGGTAATCATCATTTTGTAGCACATTGATGGTATAGACCACATCGTCGGCCGTAAACACATCTTCATCGTGCCAAAGCACATCATTGCGCAGATGGAACAGATAGGTTTTGCCTTGGTCTAAAATATCCCAATCAGTAGCTAAATCGGGTAGCACTTCTCGTCCCGGACTAATCCGAGTCAGCCCCGAATAAACCAGCCGAACAATATCGCGATCGACATTGTTGGTCTCGGCCAACAGCGGATGGATGTATCGCGATGTCCCAACCAGTCCTTCCATTTGGACTCCCCCACCAATTGGCTGATGCCCCAACCCGGCGGCGCGTTGGGTCGCTGCCAAACTGCCGCTCACAATAATTACTAGAAATAGTCCTACCAAGATGATTCGTTCGATTCGACTAAACTTACGAACCAATCGTCCCAACCAAACGAATAGTTGCCCCAACCCCACTTGAAAACCAGCCAGTCGAGTTAGCGCTGGGTGAGCATAGACAACTGATTTGGAGCGTTTGAAGATACGAATAGCGGTTTCCTGTTACCCTAACTGGATTAAAGGAAAAGAACAGCAAAGGAGAGGGCTACAAACGCGACAGCCAAACCAACGGTAATCAGATAAAGCACTTTCTCTGGACCACGCCGATTACCATAGAAGGCACTGTTCCCTCCGAAGGCCTCTCCTAAACCCGTTCCTCTGGCTTGCAGCAAAATAGCCACCATCAGCAGGATTCCAATAATAACCTGAATAACGATAAAAATCTTGGCTAGTTCCATAGAATTAGACCTTAAGAGTCCTCCCTATCTTACTCGAAACTGGCCATAGAAGTAAAGCCCATCTCGGGCTTTACATCTGAACCGATTTGGGTATAATCGGAATGTTTTCTATGAATCCCGTTAGAAATTGCCTAGGAGGCAACAACGGGTTTCGTGGCGCGGAAGTATGCTAGACAATATCCGATAATTTAAGGCAACAACGATGGAAACCTGCGGTTTCCTAGTTGCTGATTTCTAGGGTGAATCCCGTTAGAAATCACCTAACGAAACTTTCAACAGTTATATCAGACAAATAATTATCCATGAAAACTGTATCTATATCACTAATGCCGGGACAGAAACTCTCTTGTTTCTTATTTCTAACAGGATGAATAAAACCAGGGCAGATTTTGCGGACTTTACCAACCCCGACACGATTATCGGGGACGAGGTGAGTGTCGAAGGCACTCTTAAGACCGGCGGTGATATTCAGATTAATGGCCAATTTAAGGGCAAACTGATAACTGACGGCGATGTTGTAGTTGGTGAACGAGCCACCGTTACTGCCGATATCAACGGTCAGAATGTCTATGTCGCCGGCGAGGTAGTCGGCAATGTGAATGCAATCGGTAAACTGGAAATTTTAGAAACTGGTTGTTTGAAAGGCAATGTCAGCAGTTCAGCCCTAGTCATCGAGGCCGGTGGGGTTCTAAAAGGTAGTAGTACCATGCATGATACCGAGCGGGAGAAACCAGAAATTACTCCGACTTATGAAGTTGAGACCGGGACTAAAGTCGAAGAAGGAGTCAACTAGTTAATATGTATCTTTTTCTCATCAATCCAGAAGCCGGCCATAAGCGTTTCTTTCGGATTGAGAAACAGATGAAAAAATTACTTGACCGACAAGCGGTCAAGTATCGGTTTGTGATGATTGACAACCTAGCCAATGTTCCGGATATCATTCAAACCAATTTACGGTCTTCTGACCAAGGAGTAGTAGCCGTCGGGGGCAACGCCACAGTCAATGCGGTAATTAATTCGCTGGTCGGCCAAGACATTCCAGTAGGAATCATTCCGATGAGCCGGACGAACCATTTGGCAGACAGTTTAGGGTTGAAAGGGTTGCCGACTGCGATTAAGGCCCTCGCCGATTATGATTTACGGTTGGAACGATTAGGCAAAATCGGCCAACATTATTTTGTCGGCGAAGCCGAGGTCGCGACGCGGTCTAATTTATTAACTCAATATCTACGCAAGACCAACCCCTGGCTAAAGTTCCTTGGACTTAGTCGAACTACCCTCCCGACCGAGGTCGGCACAAAAGCCACCATTGCCCTGGACGACGATGTTTTGGTGCGCAGCAAAACCCACCGGCTACAAGTGAAATTAAATGGCGAACATGGCGACAAAAAACTGAAACTTACTTTATTTGCTTCGCCCGATCCAACCGAAATCAGTATTTTACACAGCAATTCAATTGCAATCGAGGGCGAGACCAAGATGCCAGTGATTATCGGCAACGAAACTGTTGCCCATACGCCGGTAGAAATTAAAGGACTGGCCAAATACATCCGGTTGATTGTTCCTAAAGATAATCAGTTGACCGCATCTAAAACTGCGTGATAGCTTAGAACTAGTTTGAGAAGAACATCAAATTACAAACCTCGCATTTTTCAACCTCGCATTCGAGCCAATGAATGGATTAGAGTGCCAGAGGTGTTTTTGATTGATGAGACCGGAACATCCCGGGGAATTATCTCAACTCGAGAAGCGCTGAACTTAGCCCGAACAGCTGATTTGGATTTGGTCGAGGTCTCGCCTAATGCGAAACCGCCGGTCGCCAAAATTTTGGACTTCGGCAAATACAAATATGAACAGACCAAGGCCCAACAGCGATCTCGGCGTGGACAGAACGATGGCGCAGTCAAAGAAGTGCGCTTAAGCGTCAAAATTGACAGTCATGATTTTGAGGTCAAAGCCAAGCGAGCCGAAAAGTTTTTAAGCCAGGGCAATAAGGTCAAGGCGGGAATTTTGTTCAAGGGGCGAGAAATCGTTCACGCCCACCTGGGCGAAGCCCTAATCAACCGGTTTATTGACAGATTAGTGAACACGGCTAAAATAGAACAAGCGCCCACCAGACAAGGTCGGAGCATTCATACGATTTTATCTCCTAAGTAAATGCCAAAAATTAAGACCCACCAGGGTACAGCCAAGCGGATTAAAATCACCAAAAGCGGCAAAATGAAGCGTCGCCAGGCGATGCAGGCCCATAAATTGACTAAGAAATCTTCCGCCCGTAAGCGTCGGCTGGGACGGCCAGCTGATGTCGCCAGGGCTGATGAGAGCCGGATGAGACGGCTTTTGGGTAAATAATCTTTCTAAATTCTAAATTCTAAATTCTAAACCATGAGAGTCAAACGAGGCACAACTGTTCGAGCCAAGCATCGTAAACTAATCACTTCAACCAAGGGGTTTCGAACTCTACGCCGAACCAACATTAAACGGGCCAGGGAAGCCATTTTAAAGGCCGGCCAATATGCTTATCGAGACCGTCGCAACAAGAAGCGGTCGTTCCGGGCACTCTGGATTAACCGTATCAATGCTGCTTTGACTGGCCTGGGAATTAAATACAATTCGTTTATTAAGAAAATAACCGACCAGAAAATTGAACTGGATCGGAAAGTGTTGGCTCAATTGGCAGTTGAACATCCGACAGTATTCGAACAAATCGCCAAACAGGTTATTAAATAAACTACGATTCAATAAAAAATACCCCGCCATTTCGGCGGGGTATTTTAAAATTTGAATTCAATTCCTAGTACATCGGTACGATAATCTGCCAGAAAAAGATACCCAACAGAATAACAATAATGCCTCCAAATGTAGTCGTACTGCCAGAACGACAATAGGTCTTGATCATCTTGGCACCCGCTTGGGGCCACCAAGTTAGCCAGAGGCCCTTAATTAACCCTGCCCAACCCACTAGTGGCATTATCCAGGTATAGCCGGTCCAAGTAATGGTATAGCCAGTCAAATTAAGAATCACTAAACTACAAGCCACCACTCCTAGCCCCCAACTCCATAGCAAAGTATGCTCATCGGCAAACTCGGCCAACAATTTACAGAATCCCTTATTGTTGAAAGCGAGAGACAACCCTAATCCCACAAACCAGACCGCGAGAATAAATGTAATAATTCCCAAAGTACTCATCATAATCAGCTCCATCTTTAATTTATTTGTATAATCTCGACCCCAAACTTCAAGTCAGTTTGCAATTTATCGCTAAATAATTGTTTAGTTTTGACCATGTCGTTCTCGGCTAACCCCAGCGCCGGAGATAATTTCAAAATACTAGTTAAAGTCGTATTGTTGGCGCCTGGTTGTTTAAAAACATTTAATTGGTAATAATCAGTCACTTTTCCAGGCAATCTGTAATTTAATTCCACTGTTTTACTCTCTCCAGGATTGGTAGTTAACCAAAACGCCAACACGGTTTTACCGTTCTCGTCGTATTGTTCTACAGTAGTTTCATAATCCTGTCCGACAACTGAAACTTTCACCGTGTCTTTGGGCAAGTAAACCCGAACATAATCTTTGTTAGGTCCGTCCGGAAAAATATAACTACCAGTATGAGTGTATTTAAGCTGTAGGGCAACATTCACATCACCAGTCAAATTAACATTGGCAGTATGATGGATTTCTTCCTGAACATTTTGACTGCTTTTGCGTCCGCCCAGGTTAGCCCGAACTACTCCTAAAAAGTCCCCTCCCGATGTTGTTTCCGGCAAAACCCCAGCCACGCTAAGTCGGTTCATTACTGGTTCAAGTTTAGGATTACGCAAATAAATCAACACATCTTTTTGCTGTAGCCGAGACATTAGGGCTAGGTTAATCTGTTTTAAGACCGCTCCATTGGCAGTCAGTAGTCGCCCTAATAAAATTGGCGCAAATTCGTTTAATACTTCTTTGGGATTTTCCTTTTGATTATCAATCAACTCAATTTGGGCTTGGGTTGCCGACACAAAATTGTCAGCAGTTAAGGTAAGCTCCTTGTTTTCTAAATAGACCGGACCCAGGACGGTTAAAATATCTTTAATCACTTCGGGATTAATGGCGATAACCCCATCGGCCGTTCCCCCGCCGGCTTGCTCGTACAACTTTTGGAAAGTTTGAGCGGAAGTTGGGAAATCGGCATACCAATTAGCATCCCGAGTGCCAAATGAAGTAGTAATCGCTTCTAAGGGTTTGGGTAAGGTCAGACTTGAATTAGGATTTTGCCCATCAATTCGTTGGGTCATATCAACCAAAACACTTTTTAATTTACCCTTATAAACTTCCACTAACATATAACTGCCCACAAAACCGCCGGTAGCCCGCAGTTCATTATTATTTTGATTCAATATCAAATATTGGCGCGGATTATTGAAACCCAAGGCGTCTGGTAACTCTTTGGCTAAAGTTCCCAGGGTCATCACAGTGGACTGAAGAGTAGCAGTTTTAATTTGCGCTTCACTCAACGCTGTGGCATAAGTCGAGTCAACCGTTTTAGGATTAATCGACGACAACAAAGTATTGGCTTTGGTTACTTGGGCTAACGCTCGATCCAGGTTATTAGAACTTTGGCCCATCAAACCAACGATTTGTCCAGCCAAATCTTGCGCCTGGTTGCCGCTGGTGCTCAAACCATTAAAGTACTGCCACAGCGGTGTCATGGTATCAATTAGAGTGATTCCGGCTTGGGCTAAACTTAAACCACTATCAATTAATTTTTGCCCAGCGACAATTTGTGAACCGTCACTCGCCAGACCCGACATATATAAATTAGTTTGGCCTAAAGCCAAGAGTTCGGTTTGAGCAGTGGCAAACAGATTCTCCGCCGCCACAAAGTTGTCCCGAGCCCCAGAGATATCTTGGGCCAAAACCGCTGCCGCAGCGGCTTCTAACTTACCAATTCCCCGATTGGCCAAATCGGTAATTTGGCCTTTCACATTATTGGCTGATTGATACACCAGTCCGCCACCGATATAAAGCAGCAGAGCCAGCATAACAATCAGGACTAATTTTAACCCAGCCCAAAGCCAAACCACGGCAGTTGATTGAACCGTTGCTTCGCTAAAAGCCATATTCAAAGTAGACGAAGGGTTAGTAAAACGAGATGAAACCGGGATAACGACAGAGTTACGAGTAAGCGGCCGACTTGATTTCGGTTTTACATAATAATACTTTTTAGTGTCTGTACTCATGTACTGCCTGCTTAATCACCGTCAGAGTACTAGCCGCCGCGTCGGTCCAATTAAACTGTTTCGCTCGCTCACGGCCTTTAATAATAAGTTGTTGCCTAAGTTCAGAATCGGTATTGAGTTGATGGATGGACCGCGCCAGACCCGAGACATCATTGGTCCCAACCATGAGAGCTGCTCCATTGGCTACTTCTGGAAGCGAACCAGCATCACTAATAATGACTGGGCAACCAGTAGCAAAGGCCTCTAATACCATTAAGCCGAAACCCTCATAAAACGACGGGAAAACGAAGGCGGTGGCCAGGGACAACAAAGCAATTTTCTCGGCCTCGCTAACTCGGCCAGTAAATATCACTCGGTCTTTTAAACCTAAATCCTGAATTTGTTGGTAAAGATCCGACGACAACCAACTTTTACTGCCGGATATAACTAATTTTATTGTATCAGAATAACTGGTTTGAAGTTCCTTCAAAGCCCGCACTACTAATGATAAATTTTTGCGCGGTTCAATACTGCCAACATAATAAATATATTTTTCTGGCAATTGGAATTTAGTTTGAACCGATTTTGCAAATTCCGGACTAACTGGAACGAAATATTCGTCGCCTACCCCTTCATAAATCCGAATGATTTTTTCAGCTGGTGTGTGGAAAAATCGAACAATGTCTTGTTTCGTAGTGTCTGATACGGCGATTAGCCGATCAGAAGTTCTGGCTTCGTACGGATAATTCATCTGCCACTGCCAAATCCGAGACGACAGTGGATAGAACTGCGGGGTAATAAAGAAAATCAAATCGTGGAAAGTAGTAACCTTGGCGCATTTGCGAGATAAGGGCAAAAGCATCGGTGAAGGCATCCACATCACATCCAATCCGCCACAAACAATATCGGCTTTTGGCCAATTGAGTGGCTTAAAGAAAGCGTGTAATAAAATCGGAAAATTGACCCACCGAAGTTTTTCGATTTCTACATTGGGAACTTTTAAATAAGGATAATCATGCAAAAGCTGCTCTAGCCGTTGGTCGAGATCTCGATATGACACATAAAAAAATACGTAAGTATTTTCCGTATCAATTGTCAGCAGCTGTCGTAAAATCTGCAGAGTGTATTGTTCCACTCCGCTAATTTTGCCAGTTAAAAGACCCCTGATATCAACGCCAATCCTCATATTGATTATTGATTAGTTGTAATGCCCTACCTTATCATGCTGAATTTACAATGTCCCGAGTTTACCGAAGGGGTTCAATATCTATCCACTTCTTCGGTGTGAGCGACCATATCTCCACTCTGTTATTGCGAGGAGTTATGCTGTCCGCCAGCTGGCGGAAGCAGAGCGATGTGGCAATCTCATACACAATTCTTCGTTGGCCGTTGCTGATGTTCTATCCAAGCTTGCTCTGCAAAATTGTTAATCTGCCGTTTAAACTCGGTATTATCAAATTGTTTAGCGCGTTCACGGCAAACTGTAGACGAGAAAGACATTCTCTCGAACCGACGAACCGCCTCGGCTAACGAAACTACAGTTTGATAATCAAAAAATATTCCGGTTTGATTGTCCACGACTGTTTCCAAAGCCCCGCCCGCCCGGTAGGCAATTACCGGCTTACCGGCTGCCATGGCTTCCAGGGGAACAATCCCAAAGTCCTCTTCTTGAGGGAACAGCACGGCTTTGCACCCGAGAAATTGCTGGGTAGTTTGGTCATCGGACAACCGACCCAAAAATTCGATCTTGAATGATTTAGCCAACTGTTTCAGTCGTGGCAACTCCGGCCCTTCACCAATAACTCTTAACGGCAAATCCAATTGATTGAAGGCCTCAACTGCGATATTGGTCCGCTTGTATTCGATTTGTCGGCCAACAATTAAATAATAATCGCCGGGGACACTCTCGCCCTGAAATCTCTGATAGTCCACTGGCGGATAAATCACGGACGATTCACGCTCGTAATATTTTTTAATTCGGCCAGCTGTATTTTTAGAGTTGGCCAAAAAGACATCCACCCGATCGGCTGCGACGCGGTCCCAAATTCTTAGCCGATGGACCAATGTAGGCATCACTGATTTAATCAGCGGATCTAAAATTCCCAACTGTGGCGTTTTGAGATACTCGTGGTAATGACTCCAGTAATACCGAGTCGGAGTATGACAGTAGCACAGATGCAAGGTCTCGGGTTTAGTCAGCACCCCCTTGGCCTCGGCATGAGCCGATGAAATAACCAAATCATAATCGTCCAAATCAAATGCTTCAAAAGCCGCCGGCCGAAGAGTGGGAAATAGTTGCTGTTTATAACGAAGCGGTGAATATTGAAGCCGGCTGGTAATTACCCGGCGACCATTAAGTTCAGGAAAATTTGGGGCTTTAAACACCGAGGTATAAAGATCGGCTTGCGGAAAAATTTCGGCAAACAATAACACTACCCGCTCGGCTCCACCACGAGCGACTAACCAATCAGCCACAATCGCCACTTTTAAATCATTAAACTCTTTCATTCTTCATCATTAATTTTTAATTCTTCATTTTAAATTTTCTTAGTAACTCCCCTTTCGCGTCAACACCGCCCCAACGGTTGATAACAGAATCTTTATATCCAAGAATAGCGACCAATGTTCAATATAATAAGTATCCAGCCCGACATATTCATCAAATGAGATATCACTCCGACCCGACACCTGCCATGGACCAGTTAGACCGGGTTTAACTAGCAGTCGCCGTTTGGCTACATCCGAATATTGGGCCACCTCATTCGGCAAAGCCGGCCTCGGACCGACCAAGCTCATCTGCCCAAGTAAAACATTAAACAGTTGGGGCAGTTCGTCCAGCGAAGTTTTACGAATAAATTTTCCTACCCGAGTTACCCTGGGATCGTCGGCCAGTTTAAATAATGGCCCGTCGGCTTCATTGCGTTGACGCAATTGCTCTAGCATCTGGTCGGCTTTTTCCCCGCCCAGTCCCGGACTTAACTCGCTGTACATCGATCTAAATTTATAGAAAGTAAACGGCTTGCCCAATTCACCCACCCGGGTTTGAGCATAGATAATTGGCCCTCGGGAATTCAATTTGACCGCGATGGCTACAATTAACATCACCGGCAAAGCCACCATCATGCCAATGAGAGTAACGACAATATCAAATAACCGCTTAATTATTCTGCCCCAGCCGGACAACGGAGTGGGACTTAATTCAATGATTGGATAACCAGCCAATGTATCAACGGTGATGTGTGAAGTATATAGACCAGTTAAACTGGGGACATACTGCAAAGCCACATCATTGTCTTCGCACCAACGAATCAATCTCAACATTTGGTCTCCGGCCAGTTCATGGCCAATAATCACCCGATCGGGGTGATAGTCGGCCAGGACAGTTAAATCCACCCCAGTCAAAGTAATGACCAATTTTTGGCTTGGCCGGCTGGCGTGAATCTGTCTGGCAATGTCTTCAGCAATTTTACCGTCAGCGATTAGAACCACTCGTTCTACTCCAGTCCCGGCATACTGCAGCCATTGTCTAAAATAATTAACTATCGCCCGACCCAACAGCACAAAGACCACACTAAAAATCCAGAAATAGCCAATAATTAGCCGGGAAAAGAAACTGGTTTTGGCCAAAAATAGACCAATCACAAAAACCGCTAAAGCCACCGAAGTAGCAATAATGATTTTTCCAATCAACTCCCAAGGATTTCGAAAGCCCCGGAAACGATACAGCCCAAAACCAAAAAAAGCGACTAGCCAAATCGGCGCTAGTTCTATCACTAACCGCAAATAATCATCAAACGGCAGAATATAAATAATTGGCACAAATTGCCAATTCAGCCGAAGCCAGTAGGCACCTACAAATGTTAGCACCACCATCGCATAGTCGAGCGGAACTAACAGCAGGGTGAAGAATTGATTAAATCGTCGCATAAGTAGATTCTCCCCCAATTGGTGAAGTGGTGACCCATTCAGATTCGAACTGAAGACCTTCCTAATCCTGCTGGACAGCAGGACTCCACCAACCCCGGACCGAAGGTCTCCCGTTGGGAAAAGGGTCCCTTTGGGACTGATCCCAGAATATTATGGTGGGCGGTAGAGGATTCGAACCTCTGACATTCACAACGTCAATGTGACGCTCTACCAACTGAGCTAACCGCCCAAACAGAGGTTATTCTACTGGGATTTGGTCAATACTTCAAGAATCCTAGCCCGAACCGTTTCCAGAGCGTCTTGGAGGTCGGCTTCACTACCGTTATTATTAATAATCAAATCGGCCTCATCTTTGCCTGGCTCGACATACAGTTCGTACATCGGTTGAGCCGACGACAAATATTGATTTAAGGATTCTTGGAAACTCCGATCCCGTTCTCCGACATCCCGCCCTAGCCGACGGGCTAACCGGATGTCCGAATCAACATCGACAAAGATAGTTAAATCGAGCAGGTCACAAACCCGTTTATCGGTCAGAATCAGAATGCCTTCAACAATAATTACCGGTTTGGACTCAACCTGCGCCATCACTGGTTTGCGCGTATGGGTCCCGAAGTCGTACTGGGGCATCTCGATCGGCTTTCCGGCCTTGAGGTCTAATAGATGACGATAAAACAATTCCTCGTCCAGGGATTTTGGTTCGTCATAATTGAGATCTTTGCGACGCTCAAGCGGAACATCGCTGCGGTCCTTGTAATAGTTGTCGTGGGAGAAGATTAAAATCTTGGTCGGATTGGCCTTTTGAAGTTCCTTGGCAATATAGGTTTTACCAGAACCAGTCCCCCCAGCGATACCGATAAAAAACGGTTGGGGAATATTTTCCATGTGTCTATTATGCCATACTTTCCTCTTTACAGAGGAGTTGAACCGGCCTACACTGGGTCTGCTCTTTGCTAGCGTGTAGTCGCCCCCCACTTTCTGGGCTATGTACTATGTGTACATCTTACAAAGTAGACAGGATGGCAAGTTGTATATTGGCTATACAGCCGATTTGCGGTCGCGATTCAGAGAACACAACCAAGGTCTCTCGCAAGCTACTCGCCATCGTCAGCCATTTGATCTCGTCTACTATGAGGCCTTTAAGGCCAAGAAGGATGCCGTGGTTAGAGAACGGATGATTAAGCAATACAAGCAAGGTTATACCAATCTCAAAAAACGCATCTCAGCAAGCCTTGAACCTAGAAAGTGGGGGGAGGAAAGTCCGGACACCATTCTAAATCAGGAAAGTCGCTAACGGCGACCGTTGCCAGTGCTTCGCACTGGGAAATTTATCCAATCTCTCCAATCTGACCAATCTTACCAATCTAAGAAATTAAATTGGCGAAGGTTGGAATAAATTGGATTAAATTGGTTAGATTGACCAATGCGGAGCGTTGGTGATAGGGAAAGTGCCACAGAGACAATACTAACCAGTGCTTCGCACTGGAATCATCAAATCTCAAAATCCAAATCCCAAACAGATTATTGTTTGATATTTGGTGCTTGGGACTTGGTATTTCCAACGCGGAGCGTTGGTGAAAGGTGAAAAGCAACAGGGTGTTGAAGTGTTGAATGGCGGGTTAATCCCGCCAATCGGCTCCAAAGCTACCTGTCGGACTCCGTCGTGAGACGGATGTTCTGGCAAACCCTTTCCGGTGCAAGTTGGGCTGGACCGTGTCCGTCAATCGCTTTGGTTTAGACGAGGCGGACAAGGACCCTAACGCTTGAGATTAATGGCAACATTAACCCCAGATAGATGACTACTTCACCCACCAAAGTTTTGCTTTCGCAAAATTTAGGCGGGCAAGACAGAATCCGGCTTACGGCTGGCAAAGAGCATACAAATCAACCACCCTCTGGGGGTGGTTTTTGGTCTAAGACAATTCAGTTTATACTATGGATGACTTAATCTTGCTAAAATAACCAAGTTATGCCCCGTAGAGAAATTTAAAATACTCTTGGCCCCAATGTTTTCCTTTGGGCCAAACCATGGGGCAAATCTCGTCAGTAAATCGTTCTAATATCTGTTAGTGGGCCAATAGCAGAAAAGAAAATATTTCTAAATTCTTCTACGGGATATGACAAAAACTCAACGCACCAAAAAGACCGACAAGCATTCTAATCTGTCGCGCATCCGTCATTCGGCTAGCCATATTTTAGCCGAGGCGGTTTTGCGTCTTTATCCAGGAACTAAAATCGGATTCGGACCAGCCACTGAAGATGGGTTTTACTATGACTTTGAATTTAAGAAACCAATTACCGACACCAATCTTCCCAAAATCGAGTCCGAAATAATTCGACTGATTACCGAAGGCCGGACTTTTAAGCGATCAGTTCAGACCGTTGCCGTCGCCAAGACCTGGGCTAAAAAAATTGACCAGCCCTACAAGGCGGAACAAATCGACGAACTAAAACGGACCGGACACAAGCGAATGTCATTTTATACCTCTGGGGATTTTACTGATTTGTGCGAAGGGCCGCATGTAACTTCTACCAAAGACATTGGCGCCCTCAAACTCTTGTCAGTCGCTGGGGCTTATTGGCGAGGTGACGAGAAGAACAAACAGTTGACCAGAATTTACGGGACAGCTTTCGCTACCCAAAAAGAACTCGAGGAGTACCTGAACATGCTAGAAGAAGCCAAAAAACGCGACCATCGCAAATTGGGCGCCGAGTTAGAACTATTTACTTTTGATGACCGAGTCGGGCCCGGGCTGCCACTGTGGCTACCGAATGGCACCATTATAGTTGACGAATTAGAACGCTTGGCCAAAGCCACTGAACTGACTGCCGGATACAAACAGGTTCGCACTCCTCACATTGCCAAGCAATCAATGTATCTGACCAGCGGTCATCTCCCTTATTACGAAGACAGTATGTTCCCGCCAATGGAATTCGAGGGTGACCGATACTACCTTAAAGCAATGAACTGCCCACATCATCACACCATTTTTGGGAGTAGTCCAAAAAGTTATCGCGACCTTCCTCTACGGCTAGCTGAATATGGCACTTGTTATCGTTATGAAAAGTCCGGGGAATTGTTTGGTTTAATGCGAGTCAGAATGTTATCAATGAATGATGCCCACATTTACTGCACCCCCGAACAGTTCGCCGACGAATTTCGAGCCGTGAACGAAATGTATCTCAAATATTTCAAACTGTTTGGGATTAAAAAATACATCATGCGGTTCTCAACTCATTCAAAAGCAGGTTTGGGCAAAAAATATGTAGATGAACCGAAATTGTGGAAAGCCACCGAAGACATGGTGAGGCGGGTATTAAAGGATTCGAAAGTCCCATTTGTTGAAGTGGCCAACGAAGCCGCTTTTTACGGGCCGAAAATTGATGTGCAGGTTTGGAGCGCAATCGGAAAAGAACTCACTTTAGCCACTAACCAAGTTGATTTCGCTCAACCTCGGCGCTTCAACTTAACCTACACCGACAAACAGGGTAAACCCCAAACCCCGCTGTGTATTCATCGGGCTCCCCTATCCACCCATGAGCGATTTATCGGCTTTTTAATCGAACATTACGCTGGGATTTTCCCGCTCTGGCTGGCGCCAATCCAGGCCAAGATTCTCCCGATTAGCGAACGGCATCTAACTTACGCCAAACAGATTGCAAACCAACTTTTGGCTGGTGGCATCCGAGTCGAAGTTGATACTCGCGGAGAATCAGTCGGCAAACAAATTCGAGAGGCCGAAATGCACAAAGTCCCCTACATGTTAATCGTTGGAGACAAAGAGAAATCGGCCAAGACCGTTTCAGTCCGGCATTTGACCAAAGATGATTTGGGACCAATGGCAATTAGCAAACTAATTAAATTATTGGGGGATGAAATTACCAGCCGGAACTAAACGGGGTGAGATTGTCACCCGAACTGATAAACGCGCCGACAAAAAACGGCGGGCTCACCATTTGACCGACAACCGTAAATCGGTTCGACTGATTGCCAAGCAGAGTATCCAACCTCGTTCAAAGTAGATTGTATGGCCCGGAAGAATTCACTAAAATTATCTATTCCCAACAACCTAGTGGCATTAACTACCCAGGAAATTATAGCCATGAGTTTTGGGTTTCTGCTTTTACTAACTCCTTTGCTTAGTACTGGCCTGGCTCCCTTTTCTGGTGTCTACGATCAGAATATGTGGATACTGGTTGCAACCGGCACATTCCTAGTGGTCGGGCTGCTGCAATGGCTCCGGTTGTCCCAACGGTCATTTCAATGGAATTTAATTGATCTTTTGGCTCTTGGCTGGGGAATTTGGCTACTAATAACTACTCTCACCTCGATTAATCCAACTGACAGTTGGTTCGGCGGTGTCCATCGCACCGGCAGTTTATCGCATTGGTTGGCGCTATTAACCATCTATTTTTTGATGCGCCGATTGGTACCATCATTCAGCTCGGTATGGCAGACACTACAAACCACGATTATTTATTCGGGTACGGCAGTTGCTATTGTCGGCTTGGCCAAACTTGCACTTGGGACACAGACCAGTCCGGAATTAATCGGGTTGCTTGGCAATCAAAACTTCACCGCTTATTACCTAGCAATTACTTTAGTAACCACTTATGTTTATTGGCTGACCAACCGCTTGAATTGGCGCGACCCCGCCATTCTGGCATTGCTCATTCAAGTAGTTGCTATTTGGTACACCAATGCCAAGTGGATATATTTCATAGTGCCAGTGATTCTAGTTGTAATTTTAATTGTCGCAATCCGTCATCTCCATATACACCGTGCTAAACAGTGGTTAACTGCTGGTCTCGTAGGTGCTGGCGTTATAACAATATTGGGCAGTTTTTGGCTGGATGGCCAGGCCTACTTCAACTTTAATTTCTTTTCGTTCACTAACCGGCTCCATGCTTGGGAAGTATCCTGGCAAGCCAGTTTAGATCGGCCACTCTTTGGCTGGGGATTGGAAAATTACGATAATGCTTTCCAAGCTAACTTTCAACCGAAGTTTGAAGATGCAGTTGGCTCAACCGAAACTTTAGATCGGGCTCATAATTTCATTTTTGATTATCTGGTGTTTACTGGTTGGCTAGGATTAATTTTGTTATTAACTTGGCTAGGGATGGCCATTGCGATTGGTTGGCAACACATCGGTAAAAATCCTTTAGCCATCTGGGCAATTGGTGTAGTAATAACTTACATCTGCATCAATCTGCTAGGATATGAGACCATCGCCACGACTGCGCTATTAATGTTAGCGCTAGCTTATTTAGGCACTTTATCTAAACCAATTTTCACGATGCCAACTCGATTAATCCATCCTTATGTTGGCCTAGTTGGTATAGCGTTAACCATAGTATTAACAATGCAGTTTGTGATTATGCCGTGGATAGCCACTCGCAGGGCTTGGCAGAGTGCACTCCAATTTGACTTAACTAAGTTCAATAATGCCCTAGAGATTGCCCCCTATTTAAAACCGGAATTGGCTTACTACTTAATCGTCCCAGCTTACTTTCCAACTGAAGATATGACGCCCGAGTTCGCTGGTAGATTAGCCAATTACCTAGAACAAATCAAAGGGCATCGCGATGATCAGCCAGGTTATCATCTGGCAATCGTGAAGGCCTGGGAAATGTCTAATTCACCCAATCGGCTCCAAAAGATGAAGAATAATCTCGTAGCCGGAATGGCAACCTATGACAACAATAACGGTTACTACTGGGCATTCTTGTCGGCAATCGAATTAAAACTTGGCAATACCGAATCTGCTTTATCTGCCATCGAGCGAGCCAAACAACTCAATCCCAACTCCAAATTCACAGCCGACACCGAGGCATATATTCTGTCGACCATCAACGAACAGCCCACCACCGATGACACGACTTAAACTCGTTGCCATCGTTGGCCCAACCGCATCTGGCAAATCGGCGTGGGGAGTTAAATTGGCCAAACAGTTTAACGGGGTAATTATTTCGGCCGACTCTAGACAGATTTATAAGGGATGCAACATTGCCACCGCCAAAATTACCCCGGCCGAAATGATGGGTGTCCCCCATTATATGTTAAGTGCGGTTCGGCCCAATATCAGTTTTAATGTGGCCTCCTATCAAAAAACGGTTTATCGTTTGCTCGACAAACTTCGTTGGCGGAACCGACTAACTCGCCGGACCATTGTCCCGTTTTTGGTTGGTGGAACTGGTTTGTATATTTCTGCCATCACCGATGGTTACCGCCTGCCAAACATTCCGCCCAATCCAAAACTAAGAGCCCAGCTCGAATTAAAGTCGTCTGAAGAATTGGTTAATCAACTGCACCAGCTTGACCCCGACTCGACGACTGATAAGCAAAATAAACGCCGAGTTATTCGGGCGCTAGAAATTTTGCTTGGCGGAGGCAGTCGTCCCCCAAAATCCCAACCCGATTTTGAGGTTTTAAAAATTGGGATTAAACTCTCCCGAGAACGGATTTATAAAAATATCGAACAACGCATTCGTCAGTTGGACTGGAACGCATTAGTGAAAGAGACGAAAAAATTAATCCGAGCTAGATTAGATTTCTCAAGTAATCCTTTAACCGCCATTTATTATCGTCCAGTGCGTGATTTCATTGAGGGGAAAACGACTCAAGACCAGACCATTACCAAACTAATCCAGGGCGATAAAAATTACGCCAAGCGGCAACTAACTTGGTTCAAAAAAGATTCCCAAATTCATTGGGTCACAACTTTAAATCAGGCGGAGCGATTGGTGAGGAAGTTTCTGAATGAATCGAATTAGTTTCAGTCCGCCGAACCGCCGGTGACTGCTGAATGTAACCAACCTTTCGGTACTTACCGTGGAGTTTATTCCAGGTGATTTTAAATAAGTCCCTCAAGGTCCGCAGGGCTTCTCGGCCGGTTCTGACTCTAGTATCAAAATCGTTGTACCAATTGATTCCCACTTCTTTAAATTGATAGTCCAATTGACGGGCGATGGCGAAGGCCTCAATGTCGAAACCAAATCGGGTCAGTCGAACATTGGCAAAAATATTTTGACCAGCGTTGCGTTCAAACAATTTAAATCCACACTGGGTATCCCACACCCCCGGCACGGCCATCGTCCGAATCAATAAATTAGACAAGCGCGAAAGAATAATTCGGTGTCTGGCTTGGGCAATATGAACCTGGGCACCAAAACAATAACGAGAGCCAAATACGATTGGATATGTTTTGATATATGGCCAAAATTTTTCCAGCTCTTCAATTGGCGTAGCGTTGTCGGCATCAGCGAACAGCACATACTGACCGCGAGCAGACAACATTCCGCGTTTTACCACCGCACCCTTGCCCTGGTTGTGTAAAGCCGTTAGCAACCGAAGTTGTGGCCACCCTTCGGCAATAATATTTACAATTTCTCTAGTCGTATCGCTACTGCCATCGTCTGATACGATTACTTCGTAAGCATAATTTTGGGCATCGAAATATCGCCGGAATTTGGCTAAAGTTTTTCCGATTCGTCGCTCTTCGTTATAGGCCGGAATAACAACCGAGAGATAGAGTTCCATATGTATATTTTATGTCATTCTGAGTCCGTCAGCTGATGGACGAAGAATCTAGGCATGAGCCGTCCCGGATAGCCGGGACTAGATCCCACCGCCTTCAGGGGGTCTCGCCAGAGGCGGATTACTTCGTTCTGCCCCAATGGGGCCCCTTCGGGGCTAGATAGCAGGACTACGGAAGGATCTGTGATGAAAAGTTATGGTAGGCCTTCGGTTCTGCCGTACAGCAGGCAGGTCAGCGTCTCATACCTCCCGTCATGCTGAACTCGTTTCAGCATCTCATATTTCACGTCATGCTGAACTTGCGATGTCCCGAGTTTACCGAGGGGTTTCAGCATCTCGAACCAAATCTTTCCATTTAGGGTTACTTGCTTCTATTAGATTAATTTTCCACTGCCGGTGCCAATTTTTAAGCTGTTTCTCTCTTTGAATCGCTTTGGCAATGTCAGAGTATTCTTCCAAATATACCAAATGATACAGACGATATCTTTGAGGAAAAGATAGGGTGGTCCTGGAATGTAAATCGAGTCAATTTTCAATTCCGCTGGTCACTCCAATATACAGTGTGCCACGGGGTTTATTGGTAAGAATATAAACAAATCCTACTTTCATCGGGTATAGATCCCGAAACCCCTCGGCGGGCTCGGGACATCGCAAGTTCGGGATGACATTATAGTTATTTCTTAAAAATAAGTAGTTTAGGAGCCAAAAAGTTCCATAAGAAAATGACTCCAATCGAAAGAATTTTGACAAGATTGACATCCCATCCAAATATTATACTTAGAATATAAATAAAGGTATTTGAAATTCCCACTCCCACCGTGACCACGACCAAATAAAACGGTAATTGAGTTTTCCAATTTCCTTCCGTATCACCAAAAGTCCATAATTTATTCCAAACAAAACCATTAGTTGCCGCAATCAAAAACGCCACAGTATTAGCAAGAATAATCTGCCAGTGGAAATACAAAAACAAATTCAACAAGCCGATATCAATAGCGGTATTTACGATACCAACTGTGGCAAATCTTAAAAATTGACGTAGTATGACGGAATTTAGAATTTGGAATTTGGAATTTAGCATTAGAACTTTATTTTTGTCATCCCGAGCATTACCCTCTTGTCATCCCGAACATTACCTTCTTGTCATTCCGAGTGTTACCCTCTTGTCATCCCGAGTGTTACCCTCTTGTCATCCCGAGCGTAGTCGAGGGATCTATTATCTTTATTCCCATTGCATTGATATATCCTCCCATCCTGGATTCATCCGTTGAATCAAGGTCTCTTTCTTACTACGACGCCAACCTTTAAACTGCTTTTCGCGTGCAATAGCAGATTCCACATCCAAACAAGATTCAAAGTAAACTAATTGTTGAGTTTTGTATTTTGACGAGAATCCAGGGATCAATTCGTGTTCATGTTCGTACGCTCGTCTGTTTAAATCATTGGTAACACCGACATACAACACTCCTGAACGACTGGCCATAATATAGACATAGTATTCTTTCATTATAAGATTCTTCGACTCCGCTAACGCTTCGCTCAGAATGACAAGAGGGACATATTTTTTCCTATATTCTAGATTCTAAATTCCAAATTCTAGCCTTTTCGAGCAATTACCAAAATACTGCTCCCCCATGGGAAATGCCCACCATCAACCAAATAATCGGCTTCAATCCGACTGAGATTAATTAACACTTTGTCCATCCGGGAAGTAGTTGCGATGTAAGAAGTTTTTGGTTTGGTACCTTTAGTAAATAATCTAACCAGTACCACCACCGGAAAAGTAAAGAAGAAAAATGGCGAAATAAATTGGATTGTAAAACCGGCCTTTCGAAATTTAGTTTTCAACTCACCAACCGAATAACGCCGATAATGGTGCAAGGCCTGATCGTGAGCTGACCATAACCATTGATACGCTGGCACAGTTATCATCAAGTATCCACCCAACTTGATGGCCTGCCACCAAGATTTTAACGCGGTTTCGTCTTCTTCGATATGTTCTAAAACATCAAATGCTGTCACCAAATCAAATTGGTCGGGTAATTCTAGATTTGTACCATCAATTTGAACCAAAGTGTCATAGGCCCGTTGCTGTCGACAATAATTTAACGCCTCGGGGCTAGAATCAACTCCAGTCACTTTCCCCCATTCCTTCAACCACCAGTAATTAATGCCGGTGCCACAACCAATATCCAATACCTGCTTATTATCTTGAGGTGGTAGCCATTTAGCCAGCACTCGACGCAAAATTTCCCGTCGACCAATATGCCACCAGTAGTTCTGCTCCTGTTTGTGCATCTGCTCGTATTCGGCCAGTTCCATAATCTAATTATACCTGGCTCCCCTTTTTGGGTATAATAAGTCCGTTGTAGACCAGTAAATTCGGTCAGGTAGCGCAGTTGAAATGGTTGTGGCTTAGGGTCGGGGGCGCCTGCCTGCCGGTAGGCAGGTAGCGCATCCGCCAGCTGGCGGAGGTAGCGCGGTCCGACGCTTCGGTCGGACAGGTCGAGTTCATTGAATATAGATTGGTTGGTTTTGGTCGGGGCGTAGCGCAGTTGGTAGCGCGCCTCGTTTGGGACGAGGAGGTCGCAGGTTCGAATCCTGTCGCCCCGACCAGAACCAATCAGCCAAAGAATCCTGCCTGCCCACTAACGTGGGGTCGAATAGGTCGTTCTGCCGTACGGCAGAATCGCCCTGACCAAAAATTAAAAGTTTCATCCAAATAAACCCGGTCTTGCCTAGACCGGACAATTTCGCTACAGTGGGTGCGGGTTTTTAACCCGTACTTTAACATGTTCAAGGAGTTGATGCCAAGTGAAAGAAGAGACAAGAGGAACATCAGAATTGTCAGACGAAAGTGGCGACGAAACAAAGGCAGTCCTCCGTAGGACACCAGAAAACAAAGAGGATGACCTCCGGACAGCCCTCCGCGAAGCATTGATGTCGGACCCACCTAGGAAGGTGCTAATCATTGGCACGATGAAAAACAAAAAATCGTGCCCGAGTCCAGAGGGTGTACGGTTCATGGACGAGAAATCGCTAGCAACAGCAAAAACCCTCCCAACGTCGTTCGAGGTATTGGTATTTTTGACGTCAATTAATCACAAATCTACGTTCAAGATGCAGGAGAATATTCCCGAGGGAGTCAAAGTATTCTCTCTAGTGTCCGGCAATCAATTACGAAGTGTCCTGAAAAATTTAGGGTACAAAAGCCCGGTACTAGAAGCAATCACACCAACTCAACAATTTTCTGTTCCGCCAAAAACACCAGCACTTGCGCAGCCTAAATTGCAACAATTCGGCGAAAAACGAATTCGCGCCACCGTCAATGCTAATCCAATTTGCAACGATCTGGCAATCGAACAAGCCATCGAGTTCATCTTGGATTGTATTAACAGGCTCGGTGGCAAAGCTAACCCGAAAGTGGTTCGCGATGTGATCGAAACGCTTCGAGCCAACGCAGATACCACCACATTGGCCAAAGCACTTGATGCCGACCAAGAGTTAGAAGAATGTTTTAGATTATTGGATAAAGCTGTTGGTCAAATCAAGCGTCGCTTCCGCGAGATCGTAACTGAACGTAACGGATTTAAGCGTAAGCTCTTTCGTGTTTCTGATTGATTGCTCCTTAAAACGCCCCTGGCCAGGGGCGTTTTTCTTTTATTCAGACCTTACTTCCAACCTACCCCCACATCCAGATATCCTGTAAAATACTCTTGTCCCCACTACTTCCATAATTCCTCTCCCGTGTCATCCTGAACCCCTTCTCGTGTCATCCTGAACTTGTTTCAGGATCCCCGCCGGAGATGCTGAAATCCCTCGGCTGGTTCGGGACATCGTAAATTCAGCATGACGAATAAAAAACATGCGCTACACTCAATCTTTCCTCAAAACTTTCAAAGATGCCCCGAAAGAGGCCGACCTAGTCAGTCACAAATATCTCTTGCGGGCTGGTTTCGTTACTCCCCTAGGCGCTGGCATCTATACTTACCTGCCAATGGGTTTTCGGGTAATGCGCAAAATTTACAATATTATCCAAGAAGAATTAAATAAAATCGGCGTAGAAGATATTTTGATGCCAGTCGTCCATCCGGCTCGGGTCTGGAAAGAAACCGGACGCTTCTTTGAGGTTGGCCCCGAACTCTGGAAAATTCAAAATCGAAGCGAAGAAGATTTTGTACTGGCAATGACTCACGAAGAAGTTATCACTGACGCGGCCAAAAAAATAATCCAGTCGTATAAAGATTTACCCAAATTGGTCGGTCAAATTCAGTTGAAGATTCGCGATGAAGCCAGACCGCGGGGTGGATTACTGCGATTGCGCGAATTTACAATGCAAGACGCTTATTCGTTTGATAAAGACGAACAAGAATTAGAGATGTCTTACCAAAAATTTATTGGCGCCTACAAAAAAATCTTCGACCGCGTTGGAGTTAAAACCGTCATCATCGAATCCGATACTGGTGCCATGGGTGGACTGGGGGCGCATGAATTTATGATGGTGGCTCCAACTGGAGAAGATTGGTTCATAGAAAGAACTTATGCAGACACCGGCAAAAAGGAGTATGTTAATGCGGAAAAAATTGGCGCCACCAAGGACATGCCTCTTGAACAGATTGAACAATTGGCTGCTAACAATTGGCTAAAAAGCGACCAAGGGTCAACCATTGAGATAATTCAAAAGGGCATCGAAGTCGGCAACATCTTTAAACTGGGAACCAAATATTCTATTCCTCAAAAACTGTATTATTCGGACGAGAATAATCAACTCAAACCCGTGATTATGGGCAGTTATGGGATTGGCCTGGATCGGCTAATCGCCTCAATCATTGAAGCCAGTCACGATGATAAAGGCATGCTCTGGCCCAAATCTGTCGCCCCCTACCAAGTTCACCTTATCCACATCGGAGATGATAGGAAAGTTTTGGATTTAGCCAATGAGTTATACGAAAAACTTTGGGAAGCCGAAGTGGAAGTTTTTTATGATGACCGAGAAGATGTTTCTGTCGGTGAAAAGTTCGCCGATGCCGATCTTATCGGGATTCCTTACCGATTGGTGGTGAGCGATAAAAATCAAGACCAGGTAGAGTTCAAAAAGAGAGGTGCTGCCAAATCAATTAGGATAGACAAAGACAAGATTGTGCAGTTCTTGCAGCACACCTCTGACTAATTTATCCCCATAAGTCAACATGCCCGATTGTCCGATAAACGGGGATTTTACTGTCCCAGAGTATCTTATTGTCCATTGACAATCCGGACGATATGTGGTATAATGAAAGGAAAGTCGAAATAAAACCAAAACCAAAAGGATGGAAGTCAAAGCCCACAAACTAATAGGGAGAGAGGTTGAAAAAGCCCGCCAAACTCTGGTGATGGGCGTAGTTTTGTTTGTCTTAGTAACCATGTCAACTAGCGTTTTTCAAAGTGTGATGGCCGCTAACTCTGGTGCCACTACTGTTTCAATAAATGTTGACGCAGGTACACTTGACATCACCCAAGTCCCTTCTACTCTCAATTTTGGCAATGGCGTTCCTGGCGCTAACATCACCGGTAATACTGGCGCTACTTCTGGCAACGCCATTATTGTTAGCGACAGTCGGGGCATAGAACCGGGCTGGACTTTGAAAAGTTATTTCAACGCCGATTGGAACGACGGATTTGGTACTACTATGACCATAGCTTCCAAAATGTATTGGTATGCCAACAATATCAAAGTCAATAATAATGTCGGCACGGACGGTGATGTCCAGACCGGTGAAAATAATACATTCGCTGGAACTGGTTCAGACAATTCTCTGACTATGGCCATTGCCGCCTCGGGAAATGGTGCTGGTATCTTTGACATCTACAACTTAAAGATGGAGTATGATATTCCGATTGATGCCACTCCCACCAGTTATACTGCTACAATGATTGTCACGGTTGTATAACAGCCCCAAGTTCTGGTCTCCTGCCCGCCTCAAAATCGGGTGTTTTTAGTTTAGCGCTTTAAAAAGTTTATAATGAATCTGAATTATATTCGACTGGTTCTATCCATCAATGAAATCTTTCTTTTGTAAAACAGTTGCTATCGTTATAATGCTAGTTCTCACACTGGCGTTATCTTCCCTCCCCGCTTCGGCTATCGAAGTTGGGGGCATTGGAATTATTCCCGCCAATCCAGATCCAGCTAAGCCGTTAACCGTAAGCTGGTTTATTTATGAGTTTAACCCCGGTGCTACCATCAAAGATGCCGTGCTTTTACGGAACAATCGAAACGAAGAGTTAAAAGTTAAACTTGAGGCAGTCGATGGGAACATTGCTTCCGACGGTACTTTTGGTCTATTGGATGCCAAATCCTCCAGTGACCATGACATCGCGTCTTGGACCAAGCTGGAGACAACCGAGCTCACCCTTAAACCCCTGTCCAAGGTCACGGTACCCTTTACTATTACTATCCCCAAAGACGCCGAAGTCGGAGACCATATCGGAGGATTGGTTGTGTATCGAACAGATGATCGGCCTGACCAGGTTGCCCGCGCCGGCGGAGCACAGGTTAATATCTACACTCGAGTAGGAGCCAGAACCTATCTCACGGTTCTCGGCGATATCACCAGAGGGTTTAAGCTGATGAACCGCTACTTCTACGGGAGCGACAAAAAAATCGTTTTCCGTTTCCGAGCCAAGGATACTGGGAATGTACGAAATGCCCTAGAAGCCGATATTAAGATATATAATCTCTTTGGCCTATTTGACGAGCAAGAAAAAATGGAGATTGGTCAGATTATGCCGGGGAAAGTTCTCTCAACCCGAGTTGTTTGGCCCGGTAAGGACCGCCCCCTGTTTGGACCATACCTTGCCATTATGAAGGTTCGTGATGCCTACGAACCTTTGAATCACAATGTCATTACCGCCACTCCGCCCAAAGAAATCACCACTTGGGTCGTTACTTTCTTTATTCCTTATATTGAAACCATCATCTTTGTATTACTGCTTTTCCTGGCTTGGTTTATTTACCAATTTGTAATCTGGCAACGATTAATCACCCTAGCTCGACAACCTCTAATTACTTATAAAATCAAAAAGGGCGATCATTTAGTAGATATTGCTAGTCACCGCCATGTTCCCTGGAAGTTAGTTGCCAAGATAAACGACATTCGACCGCCTTATGGTTTAGGCGCTATTAAACAAATATATATTCCTGACGCTAAGGGAGTAAAAATGACTGACATCGCCATTCCTTCTTTCTTCACTTTTGTTAGTCGCCCTTTTGAAAAACTTCGCTTTAGAAAGCGAAATTACTACACTATCGTGATAGAGCGGGGCGATAAAAAGAAAGATGTTGAAAAATTTACCAAAATGACTTGGGTTGCTATCTCCAAGTATAATGGGCTAAGTCCCTCCTTCCGCCTAACCACGGGCAGAGAACTCAAAATCCCCCGTAATAAAAAATAAATGCATCTATTAATTCAGATACAAAACCAGATCAAGCAGGCCATTACCAAAACCTGGCCAGATTTGTTGATACCAATTATCGAGGTAACTCCGGCGCCCAATTCTGTTGGACAGCAGAACAATTTCGGTGACTATTCTTGCGCAGTGGCTCTTAATCTTGCTAAACAGTTACGAGCCAATCCGCTAGAGATTGCCGAACAACTAAAAAACGCTCTCGGTCAAGTTGAGTTGATTGCCGACACTACCGTAACCGCCCCCGGCTTTATTAACTTCCATCTTGATTACCCCACTGTTGCCCAAATCATTCTTGCCCCCGCAACTCGCAACTCGCAACTTGCAACTCGTCCCCGCAACATTGTCATCGAACACACCTCTATCAATCCCAACAAAGCCGCGCATGTCGGACATTTGCGAAATGCCTGTTTAGGCGATTCGTTGGCACGGGTTTTGCGGACTCTTGGTCACCAAGTTGAAGTCCAAAATTACATTGACGATCTTGGACTGCAAGTCGCCGACAGCGTGGTGGCTTACGAAACTTTCGGCAAACTACCGGAAGGCGTTGCTTGGGACAAATGGTTTTGGGAAGTTTACGCTAAAATTCAACCCAAATACGAAAGCCAACCAGAATTGATAGAACGGCGTGAGGCCATTCTTAAAGAAATGGAGCAGGGTCAAAATCAGACCGCTAAACGGATTGTTAAAGAAATGGTCTCGGCTCATCTGACCACTTTAAAACGATTCGGTATTGCCTACGACAATTTGGTTTATGAACATGACATTGTCGGTCATCACTTATGGGACAATGTTTTTACTGAACTAAAAAATAAACGACTAATCGTTCAACCCAAGTCCGGTAAGCACAAAGGGGCCTGGATCGTGAAATTTGGCACAACCGAAGATGAAGATAAAGTTCTAGTTCGAAGTAACAGTGTGCCAACCTATGTCGCCAAAGATCTGGCTTATGCCCTGTGGAAATTTGGACTGACTTCTACTCTGCCTGGCTATACCCGAAAGTTTTCTCAAGCCGATGAAGTGGTAAATGTAATTGATAATCGGCAGGCCTATCCTCAAGCCGTCATCAAACAAACCTTGTCCAAATTGGGTTATCAGTCGCAGGCCGATAACTATTTACATTTAAGTTACGGCGTAGTCAAATTGTCAGAGCGCGCCATGCAAACACTTGGCGAAACCACCACCGGCAAAACCACTTATTCCATGTCTGGTCGGGCTGGCATCGGTGTAATTGTGGACGACTTGTTTACTACCGTCATGGAGGCGCAAATTAAAGCTCATCAAACAGAACCCCAAATTGCCGAACAAATAGCAGTGGGTTCGATTCGTTATTATATGCTTAAAACCCGGCCGGAACGGGAAATTATTTTCGACTTCGATGAAGCCCTGAAAACTGACGGCAATACTGGAATTTATTTGCAATACGCCTACGCTCGCGCCAATAATATTCTAGCCAAGGTAGCCCCTTCCCTCGACGGACTCGGGACCTTGCTCACCCTCGGGGAATTAAATATTGTTCCCCCGACGAACGGAGGGGTCACCCCTCGTCATCCTGAACTCTTATCCCCTGAGCTTGTCGAAGGGTCAGGATTTATCCCCTCTGTCATCCCGAGTGCAATCAAAGAATCTACTCTGTCTCCTCGTCATCCTGAATTTATTTCAGGATCCAATACGAATAAAGCCATCTTCGATAATCTCAACCCGCAGGAAAAAAACTTAATCAAAGTTTTAACTGAATTTGATTTTAATTTATCTCTTTCGGCTGATGAATTAGACCCATCCAAACTTTGTGATTATGCCTATCAACTGGCCAATGCTTTCGCCAAATTCTATGAGACCAGCCCGGTGGTGGGGGCAAACACCGAAGCCCAAAAAGAGTTTAGAACCGGATTGGTCACAGTATATGCCAAAGTGCTATCAGAGGTTCTTTCACTACTAGGTATCCCTCAACTCGATCGGATTTAAATATTGCCATTACTTGGAATAAGATTGTGATAGCATAAAACCATCATGCCAAAGCATGTCAAAACTCATCGAGCCAAGTTGGCCAGACCACACTTTGGTTTACTAGAAGGCGGACTGGCAGTTTTGTTGTTCGCTTTTTGCACTCGCGCCTTATCTGACCCCGATTTTGGTTGGCATCTGCGTTCGGGAATGGATTTGTTGCGCAATCTAGCCATACCACGAGTTGATCCATATTCTTACACCGCTCCCACTTGGCCGTGGGTTAATCATGAATGGTTAGCTGATGGGATAATGGCTGCCATTTACCAGACCCTGGGACCGCTGGCTCTCACCTTTTTGTTCGCACTGCTAATTGGCGGGGCCTTTATGTTGGCCGCTTCACTAACCAAGATGGAGCTAAAATATAAACTCTTGGCCAGTTTCCTGGCAGTTCTGGCCGCTTTCCCAATCCTAGGGGTTCGGATGCAAATGATTACCTTGCTGGGGATGGCGACGCTCTTGTGGCTACTCTATCGTTATCGGGATGGCCAACTCAAACACCTCTGGTGGGTCATCCCGCTGTTTTTGGTCTGGGCTAATTTGCACGGCGGATTCATCATCGGCTTTGCCATTATAGCGGTTTGGTTGACTGGCGAAGGGGTTAAGTACCTCTTTGGACGAATTTGGCCCAAATTATATGCTCGACTCAAAATAACTGAACCAGTATTCCGTCCGGTTCAGTTTGGACATTTGATTCTGGTTGGGCTTGGGTCGGCTTTGGCTACTTTAATCAACCCTTACGGTTGGGGACTCTATTACGATTTCTACAAACTATTTACCAATCCCCTCGCCATCAAAAGCATCTCCGAGTGGCAACCGGTAGTGCTAACTAATCTGACCGCCCAAAATTATGTCGTGTATGCATCCTTGCTGATTTTATTATTACTACTGACTTACCGCCGAATTGAACCGACTCGTTGGTTGTTAATAATAACCTTCTTTTGTATCTCGCTATTGTACTGGCGCAATTTGCCGTTCTTTATGGTTATTAGTGTTGGGTTTTTGGCGGAAATCATTTACGAACACACTCATATTGTATTTGAGCAAACTTTTAAAAATCGGTGGGTAATTTTGATTACGGTTGGGCTAGTGATTATGGCTGTCTCACAACGAATGCTAAATGTAATCCCTCAAACTTTGGACCTGACTAATACATTTCGGGCTGGCGGTTATCCAATTGACGCTATTAATTGGGCAAAAAAAAATCCAGACAAAATTGGGACCAAAATGTTTAACAATTACGGTCATGGTGGGTTTTTAATTTGGCAATTTCCAGAACAAAAGGTCTTCATTGATGGTCGAATGCCGTATTGGACTAATCAAGATAACCGATTACTGTTTGCTGACGAACAACAGTCAATGTCAGCTCAACCTGGTAGTATTGAGTTTATGGCTCGTTATTATGGGGTCGACTGGGTCATCGCCCCAGTCGGTCGACCGCTGGATTTGGCCTTGAGCGGCCAAACCGCCTGGGTTCCCGTCTATCGAGACCGGGTCACTGCCATTTATCGCCAGAAATCGACTCCGACAGCAATTGCCCCTTAGCTGGTCTTTATCTGGATTAATGGCCAATATCCGGCTTCCAGAGCCAAGTGTTTGACTATCTGTAGAACCATATTTTGATGCAAAAAACTATTGACAGGCCCCAGGATATATGCTACAATGGAGTAATTAGTTCGGGTTAGAACCTAGCCGAAATCCCCAACTCCAGATACACTAAGAGGTCAAATCCAGGGGGTTCACCTCATCCTCATATCGGCACCCGAAGCCCCTACTCATTAACCCACACCCACCAACCTCCAACTGAACCGCTGAATTGCCTACCGAAAAATTAAAAAATTGTTTATCAACATTGTTCAAAGAAATATTTAAACAAATTACATAAAAAATAGTTGCATTAATATTAAAGTAATTCTATATTCAAAGTAAGTTGTTGCGCAAAAAGAAAATAATAGTTGAGATGAAAAATAAAGTTACAAAATTCATACAGTTGCAGGCGGAAAGAAACCGCCAGCTGTTAGTGTTGGGTGCGGTCTTGTTTGTGTCAGGCGTAATGGCTAGTGGTGTGATTCAAATTACTCGAGCCGGCACAACTGACAACACTAATGTCAATATCGTGGTAACTGCTGGTTCATTATCTATCGCTATGGCCGATGTTCAGTTTGATGTCGGGAGTGGCGGACCGGGTACAGCCAATGTTAACAGCATCGCCTGGGATGGGTTAGCCAACGCCATTACGATTGCGGATACGACTGGTTCTGGTAGTGGTTGGAGTACTACTGCCTACTTTGTTGACAACTTTATCAGTGCTGGCGCCGAGGAGATGGCTATCGCTTCACTACTCAACTGGTACCCAGGGGATATGACCATAGCCAATGGTACTGGCAACAATGCACATATTGGTCCCGGTGCAAACAGCGTCTTTGCTGGCACAGGGGCAGGCAATCCCCTAACCTTTGCCGGCAACAATAGTGCTGGTACAGCCGCCGGTTCATTTAATATGCACAATGTCAAAATGGAATACGATATTCCGGTTTCTGCAGTCGCTACCTCCTACAGCGCCGACCTGCTCTTTACCATTGCCTAATTTACTCTTTTCAACTTTCCACTAAACACTACCAACCTCGTCCCCGAGGTTGGTTTTTAAAATTCTTCACCAATCGTCAATCATTTTATTAATTGAATTGTTTACCATTTTGATATTCTTATTTTCTTTCTGCGTCTCCATATTGTAGAATAGGATAGTGAAACAAACATTGTGCCAAATTCTGCCACTGACCCTAGGGATACTCTGGCTGTTCACTCTGATTCCATCTTCGGCGATAGGACTATCAAGCAATCGGGTTGGCCTGAGACCCGGAAACACTGAATCTGACTACACTCACTCCGGTGGGTGGTTGGTATATGAGGTTGACCCGGCCAAGGTCACCGAAATTAAGGATACCACCAAGATTATGAACCTTAGCGACAACCAAGTTGTCGTTAAGCTTGAGGCAGTAGATGCCATCCTCGCTGGTGGTGGCGGTTTTGCTTTGTTGGATAATAAATCCGAGAATGAGAATTTAGGGAGTTGGGTGACACTTGAAGAAACCACCATCACTCTGCCACCCCAGTCAGACAAACTAGTTCACTTCACAATTACTATCCCTAAAAATGCTGAAGTGGGCGACCACATTGGTGGTTTAACGATTCAAGAGATCGATAGCCCGGCTGATTCCACTCTCAAGTCCGGCGGTACCAGCGTACGCGTACGCACTCGAGTAGGTCTCCGGGTGTATTTAACTCTTCTGGGAGATATTGAACGCAATTTCAAAATTCGCGACCGTAAATTCTATGGTGTCGGCGACAAAATGATGATTCAAACTACGGTTGAGAATCTGGGGAACATTCGCACCGACATGAGAATGGATGCCAGGATTTACGGCATCTTTGGCAGATACGATACAGCCGATAATGTTAACTTCGGACAGACCTTCCCGAAAAAGACCGTTACCTATAATATTTCCTGGCCCGGGAAAAAGGATAGACCGCTATTCGGACCGTATCTGGCAATCATGACTTTTCGCGATGCTTATGAACCAATGTCCAAAACCGTCGCGATGCCACCGGCGCCCAAACCGGTCACGGTTTGGGCAATTACCTTCTTTATCCCCTACACTCAAACCATCGTCGTACTAATTCTGGCTTTCTTGGTCTGGTTCTTTATGCAACTTCGGCGCTGGCGTAAGACCGTAGCCCTAGCTCGGATGCGAGTGGTAGCTTACAAAATTAAAAAAGGTGACCATTTAATGGATATCGCCGCTCACTATGAAATTGGCTGGAAGTTCTTAGCCCAACTAAACGACATTAAACCACCTTACAGTTTGCATGGACTAACTACTCTATATGTACCAGACGCTCGGGGCAAGTTGCGCGATATCGCTTCGCCACAATTCTGGGGGTCCTTATTTGCTCCAATTATCGGCTGGCTGAAGAAAATATTTAAGCGGACCAAACCCTACTTCACTATCGTAATCGACAAAGGCGACACCAAGAAGAGCGTGGAGCAGTTCACCAATCTGACTTGGACTGAATTAATGCGCTACAACCATCTTGCCTCAACTACTCGGCCAAAGACCGGGATGGAATTGAAAGTCCCCCGCCGTCGGCGCCAGAGGTAATCTCGACTACTTTTTGGTATAGATTACCGCTAACTTGTCCTGATAGACCAACTGCCAGCCGGGCTGGTGGCTAAGCATATTGGCTAACGAAAATCCAGGTGGAATTATCACCCAATCTACCCCATACCTCTCTTGAATCATTGAGACGGTGCCTGGTTGGCCGTCATCAATAGCCATTGCATCACGAAAGACGAATCGATTATCCAATTTCCAATAAGCCATTCGACCATCAATAAATACTTTTTGTTCAGGAAAACGCCAGACCAAGAATCCGCCCCAGCTGTAAGGATTATACATTCGAGTGCCAATCTGGTCTGGGTGGGCTTTGGCCCACTCCACCGCTTGGAGTGGGTAATTCCCCCAATGAATTAGGGTGTTCATGTCTTCATTGGCCAAGGCAAATTGCATCACTCCGGGCAAGATAGCCAACAGGCCCACTCCGGTGATTATGAGCGCCAACCAGCGCACCCTAATTAACCAGTTAGTCAGTCGTCTTATCCCTCCATCAATTGCTTCGGCAAACAACCCAGCGCTAATCAGTAAAAAGAGTTCCAGATTACGATCCGCCCACAGAGCCGAGACGAATAGGGCTAAAGCCAAAGCCCATCGGGTTGGTTCCACCTTTCGGTAGACAAATAAAAGGGCCACTATCATTAGTACTAAATAAACCACAAAAATCTGGTCCGAGAGACCATGAAGTCCAAAATGACCCCACTCGGCTAAATGTTGCGCCACTAATGGTTCGGTTAGAGTTTTGTAAATATCAACATACAACTGTAATCCGTATGGATTAAGCAGAGTAATCACGCCAGACATCAAACCGACCCAGAAGAGATGCCCCAACTGTTTAGGACTAAGAGTGGGTTCGGCTTTGGATTGATACCGATACTGGATACCGGCATACCATCGACTCTTCGACTTAATTAATTCGACCACAAACAGCAGCGCTAAAATGGCCAACCCAATCAAAAATCCACCATGCAGATTAGCCCAGAGCCAGAAGAATGGGATATGCCACCATAAATGTTTAAGTCGGCCACTACGGTAACGAACGAACGACCACAGCACGACTGCGGTCCCCAAATAAGACAGGACTTGAATCCGCACCCCTCCTCGTGCCACATTGGCAAGAATTGCGAATCCTGCCACCAGCAGTTTGGATTTGGCACTTACCCTAGGTGACCAGGATGCGGCAATCAACAGAGCCAAAATCACTATCACAGCAAAAATAAAACTTAATCCGACTCCGCCTAAATGCTGGTAGACAAAGGCCACTAATCCATCACTTAGCCACTCATGATTGACCCAGTGCCAGTCCGGCATGGTATAAGAGTAGGGATCGAGTTTGGGAACATGCCAAGTGCGGAGCAAATCTATGCCTGACTTCAGGTGCCAGCCAAAATCGGGATCTACCACCGGATAAGAGCCGAGCGCCACCACTACCATAAAAACCAATCCATCAATTGAATCGATTCGCCCCCACCACTGCTTTATCCAGAGAATTGGGTGCCACTGTCTCATGAACCCAGTTTAACAGAATGATTTCTACCAAACGAGCAGCCAACTTGCTTACAACAGGTGGCTGATTGACAGATAAGGTTAGTTGCCCAGATAATAGAAACATAAAATCAAAGTGTGTAAAAATAAATTGATGCAATTTCTCAAACAGAATTTCTACCCTAGGCGTAAGAGTGGCAAACTGTTTTCGAAGTTGACCCACCGACAGAATATCTTGGCGCGAATTAGTTGGGCGCTGATTTTGGCAATCACTTTCACTAATATTCAATGGAATTTTAGTGATTTCGATATTCTGCCCGCGCCAACCCCAAAAGCCGAGGCCCAAGCCGCTGACCAGACCATTCTTTACTTTAAAAACGACACTGCCACTTCCAGCGCCTACTACGACATAACCGGCCCCAACAATGAAGAGAGTTCTTATACTGATGGGAACGCCGCCGACCCAACAGGCAAAACCACCGCTATAGCGATGCACCCGATTTTTGGGGCGTTAATTCCTACCACTACCACTGACAATGTGAACCTCACCACCTCCCGCGCCAATATGAATGTCTGGTATCGTACCTTTATTATGCCGTTGGCAAATAATACGACATTTAATAGCACTACCACTTTTAACATCGGCGTCTCGGCTGATGAAAATAACGCCGCCGCCAACGCTGTCGTGGTGGGCTTTGTCTATGTCTATGATGGCGATGAGAATCCTTCGGCCAATGTCCAAACCCTGGCCGGCCCCACTGCCAGCTCGGAGGTCGGCACTGGTAACCAAGGGCTGGAGTGGGACATCGCCAATGGCCTTGGAGCCGGCTCCTACACCACCGACACGGACGACTATCTGGCAGTTGAACTGTGGGTGAACTTCCCCACTACCACCGCCCGCAATGTGACTCTCCGCTGGGGCGGAAATGTGGTGGTGGCAGCCGGCACTGGCAATATTGCCCCTGCTAGTCGAATTACCATCAATGGAACCAAGATTGACACCTTTGACCCGCTATTTTTCAGGGAGACCAGCGCTGACCGACATCCCACCAATGAAACCACCACCGAGTTGACTCCAGAAGGAGGTACATTAGACAGCCGCCGAATGGGGACGGTAGCCGGTAGTAGCGCCGAGACCAACGCCCAGGACACCACTGCTAGTGGCGAGTGGTTATTAAATGTGTTTACTTCACCACCTCTGGCCGCCCAGACCATACCGGCCAGTAGCAACTTTATTATCAAGCTGGCGGGGAATGAAAGTAATGCCAGCGCTAACGCCCAATTTCGATATAGCATTTACACTTGGGACGCCGACGACACGATTGGAGACACCATCGTGGGGTTTGCCAACAGCGGGGTTGAATGGCTCGCTGCTGATACTACCGACAACCAGGTTGAGATAGTGGTTAATAATGGGGCTGGGGCGATTACCATCTCGGATGGAGAACGGTTAGTGATAGAACTCAACACCACGGTTGTTAACTCTTATACCATTACCCACTATTTTGGTGGCGCAAACACCCCAACCACTGCTGCTACCAACAGTGCCCTTATCCCCCCATTAAATTCCGATCGAAGGCCATTGCAGTATCTAGCCCAAGAATACGACCAAGCCAATTTTTGGTTTGATGAGGATGATGAAGATCACACCAGCAGTGATGTTCATAGTGCCTGGACCGATACAGCTGGATCAATTAACGAGAATCAATCGGGGACTTATACCGAAGATACTAATTTCCGGGTACGAATCCAAATCGTTAATCTGGGTGGCGAGACCGATACCCTGGCTCCAACTTTGTATTATTGCGATTTTTTCAGTTGCTCATATGCCCAGGTCACCGACAGTTCCACTGATGTACAAATAGCCCCCACTGCCAATATCGATCAAAATGATGTTACTACCAGACAGTTAACCGAACAAACTCCTGGCTGGGATTTTTCTGCCGGTCGGATGGTAGACACCTATGGAGTGGCTACCACGTCCGTATCGATGACTGCTTGGACCTACACCGAATATGAATGGTCGATTACAGCCATCAATCCAGGAATGTACAATCTTAAGGTCAGGGATGGGAGTACTGAACTTACCTATTACTCTTCAACCGCTTTTTTTACCGCCCAAGAGGGGTCTTCTCTCGGTGTGACTGCCCCGACTAATGTAACTCTGACCACTGGGAATCCCGGGACTACTTCCGAAACTACTTTTGGGGCTGGTGAACTGGTTGCGGTTACTTACGGCAGTGCTGGTTGGAGTTTGACGGTATCGTCTAGTGTCTTCACGGGATCTCCGACCTTGTATGTCATCCCGGCAGCTAATGTGAAACTCCGAACCGATGGAATACCACCAGCGGGTGGGAGTGATACTTACACGATCTGGTCAGGAGTTACTACTAATGTAAGTGAGCCGAGTGCCGGGACATACTCGCTCGATACCGCCAAAACCGTCGGGACCCGAAGTAGTGGCACTGGCGGAGATGTTACTAATGTTCGGCCAACTATCCAAATCGTCATTCCGCCTGACGCAGTAGTAGAAGAATACACCGGCGATCTCACTTTCACAGTGGCCTAACTCTACTAATCTCCGGCCAACCCTCCAGGCCCACATCCCCGCCAACCAGGTCTCAGGCAACCTCACGGGAACCTTCACCTTCACCGTCGTCTAGCCCCGCCCCATCCCCTGTATGACTTTATGCGGTCGCTTGAAGTCATACATTTAATAGATATACAATAGAGCTGTGGTTAAGAAACGTTCAACGTTAACGAGGGATATTTTAGCTGCCGTAGCCGCTACGGGCAGTTTGATGGTGGTTGTTTTAACCGCTCCGAGCTTACCCCGCACACTGGGCCAATTACTTAATAAATATCAGCGCAATTCACTAGCGCCTTCTCGAATTAAACAAAGATTGCGCGATCTCCAGCGTCAGCATTTGGTGGATATTAGCGAACAAGGCAACCGAACTAAAATTCGCCTCACCAAAGCCGGCCGAGTTCGAGTGCTTGAGTATGAGGCCGATGATATGGTCATTCCCAAACAGACCCCCTGGGACGGTCAATGGCGATATGTTATTTTTGATATCCCAGAAAAGAATAAATTGGCCCGCAATGTGTTCCGAGAAAAACTGCGGATGTTAGGATTTGTAAAGATTCAACAAAGCGTTTGGCGTCATAAATATCCCTGCAGTCCGGAAATTGAATTCCTCACTCATCTCTACCAAATTACTCGATATGTTAGTGTTCTGCAGGGACACTCTCTCGGGCAATAGTCACGCCCCCATCTCAATGATTTCAAATAGTCCAATCTTAATTTGACTACCTGTATGACTTTAAGCGGCCGCATAAAGTCATACAGTTTGGTGGGGATGTGGGTGTGATACAATCTAAGACGTGAAACAAGTTAGTTGGCGTGTTTTTATATTGGCGGGGATGGCGCTGGTGGGCGCCGGAGTTTGGTATGCGGTCAATCCAGTGACTGAAGATTTCACTGACAAACAACCAACCCAAAACATCGATTCTGAAATTGTGATTATTGTTGGCGGAGACGTGAATATGGGACGGCAGACCGGCCAAAAGATTTTGGCCGGTGAAATTGATTATCCGTTTCTTAATATCGCCGAAGTGCTGAAATCGGCTGACATCGCTTTTGTAAATCTGGAAAGTCAGCTGGCTGACCTGAATGGCGAGACCCAGTCCCCCACTAATGAATATCGGTTTGCCGGACCACCCGAAGGAGCCCAGAGTTTGGCCAATGCCGGAATTGATATTGTATCGGTAGCTAATAATCATATGTGGGATTATGGCAAAGCCCGACTAGAAGAAACTTTGACTAATTTAAACAATGCTGGGGTGATTTATGTTGGTGCAAATATGGACCCGACCCAAGTTTGGACCCCAAAAATTATCGAAGTCAAAGGCAAAAAAGTCGCTTTCCTAGCGATGACTAATCTGCTTAACGGCTACGAAAACTCTGGCGCCAATGAGTTTGTCGCCTTCCAAAATGGATCTCGGCTAGTAGCAGAAATTCAGAAGATTAAAGATGAAGTTGACTGGGTAATTATATCCCTGCACAGCGGAGCCGAGTACACTGCCAATCCCAGTTCGGCCATGGTCCAGATGTCCCACGACTTAATCGACGCTGGAGCCGATGCAATTTTAGCCGGACACCCGCATGTTCCGCAGAGAATAGAAGAATACACTGCAGGTTCAAGTAGCCCATCCTTCACTAAAGTTTCGGAGGGCGAGGGAATAAAAAATCAGAGTAAGGGTATTATTTTTTATTCCCTCGGAAACTTTGCGTTCTGGCAACCGTTTGATTTTTGGACCCAACATTCATTTCTGGCCAAACTAAAATTAACCATCCCGCATCAAGTCGAGTATGAGATAGTCCCTGTAAATTCGGGCTGGCAGCCCTCGGTGCTAACCGATACGGATGCCATTCAGCAGTTAATGACCCGACTGAATCCAGAATCGTAGTGTAGAATAAATCCATGGGGGTTGTCACATTAGCCAAAATCCAGAGTGCGGCAGTGCTGGGACTGTCGGCTGTGCCAGTAGAAGTTGAGGCGGACATTAGTAACGGTCTGCCGTTGTTTAAGATTGTCGGATTACCAGATAAGGCAGTCGAAGAGGCCAAAGAACGAGTTCGGTCGGCCATCAAAAACTCTGGACTGCACATGCCAGACAAACGGATTACGGTCAACTTGGCACCAGCTGATGTCAAAAAAATTGGCCCGGCTTACGACCTACCGATTGCTATCGGGTTGTTGGTAGCTTCTGGCCAAATTACTTTACCGGACGAGAACTCAATTTTTATTGGTGAACTGGCTTTGAATGGTTCTGTCCGCCATACCAATGGAGTCCTAGCGATTGCCTCATTCGCCGTCAAACAGGGTCAAACAACTTTCTATGTCCCCCATTCCAATGCGGATGAGGCCTCTTTAGTTCAAGGTGCGACCATAATTCCCATTGCTACTCTGAAAGACCTGATTTTACATTGCCGTCAGGAAAAAATAATTTTGCCATATCCGCACAAAGAAATTGTGCCAATCCCGCCAACTCCAATGTTTGATATGTGTCATATTGCCGGACAAGAACAGGCCAAACGGGCGCTAGAAATCGCGGCCGCTGGCGGACACAATATCCTGATGACTGGTCCACCCGGAAGTGGGAAAACGATGTTAGCCCAGGCCTTACCCGGGATTTTACCGGATATGGCGACGGAAGAAATTTTAGAACTCACCAATATTCATAGCGTGGCGGGGATTTTAGGGAATCAACCGTTCGTGTCCACTCGCCCGTTCCGCAGTCCGCATCACACTTCGTCGTATGTCGCGCTGGTTGGTGGAGGCAATTGGCCTCAACCGGGTGAGGTCTCGTTGGCTCACCGCGGAGTATTGTTTTTAGACGAACTACCCGAGTTCCCCCGCCATGTATTAGAGGTCTTGCGCCAACCACTAGAAGAAGGGGCGGTCCATATTGCCCGCGCTGCCGGCAAGGTCTCGTTCCCAGCCAGATTTATGTTGGTCGCCGCCAAGAACCCCTGTCCGTGTGGTTATTACAATGATCCAGAAAGACAATGCACTTGTTCTGCTGGACAAATCGAATCATACAACCGTCGTATCTCGGGGCCACTGCTAGATAGAATTGATATTCACATTGAAGTTCCGCGAGTAGAATATGAAAAACTCCGCCGACCAGTTGAGGCCGAGCCATCAATCGCAGTTCGGGAGCGGGTTAGTTCGGCCAGAGCCATTCAAGCCAAGCGATTTATCAACTCCCCCACCCTGACCAATACCGAGATGTCCACGGATGAATTAAAAGCGTTTTGCGCGTTAGATGAAGCAGGGGAGAGTTTACTAGAAAGTGCGGTACGAACTTATTTTCTGTCGCCCCGCAGTTACACCCGAATATTAAAATTGGCCCGCACCATTGCCGACCTCGATGGTTCCCATACCATTCAACCTCAACATCTCGCCGAAGCCATCCGGTATAAAATTGTGGAATAATTCTTGCAATATACAGAACGGCCGTTCATCTAATTGCAAGTTTGTTTTGCCTATTGGCACGAAATAATAATAAAACGGGTCCTCGCCCCTTCCCCTACCATCTCGTCGAAGCGATAAGATATAAGATTATGGAATGAAAAATGGTCGCTTTAAGCGACCATTTTACTTCTAAAGAGCATTAAAGCGTTAACAACAGAAGAAGTTGTTAACAACGGTTTTTTGTAGTCCGCATTAATGTGCTGCACATAACGCGGGTCGACAGAATCATGATACGGAACACCCAGAATCGGAAGTGCTCGCCACGAACCGTCTATCCTTTGACTACCGATCAGGCAATCAATCAACGACTTCTCTACCGCATCGTACTTGGCGTCGTTCATCAATGTGATGGCAATGATAGCCATCGCAGTAACCAACGGGTGGTGAAGTATTTCCCAATCGAGTTCCGATTTGGATGTTGAAATTGGCAATGGTGGTAATTGAGACAACCGGATACCAGATTCAATGGCGAAGGTCGCAGCAGTTACTGGCGACCAGTACCAATAGTTGCGATATCCGTTTTCACGAACATGCGACAAGATATACTGTTCCGTGGTTCCCAACAGATCACCTGCGCCGGGTTCGTTAGCTTGAAGTGTCGTAAGTTTTCTTAGGTTGGTCACGATTTCCGGGTGAGAACTAACCCACCCTTCAACCGATTTACCTGGACAAAGTGCCGTTGCATCAGCTAGAGTGTAGGTTCCAAATCCTCCATCTGTATGTTGGATATCACGCAGATTATTTAAATCCACAACGACATCGCCCCAGCCATGCAGAAACCTAGCAACTTCCAACGTAGAATCCAAATCACTTACTACCCGGTCATTGTACCCCCAACCACTCCCATAATGGGGATGTGGCTGTCGCCGGCTTAGCAGAAACTTCCGAGCGTTGCTGTGTGCGGACTGAAAAATCTTTGGCAGACGATTGCCTACCCACGCAGTAGTCCATGCCTGTGCCGGACCATGGCGAAAGCCAAAGTCCGCGCACCAACTTCCGTCTGACTCTTGTGAAGCCAACAGGAAATCAGTGCCTTTTTCAATTGCGCCTTGTAATGCCGTGAGCATTATTTCCTCCTGTAGTAGTGCATCTGCCAGACCAGACCAGCTGACAAAATGAATCCCGGGATATCAGCGGTGATAATAAACACATCGTGTTTGACCAACCCGTAGGTACCCCAAAAAAAATAAATGACAGCAACTGACCATGCTAGATCGGGCGAGAGGCCTTCGTAACTCTTCCGCTTCCAGTTGAGCCAAATTTGCTTCGGAAGACCCCAAACAATAATAGTTAGCGACGCGATGGCCGCTAGAGTACCGAAAAATGACACCATCACTGGAGTCCTCCTTTTTCAAATTGTCAGGGTGCCTACGCCCCCTGCTACCCGCACTATACTTCAATGTTAAAAAATCCGCAACTAGCGCGGGTTTTGCTCCCTGCCATAAGAGAAGGGCTGTCTTTTTGTTTTTTTGGCCCTAGGACAAGGACTGTTCTGAACTGAACTAAATCTCGGCGGGTGGAGCCGCATGTTTGATCCCGGCTTGCCGGGAGAGTTCGGCGGGAACACCCAGAGATTTAGTCAGTGAATAAGTCCGAGGACATTGGCCAGCGGTTTACCCCGCTTTGCCAAGACAAAGCGGGAACGGGTCGAGCGCCGTTATGCGCTCGGAAACAAAAAAAGAAACATTTCTGTTTCTTTCTGGATCCGTCAGCTGACGGATGACGACAAAAAATAGACCTAATTAAACAACCGTCCCGCGGAGAGTATCCACTGCGTCAATGCAGTATGTTCGACTGTCCACTTGGCCACAAACAGCAAGGCCGTCATTGATACAAGTAATGGGACCAACACCACCAAATCCCGCTTGACCGTCGTATGACTATTATTAGCAATCATTTCAGCCGATGGCTCTTTGGCTATAATTGGTGACTGAACAGACGAATCCGCCAGCTGGCGGACCGCTGTAGGAGCGGATGTATTAGCGGTTTGATGCAAGGCCTGAAGTCGCTGTAACTCTTTCAGTTTTTTGAGATGTTTATTGGACATAATTTCTTTTATCTGTCATCCCCAACTTGATTGGGGATCCAGACAGAGACACAAACACTTTTCTGTTATTTTCTGGATTCCCTCCGCCAGTTGGCGGATTCGCGGGAATGACAAAAAGTATAACTGGATGACGGACAAAATGGATTGAGCGCAGAGTACCCGCGACGGATTCTGCCGTTCGGCAGAACTTTCAGCCCACCTTGTCCTGCTGGACAGCAGGACGGTCCAACCCCGAAGGGGCCCTGGAATCTTTGGCGCATAATCCCCGCGACGACCTACTTTTGCAGGACCTTGCGGTCCAACTATCATCGGCGCTGAGGAGCTTAACTGCTCTGTTCGAGATGGGAAGAGGTGTGACCTCCTCGCTATCATCACGGAGATTATAAGCCAAAGAATCTTACTAGGGTGCTGTTCGAGATGGGAATTCTGCTGTACAGCAGAATCCGGTATCATCACGAGCCTGCCCGCCAAAGTGATATCTATATTTAAAGTGGCTAATGACCTATTTTGAATGAGATTGAACGACGGCGGGAACTCTAAACTCAATGGGATAGATCCTGAAACAAGTTCAGGATGACATTTGTAAAAGTACTATTTTTTATCAGGAACGAAAAACTCGCGCAATTGCTTCATGTTATCTTCCAACGACAACATCAGCATCAATTGTTCGGCTACTGCCAAAAATAGAATCGTGTACAGTACGCTGGCCAGCAGAATGCCTAGCGCAGTAATCCACGCCGAACCATTCGTCATTTGAATACCGTAAGTAGACAAAACATTGGGACTAAATATTGCCACGCCGGCTAGAATAATTCCACTCGCAAACACTAGCCAACCGATAACGCGCAACACATAAACGAGAGTCCGTAACATTTTGAACTTTTTCATAAAATCTGAAAGTAAAATTATTAACTTACAAGATAAAGATAACCGAAAAATTGTTTTTAGGCAAAATCCGACTCGCTTAAATCGTCGATCTAAAGTATGCATGGCACCGGTCTCCGAAAACGGAGAACGAGTGTAAGTAATTAACTTATTAGTACGACTCGGCTGAATCCCTTACGGGACTTACACCTGTCGCCTATCAACCAAGTGGTCTCCTTGGAGTTTCTTTCCCTTGCGGGTATTTGGAAATCTATCTTGGAGTGGGCTTCGCGCTTAGATGCTTTCAGCGCTTATCCCTTCCATACGTAGCTACCCGACGATGCGCTTGGTAGCACAGCCGGTACACCAGAGGTATGTTCGCTGAGGTCCTCTCGTACTATCAGTGACTCTCCTCAAATTTCCTTCGTCCACAGCAGATAGAGACCGAACTGTCTCACGCATGATAATCCATTATTACTAATGGCATAGACTATATCTTCATCCTTTCCGCCCACCGGCGGAGGAGGAGGTGGCGTGTGATTCTGCGCTACGGCAAAATCTCATCAGTTGTTCTTGCTTTGAACAATTGAATCAGTCGTTACGGGGAACAAGATGATGTGTTTGCAGAAATTGTTTGACCGTTGCTTGCGTGGTCGTGCGTTTCTTTGAGTAATTATACTTTGCGGTTTCATCCACTAGAGTCGCTCTAGCAAGCAACTCTTGGGGAGTGATTCTCTGGTATGAAGAACCAATGCCCTTAACGCATAAATCAATAACCTTCTGCGCTAGGACTTGTTTCAGTTGCAGATATGGCAACAATTTGGTTAAAACTTCGTAGACCGGCTGATACCCAACAATCGTGTATTCAGCCATCTGATCATTACGAACACGAACATATCCATGTTTCAGGTGGCCCTTAAGCCATTCGAGAAAGTGTTTTCTGTCTTCTTTTTGATAAAAGACAATGCTGACTCGAATCTGATAGCCGTGGACATATCCACTCCGTTTCACCAGTTGCGCCATAATGCAACCATCTCCATCCAAAAATCCTGCAATGTAAGCAAGTAATGTTTCTGCCATTATCTTGATCTTCCCTCGGGGTTACCCTTTTTCCGTTCGGTAGGAAAGTAGGGTTTCTCCGATACAGCCACATTTATTGTACCGCATTTCTGCGGTAGAACGCAATGTGATTTACGTTCTGAACCCAGCTCGCGTGCCACTTTAATCGGCGAACAGCCGAACCCTTGGAACCTGCTCCAGCTCCAGGATGTGACGAGCCGACATCGAGGTGCCAAACCGCTTCGTCGATATGGACTCTTGGAAGCGATCAGCCTGTTATCCCCGGGGTAACTTTTATTCGTTGAGCTTCGGCGCACCCATGTGCAACCGTCGGATCACTATATCCTGCTTTCGCATCTGCTTGACTTGTAGGTCTCGCAGTTAAGCTCCCATATACTATTGCGCTATCGTCCCGATTTCCATCCGGGACTAGGGAACCTTTGAACGCCTCCGTTACTTTTTAGGAGGCAACCGCCCCAGTTAAACTACCCACCAAACGCTGTCCTCCTGCCAGATAATGGCTAGGAGTTAGAATTAAAAATGCATCAGGGTGGTATTTCACCGTTGACTCGCTGATGGCTAGCGCCACCAGGTCATTGTCTCCCACCTATCCTACACAAATAAATCTCTAACCCAACGCCAGGTTGTAGTAAAGCTCCACGGGGTCTTTTTGTCTTGCTGCGGATAGCCGGCATCTTCACCGGCAATGTAGTTTCGCCGAGTCCCTCTTTGAGACAGTCATCAGACCGTTACGCTATTCGTGCGGGTCGGAACTTCATGTTAACTCTATTTTTCAATAGAGATCAGACTATACCTTCATCTTGTCGCAAACCGTAGGAGATCGTTTTCGCGATATCCATAGTTTGTTTGCTAGACAAGAGCTGACGTGTTGTTCCGCTTTACAGCAGAACCTCGCCTTTCGGCTCAGTCGTTACGGGTCACCTTAATTATAAGGTGTTCCCTCGGTATTAGCATATCCCCATAGCATAAGGATTTAGCTTTCACCGATATGAGTCAGTTTGCTTTGTAGTGTTACCACTACATTCGGGCAAGTTTCCCACCTACCCGACAAGGAATTTCGCTCTTAGATTCCTTACACTAAGGACCATGTCTTCACCCCGATTAGTCGGGGGCGTGGTGTATGGCCTCTTGTAGCCACGTATGGACTTTCTTTATGTTGCCATAAAGTAAGGTAGCATTTTGCGAGTTATCGTATCGCTTATAACAGTCCCAGTCCTTCTCGATTTAACAATTTTAATTGTTCAACCGAGAACCTTAGGACCGTTATAGTTACGGCCGCCGTTCACCAGGGCTTAGTGTCAGAGCTTCGCCTTGCGGCTAACCCCTCTACGTGACCTTCTGGCACCGGGCAAGCGTCAGTCCCTATACTTCCTCTTTCGAGTTAGCAGAGACCTGTGTTTTTGCTAAACAGTCGCCTGATGTCTTTAGCTGCGGCCCACCTCACGCTCCGCGTGAGGAAATCTAACCAATTTATTCCAATTTATTCCAACCTTCGCCAATTTATTTTCATAGATTGGTAAGATTGGTGAGATTGTTTAGATTGACTAAATTTACTCGTGCGAAGCACGATGTGGGCAGTCCTTATTCCGAAGTTACGGACGCTATTTTGCCGAGTTCCTTAAAGAGGGTTCTCTCGTGCGCCTGAGGCTACTCGCCCTATCCACCTGTGTCGGTTTAGGTACGGATGCTTAATATTCTCGTTAGAGGTTTTTCTGGTCAAATTAGATCAGCCAAGTCGTATTGTCCCGAAGAACTCAACTTCCATTCGTAGCTCACGGTTGCTCAATAAATTGAACAGTCCCCCGGATTTGCCAAAGGGACCCCATTAACTACTTAGACCAAGAAACCTATCTTGGCTCGGCCTACCAACTTGCGTCGCCCCATCACTAGACGTGCAGACCGGTAAAGTCAGCATCCAGCCTACCTTTCGGCAGGTTGATCATCTGATCTACCAATTTGCTTGTCTTGGGCGAATATCAAGCAGTACAGGAATATTAACCTGTTGTCCATCGCCTACGCCTTGCGGCCTCGGCTTAGGACCGACTAACCCTGGGACGAAAACCGTTACCCAGGAAACCTCGGATAAATCGGCGTCAAGGTTTTTCACCTTGATCTCGCTACTCGTGCCAACATTCTCACTTCTGCGCGCTCCACCCAACCTCACAGTTAAGCTTCACTGCTGCGCAGAACGCTCCCCTACCACACCACTGCTACGCAGTGGAAGCACTAAATCCTAATTACTAAATTCTAAACAAGCCCCAAATCCTAATGTCCCAAAAAATGTTTGGAAAATTGAATCATTGGAATTTGTTTAGAGTTTATGATTTCGAATTTCGTATTTCCATTGCGGAGCAATGGCATCCGCATCTTCGGTATCTAGCTTAGCCCCGTTACATTTTCGGCGCAGACACACATCGACCAGTGAGCTATTACGCTATCTTTAAAGGATGGCTGCTTCTAAGCCAACCTCCTGGTTGTTAATGTGTCTCCACTTCCTTTCACACTTAGCTAGATTTAGGGACCTTAGATGGCGGTTTGGGCTGTTTCCCTTTCGACATACGACGCTTAGCCGCCGTTTTCTGACTCCCATGCTTTAACCAGACAGTATTCGGAGTTTAATTGGATGCGGTACGGTAAACCGCCCGAATCCATTCAGTAGCTCTACCACTGCTGGGAACGCTATGAGGCTATACCTAAATATATTTCGGGGAGAACCAGCTATCTCCGGGTTCGATTGGAATTTCTCCGCTAACCACAGCTCATCACCCCACTTTTCAACGTAGGTGTGTGCGGCCCTCCACTGCTTCTTAGGGCAGCTTCAGCCTGGCCATAGTTAGGTCACCCGGTTTCGGGTCTAATCCCTGCTACTTCAGTCGCGCTATTCGCACTTGCTTTCGCTTCGGATACGGATTAAAAATCCTTATCCTTGCAACAGAAATTAACTCGTTGGCTCATTCTACAAAAGGCACGCCGTCACCCCATCAGCACACAATGCTGGATGAAATAACCAAATTCCAAATCACAAATCACAAACAAACTCCAAATTTAAATTTCTAAACAAAAAAAACAGAAAAATTATTATCTGGTGCTCATTTGATGATTGATTATTGGCGTTTGGTTACTCCAGCACTCTGTGCTGGCGGGGCTCCGACTTTTAATCGGGCATTCGGTTTCAGGTACTATTTCACTCCCCTCACAGGGGGACTTTTCACCTTTCCCTCACGGTACTAGTTCACTATCGGTGAGAAATGATATTTAGCCTTACCAGATGGTCCTGGCACATTCCGGCAGGATTTCACGGGTCCCACCGTACTTAAGAAATAATGTTCAGAGTGATTTTCTTTTCGCTTACGGGACTTTCACCCACTATGGTTGCCCTTTCCAGAGACCTTCAGCTAAGAAAATCATTGTTAACTCCTAATTTGGTCTACCGCCCAAAAATACATCACCCTTATAACCCTCTCCTACACAACGCCAGTAGGCTTTAACATGTAAGAAAGTTTAGACTCTTCCCTTTTCGCTCGCCACTACTTAGGGAATAACATTTGTTCTATTTTCCTCGTGCTAATAAGATGTTTCAGTTCACACGGTTCCCTCCTCATTGTCTATGTATTCAACAATGGGTTCCCGCCAATTCAAAGCTTGTATATCGCTACTACCCATTCGACTAATCAACTAATTATTTATCGATTGGAATGTTTGATACACCAGCCCTAAATTGGCGGGAGGATTGCTCCATTCGGACATCCCCGGATCACAGGTTGTTTGACACCTACCCGAGGCTTATCGCAGTCTACTACGTCCTTCTTCGGTCATTTCTCCCAAGGCATCCACCGCATGCCCTTGAGTAACTTACGCTCGTTTCTCCAAGAGACGAGTGCCTTGCACTTTAAATCGACGATTCAAGAAAGCGATTTTGCTTTCTTTATCTTTCTTTTCTTTCAGTGCATGTTGTCAACGAACTAAAAAATTCAAAGAATAACTGGAAGGGGCTAAAAAAATGATAATCCCTCGGCGCTGCTCGGGGTAAATTTTACTGCGTAAAAATTAAAAAGCAGGGCGTTCATCCCTGCTTGAAGTCAACAGTTAACGGATGAACTTAGATTTGAAGCGAATTTTGTAAATATAAAATAGCCAAGTCGTCTAGGCCAGAAGTTAAATTGGATATTAGTTTCCTCAAAAGCTTATAAATAGTGTTATATGTGGTCTCACCAAAGTGGCAGAAGCACTAGTTGCAACGATACTATATATACCAGTTGCCCGCAAGAGATATTTTGCCATTCTGACCTGGAATAGTCAACCCCGTAGAGAATTTTGGACAGGCGCCTCTTGCCGGGTGCCTCCTGATACCAATCATCCAAAATCTTCTACAGGGTCAAGGGGGGCCTGTCAATGGGTTATAATCAGGTTATAACTCCTATTCGTCCCGCCTGCCCCGTGCGAATGAAATGAGTCCTTCGGGGTTAGAAATCACCTACCGGGATAATCGAGGAACGGATAGAAGTAATTCATAAATATACGCTAGGTTGATTTTCAACTGGATGGAAGACCTCAAAACCACTCTTAAACAGGTTCAGCCCAAGACCCGCAATCCCCACCTCCATTCCGAGCTTCATATGCTAGTCGATGAGGTGCGTCGTCGGTTCGGTGAAACCGCCCAAAAAGGGCCTGGTTCATTCTCTTTTTATCTGGGATTCTTCAAGCGACTTGGGACCCAAAAAATCCGCCAGATTTTGGGTGAGATTAATGAGTCCAATGTGAGTGATCCGAAACGACTCTTCTGGTGGAAAATTAAGCAAGAATCAAAGTAAGTTGCGTAAACGACTATTTATTAGTAGAGTACGAACAATTATGAAGCGAAAGATATATTTAGCCGAGCATCCGAAAGAACTAACTGTCCTGCGCGAAGTTAGCACTCCCGTAACCAAAGTTGACGATAAAATTCGCCAACTGATTTTAGATATGTTCGATTCGATGCGCGCTGATAATGGCATCGGCTTGTCCGCCCCACAAGTCGGAGAATTGAAGCGGATTATCATTGCCGAATATATAACTGGCAAACCCGCCCGCAACGCTTCGCCAGCCCGCAGTAGTTACAGCGTTTCTGGCGGGCGTAGCGATGCGGGCGAGGGACCAGTCCCTCGGACTGCGATTATCAATCCTGAAATTATTTGGACATCAAAAAAACAAGTGCTGGACGAAGAGGGCTGTTTGTCTTTCCCGAATTTATTTGGGATGGTAAAACGGCCGGAAAAAATTCGTTATCGGGGGATAGATGAAACCGGCAATGTGATTGAAGCCAAAGCGACCGGACTATTGGCTCGAGTAATCCAGCATGAATACGACCATTTAGATGGAGTGCTGTTTATCGATAAATTAGAGGGCCAACTTTACACCTACGAGACACAAGATGATGCAGAGAAACTCTAAATCCGAAACCCTAAATCCTAAACAAATCCCAAGTCCTAAATCCCAAATTCAAAACAAAAACCAAAGCTAACTGTTTGAGATTTAGAATTTATAATTTGTTTAGAGTTTAGATATTAGGATTTAGAATTTCTATGAAGATGGCCACAAGACATCGAATAGCATTTATGGGTACACCGGAATTCGCAGTGCCTTCACTCCGGGCGTTATTAAGTGATGCTCAATTTGAAGTGGTCGCAGTCGTTACTCAACCAGACAAGCCAGTCGGCAGAAAGCAGACCATTACTCCCTCCCCTGTTAAAGCAGTAGCCCAAGAACAGGGGATTACTGTCTTGCAACCAAGCAAAGTAAAAACTAATGCTGATTTTTGGGCTGAACTCCGAGAATTAAATCCGGATGTAATTGTAGTAGTGGCTTATGGCAAGATTCTGCCACAAGAGATTTTGGATATTCCACCAAAAGGCATTGTAAATGTTCATGCTTCGTTATTACCAAAATACCGCGGGGCTTCGCCAATTTCGGCTTCGATTTTAAATGGCGACAGCGAGACCGGCGTTACAATTATGAAAATGGACCTTGAGATGGATACTGGTAGCATCATCGCTAAAAGCCAGCCGGTATCAATCTCCCCCACCGACACCACCCAGTCGCTAACTACAAAACTGGCAGAAGTGGGAGCGAAAACTTTGATTGAAAATTTGTCAAAATATTTAGACGGCGAAATTACGCCAACTCCACAGAATGAAGCGGAAGCGACCTATGTAAAAATGCTCCAGAAAGAGGATGGGTTGATTAATTGGCAAAATGACGAAGACCTTATCTCTCGCCAAGTTCGGGCCTATACCCCCTGGCCGTCGGCTCACACACGGTTACCCCTCGACTCCGCTCGGGGTGACAATTGCATTGTCAAAATAATCTCTGCCGAAGTAGCCCCTGATATCGATAATCCTAAGGGCAAAATCCAAAAAATTGGTCAAGAGATGTTTATTGGCAAATTAAAAGTTAGTCAATTACAACCAGCCGGCGGTAAACCAATGTCTGGTAGTGCATTTTTGGCTGGTCACGCCGATTTAATTGGCATTTCCGTGCTATAATTAAAGCGGTTTTATTGACAAGTTTGTTAATAAGAAGTTATATCATTAACTTCCAAGGAGGAGACCATGGCGTATCTCTATCTCCTAATCGGTATCGTGGACCTGATTCTGGTCTTCATTAACCGGGACTGGGGTTTCACGCTGGCCGTGATCCTCGGTATTGTCTATGTGGTGTTCGGCCTCTATGAGGTCTTCATGCCACGCAAATAGGATTCGTTCTGTTATTATCTTTTGGATCCACAAAAGCCCCTGCTTCGCGGGGGTTTTTGATACACAAGTTGTAGAACAATCTGTTCTTATTGGGACCCATCGAGCAAATTTTCTCTCTTCTTGCCCGAGCATTGGAGTATGTGTAATTTTGAATGATGAATTTTGAATTTTGAGTGAATATCTTAATGCCTTAATTTTGAAACATTCAGTCATTCGAGTTTGATTCGAAATTCGAAATTAAGAATTAGAAATTGTCCCAACGGATGGGGTGGCAAAAGAAACAGCCGTCAGTAGACGGCTTAGATTCTTCTTCTGCTGGACAGCAGAATCAGAATGACAAGAAAATAAAATTACCCTCTTAAAAAATAAATCAGAAAAGCAACTAACACTACTTGCGGTAGCAACCCAATAACCCATGTTTTTGGTTCACAGGCATATTGGAGGACAGCCGTGTGCCAATGGTTAAATTGTTTTACAATCGGCAGAGTTATCCATTTGGGCCAGAGATATTTTGGCGCAATCAAAAAATCAGGTAGAACTGCAAAGCCACCAATCAAAAGCCCGTACCAACGAAGCTCGGTCGGAACCAGCCACCACCACAGTCCAAACGCTAACAGACCATCGGCAACGGTCAGAATAATATTGGTCAATGTGGGCATCGGTTTACCGATGTAATCCCAGTGCGGAATTGAGTCCAACACGAAATGCGAAGTTACCGCGGCAATCGCGGCCGGGACGGCTTCTGGAATACCTTTGGCAATCACCACTCCGGCTAAGAGATGTGGAGTAATCAGCATTACTTCAACAGGGTATGGTTCATCACTTCACTAATCCTAGCAAAAAAGTCGCCTACAACTGGTAAGACCCCCAATTTTTCCAAAGTAAATCCAATTAAATACAACACCAATGCCAAGCCAACCGTGGCACCGAGGGCGGTAAATAACCCACCCACAAATGAGCGGGCGATTAAGTTCCCCCAACTGTTGTAGTATTTCTCAAGCGCTTTCGAAAAATCCCCCAACGCTCTGTCCTTAACCGTCAACGACTGTTTTTTCATCTCCCATATTATATCAACTAAACCGTCATGTGTTGATTAATATCATACAGTGAGTACGCGACATTATTCACCCAATGTCCATACGGCTTCACATATTTCCAAGTAGCCACCATGGCTTTGGGGTCGGGCTTACCGTCCTTGGAGTCATATTTGAACAAAAGTTCTGAAGTGTATTTTATGGATTCTTCCCACGAAGCGAAGTCACGAGTTCCACCATACTTCTTACTCCCGGATTGATAGTCCTTAATTCCCCATGCGTTATAAGTTCCACCCAGGTGTTTGCCGTATCCACTTTCGGCAGCAGAGAGAGCCACAATCATTTCCCAGTTAGGATATTCAATCAACACTTCGGCTGGCATTGGACTACTTTTTTCGGCTAGGAAATTTTGCAATGCCAAAGTCGCCGGATCCGTAATCGGAACCGGACTGTGGATACCCATAATTGTGGATGCAAAAAGGGCCACTAGGGCCCCCAATAATCCATTCATAGGCGGTTTTTAAGTAGCCGCCCCCAGATATTCGACTGGTTTGAACTCTACCTGAAAATGGGCTTTTGGTCAAGAGCGAGTAGGAAGATTAGGTTAACAAGTGTTTATTGGCAAATGCTTTCCCAGAACCAGCTTTTAGATAGGTTTCGAACTTTTCAGCTTGGGCTTTTGTCTTGAATGCTATGTAGCAAATCATGTCCCACGGTTTGAACTTGCTAGTATGTGGCGATTGACCAGCGTTGTGTGCAACAAACCGAGATTTTAAATCGGATGTACTACCAATATATGTTTGCATTTTATTCTTATGACTGCGAAGCAGATAAACGTAATACATAATTTTATTATGCCCTACTACGCTAAAGCTACGAAGGGCAACCTTCGCTGTTTTCTCTACATTAAAATCTGTGCCATAAGCACACCTTGAGCGGCGCAGCCAACCGTAGCTCGATAGAGCGAAGGTTGGTGGACCTAGGCAGAATTGAACTGCCGTCTCAGCAATGCGAATGCTGCGTACTACCGCTGTACTATAGGCCCTCGTCGGAATGGATTCGCCTTGACGCACATCCCTCGGCTAGCTCGGGCCGGCTCTTGGGGCTCATCATTCCTCCTCTCAAAATCACAAACAGAAGATTAGTTCGTGATTTTGTTTTTTTTAAATCCCTTCGAAGGGGAACTCTTTCCGACCGATTTTGATTATATCACCCGGCCGAGCCCCAGCTTTGACTAGTTCGGCTAACACCCCCATCCGTTTCAGAATTTTATAGAACCGAGCCATGGCCTGCGGATTATCAAAACTAGTTCGGACTGCCAACCGCTCTTGGCGAGGACCGGTCACAATAAACTGTTTCCCTTTCTTGGTTACTTCGAACCGCAGATACGGCAAGTCCTGGATAGTAAAAACCTTGTAAAGTTTGTCGGCATCGGCTTGGTGTTTAACCTTTGGCAAGGTCGCGACAATTGCGTCGACTAATTCGCGAGTGCCGTGATGGGTCACTGCTGAAATGAAATAAACCGGCCGACCACGAAACTTGAGTTTCTTCAAGCCAGTCAGGGTCTTCTCGTCCACCACATCGGCCTTGTTAAACACCACAATTTGCGACTTCCCCGCCAACAGTTTGCTATAGGCCTTCATCTCCGCATTGATGGCCTTAAAATCCTGGGCCGGGTCGGCACTAGTAGCATCCAGCAAATGTACCAAAAGTTTGGTCCGTTCAATATGGCGCAAGAATTGAATCCCCAGCCCTTTGCCTTTGGACGCACCTTCAATTAACCCTGGGATATCCGCCACCACAAAACTAGTGTCTTTTAATTTCACTATCCCCAGGTTCGGCACCAGGGTAGTAAATTCATAGTCGGCAATCTTAGGCCGAGCGTTGCTAATTACCGAAAGTAAAGTGGACTTGCCAACATTAGGCAGACCGATTAAACCGACATCGGCCACAATCTTTAATTTCAATGTTACCGTCTTTTCGTCGCCTGGCTCACCCAGTTCGGCAAAGGTTGGGGTTTGAAAACTGGCCCGAGCAAACCGAGCGTTGCCAGTCCCCCCGTCGCCACCTTTGGCAATCAAAAACTTTTCGCCCGATTCGTCTAAATCAGCCACCAGAAATTCTTGGGACTTACGCCGAACTGTTTCAACTTCAAACACTTGTGTCCCAACTGGGACTTTTAATATTAAATCCTCGCCCGAATGACCGGCGGACTTTTGCTTGCGCCCTGGTTGACCACCTTCGGCCGAGTAGGCGTAATGTTTACCGAGATCGGCCAGAGTGTTTAGATTGTGATCGGCGACAATAAAGACACTCCCGCCTCGGCCACCGTCCCCGCCATCTGGACCGCCCTTGGCCACAAATTTTTCTCTCCGAAAAGACACACCGCCATTTCCGCCATCGCCGGCTTTGACCTTAAAACTAATTTCGTCTGCAAAAGTGTGTGGCATGATGAGTATTGAGTTGCGAGTATCGAGTAATGAGTGAGGGAAAAGGGTAGACCTTCAATCTCTTGTCGTCATTCCGGCGAAGGCCGGAATCGTATAAGATTCTGGATGCGCTTCGCTTACCAGAATGACGGGAATTCTAGCAAGTAATTTTGAATGACAAATTTTGAATTTTGAGTGGATTACCTAATGTCTTAATTTTGAAACATTCAGTCACTTAGATTTGATTAGAAATTAGAAATTGGGTTACCATAACTTTTCATCGCAGATCCTTCCGTAGTTCTGCTGTACAACAGAACGAAAGAGGACTTTTTACTTATAACTTTTCACTTCCCCAGTTCTATCATACCTAATAAAAAACCCTCGGGCTAAACCTGCCTGCCGGTAGGCAGGACCCGAGGGCCAGTATGAGTTAGGATTTAGTTTAGGTCAAGTCAGAGTCAGTTGTGGCTGTGACTGTGGCCATCTTGCGGTAGGCCAACCAGGAGGCACCTAGTGCCATCAGAACTACACCAACCCATAGAATGTCCTCTGGACCATTATTGGGTAGTGTTCCCATTGTATAGGTATAACCCACGAAACTGGCTTGGGTGTCGCTAGCGGTTAGCACTCGCACCGTCAGGGTGGCTTGGGCAGTCAATGAAGAGTTGGCCGGAACCTGGACTAAAATTTGATTGTTGTTCCAGTCCAAGACCGTGGCCTCTAATAATCCAACAAAGACCTTGCTCTTGCTGGTATCGTATTCACCGAAGTTACCACCAGAAATTGTTACCTGTCTGGCGACATCTTTGTTGCCATAACTTGGTTGAACACTGGAGATGTATGGGTTAGAACCAATTGGGCCAGGATTAAAACCGCCACCGACCGTAACAGTAGCAAAGCCATTTTTTGTGACCGCACCCTGTGTTGCTGTCACAGCGACCTGTGCAGAACCGGTTGCACTTCCAGCGGTAAATGTAGTTGAACCACCGGAGATCGGACTGACGGTTCCGCCGATACCGATACCACCAGCGGGTTGTACCACGCTCCATGCGAATGTAACACCAGAAGCAATTGTTGCTCCACTAGCATTCAACGCTGTCGCCGTAAACGATTGTGTACTATTAACAGCCACCGAAGCTGAAGTCGGAGAAATCGTTACTGAATTCAAAACCTGATCGGTTGGTTGAGAACTGGTAATGGTAATATTGGCGGTACCACCACCATTGCTGGCCAAGATATCACCCTGGCTTGGGGTCTGATGAGCGACATTGGATTCTGACTGGCTGATACCAATCGTGGTACTACCAGTGTGTAATGTCTTGAAAGTTAGAGTAGAAACCTTGGCACTAGCCGAATTAACCGCAGTCGTACTCCCCGGAGCAATCAACCCAGTTATAAGTTGTTTCCCACTTCCCCGCGCAAGGACGATTGGAATAGTAAATAAACTACCAGCATTATTAGCGCTGACAAACTGCAAGTCGGTTGGAGTAAATGTGACTACCGCATCAACTCCGACTACCGGTTGACCGCCGGTATTAACCATCAAGTCAATTGTAAATTCGTTAGTAGCACCCGCTACATAACTGGCGGTCTTGGTTGACGGACTAAAGAAAAGCGATGCTACAGTCGTACTTGATTGAGCGATTACCGGCATTACGCCCATCAGTGCCAATCCGGCACCGGTGAGTCCGCTTACTAATTTAACGATTTGCTGTTTCATTTTTGATTTTAAACCGGCCAACCTTATTACTTCATTATACTACATTTAGCATTTTTTGTCAAGAGGTAGGTGTAGTCGTCTCAACAGGGATAGAACCGGCTGTAGCCGACTCCTGCATCTGTCTCAAAAACTCGGAATAATCGCGAGAATCGACTGCCCCGTCTCCGTTCAAGTCAGCTGAACCCTCGGAGCCGGACTCGCCTGTGACAGTAACTCCATCAGCACTAAAACTATTTAAAGAGAATTCATAAATCGCTTTGTCGGTAGCCACAAATTCAAATTGAGCATCTTTTTCTGGTTGACCAGAGACCGTCATTTTGATGATGTAACTTTCGCCAGCCAGTAGTCCCATACCACGGAAAGTAATCATTCCGCTAGCATCAGTTAAAGCAACTGTCTTTTTCGCAAAACTTTCACCGCTGGCTTTGGCAATAAAGTCAAAATTGGCTACATCTGGCGCAGTTGCTGGATTATAAGTAAGTGTAATTGAACTATCAATTACTGAAGCACCGGCACCAATTAGTTTCAAAAATCCCTCTAAGAAATTGCTTTGAGTTAGTAAGGTTACAGCTACCACTAAACCAGCCAACGAGACCAAGGCCGTAACGACCCAACGATAATTTTTTGGTTGGGGTTGGGGTTGAAGTTCTGGTTGTGGGGTTAAATCTTCCATGGTTTATTGAGGTTGAGGATTAGATATACCATCGGTGTGCATAGCACCATCGCTCCACCAGTTGCTGTAGAACCAAGGAGTATCAAGAGCGTTGATTTCAGTATCGTTATTAAAATCGGACAGCTTGGTCAAAAATGTCTCAACCATTTCACTTATAAATTGGCCCCAGTCAGTCGAGTCAATTGTGTCCCAAGAGTCATAAGCATTGTCTCCAGTAGTTGCACCATAAGCGATATCTCCGGCTGGAAGTTCTGGGAACTCTAAACCGACTGCCAGAGGGGCGTTGTTGATTGTCTGGGTAACGATGAAACTGCTCCCAGTGACACCATTAACCTTGCTCGCTTTCTGCGAAAGATGTTGAGGGGTCTTGATGTAGGCGTTATAACTCTTACCCAACTCTAAATTGGACTGCACAGATGGGATTGTCATGCTCCCGTGATCGGTGGCATCAGTGACTAATGTAGAGTCCTGATAAACGGATTGTAGGCCTTCGTATAACGCAAGAGTAAATCGCAAGTCAGGGTTCTTAATCTCGCCACGCTGGACTGGAGCGGTGAAAGCAATATTTACTTGCGGGACAGTTCCATCGGGAGGTGTGACAGAGCCGACTATTAATGTAGTAACTGTGCTCCTTGCAACAAATTCACCGGCAGTCGCACTGACAATAAATGTATAGGTACCCGGAGTGGTGGAAGTAAGTTTTAGAGTTGCACCCCCCGGAACATTGGTGGTGACTGAATCAAAAGTAATCGCGACTTGACCTTCTGCCCAGCTTGGGTTAGCGATAGCAAGTGTTACTGAACCAGTAAAGGTCGGGCTATCGACTGGGATAACTGTGATAGTGTAATCCGCACTAGCACCAGTATCGATCGTTTTGGTATTTGGTGTAATGGTGATTTCAAACGGGGCATTAACAAAGTCGGTGCTGTAATTAATCGTCACACTAGTGACTGACGGTAGTTCAGTATCGAGAATACTGTCTGTGATTTCGAAGGCAACCACTAATTGAATTTTAGTGGCTGAATTTAATACTCCTGCACCAAACTGACTGGCACGGTCAGCATCCAAAATTGACAATGCGCCAGTATCACTCCGCTGTAACGGGAAAGCGTAAATAAGTTTGTCTTGACCACTGCCGTCTACCATATACAAGCTCAACCAATATTTAATAGTGGCGGTTTGGGAAAAGTTGCTTTCTGCCGCAGCCCCGCCAGTAATGTCGGTTAAGCGCGAATTGGTCTCACCGACTCCAAACAACGGTTTAATCGCAGACGCAAATCGCATTTGATAATCAGATGGATTAGTGCCATCACCGGTATGACCGGCAGAGATTACTGAAAATGGGTCGGAATCTCTAGGGGTTGTTCCGCCACCCAAAGTTGCAATGAGATGAATTTTTTCATTAGCCAGTTCAGTAGGAACAGTCCATGAAAAATCATATTCTAGCCGATCATCCGGATTGATACCTTCTATGTTTTTAGGCGTCCCACCCGTAATGGCGTACTGGATAAACATAATATCGAACTTCGACATATCCCAACCATTAGGAGTGATTTGAATATGAATTGGCAAAATTTTACCAACCACCGCTACGGTTCGTGCGGTAGGAGTAGTGAAATTGATGAATGGGCCGTCACTAGAGGCAACAGTAAAGTCCACGGCTGGGAAACTACTTTTGGCATTTGCGGTTCCAACCGATAACTTATAAACCCAGGTGAAACTGAACCGATATTTCTTGCCTGCCGTTAAGACGGAGGTTTTATCACCGCTCCAAGTATAAGAATCAGTTGGTCCCGTCGTGCTTGGTTCTAGTTGCACGATTTCTGTCCAATTATCTACTTTTTCTTGTCCGTCTGTACCCTTAACCACTTCACCATAATGAATCTGTAAATATCGAGTATTTTGATGGAACTCTGGCTGTTGAGAAGTGTAAGCCGGTGGATAGGTCCACTTAATCGTATACGGCTGTCCAACCATAACTTCGTTAGGTTGCGGTTGAGTAACGGTCAACCGTCCACCAAAGACCACTGGATAACTAGTGTAAACAAATGAGTTATCTCTAGAATAAAACACTAGGTTGGCTGCTTTACCAATCCAGAAAGCTGTATCCTTTTCACTAGTTGCCTCCAATGGATTTCTCCAATCATATGAGCCATCAGATAAGTTCACTGAACCTACATCCATGGTTTCAGAGTCATCGGCCAACGCATATTTAACATGTGCTACTAGGTCTAGATTGGCAGGAACATTATCGGCCATACTCCATTTCAAAGTAAAAGACCGATATTCTTTACCATCGCTAAGAGTAACTAACTTTGGCTTAATCACACCATTGTCTGGCCCAGTTCCAATTTTCGTCGGACTGGTTAATTCGATTGGGGCAGTAGTAGAGTTAACTTTCAGATCGCCGGAGTTGGTTTTACTGTACTCTACGCTACCCTGGAGAGTACTTAATTTAGTGGTAATCAAAAACTTGATCGTACTGCCGAGTTTGACATCTGTCGGAATGGTCCATTCTTTACTAGTAATAGATACTGGATCGATGTCTGGTGCAACTACCTGGCTCTTCCATGTCTTACTTACAGAATCATAATTGTAATAAGCCGTGACATCTGCCTTAAGACCACTTGGAGGATTAGCTTTAACATTAACTGCCCATTTTAATATATATTTTGCTCCCGGATAAACTGGCCCAGCAGTTCCGACAGGAGCCGACCAAGTAACAAAACTACTTAGTGGCATAGATATCCTGTCGATTGCGCCAGCTACGGGCGTACCGCGTCCTTCAGGATATTCGCCGTCAGCGGCATAACTAATAATCTGCATTCCTAGTGTCGGGCCAGAACCGCCGGTATAACTCCAAAATTGGGACCCAATATGGCTCCACAAAAAAGATACGACGCCATATGTGGTGGCGAGGTAAGATCCAAAATGGCCACCGGCCATCCACTCGTCAATTTTGAACAAATCCGGACTGCCATTGACGAAATGTCCCATTAACACATGGGCTTGATTATAAAAATCTGTTGCTCCACTGCTACTCGGTGGCGCAAAGTTCCCACCCTTCCAAGCAAGGTCTAACGCAAGTTGATCGCTTCCAAATTCTTGTTGAGGAATTGGTTTCTGCCAGTCAGTGGGCCCGGCGGCGCTGTTAATTATAGATCCAGACTTCATCCGCCATACTTTTACTGTATGACTATAAACCTTAGCCCCGGCGTCATATACCTCCAATGTGAGAGTAGTAAATCCCTGATTCAAGAAATCAACATTGGTCAATAGTTTAGTTAAATCCCAAACAAAAGTATATTTACCCTTTTGGTTAACCCCAGATGTATAGATTGAGATTAACACCCCAGAAGGATTTTTGACCAAGAATTCTATCCCAGAGCTAGTTGTATTGGTCAACACTTCGTACTCCCCCTGATAGGTGCTATTAGCCAAAAGCAAATCCCCACTAGTCGGATAATTGATTCTGATACTTTGTGGAATGCTCTGTGCCTCTACCTTTTGACTGACACCCTGATAGACCATCCAACCAGTGAACGACATCGCCAAGACCAAGACCAACGCCCAATGAATATAGGCGGTGTTTGATTTTGGTTGATGATTCTCTAATTGTTTAGTTAGACGTTCGAGCATTTTTGGTTTTTATTTTTGACTAATTGTAATTGAATTTTTGGTAGTCCCTTTCCTCGGCAAGCTCGGAACCTTGCTCACCCTTGGGGAAGCACTATTTAAAATTATTAAGGCAATTTGATGGTCAAGTTGTTGCCATCCACCTTGGTACCAGTATGAGTTCCACCAGCCCAATCGGTGCCATTAAAGATAACCTGCGGACCAGTCACTTCGGCCTTGGAGCCAAATAACTTAATCCAATCAACTATCTGCCGACCGAACAAAACAAGCAAAATTACCGCAACGGCGGCAAAGATAGTTAGTCCAATTTTGAACCCCCTGGTTTGGAAAAAGAACATATTGAAAGGTTGATTTTTATTTTAGGTATTAAATTATAATACTACAAAATCTGGTTTTTGTCAAGGGGAAGTCCGTAATCCCCCAGTTGACTCAACCCTGCCATTTATAGTAGAGTTAGCCAAGTATGAGTCCCGTTGGAAATCACCTAACGGCACCCTCACTGCCCTGTCAAACAGGCACTTACTATAAACATACACTCATGACACTAATATCGGACTAAAAACGCTAGGTCCCTTATTTCTAACGAGATGAATCCCGTTAGAAACTGTCCAGCCAAGGAGAAATTGGGTTCATCTAGTCAACCAATGTTTACCACTAATACCTTCCATACCAGTTTTGCGAAAAAGAATTCCTGGAGAATTATTTTTCGCGTAAGGTTTCTAACGGGATGAAGAAGGATATCCATCCAACTTATTTCCCGAAAGCCAAAATTGCCTGCGCCTGCGGGAATATCTTAGAGGTGGGCTCAACTCAAGAGTCGACCAGGGTTGATATCTGCTCCAAGTGCCATCCGTTCTATACTGGGAAGCAAAAACTGATGGATAAGGCCGGACGGGTAGAAAAATTCCAGGAACGGCTGGCTCGAGCCAAGGCCGGGGTTAAGGCCAAAGTAGCCAAAAAGAAGGCCTAACAGTTTCAAACTGGTCTGTTTATGCCACAATAGGAGTGGCAATTTTAGTATGAAAATAGATGAGATTAAAACCGAGTATGCCACCATCCGACATCAGTTGGCTAATTTGAGCCGACTCTCCCCTACCGAACAGACCAAACTGTTGAAACGGGAAGGTTATTTGAAAGAAATTGTTTCGCTTTACCAAGAGATAGAACGACTAAAAGCAGAAATTTCCGAGCATGAGCAAACTGCGACGGGAGCCGACCAGGAAATGGCCGAACTAGCTCGTGAAGAATTGCCCATTTTGCAACCCAAACTAGCCCAGTTGATTGAACAATTGGAGGTCTTGATGTTACCAAAAGACCCCAATGATGACCGAGACGCCATCGTCGAAATCCGGGCTGGGGCTGGCGGGGACGAAGCCGGAATTTTTGCTGGCGAACTCCTAAGAATGTATAGCCGATTTGCTGTCGAACAGGGCTGGAAAGTAGAAATGATTGATGGTAGTCCAACCGAGAACAATGGTTTCAAGGAAGTCATCTTTCAAGTCACCGGACATAATGTCTATGCTACCCTTAAATTTGAAAGTGGAGTTCATCGGGTTCAGCGCGTTCCAATAACCGAGGCCAAAGGCCGAGTCCACACCTCGACTGCTACAGTTGCGGTTTTGCCGGTGGCTGAAGAAGTCGATTTAGAAATTAAACCCGATGATTTACGGATTGATGTGTTTCGGTCTGGCGGACATGGCGGTCAAAGCGTTAACACTACCGACTCGGCCGTCCGAATTACTCACATTCCAACTGGAACTGTGGCAACCTGTCAGGACGAGAAATCGCAGACCAAAAACAAACTGAAGGCAATGGGAGTGCTTCGGTCCCGGCTACTGGCATTGGAGGAAGAAACCAGACGCCAGACATTATCTCAAGAACGCAAGTCGCAAATTGGGACTGGTGACCGAAGTGAAAAAATTCGAACATACAATTTTCCTCAAGATCGAATTACCGATCATCGAGTTAACATCAGTTGGCATCACATTGAAAATGTTTTGGCAGGCCATCTGGAACCAATTGTGGAAGCATTAAAAACCGAACAACTCCGACTCGACCGCGAGGCGAATCTATGATTTATCCCGTTAGAAATCACCTAACGGCACTCCTACTGCCCTGTCAAACAGACACTTACTATAAACACTACATTCACAACATTAATATCGGACTAAAAACGCTAGGTTTTTATTTCTAACGGGACTTATTCCCTGAGTGAGCGGAGCGAATCGAAGGGACACATTTGGTATGGCCTTCAACGAAGTTTTTATCCTGAGCGTAGCCGAAGGGCTCAGGCAATAATTTCAATAGAAGATTTCTAACGGGATGAAAATCAAAACTGCCCTCAATTGGGCTACTAAACAATTGCCTGCTAGTTCCACTCCTCGGCTAGATGCCGAGGTGCTTTTGGCCCACATTCTAGGCGTCAGTAAAACCGACCTATATATAAATAGTGAACAACGGTTATCACCGATAGTGGAAGTTCGTTATCGTTGGCTGATTGCCAGACGACACAGTGGCGTACCAGTAGCTTACTTAACTGGCCAAAAAGAGTTTTTCGGACTCAATTTTATTGTTAACCGCCAGGTTTTAATCCCCCGTCCAGAGACCGAGACAATCGTTAGACGAACAATAGAATTAATTGAACGGCATAATTTATCAGTCGTGCATGAGGTGGGAACCGGGAGTGGCAATATTGCAGTTGCCCTAACCAAAAATCTACCCACTTTACGAGTAGTGGCTAGTGATATATCCGAGACCGCCCTGAAAGTGGCTCGACGCAATGCCATCCAGTACGGAGTCGATGATAGAATTGAATTTATTTGTGCTAATCTGGGCGAACACATCCCATCGGTCGATTTGGTCGTCGCTAATCTTCCTTATGTTCCAACCGACTACTATCCAACTAGAGAAGTATTCCACGAACCGTCGATGGCAGTTTTTGTCCCAGACGACGGCCTGGGATTGTACCGACAGTTCTTCTTAAACACCAAGTTCCGGTTTGCCGTAGTTGAACTGGGCCCTTGGCAAATGGATATATTGGTACCCTGGCTCAAAACCAACTTCCCCGGAACGACGATTGCTCCAGTCAAAGACGACAGTGGCTATGTGTGTGGATTAGAAATAACCAAGAAAGTAATGAGTAACGAGTGATGAGTGAGGGAAGAGTTAGTTTTTCCACTCGCGACTCGCGACTTGCCACTCGCGACTAACCTTCTATCTTCCCTCTAATAATTTCCGCCACCTCCGCCACAATTTTTGACAGTTGCCCATCATAATTAATCACTCGCACATCATACTTGGGGGCCTGATCCAATTCAGATCGGGCGATTTTTAGTCGGCGGCGAATATCCGCCTCGGCCATCCCCCGCTTTTCCATCCGAGTCCGCAAGATATCAAACGCACTCGGAACCAAAAAAATTACATAAGTATTTTTATAATGGTCCTTCAAAAAATCCGCGCCCTGTGAATCCAACACCCACAGGGGATACTGATTGTGTTCAAAAATTTTTTCTACATCCGCCCGCTGACTGCCGTAAAAATTCCCGGCATATTCGGCCCACTCGAACATTTTGTCGTCTCGGACCAAGGTCTCAAATTGTTCTTGACTAACAAAATGATAATTTACTCCATCAATTTCTCCGGCTCGGGGTACTCGCGAAGTAGTAGTAATGACTTTGTCCACCGGAATGTTGCTTTGTAGGATACCGGTAACCACGGCGGTTTTGCCAACCGCTGATGGTCCGGTGATGATAAACAAGGGTTTATTTAAGTCCATCCCGTTAGAAATCTGTATTCAATATAGTTATACTTATGTTTTACTCCGTACTAACCAGCCCGTTTCCTAAATTTCTAACGGGACAAGTCATCTAAAAATTGGGTTAAATCATCTGGGAGTGGCGCGATGAAGGTTTGGCGTTTGCCTAATAAATCAACAAAAGAGATTTTGTGTGAATGCAGAAATTGGCGAGCCAGTGAATCCGGTTTACCGTAGGTTTTGTCTCCCACAACCGGATAGCCCAAACTGCTAAAATGGACTCTAATTTGATGCGTTCGGCCGGTAGTAGGTTGAGCTCGGAGATAGGTAAAACCGCGATAGTAGCCAATGACTTCATAGCCAGTTTCCGAGATTTTACCGGAAGCCCGGGGCACAACTTGGGTCCGTTTAACCAAATCTCGAGACAATGGGATTTTAATGATTCCCCGCTTGGGAGTGAGATGACCATGAACTAAAACTAAATACTCTTTATGGATTTCGCGCTGACGAAATAAAGTTCGAAGATAAGTAAAATTATCCTTGGTCTTAGCCACTAACACTATTCCAGAAGTATCTTTGTCTAACCGATGCACGAGGCCGTAATGCTCGGTTTTAAGCGGTGACTTAGGCAAATGATGGGCCAATAAATCAACCAGGGTAGTAACGGCTGGTCCACTACCTTCATGCACTACCAACCCGGCCGGTTTATTAATCACCAGTAACTCGTAGTTCTCAAAAATAATCTCCAATTTATTTATTGATGATTCCATATTCGCTTCAAAGCCAGTCCAATCCCAACCACGATTACTAAATCGGCTAAATTGGTAGTGGTTAGATTGAAAAAGTTGATGTAATCCGCCACCTTACCGTCAAACATAAATCGTTCCAGTAAATTGCTGGCTCCCCCGCCAAAAATCATACCGCCAGCTACTGCCCAAATTGGCCCTAACCACCGATAAGTATAAAACCACCAACCCACTAGTGCTAAAAATCCGCCCGAGACAATTAAGACAGCCAAGCTCGGCAACTGCCAACTGAAAGCCAAACCAGGATTGTAAAAAATATCGCCCGGCCAAAACCAGCGCAGGACTTGGGCTACGCCGATGGTCAAAACCGCCGTTAGAATGAACCGGTTTAAAGTTGAGAATGGTCGTCTGCGCATGTTCTGGCCGCTGGATAAACTTTTAACCGCTCTTCATCAATCCAGTCGCCAGTGGACTCGCACCGGCCATAATTGCCCTCATCGATTTTCTTGAGGGCTAATTTAATCTCGCTAAAAGATTTTTCTAAATCAGAAACTTGGGCTTCTCTTTGTTGAAAGATTTCTGATTCAGCACTATCGTCGGCCTGATCCTCCACCGTACCAGAATCAAAATCCGGTTGCAGAGCGATATAGGTGCCCGAAGATTCATCATAGCGAGAAATGCTACTTAGGTCCTGCTCGATGGCAGCTTTATTTTTGAGCAGTATCTGTTGTTGTTTATCTATAAATTCTTGGGAATAACGAGAGCGCATATCTAGTTCCTTTCTTCTTGATTACCGTATTCATCGTCATTCTGGCTCCCGTCTGCAACGATGTAGCATCTTCGGGCAGGTGACCAAAATCGTATATAAGATTCTGGATGCGCTTCGCTTACCAGAATGACGGTTGAGTATAATATTAAAACCGTTACCTAGCCCCTAATAATTTTACCACCGCGGATAGTTTTTCTTTGGTCCCTAATAAAATTAGTCGATCACCGGCCTCTACCACGGTATCCCCGATGGGATTAATGATAGCATGTCCGTCTGGCTTATGGATAGCCAGAATCGAAACTCCATAGGTCCGATTGGATAGTTTAGTAGCGATACTATGACCAGCAGCCAGAGAAGTATTGGCTACGATTACATCATCGATTTGCACTTCTCGGTTGCCTAAGTCCTGAACATCATCCAAAAAGTCGGCCACTTCTGGATTAAGCGCAAAACTGGCCATCCGAAATCCACCAATCTGATGAGGAGAAACTACTCGGTTAGCCCCGACCTGAAGCAGTTTGGCCGCGGTATTATCTCGGTTAGCCCGAGCCACAATAAATAAATCATTATTTAGCGATCGAGCCGTAATAATCGTTAAAACCGTATCGCTGTCCCGCCCCAGACAAACAATTAGTCCTTTCGCATTCATCACTCCGGCTCGTTTCAGGACTGCCTCGTCGGTCGTATCACCAGCCACGCACAAAAAACCCTCCTGCTCACATTCGGCGACAATAGTATGCTCTCGTTCGACTACTACAAACTCGGCTGGTTCTTTAGTCAATTCATGAGCCACCTGACTACCGACTCGACCAAACCCACAAATGACATAGTGCCCCGATAGCGCTTTTAAACTTTTTTCCATTTTCTTACTCTTTAAATGCTCTTCTAGTTTATCCTCAATCAGATATTCTCCCAAGAGTCGGACTACATAATAAACCGTAATTAAACCAAAGACAATCAGTAAAATCGTAAATACTTCACCGGCCGGTGAAAGCGGGTGAACTTCCTTGAACCCAACTGTAGCCAAAGTGATTACAACCATATAGAGGGCATCTAAAATGCTCCAGCCCTCAATGAACATGTAACCCAAAATTCCAGCTATTACTAGGGCACTAACCAAAAACACTAATCCCCAAAAATTAACTTGTCGTGATTTTTTGTCTTCCACCCCGTTAGAAACCTTTCATAAAAAATAATTCTATAGAATTCTTTTTTATTTGCGTTATTGGTTGATAGGTTGATTTAGTCATGATCTGACTGGAAATAGATAGTTGATGATAGTAACGTTGGCTTCTAACGGGGCTAGCCCCTTTAAGTAAACCGTAATAAGTTGCTTACGACAATCACTGCTACAACTAACCACAATAAAATATACAGTGTCCAGCCACCCAGCCAGAGTCCGTTAGTAAGAGCCAGCCACCGCCACTTTGTTAATCGCGGTACCCACCAAGCCGACAACAAACCCAGCGTAATAATCAGTGACACTCCGGTGACTAGCCAAGCCCAGAGCGGCGGAATACTGGAAGCAATTTGCTCGGCAAATTTTTCCGGATCAGCCGAAAGAATCGGATTGGCTAGGGCTAATTTGGCTGAAGTGTAGGCCTGATACATTCGCCAACTGTTCCAAACAAATAAACTCAACAACAAAAAATTACCCAACGAAAACCAGGTCCGAGTTTTAACCGACAGCGATATCGTTCGGTTATGGTCGTTCGCTACCATCAGTTCCCCCACTTGTATTAGCCACTGCTTCAAAAGCATCTTCACCGACAAGGGCTTTTGGCGACACTAATTTTATAATTTCCTTTTGCTGGCCTTTACTACCTCCGGCAATGATTCGTTTGAGATCGGCCGGACTTAGCGTTTTCGGTTGGCGCTCTTCTATTTTACCTATACGTTCTTCGATTGACTCCCTAAGATTGCCTTCTAGTTTATCCAGCTTTTCCAGTGCCCTTACTCCGCCTTGGGCTAATACTATATCTGCGGCATTACGAAAGCTAATATGGTAACCCAGTTCAGCCATAGTCCCAATAATATTTTCTCTTTCCTGGGGGTCCATTTGTTCAGCAAATTCATAGGTGGTAATCTTCTTCAGACCAGCCAAAATTGGAGCCAGGGCCTCCGGCGAAATGACAAAAAAGTTATAACCCTGTTCATAGAAACGAGTGGTGGATAACTCGGAGATACCTTCGGTTGGGACTACAAAAAAAACATTTTGGTAGATCGCTGGATGGTTGTTGATTTTTTCTACAGTAGCCACGACTTGGGTCTTAATGTAGTTCTGAAAGTTGTCGGAGCGGGAGGCCTTGGCATCGAACACAATAAATTGTCCCAGAAATTCTATGACAGTATCTGGTTTAAATTTTGATGGAATTTCTTTGGGTAGGCAGTCCTTGTCATACAAGGCAAACGCATATTCCGGCATACCACATAAATCCGAAAGTAATTTGATTACTCTGCCTTCGTGATCATTCCAAAGACGATCACGTTGCTCTTCGGCTAGTTTGCGTCGGTCCTGGTCTTCTTGTCGAATCCGAGCCTTTTCATCCTCAAGTGATTGTCTGGATTGGTCTAGTTTGACAACTTGTTGATCAAAAGCGGTTTTTTGTCCCTCTTCGTCAGTTTGAAATTTTGCCACCTGCTTCTGGAGTGTGTCCCTTTCTCGACCGAGTGACCTTAAATCGCCAGTCAATTGGTTGTATTCTTTCTCGGCTCTGGCTTTTTCTCCGAGCAATTGATCTTTGGTCGATTTTTCTTGGTCCAACTTATCCTGGACGGCTTTAAGTTGAGCTTTGATGCCGGTCTCCTCCAAGTCGGTAAGGTCGTCTTGATTGTTGGCTTTTAGCGCAAAACTGCGCCACAGAACGATGGCCAACATAACGGTCGCTAGAACTAACAGAATCGAATTAAGCATGAGATTTGCGATTAAGCAAATATAGTCCGACAACGATAATGGCCAAACTGGCCCACTGCGCTAGAGTGAAAATGCCAATCGAATCACTATCTACCCGAAACCATTCCACCCCGAATCGCAAGCCACTATATAGTATCAGATACCAGGCCAGGATACTGCCTGCCCGCTTGGGATGTAGCGTCATCCGTAGCAATACTATTAAAAGTGCTATGTCTAAAATCGATTCATAAATAAAAGTCGGATGGAAATAACGCTCCTGCAAGAGTTGGATTGGTCTTAAACTGGGAGCCACATACATTTTCCAAGGTAATTGAGTTGGTCCGCCGAAGGCCTCTTGATTGAAAAAGTTGCCAAATCGACCGATGGCCTGACCCAACGCCAAGCCCGGTACGCTCAAATCGGCTAGTTGCCAAAAATTTAGTTTGGCCTTTGAAGCGTACCACAGCAAACTTCCGATTCCACCCAACAACGCCCCATGGATACTTAGACCGCCCTGATTAAATAACAGTATCTCTTCGGGATGCAAAGAATAAATCGGCCACTTTAACATGACAAACAGCAACCTGGCCCCAATTAGCCCACCCACAATCATCCAAATCGATGCTTCTAAAATCTGTTCAACAGTTACTCGACCGCGGGACAATCGCATCGTCAGCCAAAAACCAGACCCGGTCGCAATCGCTAAAATCACGCCGTACCAATGAATCGGGAAATTACCGATCTGAAGCATAATTGGCGAGATCGGTTTGATTCCCTGCCAGTAGGGGGCCAGCCAAATTCCCAGCCCCAAAATAATAACCGCAACCAGAGCGCTTTTTAGCCACCACCTCGATAATGGGCTATTGTTTTTCATCTGCTCTCATCTTATCATAGGGCGTTAAGGGGAAATGGCGCTGGGGACCAGGGCTTAGCCAATTAATCCAGTTTGGAAATTCTTAGCACTCCCCTATATAATGATTATGAATTGGTAAGAAAATTTGTTTGATGATGGAAGAAACAATCTCGGCGGTTAAAACTGATAAACAATTAGTCACCCGAGTGGGCAAAGTATTGTCTCATGATAAAGCCAAGGGCGGATTTTCGACTTGCTTAATGTATGAACCGGACGAAGAAGCCCAAAAGGCCCATGGCTCGTTGTATTTTGTGGTGGACATCGGCAGTCCTTCTCCCCTCACGCCCGACATCGCTTACAACTTGATCGACATTGTCAAAGAAGAATATTACAGCGACCTGGAACTTTCGGCTAGCGAAAGTTTTGAAAATGCGCTTAAAGCGGCCAACGAAGAATTGGCAGCAATCGCCAAAGAGGGCGAGAAAGATTGGATCGGCAAACTCAATGTGATTGTAGCGGCAGTAGCGGATCGGGAAATTCATTTGGTTCAGCGCGGGACAGCCGAAGCTCACCTATTGCGGGGCAACAATATGATAAACTTGTCCAAGGGGATGTATACCCCTGGCGAGAGTTACCGGCCAGAGGAAACTTTACTGAACTTGATTGAAGGCGAATTGGAAGTAAACGACAAACTGATTGTCAGTACTTCGGAGTTGTTCTACTACATCTCAATCGAGAAACTTCGTCGGATGATGGAAGGACAGACCCCAGCCCAGGCCGCCAAGCGGTTAGCTTCGGTTTTAGAGCAGGAAGATGAAATCCATCGGACTAGTGTGATGGTGGTTGAATTTTCCACCCCCGAATTGTTAGCTCAAGAAGAAGAAACCGAACCGGCCGAGAATTGGGTGGGCGAACCGCAGGAAGAAGCCCCGCGCCGGGCCAAAAAATTAAGTTTCTTTAAAGGCGGAACCACTACGACTTTGCCAGTTGAAGATAAGACCAAAACCGTGGCGGAAGCCCTGGAGAGTATTCCTCAAGAACAAATTTCCGAACCACCTCGCCCGACTGTGGTTGAGTCCAGGTTCACTCCAACCCTACCAAGAGAAGAATTGGTAATTGATGAAACCAACGAACCCAGTTCTCATCCTAGCAAAGTTATGCGACCAAGCTTGGGACAGATTAAACCGAGTATTAACATCAGTGACTACCAAAAGAAAATCAAACTGAATTCTAACCAACTTCGCAACGCTGGAACGATTTTGTGGAAAATCCTCAAAGTGGCTGGATTGATTATCTTGACTGGAGTGGATGCGGTCTTTACCATCGTCAGCAACGCCGTCAAGAATATTAAGAAACGGCCTGGCGGAGATCGAATTCTCTTGGGTGTCGTGGTGGTGTTAATAATCGCAATCGTTGGTTCTACCCTGGCGTTTGCTAGTGGTCAGAGCAATCGGATCGGTTCAAAGAAAGCCATCACGGCTTTAGCCGACGCCCAACAAAAACGGGATGCCGCTCAAGCGGCTCTAATTTATGAGGATACTGCTAAAGCCCGCGAACTTTTGACCGAGGCGTATTTGGCCGCCGAATCAGCCACCCATAACAAACGGACTCAAACCGAGGCCACAGTATTATTAGTCGAACTGCAGAAACAAATTGACAATGTTAGTAATGTTACCCGCTTCGTTGATGTTCAGCCAGTGGCCGACTTTGGCACACTCCAATCACAACTAGCGTCCAGTGGAAATGCATCAGCCCAAGTTAAATTAGGAAACTTAATCGTATTGGGTGGCAATGTTTACACCATCGATCCAGACAATAACAAGGTCTATAAATACAAAGCCAGCAGTGGCGAGGTAGCCATCATCAACTCGCTGGTTTCGACTGACAAAAAATTCAAACTCGGCGCAGTTTTAAGCGAGACCGACCTGATGTTTTATACCACTCCCCCGCAGGTTTATTCACTCAATTTAGACAGCAACAGTATGGCAGTGAAAGGTCTGGATGCCGGAAGTTGGAACAATGCCGATTCCATCATCCCTTATACCGATCGGCTGTATTTCTTGGATAGCGCCAATAATCAAATCTGGAAATATAAAGCCATCCCCGAGGGCTACACTCAAATCGCCCCATATTTCGAGAATAATGTTGGGACTGATTTAAGTGGCGCTCTGGACTTCGGGATTGAAGGCAATGTCTTCGTCTTACTGCTAAACAATGTAATCAAGAAGTTTAGCGGTGGAGGCGAAGTTCAGTTTGGTATCAACGGACTTCCGGGAGTTTACCCAGCGGTTGGCAACATTACCAGTTTATACATCAGCAACGATACGCCGCTCTATCTACTGGATGCAACTAATCATCGGGTACTGGCCTTTGATACCGAAGGGACTTATGTCGCCCAGTACATTTACGACAATATTGATAATCCGACCGATATGACAGTGGACCAAGCTGGAGGGTTTATTTACTTGAGTGCTGGGACAAAGGTATACCGTCTTCCTCTTAAATAACCGCGAAATCGTTTTTCTGTCATTCTGATTTTGCTATCCAGCAGAAGAAGAATCTAGACCGTGAGGTCTTTTTTGTATGTTTTAATTTGTTTCCCCGAGGGACCGAGGGGTTACCTTATTATTTTCTTTTTCGAGCGCATAACGGCGCTCGACCCATTCCCGCTTTGTCTTGGCAAAGCGGGGTAAACCGCTTCCGCAGTCGCCCTCTTTATTTATCTAATGAAATCCCCTTACTGCTCTCGCCAAACTTGCCGTCCTAATTTTTTTGTCATTCTGAGCGAAGTCGAAGAATCTAAAAAATTAGGACGACTTCGAACAGCTGGCTTCACGACGGCAATGACTTGGATTCAGGACACTCGGGCTCCAATGCTCGGTGGAGATAAGACAAACAACTAATCCTCTTCAGTCATCCCCGCCTACGAGTGGGAATCCAGACAATAAAACTAAATCTGCAATAATAGATTAGTGAGTATCCTCAACCGTCAGGCACATTTTAATTACACCATTCTCGATACCCTCGAGGCGGGTTTGGTGTTGACTGGCAGTGAAGTAAAATCTATCCGGGCCGGACAAGTCAGTTTACAAGAGGCCTTTGCTAAAATCCGTGGGGGCGAGGCCTGGCTAATAAATTGCCACATCGCCCCCTATAAACAGTCAGCCGACCAGGACTTGGAACCGACTCGCGCCCGCAAGTTGCTATTGTCCAAAAAGGAAATTACTTCGCTCGACCACAAGCTTTCAACTGAAGGGTTGACATTGGTTCCATTAAAATTCTATTTCAAAAAGAATCGAGTCAAAGTTGAACTCGGGCTAGGTCGGGGCAAGAAAAAATTTGATAAACGGGAAACCATCAAACGCCGAGAAACAGAACGAGAGACCAGACGGAAGATTGGAAAAAAGATGTAAGAAAAAGCCGTTCTGCTGACCAGCAGAACGGCTTAATTTAAAAAGTACGACTCTCCTCTAATTCTGGCATCCGAAAAGGCGTTGGCAGAATCGCGACGGTGGCACTTACTTGCAAATCGGCTAGTTTATCTGGCTCGATTTCTGATTTACCGTGTCCCAATACCAGTAGGATTCCGATGATAAACACAGAGAAAATTAATCCTCTCATCTCTACCTCCTAAACGGCTTCACAGTACACAGCCCGGCCGTCTTGCAAAACCCCAAATGCTTGGCGGTGGGGATTGTAAATGTCATGCGGTCCGTCGCCAAAACTATCCAAAAATGGTCCTTCGACAAACTGCTTGTCCGTGCAGAGTTGGTCGAATTCCGCTTTCGGTAATTCTATCTGTTCACGGATACCCTTATCCTTATCGCGGAAAAATTGGGCACAACCAAATCTGGGCTCGTTTTTCTCGTTTTCTTCACTCACTCACATCCCTCCAATTTCAAAGAACTTCTTAGGTACTCCTAAGACGAATTTACTTTACATCTAAACCCAAAAATCCGCAACTGGTGCTTATATTCTCGGTTAGTGGCAACGCCATGCTGTTCAACAGAATCTACGACTGGGGAAATCCTTCCTGCGTTCAATCTCGAAACAGATGTTTATTGGCAAAGGCCTTGCCAGAATGTGATTTTAGGTATTGCTCAAATTCTTTAGCAGTATTCTGTTTCTCAAAAGCTGAATAAAAAATCAAATCCCAGGGTTTGTATTTGGCAGTATATTTCGACTGTCCTGTATTGTGAGCCTTTACTCTTTGCTTTAACTCATTGCTAAATCCAACATAAATCCTACCATCAACATGGCTTCTGATAGTATAAACGTAATACATATTTTGATTATATGCCCATGCTTCGTTCTGTGAACTACGCAGGGCAGGTTCGCTCCCTGGGTGCGACTCTACTGTTTCAATCAAAACGAAAACAGCCCGAAAGGGCTTTTCCGTTTTGGTGGTGCATTCTGGATGAAGTGGGAACTTGGTTGAGGGAAAATGGTCGGCAATTCGACCAGCTGTCTTACGATTTTTGTAGTAGAACCGCTGTTGTTTGAAGATCAGTTTTGTATTGTAAAGTCCTGGGGGTGGAATGTAGCCCTAACTGCCCAGCAAGACCAGACACTTCTTCCGGAGTAATTCCTTTTTGGAAAGTTTGCTTACCGGGGTGAGACCAATAGCCGTCGTTATGGGTCTGCCAATGTTTCTTCGCTACTTCCGACTCTATCGCTTTGAGAGAACGGGTTACAACCAGGAGTTTACCGGCTGGGTTGAGGTACTCGGCTGCTTGTTTAAGCACCTTCAACCTTTCTGCCATAGTGGGCAGAACATTCAATACGAATATGAGAGTTACTAAATCGTATTTGCTGTCTGGGAGCTTACCCCAACCGAAAGGTATGTGAGGGTCAAACCCATCGGCAACTAAACCAGATTTGCGATAATGCTCTACATCTCTCCCGTAACCGCAACCATAGTCCAAAATTGATTTGATGCCTTGTGTAGTCACTAATGTATCAGTTACCCAATGAGCAAATGGAGAAGCTATTTTGCGAGGGATTGCAGTTTTATAAGAAGCTACACTCTTTTCTACAAAATTTAATACCTGGGCGGAATGATCAGTAAACCTATGCTCACCCTCCCTAACGGTATGGTCGTATTGAAAAGTTGTTTGCAGAATAAATACGGGATCTACCAAGGTAAGGTCACATCGGAAACAAATCTCCTGATTGAGCCTATTTCGTTTTATAGTAAACCCCTTCCCGTGCCCAGCATCGCTATAAGCTCGGCTACTTATTAGTTCTTGGAACGAACCTCGATCCAACTCGGAATTAAAGTTACTAATGTTTGTACCCACAAGACCATCCTCAGGCAAGGGCGCCAGATTAAAGTCACCCATCAAAAAAGCTGGCTCGTTGTTCAGTCGCTTTAACTCTTGAAGCTGTTCTGCCCGTTTGGCGCAAGTGTAAGCATCAAGATAAACATTAAAAAGTGGTACCCCTTGAAATACAATTTTCTGTACATAGGGCAAATTCAGCTCAACCCTCCCATTGCTGCCAGAGTTCAACCATATTGCCAGATTGGTGTTGGAGACCAGTAGCGACATTCCTGGTATATGCAAAACTTCGTTGCTCGGTTGCTTGGATGGCTCTTGCACCAGGAGAACATCAGGATTGATACCGCCTAACCATTCCAGAAACTCGCTCTTGGCAACAGGATTGCCCATCCTCTTATTTAAATTGATTGAAACTACTCTCATATATCAAGGATATCAGTTCCAATAACACTTTGCTGTCATAAAATAAACTAATCCCACAAAGGAGATTTAGAATAGGCGCTTGTTGGCAAAGGCTTTACCGGAACCAGCTTTCAAGTAGGTTTCGAATTTTTCAGCTTGAGTCTTGGTCTTGAAGGCGATATAGCAAACCACATCCCAAGGTTTGAATTTACTGGTGTGGGGAGATTGTCCGGCATTGTGAGATTTTAGTCGTGCTTTCAAATCGGAAGAACTGCCAATGTATGTTTGGGATTTATCTTTATGACTTTTGAGCAAATAAACATAATACACACTTTTAGTATGCTCTACTACGTTCTGCTTTACAGCAGAACTTCGAAGGGCAACCTTCGCTATTTATCTCTACATAAAATCTGTGCCATCAGCACACCTTGAGCGGCGCAGCCAACCGTAGCTCGATAGAGCGAAGGTTGGTGGAGCTGGGGGGATTCGCACCCCCGTCCAGCGAACGATATCTACTAGCTTCTACATACATAGTCGATTTGTTGGGTATCCATTGTTATCCTCAAACCGACAAAGCAATAACAACTTAAGCCACTATTATCTTAGTTCTACCCAATGGCCGAGTAGAAAGCGGCTCGAATAATATAACACCGCTATTCCACCCATCCGAGCAGAGGTGGGAGCGATGGCACTAGCAATTAGGCCAGTGCTGGCGCGAAAGCAAAGCTTTCGCTAAATGCTTTGTTGGCATTTGTAGTTTGGTGTGATTTTGCGTTACGACACCACTAACGGTATGCGACCAAGTAGTTATCAAAGTCCACTGTCGAAAGCTATACAGCCCCATAATCTGCACGCGGACAGTGTAGTCCCCCCTTCCCTGCTGGTCAAGAGATGTGATTTGACACACAACCATATCAGGATTAGGATGGCGGCGGTTGTTAATTTGTTCCTTTTGGGAGGAATCATGGCAATATACCAAGAGCCACTTTCGCTCACAACAATGATTTCACGGTTCGGCCTACTGATAACCGTCGAAATCGCTCACTGCCGTGGCTGGTTGAAAAATGTATTACCAGAGTTGGCTCTCCTGGAACTCACACGGTTGTCTGGGCAGACAACCGGAGAGCTTCGATTGACCATCATAGCCGAGATAGAGCAACGCCAGAAAACTCGCGAGTTTTCGTCGCAATATCCTTCTCCGCCGATTCTTCCAGAGTCGACTGTTGTTAATCTAGAGCGAACTGCGCGAGTCCAAGAACTGGCTTACACGATCGAGCTCTATGTCTAGGTCTAGTGCGACGGGCTGATTATCAGCCCGTCTTTTTTTGTCTACGCTTACGGTCAATTAGTATCGCTCCTCCACCCAATACCAATTGGGTGATTTGCAGTAAAATAAACCACCACAGCCAGTTGATGCGAGACGGATGGCCCAAGAATCCTGGCACTGGTCCACCGAGGGGCGTGTACATTTCCACCACTTTTTCATCTAGCGGGGTCTGATTTTCGACCACACTCGGGCTTTTACCAAAAGCCATTGCCACTCGACCATCATTCAACTGCACGACTTGTTGGAACCAATTGTAGCCAGTCAGATAAGAATTTGATGCGGGATAAACTTTATGATTCACGAAATCCAACACCTCGCCAAGTTCCGCAGAGGCCCCAGAGATACCAGATATTACAGGGCTGATGTAAACAGTATCGTTTGGCAGTAAAAATGTCTTAGACCGAACATGATAATCCGTCAACACCCCCTCAAAAAATTCTGACTGACCGGTCTTAATATCAAAGATTTCGTATGATGGTGACATATTTGGAGCCACATCCAAACCGTCATCCAGCGAATTTTTCGATTCCCCTTTTACAAAACGGGCTTGTTCATCTCCGCCAACAATCAGAACTTTATTGTCTGAAAGTAAAATTGCTGATTGATAAGCCCGACCGACTTTTAGTTGGCCGATTTCTTTGCTAGTCATCATCTTTGGGTCAAATATTTCGACACTCCGCGTCAGTCCTAAAATATGCCAACCAGCCGCATCCTCCGCACTAGCATTATAGTTGCGCAGGTACCGCCCTTCTCCAAATTCTTCGTTAGCTGGTAATTTTTCAATAAAACTATGTCCGCCAATAATGAGTAGTTTCCCGTTAGGTAATTCCGTCACCGACTGACCGGCCAAGCGCGGAACCGCCAGCTGAACTAGGTTGGTATAGCCGGAGGTCTTTTTCTTGTCTTGCTGAACCAACTTCCATTGGCTGGTCTTGGTGTTCCACTGACTAATTGCACTCCGTATCATCACATTAGCAATCACGCTTTGAGCGGTATTAGGAACAAGTTCGGGACGAGGAGTAATTGCAACTCCGCCAGTCGAAAAACTCCAAGCTGTAGCAATCCCACCCGCTCCCTTGGCTAGAGGCAATTGGGTTGGATTATAAGTTTGAGGGATTGTGACACCGCCCTGTCCGCTCCGAATATATTTGGTAATATCGGGCCAATCATCCCCAAGTTTCAATGTCCCAGTTTTGGTCTTAGCTGTGTATCGCCCGTCCTCAATGGTTTGGGCAAAGACCTGTTTGTCATATAACCAACGACTCAACCAATAGTCCCTCACCACACTAACAGCGCCAGTATTGGGATTAAATATTTGACCGTAAACTTTGTCGTCATTTCGACTCCACTTAAATAAAACTTTTCCATTATTCAATCGCACCGCTACTTCAACACCAGTTAAATGGCTTTGGGTTGCGGGATATTTCAATTGACCCCGATTTTGCCAGACCCCTTCATCCTGCCAGTTGGTGGCTAAACTTAGTGGCAGATTTTTGACATTGTCCTTGGCTCGTTGTTGATCTACCGAGAGCAAAGTAGGTGGTGTATAAATCGCCAGCGACGGAGCAGACGAGGCAACCGCCGACCCAAAAGCATCAGCTGTTAGCCCATTGGAACCAAAATAATAGAACGCTATTTTCCCATCCCCCAACAAGATGGCGTCACTGGCTGACAGATTTTTAGGTCTGGCTAGAGTTTCAGTCGGAGTATCTAAAATCGCCAAATCATACAAACTGTAATAAAGCGTCTTGAGATTCTTGCCAATTAAAAGCATCATCCCATCTCCCGCATAAACAAAGTCATAGCCAAATGGTGCTTGGAGATTAAAACTGCGCTTAACTGCCTTCGAATAGAGAGCAACTTGGTTGCTGACCCCCGCTTCGGTCATTAATAAAATCAGACCACTGGGAAGCGAAATAGTTTTTTGGTAATACCTGGTTCGGCCGACAGAATCAATATAAGTTGGAGATCCGTTTTTTCCCCTGGCTAGTTCTTGGCCAACCTCAACATTCCCATCCAGATGAACTTCTTTTTGTTTGGCTTCGGCATATAAAGCGTATAAATCCGTGAACTGGTCATGTCGACCTTGGAGATAGGTCGGTGACCACTCTCCCGCATTGGCCGTACCAGAAATAACTGGAGTAAATGGAATTACTGTTTCCTGACTTGGTCTAAACCACCACCATAGACCCAAAGCAATCAACGCAATTAGCAAAACCAGCCACCACCAGCGATGGTGAGGTTTAGGCGCCGGAAGTAGTAACAGAGGACGAGATAGAGACGGCCGGGACTGAAGTCCAATCGACTTTGGAACAGAGTTTTTTTGAGTTGTTTGATTTCGCCCCATATGGGTTCATTGTACGCTAAAACCTCTGCTCTTGACAATTCTTGGAGTTTGTAGTATAATAAAATAATACTCAAGAGATGGTTGCTATCTGGTAGAGACGCTCTTGAATAAAACAAAAATCAACCCCATGCCAAAAACTGTTCTGACGATAAAATCACGCCGGCTATTTGCCTTTATTACCGCCTTCACTTTGGTGTTCCAAAGTGTAATCCTGGGCGGTATTTTTGGTGGCTTCCCGGCTTATGCCTCAACTGCTACCTATAATTTCACTACGCCGGCCGAATATACAGTCACGGACACCTTCGCTATCCACGGTGGCACGGCTCACTTTAAAATTGACTGGGCCGACGTGGCCTCCTCTATCCCATCTGTTGCTACCATTACTGACCTGATCAGTCCGGCCAGCGCGGGCTTGGTCTGGTCGGCAACCGGTGATGTAGATGGAGCTTATAAGTCAATCAACTACGGCGGTAACTGGAATAATATCAGCATCAACGCTGATTTTATCCCTGATGATTTTGAGGTTACCCTAGGCGACGCGGGTGCCAACGCGGTCAATCTATTTGTCGGTGGTTCCGACACGGTAGCCGGCGCCTACGCCTACTCCACCAACAACGGTACGAACTGGACCTACAACGACACCGCTCTGGTCGGTGCTCAAAACATCGTATCGGTGGCCCACAAGAGCAGCGCCACCAGCTACACTTGGGTATTTCACCGAGACGGAGCGATCTCGCGGACCGAGGATATCGACGTCATCACTATTTGGGCATTCGTGGCTACACCATTCGCCGACGCCCGCCAACTGCTCTGGGACGAAACGAACGGTCTATTAATCGCCTCCGGAGGTGATCTGGTCGACGGCAAGGTGTCCTTTTCTAATGACAACGGGGACAGTTGGACCTCGGCCACCCTGCCGGGGAGCCCGCCGGTCACCATTGATAAATTGGGTTACAGTAACGGTTACCTGTATGTGGGCGGCTCTGGTTATGTAGCCGTGGGAGATGTCTCCGCTGGACTGAATAATGCCGGCTCTTGGACAGATGTATCGGCCAATATCAACAGTGGCAACTTCACCGCTGTAACGGAATTTCTTAACGCTAACGAAGTCATGCTCGTGTCGGTAGATGCCACTACTGGTATTGATAACGGACAGGTCTATAGCACCCTAAACGATGGTACTAATTGGCTGACGCACGGTGTGGCCACCGCCGCCACAATGCCAGGCCCACTAACGCGCCTATATAGTAATGGACAGTTCCTGTGGGGAGTTGATGATGACGTCGGGTCTCCCTCGACTTACGTTGGAGATTTTGATACCGACAGCGCCTCGGTGGTTACGACAGTCGGTATCAGCGTCGCTACTTTGTCGGCCATCGATATTACTTATAACTCGGCGAGCGAGGAAGACAACGTCGGCGTGGCACTTGGGTTTGGCGTTGATCCGGCCGGCACTTGGTACTATCACGACGGCGGTGCCTGGACTAGCGTGGTGGGTGGCGACTACACCAACGCCAACATCGAAGCCCAGCTCGACACCAATCTGGGTACTTTTGATGACGAGGTCGCCATCACTGGCGATATCTATTTAAAAATTTACAGTAAGGGAACCGTTGAAGGCAGTGGAGCTTATATCCACGACCTATTCCTAATCGATAATATCGATGTAACCTATACGGCTGGGACGCTAGCCGTAACTTCTCCTAATGGCGCAGAAACTTGGGTAGTCGGTAGTACCCATGATATTACCTGGACTAGCACCGGGTTTGGTGCTGGTAACATTATTGATATTGACTACTATTCTCCTAACAATGGCGGAGGATGGAACAGTATTATTGCTAACACCGCCAATGATGGAAGTTATACTTGGACCCTTCCCAACGATCAGACTAATCAAGCGTTGGTTCGGGTTTCGAGTGGAAGTGTGACTGATTCTAGCGATGCGGTATTTACCATCTATATCCCAATTCGCAGTCCCGACGAAAATGACCCAGCATCCCAAGTTGACGCTCTGCCCCAATATAAAACTTCGTCATCTTTCAATGTCAGTGCAACAGCATCAGACAATGTTGGAGTTCAAACGGTTTCGCTTTACTACCGTTCCGACCAAAGCCCAACCATTCAATTGTGGGATACGGACAATAGTGCTCCGTTCGTGTTTAACTTCACCTCACCCCACGGAAATGGTCTTTATCAATTTTATTCTGGGGCCGTTGACTTCAGTGGTAATGACAACTGGCCAGAGAAACTAATCGCCGGACCGATAGTTGAGGCCTCCACGACTGTTGATACATTCGGGCCATACATTACCACCCAAGCCCCCTATCCCAACCAAACCGAGGTGGCAATTACCCAAGATATCATCGTGGAGTTTTCTGAACCAATGAATACTGGGACTTTTGGCTACCAATTGTACGAGCAAAATAATCCGACCAAACCAGTCACGATTATCAGTACTACTTGGAGTAACAGCGATACCAAGCTGACCGTCAAACATGCTAATTTTAGTTATAAAACTTGGTACACTTTCCATGCTGTGACCGCCACCGATAAGGCCGGTAATATTCTACTAGAAGGTACGCCGGGAGGCGGCTGGGGAATGGGAATTGAAGTGTACTATCCTGAAGGGACCTGGGATTTTGAGACCGCGCCCAAGCGCGACCCCGACTTAACTTCCTCAACTATTGAGGTAAGCGACGGTACTCACGCCGGTAAATATCTACCCAGCGAAACCGCTCACTATACGATTACCCTACGCAATACCAGCGACTTACCGGCTAACAATGTCCAGGCCTCATTAACGGTATCCGAGGGAATCAAAATCGTGTCCGGCAGTATCACTAAAACCGGAGGGACAATCCAGATTCATTATGCTGGTCTATTGATTACTGGTTTCACTTGGTCCGGAACGGTCATCAAAGGCACCAATGTAATTATTCGATTCAACGCTACCGTCAATACACCGGCTAATATTTTGGAAATCGAGCAAGGCATCGCAATCGATGACAATGTAAATGAGATGTTTCAACCGGCCCCGGCAGTGATTCACATTGCCAAGAATCCTGATTTTACCGCTTCAACTAAGACAGTTGATAAACCCGAAGCAGTACCGGGGACCTTGCTCGAATATAACATTACCATCGTCCATCAGGGCAATACTGTAGTAGACGCTTTGACAATCGACAACATCCCGACTAACACTACTTATGTCAACGGCTCTTTGACTGGAGATACTGGTTGGCAGACCTTGCAATATAATCCGGTTAATAATCAAATCCAGGCCCAGGCCCAAATGCTGTCGAATTTCCCGTCTGGTCGTCCTTGGGAAATGGGTGTCCCAGAAGATGACGAGGGGTGGATTCCTACCACTCTGCAATTTAGTTTTTGGGTCAGTATTAATAATGGCACCGAAGGTGAAATCAGTAATACCGCCACCGTGTCAGATCCGGATGTGCCGGGGAGTTCTTTTACTACCGATCCACCGGCAGTCACTTTGGTCCCTGGCGATAGTACCGAGGAAAAATTTTCTCCGCAGATCGTCAACCAATCTCCTGACAATGGCAGTTTTAGCGCGCCATTAAAAGGCACCATTAACGCTCAATTCAGCAAATCGATTAAGACCGATACATTAACTTATAGTGTGAATCTTGACGGCTATCCAGTTGATACTACTGGTTGGCAAGACAGTTGGAGCCAGGAAGATAAACTATGGACACTCACTCCAGCAGAAAGTTTAGAAGTTGGTGCCCCTTATGAAGTTGAAATTAGTTATGCCGAGGATACCGATGGCAATGTGCTGGTTGATGGACCATTACCCAACCCCTGGAGTTTTACGACGGTTGACCCAGTAGTAACTATCACTTCACCTAGCGAACTTTTGGTAGAACTAGTTGCTGAACAAATCAGCCCAGTTTTTACTGTGACTTTAAAAGACGCCCTGTCGGGTCAGACCTATACTGCCGAAGAAAATACTACGATTGGACTAGGGGCTTGGCTAGGCGGAACTCCGCGCACCGCTGGTGTATTCTTGCTCCAAGATGGGAGTAACTGGCGGTATGTGACATCGATTACGCTTACAACTGGTCAGTCACAAGCCCAGTTTTATTATCGCGACAGTAATATTTCCGATCCTGACTACATTACCATCACCGCTTATGAAAATCCGTCACAGGGTTGGGGTGACGCTGAAAAGAACGCGATCGTCCGAGGTGACGCACCTCCGGCTGATCATTTAATCGTCAACATCGATACCACCCTATTCACCACTAGTCAATTTAGCCCACCAATGGCAGTCCAGGCCCAAGACCAAACCGGGAAATTCTTGCGATTGCCGGAGATCTTATATTTCTACACTTCTTCCGACACGGGTCGATTCTATGATGCGAATCACAATGTCCTGCCCGAATGGCTAACCATCCAAGGATTTAATCCCACTACCAACCTACAGTACTCCCAGCCAGGGGCAACTGGCAGTGCAACTTTCTATTATTGGGATATCACTCCAGGCGCTTACTTGGTCACCATTGCCGACCAGGCCCCGCTGACTCCGGATACCGGCTTCCGCAATGTCAGCGCGGTGTTCAATGTCGCAAACCTATTAGAAGAGGAAGAACTGCTCGAAGAATTAGAAGAAGTCGAAGACGAAACTGGCCGAGTTTTAGCCGAAGTGACAGTTGAACCGACCGAGACCACTTTACTTCCTGGTGAGAAACAAACCTTTACCGCCAAGGCCTACGACGAAGATGGCAAAGAAATAGAAAATGTAATCTTTAGATGGTATGTGTTGGCCGGGGGCGGTACAATATTAAAGACCGGTAGCAAAGATGGTTCTCATGGTTCCGTTTTCACTGCTGGTCAAAAGCCCGGCATCTACTATGACACTATTCTGGTCGCCACCCTTTACAACGGCAAGATTAATTACGCCACAGCTGGTGTAACCGTAACTGACATCGTTGAATACGGTGGCCCAGCCCGACTCCCCACTACTGGTATCTCTGGTCTGCAATTGATTCTATTGGCCCTGACTTTGTTAGCCGCAGTGGCTCTGGCCTGGGTTGAACATTATGATAAGACCCACTTCAGAGAAGAAAGTAATGAGTAATGAGTCGCGAGTAATAAAAGATGAATATTGAGCCAAATTTTTATCCGTCATACTAGGGAGTTCAGCCCCGAGGGGCCCCCGTTGGGGCAGAATAACTCCAGTATCGTAAAGGGATTATTTTTTATAAGATTCTGGATGCTTCTGCCGTACGGCAGAATTACCAGAATGACGAAATTTTCACAACTCATTACTCACAACTCGTAACTACTAACTATGAAACACATCCTCCATCATTTCCGCCGCAACCGCACCTATAGTTCTCATGAACGATGGGGTGTGTTCGCGGTTTTGGGAGCGCTGACAATTTTGGTTTCCGCCAGTAGTTTCATCTTGTTTGGCGAACCAGTTGCTTCAGCATCCTCACTGGCAGTGTTTGAAATTAATCCAATTAATCAAACCTTGTCGGCCGATGGGTTGGCTCATGGCCAGACCACTATTACTGTGATTGACAAAAAGACCAGCCAAGCGGTAGTTGGGGTTTGGGTTGGTTTACAAGTGACCAATCCAACCTTGCGAAGTATGGAAAGTACTTATCTGGACTGGTACAGCCCCGAGCCAGGACGAGCATTCTACCAGACCGACGAACGAGGCCAAGTATCGTTCCTGATGATATCTAGTGTTCCTGGAGAAATTGAATATGCTATTTTTGCAGCTAACCCAGAACTAAAAAACGACAACAAATACCAAGACCTCGAACAAAGATTCAAGGTTGTATTTGAATAATCTAGTATCGAGTTGCGAGTTTTTCTTTTGTGTCATTCCGGATTTAGTCCGGAATCTAGACAATAAAATGAATATTTTTTTATGGATGGATCCTGAAACCCCTCGGTAAACTCGGGACATCGCCCCTCGGTAAGCTCGGGACATCGCAAGTTCAGGATGACAGAGGAGAATTATCACTTGCGACTCATCGTTCATCGCTGCCTCGCATCCAATACTTGATTAACCAGCTGGTCGGCTGGTTTATTTAATTCCCGACGGACATGTTGGAAATTGACTTTGGTCAGTTTACCGATTAATTTCTGGACTTCGGCAAACAATGGTTGTAAGTGAGCATCCCGCACTCGATACTCGCCACTAAGCTGCTTAACAATTAACTCACTATCTAATTTCACTACCAATTCGCTGGGTTTTAATTTGATAGCAACTTTTAACCCATCAATCAGGGCCAAGTACTCGGCTTGGTTGTTGGTAGCTTCACCTAAATAACGACTAGTCGTTTTAACCACTTTGCCTTTGGCATCAGTCGCAACCACGCCGGTAGCAGCTGGGCCAGGATTACCTCTGGCTCCCCCATCAGTGTTGAGATAAAGTTTTGTCATATTTCTAGTGTACCCTATCTGCCACCATGGTTGACTGGGATATACTGAAACTGTAATCTTACCTTTGGATTAAGCCGGAGTAACTCAGTGGTAGAGTAGCTGTTTCGTAAACAGCAAGTCGTGGGTTCAAATCCCACCTCCGGCTCCATCATTGAGGTGGAGTACAGTAATATTGTGATTGGATATATTTTGGTCGTTATGGCCGGGGTGTGGCGCATCGGTAGCGCGCGCCGTTCGGGTCGGCGAGGCAGCAGGTTCAATTCCTGTCACCCCGACCAAAACAGACCAAGATATGCGCGGTCTAACTAAAAGACCTGAAAATTGTTCAGGTCTTTCGGCATATAGGGAACATTAATGGGACCCATCGAAACAATTGCGTTAGCCGGTTAGAAAATCTCTCGCTTAGTTCAGCATGTTTGAGTCCCGGCAATCCGGGACGAGTTTGCGTTACCCGCCCGCAACGCTTTGCGTAGCAATGCGGGCGAGGAAACCAGAAAGAGCGATTTTCTATTTCGGCTAGCAATTGGTGAGTGGGCTCGCTTTTGGGCGCCACCCGTTTGGCGACGCAAATGGGTGGTAATTAATTGGGCGCAATTTCGCGCCCATTATAAAACACCACTAGTTTGCCGCCCTTATTTCTGGTTCTGTGGAGACCAGGTGGGTCCCCGCTCCGCATTCCCCCAGGAAAGCGGAATTAGGGGTCCCATAAAATTGGGTGTTGAGCCAAATATTGGTGGCAAATTAATGGTGCTAATTTAATTTTAGCACATATAATTTGGTGTCAATTTGATGGTTTGGGGATAATTATCCAAACGGGATAGTACTGGAGCCAACAAACCAATGCATTAATGTAACAATCGGGTCTAGCAGCCGAAAAAGTATGTTTACCCCTAGCAAACTATCGGCAAAAATCAAGAATAGCAGTAGAGTCGGACCGATTTGTTCTAGCCACATAATCCGCTCGTAACTGACGCCCAGATTATCAAGAATTAGATAGAGGATTTTTGAGCCATCTAGTGGCGGGATTGGAATCAAATTAAATGCCGCCAACCAAACATTGAGAGTGACTAGAGTTGCCAAAAAAATGTAAATCTGGTCAGTCGGCAGGGCCTGATAATTAATCCAGTAGATTCGTCCCGGTAAGGCCAAAACAAATGCTAATAACAAATTACTAATTGGACCGGCTAAGGCCACCAACATCTCTCCCCACCGACCACGCCGAACGAAGTTTGGATTATATGGCACCGGCTTGGCCCAACCAAAAATCGGAGCGTGAACAAAATACAAAGCCAGTGGCAGAGCAATCGTCCCGATTAAATCAATGTGAGCCAATGGATTCAGAGTCAACCGACCAGCTGCCCGAGCAGTCGGATCGCCCAGAGCAGTCGCCGTCCAAGCATGAGCAAATTCATGTACAGTAATCGCCACCAGGATGGCTACTATTGAAAAGATAAGAGTGTCTAAACCCTGAAAAATCGCAAGCGACATAAAAACCTTGTCCTAAACTATATTTTTTGCTAACCTCATAAAGTCCCTATCTTATTCAGTTTATCAGTCATTCCGCCTCCCCGTCCACTTCTTAATTCTTAGCTACCTACCATTTGGAATTTGTCATTTGTAATTTGTAATTTTTCTAAAGATGTCTAAAATCTGTTCTATCTGCAACAAACAAATCACGACTGGAAATAATGTCAGCCACTCAAAACGGCGCACTCGGCGGACTTGGTTGCCAAATTTAGGGACTGCTAAAATCACCGAGAACGGCCAGACCAAAACCATCACGGCCTGTACTCGGTGTTTAAAGACCCTGTCCAAAATTAAGCGAGGCAAGAAGTAAATTCTACCCCCACTGACCACTAGCTACTAAATGTGCTAGATACTAACTCGCTGGAGTTCCCAGCGCGGTTGGTTCCAAAATATATACCACCGGTCCTTCCTCTGGAAGGGTGGTTTTATTGATGGTCAGATTAGTCGCTCGATGGATGGTGGCACCTAGACGATGAAGAAATTGTTCGGCACCGACAACATCGATTTTGAGTCCGGTCACGGCGAAGTGCATTGGAATAACTAATTTTGGTTCTAATTGACGGACCAATTCAATGGCGGTCTCAATTGGCAAAGTATATTTCCCTCCAACTGGGACCATCAAAACATCAATGTCACCTAGTCCATCAATTAATTCGCTGTCGGGGATATGTCCCAAATCTCCACAATGTAAAATCCTTAAACCGTCAATTACGAATAGGAACATCGTATTCCTCCCCCGCTCGGCTCCACCGGCCTCATCATGAAAAGTTCGGATCCCGTGAATCCGAGTGCCTCTGAATTCAAACTCACCGGGTGTGTCAAAAACTATTTTGGCATTTACTCCGGCGATATAATTGTGGTCGAAATGGTCATGGCTAATCGTCACCACATCAGCCATTAGTGATGGAAGCGCAAAACCAATATCGGGGCTAAATGGATCGGTTACTACCACAACGTCACGGCCCTTCATTTGAAAACAGGAATGACCTATCCATGTGATATCCATATGACCTCCTATTATTCCCCCTGACCCTGGTTTCAGTGTATCATAAACCACGAAAGGGGTTCATGACGCCGCCATAGGTCATGTAAAGGGATGGGGATAAATTGACTTGCGGGTGTGGTTCAATGGCAGAACCTGCCTACCGGCAGGCAGGCACGTCCCGCCCCAGATCCAGTGGGATTAGTACAATGGTAGTATGCAACCTTCCCAAGGTTGAGACGCGAGTTCGATTCTCGTATCCCACTCCAATCTAAAAACCTGGTTTACATAGATAAAACTGGGGACCCCGAAATGGTCTAGTTTCGACAAAAGAAGGAACGAACATTTTGGGGAAGAGGAACAACGCCGAGTCCCAATAGGTCAGTGAGTTTACCGAACTGACCGTTAAGACGAGGCCGTTGCGACGAGACGGCGGGGCCCCACAGCAGTGGGGATACACTTCTCGTATCCCACTCCAATACCCAAAGAAAAAAGCCACAAAAGATAAGTGGCTTTTTTGAAATGAGTTTGCCAGGTTTAGTCGTGAGCCGAGCAAGTTTTGCGGGCTTGCTGGACGAGATATGTCCTGAAAGTCGGCAGAAGATTAGCTTTCTTCACTGACTGCTCAAAACACTCAACGAGGGTCGTGTTGTGATACAACTCTCTAAGACACTGATCAAAATCCCGCTTGGTTTGACTCAGAATCCATTCGAGCTGTTCTCTAACCCCTTCTCCAAAAAAGTCGTACTTTGCCTGGTCGATAACCTGTTGGATTGCCTCCCAGTCATTATGCAACTGTGCTCTTTTTACCTCTGGCGTTTCATCGCGACCACGAGTGAGGTCGCTTGACCGACGAAGAAAGGTCAGCGGTAAAACCGATTTAAACTTGGCAACTAATTCACTAAAGTGCATGCTACTCACACACATCACCTCCCAAAGATGTTTGTGGGCCATAAAGACCTCCCCCACCTTATCTGACGGCGGGAGATGTGTCAACCCGGTAGAGCAAATTTCATATATCCGTAGAGGATATCGGCACAGAGCGCAATGAAATTTCTTCTACTGGGTAAACCCTAAAATAAAAATTGTTCTGATGGACAATTCTCATTTTCTGGCGGGAGCGACGGGACTGTATCCCCAATAGGATTGGGCCCCGCCGTCGGACTGCATTAATGGGACTGTAGCACTGTATATTTTGGCAGTCCTCCTAGCAAACCCTTGCTTCGCACGGGTTCTCGCCCACGTCGCTCTAAACAAAAACATCCCTTATAGGATGTTTCCGTTTTTCTGGCGGGAGCGACGGGACTCGAACCCGCGACCTCCTCCGTGACAGGGAGGCGCTCTAACCAACTGAGCTACGCCCCCTCCCGCCCTAACTAGAACCCGCTTATTTTAGTATATCTACCCAGATAACGCCAGGGTCGTCTGGGTCGGTCTGTAGACGGTACAGAACGCCCTTAGTCAAATGAATAAAGATAACCGGCGACTGATCATTGGCTGTTTCTTGTTTGCTGATTTCTATATTTCTAATAGGTCCACGGTTTATCTCTATAACGGATTGCCCATTGAAAACATTCTCCCCGGCATCATCTTGGCGACTAGTGTCGTACATCGTCAAGTATAATGCCTTAATGGGATCATTGACTGGGCTTTGAACAGCTCTCACCGGTGGCGTGGCAATGTCTTCTAGCATGCTGGGTCGATTCATTTGAGTGATTATTTTTACCCGATAGACACTGTCTAATTCCTCCCATGCAATGTCTCGAAGCAGATGAAATCCGCCTGTCTGGCCTATCTCCTGCACATTGCCGGTAAAACCCTCTCGGGTGGCTCGTTGAACAGACCAGCTAGTCGATATAACATACACCGAGACAAAAATACCCAACAGAACAATTACACCTACGATCCTTAGTAGAAGTTTCATACTCGATGGTCTTTAATAAAATCTATTAATTCAGTCGCTGTTACTGATTTGTCAGCGGTGGCTTCCTTAACTAACCGAGTAATGTCTTCTTGAATTAAAGCCGGGTTTGATATCTGCTCCAACATCAAATCATTGGCTCCAGCGGACTGAACAATAACTGTTCCAAAATTAAACATAGTCGGTGATAGCCCTTTGATAATATGAGTGATATTTTGGATTTTATCTAGTTCGACTTCCGCTACCCGGCGATGGAGTAAGCTTCTCTGGTCAATGTTAATCAGTCGCTGGGTAGTGATAATAAATTGGTCGCGATACCAATTGATATATTGGTAAACCATATAACCAACCCAAAACACCATCCAGAAATAGTAGAGTACAGTGGTAATACCGTAGGTAAAGATGAACTTGGCAAAATTCAACCAAATCGGGATAGCAAATGACAGTAAAATGATGCTAATCGCTTTCAACATTGGTGCTACCACCACAAACCAATGTTTGAACATGATTGACACTACTTCTTCATCTTCTCTCTGACCGAGGAACTCGGGGATAAATTTAGGTTGGTTGGTCAAATCAGTTCTATAGATTAACTCATATATAATGAAAGCAATGACCGGCAAAAAACGAGATTGGAAACGGACTGTATGGGTAGTACTAACAATAATCCTTGCCGTCAGTTTGATTTTACCCTATACAATTAGTTTGTTCTATTAGCCCTCGTAGCTCAACGGATAGAGTAGCCCCGTCCTAAGGGGTTGATGGAGGTCCGATTCCTCCCGAGGGCGCCAGAAAAATTGTCATCGGGGTGTGGCCTAGTGGTAAGGCGCAAGGCTGGGGGTCTTGAGACCGCAGGTTCGAATCCTGTCACCCCGACCAATTCATACACACGGAGCGCTCCGCAAGGAGCGCGTAGGGATTAACCCAGTCCGATTTTGGTTGTGGGTATGTATAAAAATAGCCCCGGCAAGCCGGGACTATTTTTTAAGTGTCGTAATTAATTACCGACGACCAAATCCGCCACTGCGACCACCCCGGTCGCCACCCCGGTCGCCACCACGCATAGGAGGACGCTCCGAGCGCTCACCCATGGGACGGGCTTCGTTGACCACAATAGCGCGTCCACCCATATCGTAACCGTTGTATTTCTCAACAGCTGCAAGGGCTTCTTCGTCATTTGGCATTTCAACAAAACCAAATCCGCGGCTCCGGCCGGTGAACTTATCAGTTAACACCGAGGCAGAGTCAACCGCGCCAGCCCCGGAAAAAATTTCCCGCAACTGGTCATCGGTCGTGTCGTACGGCAAATTGCCGACATACAGTTTCTTTGACATAAAACTTCTAATACTTATCCTCTATAACACTTCCTGTTTTACGACCAAAGAAATTTGCAACTTTTATGTTGTCGCTGTCGTCGGGCCGAGAAAAGATTGCTCCTTCTACTTACCAGACCGAAGGGACTATGAAGTCCCAGACCGCAAAAATCCAAACAGGTAACAAAGCCATCATACCCTGAAGGTCCTTACTGTCAAGTAGATTTATCCGGTTGGGTTCCTAGACCTTATCAGGCGGATTGACCGCCTCGGCATTGTGAAGTTCAATCTCTTGGCGGTACTCATCAGCGGACTTAGTGTTTCCGGCTGCGTCATAGTAGTCCACTAGGGCTCTCAAGATCGAGATATCTCGGTTGGTGGATTTAAGCGCCTGTAATAGAATTGGTAAAATTTTAGGATGCCGGTCCCCCTTCTCGTCAGTTGGCCAGCGATTATAGAGGTTGGCTAAATTAAGATAAGAAGTGGGATTGGTCGGCTCCAGCACGATGGCCTTTTGATAAGCCCGTTCCGCATCTTCTAACTGTAGAAGTTCACGGTAAGTATTGCCCAGGTTGTTCCAGGGCAAAGCATTTTCCGGCTGGGTCTCGGTGGCCTTTAAATAATATTTTTCGGCCTTGTTCAATTGGGATAAATTATAATAGCCGACCCCGGCCTGCATCATCGCCTCAAAATTGTCGGGACTGCGTTTCAGTTCAATTAGAGCTGCCAAAATCGAGTTGTAGGCCTTCAGGGACCGAGCATTAAATTCGCCTGGCCCCCAAAACCGATACCAAGTACCGGCACCCGCCAAGAGCACCAGCACTAAAATCAGCGGGGCAAATTTTCTCCAAAAAGTTTTAAGATGATACGGAAACGCCATAAGTCGATAAATACATTTTACTACAGTCGGGCTGATAAAATCTTTACGGTCTAATCGGATCGCCCCTCAATACCGAAAACTGAACGGCCGTTCAGTTTTCGGTAACCAGATTCCCCACGATTAAATTGACGTACTTGCCTAGCCCATGATATCTGACTACCAGATGTACTAAATCCTCGCAGGGCAGTGGCGATACCCAAACACTTTGTTGTCGCATCTTAAAGCCCAGCTCCACTAGATGACGACGGAAAAAATTACGACTGCGTTTCATTTTCTCTGGGATATCAAAAATAACTATCCGCAGTTTGCCATCTGACTTTCTTTGTTTGATAATCTCTTTCAGCAAATTAATCCTGGCTAAATCGGTGATTTGGAATCGACCATCTGCCAGTTCCGTAATATACCCCGAATTCTGTAGATATTTGAAGGTACGGTTTTCTTTGGACGCCTGGGCATTAAGAACACCTCGTCGCTGTTGTAACGATGCTCGCATCTGAAATGCGCCCCCGCCATCGACTAATCGGAATAGTGCCTTCATCAATCGGTATGCCCCACGACTATTGTGCATATTTTTATTATAACCGAATATTGAACGGCCGTTCAATATTCGGGAAGAGGCAGGGAGTAGTAGCGTCTTACAACTCGGAACTCGGAACTCGGAACTGACCAATAAATCCATCTCCTCTCTCGCGCTTAGGGACATGATATAATACGCTGTTGTCGGAACTGGGTAGTATTTGCTTAAATTGTTTCCAATCATCCAGTCCACTGTTCTTTGACTAATTGAATTATCGCTATGGCAACCGCTATGGCAAACGCCATAATAACTAACCTAGAATTAATTTATGAAATCCCTGATTTATTGGGGAGGTCTTCTGTTGGGAGTCCTGTGTCTATTTGCTGGACCGCGCCTGATCGCGCCAATGGCTTACGCCGAGGAGCAGGCACCGATTCTCGACAGTTGGTCGCCAACCCAAATCGATAGTAAAAGTTTTGGCGGAGCTACTATTGTTGTTACTGGTCAACTATGGCCAAACAAACAATACGGTCTATCGGCATTTCTATTTGACAGACAGACCCTGACTCGGATTCCGCTAACCACCTTCAGTTACACTCCGTTGGATAATCGGATGGTGGTGGAGATTCCCTTCCATATTGTCGTACCGGCAACTGGTCGGATGTATGACATTGGTCTAACAACCATTAACGGAACTCAAACTATCACGGAGAACGCGATTTTGGTGGAGGTTCTACCAGAGTTAATCGCTACACCACCGAGTGGTGGCAATGACATCCCTGAAGTTACTCCCCCACTGATTACTCCTACTCCAACTCCCGACATTGTCCGTGACACACCTAACGCACCTACAGTTTCTGGCTACACTCCTGACCGTATCGGATCGTCAGCATCGTCTGCCTCGATCGTCATCACCGGAGACAACTGGCCTGTGACTAATCACGGCTTGAGTGCCTACTTAGTCGATAGCACGACTGGTCAGCACATCAATCTTGAAACCATCAGTTATGTGCCCGACGGTGGACGGCTAGTAGTCCAGACACCGGCTTACACCGTTGGCTCTCCCGCTAGTTTGTACGACTTGGTGATTATCACCATTAACGGCGAGAGAACCACGATTCATAACGCCATCGCCTATTCTGTCGTCTAAAATTGTCGAATTTAAAACAGCCCTGTTTGTATAAACGGGGCTGTTTTTAGTATTAGTTGAGTTACCTTGAGAAATAAGAACCATCGCCTAAAAATCCGGAATCTTGTACTTTGGATCAATTTGGTTCAATACCTCAACCAGCGACTGGGCGGTTTGGTTGGTGGGATCAATCCGCAGAGCCATTATGATGTAATCGTAGGTTAAATCTGGTTGCCCCCGACGATAATAAAAACCAGCCAACCCGACATAACCGTTAATCTCTTTTGGCAGCTTTTCAACAATTAGTCGCCGATATTTTTCGGCCAATTCCAAATGGCTCTGGTTCTCAAAAATACCGGCCAAGACATTTAAATTATCAAAAACAAAAATGTTATAGCCCAACTCCTTGGCTTTATTTAAATAACTTTCTGTATCCGCCGGATGGTCTAGGTAAGCAGCCACCAATGCCTTGTGAAAATACGGCTCTCCCCATGCTGGGTAGAGTGCAATGGCTTGATCGTAATAGTCATTGGCTTGAGCGTACTGACCGACCGTGGTGTAAAGATGTCCACCTGTCAATCGACTACCTGGCCGATCGGGCGCCATATTAATTAAAACTTTCAGGGCATCTTCGGCCTTAGATAAATAAGACGCATCCCACAGCGCTAACTTGGCATAGAAACTAACTAGCCGATTGTAGTAAAAAGCCGAGTACGGCTCGTGAACGATAGTGTCTTTAACGAGTTCTGTTATCTGCGCCAGATAAGGTTCAACAGCGGTTTTTAGTTCGGCATCCGTTTGGACGTTATCGTAAGCCACCCCTCCCAGATCGATCAGTCGACTGCGGATACCGTTATCCAGCCAAGTTCCAGCGTCAAGCGCCTGGTCGATTTTTTTAAAGGCAACATCAAAATCTTGATGATAGTAATCTACAATCGCCCGACTGACTGTTTTATTTACTATCACTGGCTGAATAAAACAAAAATAAGCGGACATTATCGCCAAGACGATAGTAGCCCAGCCCCAGAAAGCACCAGCCACTTTTGGGCGTGATGAATTGGCATGGGTTGCCGTTAACGCCAAGAGAAATCCGATGACCGGCAAAGTGGTGATGGTGTCAAAGGCAAATAAATTAAAAACAACCATCGCCGATAGCCCACCCAAAATGACAAATCCAAAAGCGGTCTGCCATTTTTCCCGACTACGATAAATCAGTTTCCAAGCAGTCCAAAGAGCCGTTAATAATAAGGCGAGATAAGCGGCAAGGCCAACCAGGCCCGTCATTACCAAAGTATCGATGACCCAGTTATGCCCTCGATCCACCCAGGTTTCTTGCATACTAATACTCTCTAATGCCGGTTGATAGTTGAGATTAAAAGCCACACCATAATTTTCTAACCCCCAACCTAGCCATGGCCGTTCTTGCCATGCCAGCCAACCACTCTGCCACGCCAACAACCGACCTTTGACGGTTTGGTCCGACAAAGTGATTTGGCTAATCCGTCGGAATAGAGTGACATTTTGTACTACTTCGCTATCGGCATATTGCTGGACTATTGTTCCCGTAAATAGAGCCAGAGCGATTACTGCAACGGATATCCAAATTAATCCTCGGCGCCGATAACGGATGCCCCAAGTAATCAATAAAATAATTGCCGTTACAACTACGGTTACCAACCCTCCACGGGACGCAGTTAGTAAAATAACAGCCAATTGCAACAAGGCGATAGTCCATAAACCCCGCTTAAGCCAAAGAGTTTCGGCCGTCAGCGCCGATATGACCGTCATTGGCAACAAGATGGTCAAATATCCAGCCAAGAAAACGGCATTACCAATCAAACTATCTACCCGATAATTTTGAGCTTGAGCGATGAATGGAATTGCTATGGCTTGTCCTAGTCCATAGAGCACTACGATTGCACTTCCTCCAATAATAACCCGTAGTAACGTCAACCACTCATGACGGTTCCGCAAAAAACCAACCATTACATAAAAGAGTGCTCCTAAATGTAGCCAAGTTACCAGCCCGAATACGCGACCGGTTGACCCCCAGAAACTGACAAAAGGGTGAATGGCAAAGATTGTAGTTAACCCCAATATGGTCAGCCAGACAGTCATTGTCCAAGTCAGCCAATTAGCCGACGGCAAATCAGCTTCCCGTTTAATAATCAAATAGCCATAGAGTACAACCGTCAGATCAACGGCAATAAAAAAGGCCATTGCTTTAATAAAACCTAGCCCCATAAACACATACCGAAAAGCCACCAGTGTACTCACCAAAGCGACAGCAATTAGCCAGAACAACACTGAATGTAGCCAGGTTTTTTGTTGGACCATATCTTTAGTATCTAGCATTTAGTATTTAGTATCTAGAGGGACAGGGCTGATTTGAGAATAGAGTATTTTTCAGGACATTGTCTCGTTCAGACAAGCAAAATGGTGGCTGAAAATAATCCGCTCCCAGATTTACAAAATCACCCATATCGGCTATACTCGGCGAGAGGATAAAGGGATAATTATGACCGAACAAAATTCCCATCACCAAGCCAACGCCATCTACTACCAGGTGCTTTTGCTCCTGGGAGATATCTTACTACTCTACCTCGCCCTGTGGGGAGCACTTGCCCTTCGCTACCCCAGCGCTATTGATTGGACATTGTTTTTGCGTCACGCTCAACCATTTACGGTAGTGTATGTCATCTGGTTGGTTTTGTTTTATACTAACAATTTTTACAACCTTACTCGAGTACGAGATCAATTTAATATTTACTTTGACCTTACTCGGACGTTGTTGGTGGGAACAGTTATCGGAGTCCTTGTGTTCTACTTGCTCCCCGCCTATGACCTAACCCCGAAACGCTTACTTGTACTAGATGCTGGAATATTCGGGGTGGCTTTGGCCCTATGGCGAACTTGGTTTGTGGCGATATTTAGACAAGTTTTACCGATTAATCGAGTGGCCATTATTGGGATATCACCTGGTTCTCTAGAACTGGGCCGTGAAATTTTGGCCCGACCCGATAGTGGTTATCAACTGGCGATTTTGGTTGGCGATGGTGAGCAAACACTAACGGCCCCCTCCCTACCGGTTGGGGTGCGTCTGTTCAATAACCCCGAAGAGTTTATTACATCTATCCAGACACTAAACATCAATACAATCATCATCGCCGACCATCTTGCCAATACCAATGTACTTGGCGATTTATTCCGCCTATTGCCACTGCAATTTAAATTTTCCACTACAACCAGTTTCTACGAAGAACTCACCAGCCGAGTCCCAGTAACACAATTAACTCATGGTTGGTTCTTGAGCAATTTAGACGAAACCACAAAACATACATACGAACTCACGAAGCGCTTCTTGGATTTGATTGTGTCTGGATTCTTCTTGGTAGTTTTCGCTCCTATACTCTTCTTGATTGGTGTTTTAATTAAGTCGGACTCCCATGGACCAGTGTTTTATCGTCAAACCCGGCTAGGTCAACGGGGCAAAGTATTTTGGGTTTGGAAATTAAGAACTATGGTACAAAATGCTGAATCGGCTGGACCACAGTGGAGTCAATCGGGTGACCCAAGAATCACTCGGATTGGACGGTTTTTGCGCAAGACCCGTCTAGATGAAATCCCTCAACTGATTAATGTAGTACGCGGTGAGATGAGTTTAGTTGGCCCTCGTCCTGAACGACCAGAGTTCATAGAAAAGTTAGCAATAGAGATTCCTTTCTATCAAACTCGTCATTTGATCGCTCCAGGAATGACTGGCTGGGCCCAGGTCAAATTTACTTATGGTGCTTCAGTCGAAGACGCTCTAGCCAAGCTACAATATGACATCTACTATATAAAGCGTCGGTCGTTTTCGTTAGACATCAGCATCTGGATTAGAACTATTCTGATCATGCTGGGACTAAGAGGCCGATGACTTCGTGCGCAAACTATGCAAGTCATCATTGAACCACATCCAGAACGACATCTGACACCAGAACAGCGCGTGGCTCGCGCTGGCCTAGGGTTTGTTTATCACGAGTCCTCGCAACCCTTCTATAAATTGCGGGTGTTATTGCGCAATCTGGAAACCACCCCCGCATTGTATGTCAACGGGGTTAAAAAATGGATCTACCAAATCCCTCGATTGATTAGTTTTTTGCGTACCGTTGAAGATATTAACTTGCACCAGACCATCAAACTTCATGGTGGAGCGGTAATAGACCCTCGTCACCGAGGGGTTGTCATCACTGGTTGGCATGATGTGGGCAAAACCACCGCCTGTATCCGGCTAATCCAATCCGGATATACTCTGTTGGGGGACGACCTAATCAAACTGCGTGAGAGCGGGACCATTGAGCGTCTCCAGTCCCGAGCCGGGATCTATCCCCATGCGGATAATCTAAAAAATTTCACTTTGTCTCCAGTGGACAGGTGGAAAGCGTGGTTTAAATTGCGCTTCGCCCAACTGCCGGCCATAGGTAATTTTGTCCAACCAAACTTAATCGTGGACTACTCGCTTATCGGACCGACCGCCGGTGAAGCCAAGCTTCATCGGGTGTACTTTCTAGAGCGAGGGTTGCTAGGGGTAGATGCCATTACCACTGAAACCGCGGTCATTAAAGCGATGGCGACCTCGGCTGACTTTGCTATGCCGGATGGTTTCCCGCGGCGATTATTTTACGCGTATTGCTACGCCAACCAAACATCCCCGACGCTAGTGGAAGACGCCCAAAGACACATTTTTTCTTCCGCGTTCGCCAACAAGGATTTGTGGGTAATCCGGGGTCGCACGCACGATGAACTATACCGGCAACTGGTCGCTAATGAACAACGATACCATTAATACTATCGATAACGCGGTTCCAAGTCGTCTCGCCCAGCCGGTCCGAGATTTGTTGACCCGAGCGCTTAATCAACTCAAACAATTTCATTGGCCAATGACGGTGGTATTGGCTGGTGGCTGGCGACACAAAGAGATTGCTTATACCCCAGAACATATCCTAAGCGATATCGATATGTTTATATTTTCCAACTGGCTGCCATGGTTTTGGCATCAATTGACACGGCAAGGACAGCAGTTGGCCGCCAGTGAACAGTCAGTTCAGTTCGATTACCGTGGCGGATTACCGTGGCTACTACACCGCTCCCAGACCTTTTGGGCGTACAAGTTGAAACATGAGGGCATTATTCTGCGAGGCAACCCTCGCCTACTCCAGAGAATTCGTGCCCTGTCTTTCGGGATGGATGTGATAGAGAGCACCAGAATTCTGTTCCACAGCTTGCTCTTGTGGCTGTATCCCTTGAGTCGAAACAACAGTTCTAGTCCGTATTTAATATCTCGCCCCTATTTGTATATCGGCGAGGCATACCTATCTTTTGGAAAGCGGTTGGCACCCACTTATGCTGAGCGGCGGGATAATTTTGCTCAATTAGCCGATGAATGGTCGTTGCCCGCTGATTTGCGTGAACGCGTGCTGGCGGCCTACGCGATCAAGACAGGTCAATTCGATCTATATCCATCGGTCCGCTTCGTTTGGGCCACCGCTCTCGAAGATACTAAGCGAGTGATCGATGACATTTTGCGCCGCTGGTCTGGTCACGACACAACAGTGGTCACATGGACGGCGCTCGATCAAATAACGGCGGTAGATTATTTGTTTAATGGTATTTTCTGGGCAAGATTACGCTATGGTACAAAAACACTCAAACCTAAGCTATCCGTTCTTGTCCAGTTCAAGATAGTCGATCTCTACTACGCGGCCTGGTACCACATGAGAGGAGAGCTTACTCAACGCGATAAAATTTTACGTCGCTATTTTAGCTACCATCAATGGGATGAAGATACATTCACTCAACTGCTGCGCCTCTGGCCTGTACCGGTCTTGGTTTCAATTAAAAAATGCCGCGAGCGACCGCCAGCCGTCGTAACCATCACTGTTGACGGCGGCTATGCCGAAACCGTTCATCACTTTCTAACACAACCCGGAGCTATGCCTTTGCCACTGACTTGGTTTTTGGTGACAGACAGCATTGGCCGCCATCTGTCAGAGCGGCCGGTGGCCGATTGGGCAGTTTGGCGACAAGCACACGACTACCGGTGGGAAGTCGGTGGGCATACCCACACCCATCCCCTGCTCCAGCTGAATCAGCGCGAACAGTCGAGACACTGGACCGAGCTACTATTGTCCGCGGCTAAGCGGTTTTGGCGTCAACCGATCAAATGGCTACGACTAGGTAGATTTATTACTGCCAACCTAGAGATTAATCGGAAAGCTGTCCCCGCCGACGCCTTTATTGCCGAAGCTGCCCTATCAAAGCGGATACTTGAAGAAAAATTAGGCCAATCCGTGGCCAGTTTTGCCTACCCCGGCGGTCACGCGTCCCAAACCATTGCTAAAAACCTGCATCAACTTGGTTATCTATCGGCACGAACTACCTCTCCGGGAATCAACCGCTGGCTAACACTAAATCCGTATGCCCTCAAATCCATGGTCTGGACTAAAACCACTACCTTGGCAGAGGCCAACCGCTGGGCGGATCAAGTCCACCGCCAGGGTGGCTGGCTGATTGAAACCCTGCATCTGGTAACGGACAACCGCTCGAGAACCCACTCCTATGCTTTCGCGACCAAGGGTGAATTGATAGATCAGCACTTGGACTATATCCGTCAACTGGGCATCCCCATCATCACTCAGTCGGACGCGATGGAGGAAAAGATATGATCGGCAGATATCTACGAGTGGTACTACGCAAGTTCGGCCGACATATAATCGAACCTGCCGGCGCAATTGAACAATTCTATGCTACTGCCGATCCGTGGGATTACGAAAAGACCCCCGACGACCAGACCCGCAAAGCTAAATTATTGCAAGTGATTGGACAGTATGTCCCGACAGTGGCATCGGCCAGGGTGCTAGATGTAGGCTGTGGCGAGGGTTGGATTACCCAGGATCTGCCCGGGGGGGAGATAGTTGGCATTGATGTGTCCGCCATCGCAATTGAACGAGCCCGGCGAGCCAATCGGCGTGGCTATTACCGACGCTTTGATCTGAATCTGGATGATCCCAAAACTTTAGGCGGGTTTGACGTTGTCATCATAACGGGAGTGTTATATAAAAACTATCTTACCCAGCCAGCCGCTATGAAACTGCTGACACTCCTCAAGCCGGGCGGTTATTTAGTAATGTCGCACATTAGTGAATGGGACAGGTGGCACTTCGACTTGCCGATAATTTACGAAACTCGTTTCTCTTATCGAAAATATACGCAACATCTTCAAATCATGCACAAGCCAGCCCCCCAAGTAACAATTGGCATGCCGGTTCGGGGCGACGCGCCAATTATTGAATCCGCAATTGCTTCGGTGGGTCGGCAAACTTACCCCAATCTTGAATTTATTTTAGTAGACGATGGGATGACAGACAGCACGAAACAGATGGCGTTAACCGCCCTAAATCAATTGCCGGCTCATATTCAGCGGCAGGTTGCACGTCATCCGGAACCGCGGGGTGTGGCGGCCGCTCGCAACACCGTTGTTCAACGTGCTATGGGCGAGTTTGTGACTTTTTTGAGCGCCGACGATGTCCTGTATGATGACAAAATCGAACGTCAAGTTGAACCCTTCGCCGCCGATATAGCTAATTTGACAGGAGCGGTATCGGTTCGGTCTGTTTTAGTTACGCCGGACGGGCATCGGTCAATTCAACCCGCGCATATCGCCCAAGGCAACATTTATCCTCAAATCTTGTCGCGCAACTTACTGACCTCACCAATGATCAGAAAAATTTGCTACCGACAGGTCGGCGAATATGACACTGGTCTGCAATTTGGAGAGGACTGGGAGTTACATATCCGGCTGGCGCGACTATTCCAAACAAAATATATAGATACCCAGCTTATTCGAATTAATACCCATCGGGATCAGATTTCGTCCCGCGCGTCTCAACGAGCCAACGACTGCATAAAAATTTGGCGTAAGCATCAATCGGAGTATTCGGATTATCCTCGAGCGGCTTCCGACCTCTGGCGATTTATCGGTGTATCGCAAATTACGGCTGGGGAACCCGACTTGGGCCGACGAACGCTGGCCAGAGCGATCTGGGCATACCCCTTCAACAGCCGAGTCATCGGACAGTGGATTTTGTCACTGTTGCCGATAGCTTGGTTCACCAAAATCCGGACTGGGTATCATCAATATTTCAAGGGGGTAAACCAACATCTGTCCCTCAAACCCAAGACGGACAGACCGACAGTCCTGTTTGTTATCAGTAGCGCCCATCTGGGTGGGGCACCCATGCAGGCCTATCGGCTCATCAGCCGGCTACTAGACCGGATCAATCCGATAGTGGCCCTGCCAGATGATGGCCCATTCGTGAACCGCTTCCGCCAGCTGGGTGTAACTGTAATTACCGTCTCAATTCGCCGCATCAGCCCGGTAGCGCTGTGGCAAATCGTAAAGTTAATCCACAAGTATAAAGTAGATCTCGTCCACTCCCACGGCAAGGCCGCTGGGCTGTATGGCCGAATGACTGGTTGGATAACTAGGACTCCTATCATCCATACCTTCCACGGAATTCACTTTAAAAAGTATGGCCTGTTCTCCCCTGTTTATCTAGGGGTTGAAAAGATTTTAGGGAGAATGACTAACAAGTTCATCGCCGTGGCTAGGCATGAGAAAGAAACCGCTACCAAGTATGGGTTTGCGACGGATAACCAGGTGAAAGTTATATACAATGGTGCCCCTACGGCAACTGGTCTTGAACATATACCTCACGCAGACCACTTTACAATCCTGTCGATAGGCCGATTTTTCTCTGGTAAAGGACAAGAATTCCTCATTTCAGCCATGCCCATCATCATCGCTACAATCCCCACAGTTCGATTAACGCTAGTCGGAGATGGGCCCCAATTAAACCAAGCCAAAAACCAAACCAACCGACTAGGGATAGAAAAATACATCAACTTTACGGGTAGTAGAACTAATATTAATGATTACTTATATTCGTCAGATATTTATGTCTCGCCATCATTAGGCGAAGGACTACCGCTCACATTGCTGGAAGCAGGCCAGGCCGGTCTCCCAGTAGTGGCCACCGATGTTACTGGCAATAATGAAGTTATCCGAGATGGTCAATCCGGTCTGCTCGTACCACCAAACAACCCCGAGAAGTTGGCCCAAGCAATTGTCAATCTATACCAACAACCATTGATAGCGAAACGATATGCGTCAGCACTGCAAAAAGAAATCCAAGAAGAATTTGGTCTCCAGCGTATGCTTGATCAGACCCTTGAGTTATACCATGAAGTTTTAACCAAAAATGATTGGGTTGTTTAAGCAAATCGATAAACTCCTTGGTACCCCCTTATGCTATCTTCTGGGCATTGTTAATCTGCTCAACCCCAAAACGAGCATATGCCCCGATCAAATTAAAAAAATCCTCATTGTCACATGGATTGGATTAGGTGATGTGATTTTGACCTTGCCTACAGTACTAGCAATTCGCAAGCGATATCCGGATGCAAAAATTGTTTATTTTACTACTCCTCGCGCTCAGATGCCACTCAAATACATCCCCGGAATTGATAACATCATCTCGTACGATATTACCGGAAAAGACAAGGGAATTGCTGGTTTGCTTCGAATAATAAAACAATTACGTCGTGAAAAATTTGACATAGCAGTTGAACTGGCTCAACGGTACCGTTTGATTTCACTGATAACTTTTTGGGCCGGCATCCCACATCGGATTGGCTTTGGGGTTCCTGGGCAAGGTCGCGAATGGCTACTTAGCCAAACGGTACCGTATGTATGGCCGATGCACGAAGCCGAGGTCTTCGGCAAAGTCAGTGAATTAATTGATGCTCCTATCTACCAACACTCCCTCCCTCCCCTTACGCTCCCACCCACTCCAAGTATTTTAAATGAAAATACCAAAAGGCCGACTATTGTTATTCATATTGGCACCGGGCCAGCGCTTAAAACACGGCAATGGTCGGCCAATAAATTTTCTGAACTTATCGATAAATTGATGGATAGATATGGTGGGGCTATTATACTGACCGGTGCCAAAGAAGATTTGCTACTAGCGCAGACAATCCAACAAAACTCGGGAAAACCCATTACTAATCTGGTCGGCAAAACCACCCTAGAGCATCTTTATAAGGTATTCGAAGAAGCTAATTTAGTCATTAGTATGGATACGGGCCCAATGCATTTAGCTGCTATGACAGATACTCCGACACTTGGAATATTTTTAGTCAGCTTTCCTGAAAAGTGGCGACCATATGGCAACAAGCACCGCTACATTTACAATGGGCCGAGTATCGATCCAAATCATCCTAGACAACATCCACCCATTTCGGCCATTAAAGATATTGCAGTGAACGAAGTGATTGAGATGGTATCTCGAATGATCTAATTAGGGGTCTGGCGTAAGCGGAAGGGACCTAATAAACGTCTGTGCGTCATCTGAATAATCAGGAAATGATTTTATTATCTCCTCGGCTAATTTTTTAGCTTTGATATACTGCCCATCATTGGCGTACAATACAGCCAAATTAGCCATGGCGTCAGGATTTTTCCCATTGTGTTTTATACCCCAATCCCGATAATAAATAGCGTCTTGCCACTGCTTTTTTTCGACCAGAAGTTCAACTATCATATCTACTAATATCTGATTAAGTTGGACTCCTCCGGCCAATCTCTTTTCGGCAGCAATGTGGAACGACTCTGCCGCTTGGTTGTCATTAATATGAGTAATCGTATTAGCGATGCCCATCCACATATCAACTTCAGCCGTGGCACCGACCATAGTCCGTGCATGTTCAAGTTTACTAATAGCTTCCTCTGGTCGTCTGGCCGAGACCAGAATATCACCCCAAGTAAGGTACAAAAAGAACCGATTAGGATGGTCAGTGACCAGTTCTTCAAATAATTCCTGCCCTCGCATCACATCTTTGTCATAGGCAGTTAACACCACATTTAACGAAGCCAAGAAGGATTTAATCTGCAAATTCTCCGGTTCCCATTCCAAAAATTTCTCCTCAACTGCTATGCCATTAAGAAGTACCTGACGCGCAACCTCCTTTTTCCCTTTGGCATCATAAATGTTCGCATAGTTTTTTATGTGACTAGCATACCCATAAGCAACCATTTCATAAGTGAAAGGGGAATTGTACTGTAATGCTTTACTGTAATTAGTATCCGCAAGTTCCTCTGCACCTCTCCTATGTTGAGCCAAAGCCAACCCGGCCAATCCAGCACTACTGTAAGTAGGCCAATACCAGATGAAGATTGGGACTAGGCATATTGCTCCAAGAATCATTCGGCCAAAATATAACCATCCTTTTTGTCGGATACGACTACGGACCCCTTCCTCTTGTTTGGAGACCAAAACCACTACTAATACCAGCAAAATTCCGCCGTAAACAAAGTTGGTTATTACATCAAACGATGTCATCCCTTGAATAACATAGGCGGTTAATATACTAACAAACATAATACTTATTATTTTGTCAGATCTATCATTGGCTGTTCGCAGAAACTTAAAAAGATAATAAAAAATAATCATCCCCAACATCAACAGGGAAATTAATCCCAATACGCCACTGGTAGCCAATTGATCGATAAAGATGTTGTGGGCCCTATCAAAAAAAGTTTCACCATATCCAAAGGCGGAAAGCTCTGGATTATAGTTTCTGTCAAACGCAACATAAACATTATCAATCCCGTAACCCAAAAGTGGTCTATCTAACACTCCCTGGAGAACAGAATCATATGTCAATAACCGCTGTTTAATTGTCCCTTGGATTCTAAAATCAAATAGCCGTTCAATCCCCAACGGAGCTCTTAACACAAAAATCAACGCCAATAATAAAAGCCCAGAAAACACCACCCAGGAAATGACTCGTTTGGTAGTGGGAGACCATTTAAAGATCTCCTTTAAATACAAGAATCCGAAAATGGCCAATCCAATGATCAGTCCCAGAAACGGGCCTCTCGATGCCGTAAGAAGCAGGGCAATAATCTGAATGACCAAGAAACTACCATGCAGGATTTTTGTTTTTAAATGAGTACTATTGAGTATCCAAAAAAGTGATATAAATATCGTTATCAGCAAAAAGGAGCCCAAAAAAAGTGGATTTCCAAAAGTTGCATCAACCCTTGACGAAGTACTCGCATATATAAAAGTGTTATGTAAGAGTTCTGGTAACCCGATTTTTTGTCCAATGGCATATAATCCCGCCAATCCCCCGATAACCGACATTAGGGATAAAATTTTATATACCTGTAAACGATTGACTTGGCTAACGATTATCAACACCATAATGAGCACCGCGGTAATGATGATAAAACCGCTTGCCCTCGAGATGTTCCCCCACCAACTTAACCACGGGTTTATTGAAAAAATAGTGCTTAGTAAAGTTACCCCCCAGAGCATACCGAGAGCCAAAATAAGCGGATGACGCACTCTTTGAATATTTAGCTTGTCCCCTCGAACAAAAACCCCAAATAACAGAATACTGATAGCAGATAAGAAGACAATTAATTTACTTGAGGTACCAGGAAACATTAAAGAGGGAATGTGGAAAAGAGGGGTAAACAAAATCAACCACATGGCAAAATCGGTAATCCAGTTCCCCTGATTGATTAATCTAAAAAACGGCATAAGTTTTATGGGAGTTCGGCCAGGAGCTCGTTAACGGCTTGGGTAGCGCTCGCATCCTTGACCCTGACTGACTCATATTGAGCCCTAGCTTCTTCATAACGGCCCAGTTTGGCCAAGACCTGGCCATGGATTATACCTAAGTTAGTATCGTAGCGCCCCGCTTGTTTGGCCTTGGAAAGCGCAGTCAAGGCCTCTTCAAATTTTCCATCATAGTACATTCCAACAATGCTCGAAGTATACTTCTCCAAACTTTTGTTCGAAAAGGTATATAGGGTAGCTACAACTAACATAATGGCAACTACTCCCCCAACGATGTACAGAATAGGTTTTTTCATAATATGTATATAATGAGTTATCTGATACTTTCTATCATAATCTATCTATTGCTATGAGTGTGGTATGGCCAATTGGGAACCGAGAATCTGACAAGCTTGAGCGACAAGTGATTCTAAAACGACTCAAAAAAATCAGGGCTCAAAAAATGTTAGATGCTGGTTCTGGACAGTGTGTATTTACCAAACAAATGGCCAGTATAATTGGAGCCAATGAGGTCCACGCCATTGATATCCAAGCTTATAGCAATGAATGCGCCGAGGCAAATATCCATTTTGTGACCGGTGATTTGAATAAGTCGTTCCCCTACCCGAATGGTTATTTTGATATTATCACCTCAATCCATACCATCGAACATCTGACAGATACCGACAGTTATTTGGATGAGATTTTTAGAACTCTCAAACCGGGTGGGTTGTTATTGTTAGATACTGTCAATCTAGCAGCGCTACATTATCGAGTGATGTTGTTGTTTGGTTACTACCCGATGTGTATGGCCCCGTCCCGCTACAAGATTAGCCCGGCGAAAGGCGAACATCCTCCGTATCCGCACAAGTCCGTTTTTACCTATAGAGCATTAATCGAGGTGGCTAGAAAGCATGGTTTTGGATTAGTAGAAGGCCTCTCCCATACCATCTATCCCCTACCCACATTCCTGGGAAATATCATTTGTAAAATTTGGCCGAATATTGGTTTGTACACATCACTACTTTTCCAAAAACCAATTAGTTAACCTGAAGTTGCCAGAAGATACCCTCTGGACCAAACCATTCGACATATTCTGCAACCGGCCTAAAGTATTCGCGGTAAGTCCCATTGGCTGTTCCACTTGGAATGGTAAGTGCAAAATTAAAGGTGACCTCCGCACCTGTGGGGACAACTTTAGATAGAGTCATAACTCGATTATCAGTCAACCAACTATTGGATTTGAAGTTGCTTATCCGATCTTGCTCGTGCCAAGTTCCGAGCTTCACTTCGTGAGCATTATCTGGCGATTCAAAGTACCACCAAGATGAACCAGTGTTTTTAAGTGTTAGCTCCAAGATGACTGTTCCGCCAACCGAAGTCGAAATGACATGAGCCGTCTTGGCATCATTCAAGACACCATTTTGAGAAACCCAGGTAGCTTGGTAATCAAATATGACAGGATCTGGCAGAACCGTAGGGATAATTGGATTACTATCGGCTGGCGATTGGGTAGCCCCATTAGTGGGTGGGGCAACTGGAGCCGACAATGTTGTGGCCGACACAATCACCGAATCGCCTAGGTTCCCCTTAGTATCTTCGGTAACCAGACGATAATAGTAGATTGTATCGGGTTTGAGATTGTTATCCATGTATTCCTTTACGGTACTTGGAAACGCAACCAGACGGCTTACTAAGTTATTTCCATCCGCCAACACATTGCTTTCGGTCGAGCGATAAACTGAAGTACGGAAAAAATCATCATCGCCCGGATTAGTCCAATGAATTGTCAGCGAATTTTGTTTTAGGTCACTGACGGACACTAAACTGACTGAAACCGGTGATGTAACATCAACACTCGTACCTAATCTTCGTTTCAAAGTAGTCGTTGCTATACTCTCATTCCCCTTGTTATCTACTGCTGTTAAATAAATATAATACCAAGTAGAAAGTTGCAGGTTGGATACTACCGCACTTGACACTTCGTTTGCTCGAACATTAGTTTGAGTTGCCAGAATCCCAAAGGTTTCAAGGGGAAGAGTTGAAAGATAAACATTCACATGGTTGATATCAACACTATCGGGGTTCACCCACCAAATTCTTAAATCATCTTGCTCGTCACCACTTTCAACTACTACTGCTCGTGGCGAATCAATGGCAGCGTGAGCGATATCTCCCCATCCCAGGGCTATTGGATTAAAAACCAAATTTATCCCTAAAACTAAATTGACAATTGTCTTATACATATATTTATTATACCTGTTTTTAGATTCTCTCAAAATGCTAGTGAATTAATTATTCTTTATGGAAGCCAACATTTTGGAGTTCCAGACATAAAATGCTTAAATAGACCTAACCGGTTATTTTGTCACCATTAACCCATAGTGAAAGCCCCGACCAGATGGTCGGGGCTTTCTGATGCAGTTTTTGATTAAGTGCCACTGCTAAACATGTGAGCCAGAGTGGTTAGAAGTTCAAACCGCGTGACAGAGGAGTTGGCGAATCTACCCAGTCAATAGACGAGGCATATTCGTTATCGTTCCACATTACATCACCTGCAGTAATGTCACCATCTGAATTGGACGAACCCAAATCGACAGTCATGGTCAAATCCTCGCTGGCAGCGTTCATCAACACGGTTGTGTCCACTAGAACAGTGAGAACATCTCCACCTGCAGGGATGGCCCATTCCGTGTTTGGAATCATGGTTATCTTAGCCGTACTTGTCGAAAGCCCAGCCGTCCCGGTACCGCTAACATAGCCAGTAGCAACTGTTGTCCCAGAAGAGTCCTTGAAAGTAACCGCTGGGTTCGTAGAAGCACCAGTAGTGTTGAACAAACCACCGTCCGATGACAAATCGATATTAAGCATATCATCGTAGAACTGGATGTTGTCGATGTAGATACCAGCAGAGTCATCTGGGTTGGCTTTCACCACAACACCGTAGTAGCGTGAATCAGAAGTGAGACCAGACAGAGCAAAGTCCATCCTCTGCCAAGAACCAATAGCTATGGCCGGGATATCTTCGTCGAACTCAGGCGAACCAGTCGAGATCATGTCGGCAGTTTCTGAAGAAATTACGAATTCCAGATCCCCAGCTGCGACAGCCGCACTGCTGTAGAGCCAGAAGCTAACCCGCTCATAGGCACTCAAGTCATTAGCCAGAGCATCATCATAGTAGAATCCATCATCTACAGCTGATGTGCCAGAAGCGGTGAACTTAAGTGATGTCCCATCGATGTCATAGGTCGTGTTCGTCTCCACCGCTGCTAGGTAAGCATCTCCGGTAGTTGCCCAGCTAGTAATCGCACTAACCGCATTGGCGCTAGCTGCTCTAAACCTCGCATCAGTTCCTCCTGATGTGTTAGTCATGTTTACTATGAAGATGGGATGACCTGGATGACGGGTAGCTAAACCTGATGGTGAGCCACTGTTCATTTCCATCCCCAGTTTGGCCTTAACCACAAAGGTGGCATTGCCTTTCAAGACCGCAGCGATAGTGCCCTCGGAGTAGAGCTTGGCGTTTGAGGACACACCAGTTGCTCTGACATTGTAATCATCAGCATAGTTAGAATCCCAAAGACCGGTTTGAACATTATAGTCCAAGCCAATATAAGGGGTATCAGCACTATCAGCACCATTAGTATCGGAGTTCATCTCGGCCGTCAATGTCAGATACTTAACCCCGTCTTTCGGAATAGTTATTGGGGTAGTAAAGACAATATCAGCAGCTGCATCATCACTAGTTACGGGAATGAGAGAACCAGAGCCAACCTGTACTCCACCAGTCAGAACATTATTTACTATCGTCCCACCTTCCCAGACATAGACCGTTCCGGCGAAGTTATCGTCTGTTGCAGCAGCTCCTTGGTTACCGTCAAAGAGTTTGGCCCGAATAGCATCAACGATAATGTCTTCGGATGTTCCCTCCAACTTTATCTTAAAGAAGGTTGGAGTAACCGGAGCGCTAACATTCCAAGTACTGGTTACCTGCTGAACCGCTGGCTTGTTAGTAGCGGCCGTAATGGTAATAGTACCGCCCGCCGACAGAGTCATTGCGCCAGATTTCCAGATCTGGTTATATGCCTGGTTGGGAGAAGCCTGATAGTCGTAGATAGTGGCGCTAGTGCCCGAACTCAAACCAGCACCAACTGTGTTGGCGGCGGTTGTGGTCATACCAACATAGGCAGTGCCTGCGGCGATAACATCACCGCGAATTTCCACTACCAAACTACCACCGGCTGGAATAATCCACTCGTTTGGCTCCTTGAAGTCACTACCCGCGAAGATAATGAAATCAGGACTGCCTGTTGCCCAGTTATCGGGATTAGTTGCTCTCCATGTCCCACCGTCATTAAACCGGAGGTAGACAGTATTTGTCAGAAGATCGGCAGCCGAAGCGCCGTCCATCGTACCGTCAATGTCGGTGTAAATCTTTAAAGTGCTGACCTTGATGTCTTCAACATCATTAGCACTCAAGAAGAATTTACCAAGTAACTCATTATCACCATTAACAATCAGCGTGCTATCTCCCGGAACGGTTGAAGCATTTACGGTAATGATTGGAGCAACAACGGTATGCAACAAACCGATTGCACTACCGGTTTCGGTAATGTCGGCAGCTGACGAAACACCTGTGGAGGTGATATCATCGGCAATCCCATAGTCGATTATGTTGGCGTGCAGGGAAGCGGCAGCTGTGCCAGTTGGAATATCACCAACCACCTTGAAGGTGCTAGTAGTATTCTTCGGCACGGTGTAATCAAAACTGAACGATGCTACGCCAGTAGTTGGATTAGATACAGTTGAACCCAATTGAGTCCAAGCGGTACCATTCCAAACCAAGAGTTTAACATTGTTCACATCGCCAGTAGCGGAAGCAGTACCGGTCCCAGCACCAACAAAGAATCGGCTGGCTACAGCGGTTACCCGCATGGCTTCACTAGTAGCTTGAGCACGGAACTGAGTAAATTCGTAGTTGGTAACACCCTTGGCTACATTAGCAGCGGCAGGAGTATTTGGACCAACCGAGATTACAAGTGTACCGTTGGCAGCGATTGTGTGAATAGCCGCATCAGTGTCTGCACAAGTCGTCAGAGTGATATGGCTGGTATCTTGAGGAATCTTCTCCCCAGAGGTCGAACCATAACCCGTAACATAACTATAGTCATCGTTAGCATTACCTACACCAAACTGCAGGGTGTCGATAGCTGCCGCAGAACTACTAATGTCTAACTTAATAGTGATGATTGTGTTACCACTTGCCGGGATAGTGAACAAACCATTTCCCTCTTCGAAAGTGGTGGTTGTACCACTCACTGAACCGGCGGTAGAGATAGGAGTGGCTGAATCACCTACATAAATACGAACATTCTGATAGTCCGTAGATACGGCATCACCGTTTTCTTCGAGCTTGAGCTTGGTGATTTTAACACCTTCAGTTGAAGCCGAAGAGAACTTAAACTTCGCCACTTCAATTTGCTCGTCACCAATGATGTATGCCTGAGCCGTAAGAGTAGTCGCATCTTCGGCGACAGTAATGGTACCCTGAATAATCGTAAAAGTACCAGCGGCAGACAAAGTCGAGAAAGCAGTACCAGTGGTAGTTGAGGTGATGGTCACGACTCCGTTTGAATTTTGACCATAGGCCACCACACTAGTGGTTTCTTCAACTTGCCAGATGATTGTGCGCTGTGAAGTGATACCAGATGCGACATCGGCAGCGACATAGACAACCTTGTTCTGACCAGCAGCCACGCTAAATAGTGGGCTGCCAGTGAAGGTCACTTTACCACCGCTTAGGGAAGCAACTGTCGAACCGATTTGAACACCGTTAACCTTTAACTTCATGTTCTTAACATCAGAATCAACTGACGTACCAACTTCGGTCAAAGTAAGAGAGTTAACATCGAATCCTTCAGTGGCACTAGTTGCAAACTTGAAGGAACCCAAGTCCTGATCGGTGGTCCCAGAGACAACGTTGGCAGAAGCTGGGCTGGTAGGCGCAGTTACGGCCAAGTATCCCACAGATACTCCACCAACAGTAACATTATTTCCTGTTGCCGGGAAAGTTCCAGCCACTGTTCCGCCACCCGAGAGGACAACGTCAGAAGCTGAATCGATTCCCATGGTAACAATCTTTCCAACATCGGCAGTACTTGGGATAGTAATTTTTACAGTTAAGATCTTGGTAGTTCCCGCAGGAATTAGCCAAGATAAACCTGTAAATGTAGCTTTATGAGTGGTGGTGTTCAAACCTTGGGTTGAACCAAGTTTCGTATCACCGTCATAAATTTTAATGTCTGATGCATCGTCGTCAGCCGATAAACCGTCGCGACGAATAGCAATACTAGAAACTAATGCATTGTCACTAGCACTGGCTGCAAAGTTAATCTTTGTGACAACAACATCAGTAGCCAAAACGGCTACATTTAAAGCAGCTGGTGTTGTACCAGCAATACCGACATTCAGATTGCCGCCACCAGTCACGGTGCCGCCAATCAAGAATCGCCAGAAGATGTCGCCAGAAGCGATGGCTTTGCCACCGGCAGTTACCTGCTGGGCCCAGCCGTCGAATTCACGGACAACTTCGGTGTAAAGATCGTAGGTGCCATTGGTGGCAGTGCTCTTAATCTTTACTGTCCAAGTCAAGGTCAAATCTTGACCTGGGTTGACTGCTGCACCGTCATAGTAGGTAAACCGATTACCATTGATGGTGAAGCTTGATGCATCAAGCCAAGCCGGAACATTGTCCCGGGGATGCGAGGTACCGACACCCACCGCGTGAGCGTTGGGATAGGAAGGACCCTCGCTAAGCAGAGCACTCTTACCATACATGGTAAGGGCTTGTGAACTGGTAGACCGGTTACGAATGGTCAAGGACATACTCACGGTGTCGCCAGGATTGGTGGCAATTTCATGAGCTTTGCCATCGGCCGAAATCGTACCGCTCTGCGCAATCCACTGGTACTTGAAAGTACCGAGATTCTCAAAAGCCAGCGCTTGAGGCGCGGCGAAAGCCACAGCCATTGATGTTGCCATCAACCAGGCGAGGGCCTTTGAGGTGTTGCGTAAAACTGTATTATTCATCAAATTATAGTTTTCTATTAGTTCTATGGTTATTTGTTTTTCTAATTGGAAATTTGCTCAAACGATTGATTTTGATCGCCTTCGACCCGAGGCAAATTGTTATCATTCTTACCGGGTGTTTCCCCAATAAGCGGACTATTAATAATATTGGTATCCCAAATTACTTGGCCACCAATCAGAAGTTTTGAAAGTTGGATAGTGTCACCTTCTAAGACCCCAAAGACAGTCGCGTTAGTGCTACCCATATATGGAATCAAATTCACGGCACTACCGACTAAGAAATAACGGGTGCTACCTATCATCAGAGTTGGCTTGGCAGTGTAAGTGCCAATATTGCCGACTAACATAACACTGCCATCAGTGACGACCTTCGGAGTGGCTGGAGTAGTGTCCCCCGTTGCTGGAGTGGCTGACACGGCAGGAATTAATTTTTCCAAATCGTCACGCATGGCTAAAATACTTTGACGAACATCATCTTTGCCAATATTGCCATCGATAATGGTTTTCAAAACCCCGCGTTGAGCGTCAACAAATGATTTTAATTTATTTACCAAATCAGCGGAGGTAGTGGCGTCACCACTGCTATTCTGAAGGGCTGTAACAGCGCTTCTAGCGTTCTCAAGTGCCAATTGCGACTCTCTGACTACATCGCTTAGTTGTGCCTGGTCAGAAGAGCCCAGGGCCTTCAACCGATCATCGGCAATTGCTAACCGCAAAGTTGCCCGACGAGCGGGATCAGTAGTTAGTGCAATTTCAACATTTTCAAAGGCCTTGCGGACACCGAACAATGGTTGGCCGGGCTGGGCATCATTGGCAATTGCGCCGGTCGTAAAAGTAGCCACGAAGACGGTTGCTAGAAGTCCGACTGTGGCCGGCAGACCCAGCATGATCTTCTGGGGCCGGAAGATGTTGGCTAGTTTGTTAACTGGCATAACCAAATCAGCCGTTTCTACCTTGGTCTGCATGGCGTCAATCAGGTCCAACTGTCCGATTTGCTTAAATAACCGGTCACGAATTTTCTGCCGTTGAGACAACGACAAATGAGCGTCTTTACCTAAGACGCCAAGTTCTTGTACTAAATTGTCGTGAATGCGAGGCATAGTTGTGAGTTACGAGTATCGAGTCGCGAGTTATTAGTATTGAGTCGCGAGTATCGAGTTGTGAGGAGAGATGAGTCGCGAGTGTGAGAGAAGAAAAGAGTTATTAGTTATAAAAAATTCCGCAAATACTTTTAAGAAAATAGAGATGTTCCCCATTTTCCCAAAAGTTCTTGCGGAACCCTTAGAAAGCGAGTGACGAGTTACGAGTCGCTCGTTGCGAGAGTCGTTAATCGTTCACTGTAATCTGGTTTGAAATGTTGTTTTTTTGACTTTTAATGAGACCAGCCAACATCCGATTAATTTCTTCCGATTGCCGTATAATATCTGTTACCTGTTCTGATGTGAGGTACTGGAGGTCGGATGCAATATGTGTTTGGGTCTCTAGCTCGGCTAAAGATCCCCTTGCAATTCTAATGAATCGAATAAAATCTTTTGCCGATGAGCGACCACACCCTTCAGCGATATTGGAAGCTATTGAAACAGCACTGCGTCGAATTTGCGACTGAAGACCAAACCGTTCATCGATAGGAAAGTGCTGGGTATGCCTGTAAATCGACGTCGCCAGAATACGAGCTTTTTGCCAAACAGACAGTTGTGCGTATCCCCCATTCATGTAATTGCTCGTTACTCGCGACTCACGACTCGTCACTTAACATGTCTCTTAACTTTGCCAGAGCCCGTACCGTGATAGCCCGCACATTTGCTTCTTTTTTCTTGATGGCTTGCGCCACCCGAGCAATTGGCAGTTCTTCAACAAACCGTAATCGCAAGACCTTTTGATATTCTTCCGGTAACCGCTGTAAGGCGTTTTCCAGAACCGAGGCCTCGTGGTAGGGCTCATCCCCTTCAAGATCAGCAATTTCTGGCAGATTCTCGAAAGAAATTTCTCCCCGACGATTAATTCGGTAGTAATCGATGACCGAATTGCGCGCGACAGTGTAAAGCCAAGTTGAAAACTTAGCATCCGCTTGCGGTTTGTATTGATGGATTTTCTGCCAGACCTTGAGGAAGACCTCCGAGGTAAGATCCTCGGCTACCGGGACACTTCTGACTTTGAGATGGACGAATCGGTAAACCTTGCCGGCCCAAATCTCGTAGAGTTCGCCGAAGGCCTGCTCATCGCCCCCTTGGGAGCGTTGAATCAGGTCGGTTTCTCGCTGTTTGGCATAATCCGCTTTAAGCTGCAAAATGGCCATACGGCTCTTCCCTATTTATAACGAAAATCTCCCTGTCTGTGTGACAGGTGGAGGCAATAATACAGTCCAGGAGCGGACAATGCATAGTTAACTTATTTGACAAGAAACTATAAATTAAGACCCTGGTTAACGAGAGAAATTATACCTATATACCCCTGAAAAAGCAAGGGGTGGGATAAGTAGTGAGTTACGAGTATCGAGTCGCGAGTGGAGGAATGTCAGAGAGAGTCACGAGTATCGGGAAACTGCTCGCAATGACAAGATAAGGGGGAAACAAGGGAGTTGGTGAATAGTGAGTTACGAGTATCGAGTCGCGAGTGGAAGAATGTCGGAGAGAGTTACGAGTAGGTTTGCTTTCATCCTAGTAAGTCCATCGTCATTCCGGACTTACCTGCCCGTTCCGAAGCCACAGGCATAGGCGGGACCCGGAATCCAGAAAGAAAAATAAAAGATTTTCTGTTTAGGTCTGGATTCCCGTCTTCCTGCCCGAATCGCTACGCCCGCCAGAAACGTTGTATCTACTACGGGCTGGCGAATCGTTGCGGGCGGGCGCGGGAATGACAGGGGGGCGGGAATGACAGGAAAAGCGACCTAGACGGAAACAACCGACAAGAGTGCTTGTCGGTTGTTCAATACTCATTTCTCACTACTCAATACTTCCTCTTACATCAGATGCGGTGGCCAGTTTGGTTCGACTTCTGGCACGACTGGTTTGGACGAGTCCTTGGAAATCACCTGGTCGAAATAGTCCTGAATCGCCTGTCCCACCAAAGCAATTTGCTGTTTGATTTCGGCTACCTGATTAAGATTCTGTTGAACATCTTCGTCGGTTCCCAGCGAATCGTCCGGGACAGGCAACTTGGCATCTTCAGTGGCATCTATTTCATCTTCGGTCTCACCCAACTTTTTCAGAGTTTCCCGACGAAGTTCATTCATTTCTTGAACTGATTCTTTCCGCCATTCCCGTAACCGAGCCCGAAGCGGAATTTGGTTCATGACACTCCCCTCAATCTCATTCATCCGCTCTTCGCGCTTATCCATCACCTCACCCAGATGTTCAATGATATTTTGAAAAACCTCTTTTTGAGCGTCGGTCGTAGCACCAGCCAATTTCTCTTCAAATTTGGTCTGGACGGTGTTAACCCGTTCGATGCTTTGGGCTACTCGCTCAACTGCATTTTGTTTGCGTTGTTCGAATCTGGCCTTCATTTCATCTGACCATTGGCTTGGGTCAATCGTCTGCATGGCTTTGAGTTCAGCCAATCGTTCCTCACTAAACTTAGCCAATAAACCGGCCTTGGATTCTGGGGTCCGAGTAATTTTTTCCTGAATTCGCTCCACCCATTGATCAATGGGGTAAAGCGTGTCACCCGGCTTGGCTGTATTAGCCCAAGCGGCAGTTCCACCACCTAGGGCAATGATGGTGGCAATAATTAATGGGATAAGTGGCATAGCAAATCTCCTTTGGTTAAATGTATTACTTGCCTGACGAGTACCAGTCCGCTCTGGAAGCATATTTATTACACTCATCAGGTTATTTTTGATTTCCGACTTATCTGAAGAGGATAACTGAACCCGACTCCCTGCTTGGCGGATTAGTTCTTCTAGCTGTTTGTCGGTGTGGTTAGACATAGGGGCCAGTTAATAGTTAAAAGTGAATGGTGAATAGTTATAGAAAGGATTGGAGATGGGGGTCAGTTAAAGGTGAATGGTCCTCCTCCGTTCTGCTGTCCGCCAGCTGGCGGAAGCAGAACTACGGAAGGATCTGCGATGAATAGTTGGGTAAAAAGAGTTCGTCATGCTGAATTTAGTTCAGCATCCCTGCCTACCGGCAGGCAGGTAGATCCTGAAACAAGTTCAGGATGACGAGCGGGGAGAGATCCTTCGGCTCCGCTCAGGATGACAAGGGATGGGCTTGGGATGACAGATATAGGTGGGCAAAAACGATAGACACATCTGTCATTTTTAATTTTTAATTTGTAATTGCTGTTTTAGCTTATCTAATCCCCTTTTAACGATAACTCGAAGGTGATTTTCGGTTTTGCCGGTAATTTGAGCGATTTCAGAATAATCTAGTTCTTCGACAAATTTCAGCTTGAGAACGGTCTGATAAAGTTCGGGGAGTTGATCGATATTATCGATTACTCGAGTCACCTCATCATTCGTTTCCACCTCTGCCTCTACATCCGTGCCACCAGAGCGATTTATTACAGCGTCTAAGGAGACGGTCGGGCGATGGCGCCGGTAGTGGTCAATCAGGTTATATCTGGCAATCGCAAATATCCAGGTCTTGAATGGTCGATTGGGGTCATACCGATGCAAACTTTGCCAGGCCTCCAACCAGACCTGACTTAAAATATCCTTAGCCGAGTCGTTATCGCGTAACCGAAAGGCCAAAAACCGATAGATGCTATCTGATAATTCATCAAATAATTGACCGAATGCACCGCTATCGCCTTCTTTGGCCGCCAAAGCTAATTGATTAATTTCTTGATTTGTCATCCCGTTAAAAATAAGAGTTTTGATGAGTAACGAGTATTGAGTTGCGAGTAGCGAGTGTATTGAGTCGAAGGACCATCTGTCATCCTGGTAATTCTGCCGTACGGCAGAAGCATCCAGAATCTTATATACGATTCTGGGCACCTGCCCGAAGATGCTACATCATTGCAGGCGGGAGCCAGAATGACGACGGATATGGTGGGTTAAGCCAGAACACGACTCCGTTTTAATTGGTTAGATTGGTGAGATTGAATAGATTGGTTAGATTATCTTTTTTATTATTCCCCCTCCGAGACAGACAGAACCATCATACAGTACCAGGGATTGGCCTGGAGTCAAGGCACGAACTGGAGCATCGAAGATGAAGGAGTAGCGAGTCGCGAGTAACGAGTTGTGAGTGACGAGTTGCGAGTGATGAGTTGCGAGTGATGAGTTGCGAGAGGGAGATTGTTTCGGTGTGTTTTTTTGTCTGGATCCCGGCTCGGAGGCCGGAATGACGATAGTTTCACCGTTCGCAACTCGCGACTCGTTACTCGCGACTTCTTCTATTACCAGCTGACCCGAATAAACTTCGGGGCCATAACGGGGCTTGGCGGTAAGTAAGTAACGAGTTACGAGTGACGAGTGACGAGTTGAATGCTTTTCACCCGCAACTCGCGACTCGCGACTCGCGACCTTCTCTATTAGGTGTAGGTTCTTCAAAACCACCCCTTGACCGTAAGTAGCAGAATCCGGACCGACCACGACCAGATTTTTCTTAATATCAGTCGATATCACATAAAGCGGGTCGGTTTGCCCTGATAAACCAGCCACCCGCCTCTGGCCGATAGTATAAAACCAGGCCCCTTCATGTTCACCAACCACTTTACCCTCTAGGTTGACAATTTTGCCTTTTTTCTGTGTAATAACGGTTTTTAAGAACTTTTTAACATCAATTGGTCCGATAAAACAAATTCCCTGACTGTCTTTTTTGGTGGCAGTCGGTAATTTAAACTGTTTAGCCAACGCCCTAACCCGCTTTTTTGGGTATTGGCCAATCGGGAATAGGGTTTTAGACAACTGGGCTTGGGTCAAATTGTAAAGAAAATAGGTCTGGTCTTTGATGGGGTCTGCTCCTTTTAGGAGCAAATGACGAGTGACGAGTGACGAGTGACGAGTAAGGGAAGAGTTAGTTTTTCCACTCGCGACTCGCGACTCATGACTCGCAACTCGTTGCGCATAATGTCCGGTGGCAATAAAGTCGGCTCCTAGAGCCATGGCTCGTTTTAAAAACAGACCAAATTTAATTTCTTTGTTGCACATCACATCTGGATTGGGCGTTCGACCGGCTTTGTATTCAGCAAAAAAGTAATCCAGTACCTGCTTTTTGTATTCCTTTTCGAAATTAAAGGTGTAATAAGGGATATCAAGTTGCTGACAAACCGCTCGCATATCGGCAAAGTCCTGTTCGACAGAGCAATATTCTGTCCTAGTGTAGATAAGATCGCTCCAGCCCGCAGAGCTACGCTCAGCGTTGCTGGCGGGCCAGTTCTTCATAAAGACCCCAACCACTTTAAAACCCTGCTGTTTCAGCAGAGCGGCAGCCACAGAGGAGTCGACTCCCCCACTCATAGCGACAAAGACAGTTGGCGTCATAACGAATTAAAAATTAAAAATTGATAAATTAAAAATGGAGAATGGGACTGTAAAATAGAGAAGTTAATAGTTAAAAGTGATAAGTCCTCCTCCGTCCCGGTTCGCCGGGACTACGGAAGGATCCTCGATGAAAAGTTATAGTTGTCATTCCGAGTGACACCGAGTGTAGCCGAGGGGAATCGAGGAATCTAGCTCGTCAGCTAACGGACGGCTATGCCTAGATCCTTCGACTCCGCTCAGGATGACAGGATAAGGGGAAAGCCGAACGAGGACAGCGGGGAAGAAAAAGGGTGGCCGGGAAATCCCAAGCCACCCCGTGTAAATCAATCGTCTCCAATACCAACAGTCATAAAGCGTTCTCCTTGAAGGCGGGATTGAGCAAAAAAGTACAAACAGCCGGAAACGCGGCTAGATACTGGATCACCTCCTTTGAGCCATATTGACTCTAAAAAGAATACGATGATCTGGCACCACGCCACCTCCTTTGTAAAACATCACGGTTTTATTATAGCAGGACAAAAAACGAGAGCTCCATTCTGGGGAACCCCCTGCTTTTACAGCTAACCATCACTTCTTCTTAAAAATCAGAATTTCCACCAAGATTTCTTCTTGGGTTGGCTAGGTGGAAACAGCAGTAAAGTTAGGTGGTCAATTTCGCGTTTGAGTGTCCCCTTCAGGTCTTCGCGCATCTCTCTCCTTAAGGAGTGGATTTCTGAACCTAAGGAGTTGAGCGCCATCAGCAGCCGCTCTTTGTATTCCTCGTCCATAGGAGAAACAACCTGTTGGATTGGAGTCGCAGTCCCCTCTTGCTGAACAGTAGCAACAGAGGTGGACGAAGTGGCAGAAAAGCCCTTATTACTTAACATGTGTTTAATGCCGGATTGGGTAAAAAGCCGGGACTCCATTAATCCCTTAACTCGTTCCATCACCTGGACATCCTCTACCGTGAAAGTCCGATGGTTGTATCTATTCCGGTAGTTAGAAAGAAATTCCGAGAATCCCCTCTCCCAATTACGAACCGTCCCCTCACTGACATTCAAATATTTAGAGACCTCGGACAAAGAGTAAGTTTGTTGCGTTTCAGTTTGTAAGTTATCCACAGCTTCCATCGATTTTTGACTAAATTTTATGGTGTAATAATAAATGGGGATAAGTCCCGGGACCTACAACATAGTTGTAGGTATGAAGTTAGTTGTGAGAGCGAGTAATCGCTCCGCGCCTACAACGGTCTTTCAACCGAAGCAAAGAAAAAGATCACGATGGCTAAAATTGTTGCGAGGGTTAACATAGTGTTGTAGGGTACCTACAACACTATTGTAGGCGACCTACAACATAGTTGCAACCCCCAACATTTTTGGTTGCAACATAGTTGTGCTGTTTATTCGCATATGTATAGTTATATAATATAGTAAAGCATTTTTTAGAGGCACAACCCTACAACACCCTTGTAGGCATTTTCCCATAGACCTACAACGCCATGTAAAGTGACCTACAACACTCTGCAAAGTCGTCTTCATTGACTTACCACCTTGTTTTGTGGTGTAATATTTTTACACCTATGGAGGCATATTGGGGATAACTTATATTTCAAGCCACCTACAACACTGTTGTAGGTATGAAGTTAGTTGTGAGAGCATAAAAATCGTTCGCGCCTACAACACTGTTGTAGGTTGTCGCAACGTTGTAACAAGTGATTACAAATATTTTAATACTATTTGTCAATGTTTGGTAAAAACTTGTCAAGGGCACTTATCCCCAATTTTTCAATAAAAAAATACCCTGCCGAGAAGCGGCAGGGTGTGGCTAAAAAGGAAGCACTACAAAGAGCAAAAAAGTGGGGGAGTCAGAGAAGCGGGGTTTAAATTAAAGAGAGGTGTTGATGTCAATAGCAATTTCCCCAATAAAACAAACCTCAACTCCCCCTTTACAATGTGGCCATAACCCAAACGGGTGCCACGGACGAACGCTATCAATCCCGACTCTCCCGACAGGGAGGGCCGAAGATTGTCAAGAGAAAGTGCCCCTCGATCCTGCTGGACAGCAGGACTCGGGGTAACACAGAGAAAAGGGGACCGGGCAAGAAATCCTAGGTCGGAGGAACGCATAACCACTTGCCCAGGTCCCGGAGGGGAGAAACCTCCAATAGGATTGGGAATCTTGCTTTCCGAGAGGTTACTTCGGAAAACATCCAAAAGATGAGGAAGAGACGAAAATGCCCCCCAAAAGTGTCATTTCGTCTCAACAAGGAAGTATTTGGTCGTCACTCTACAGGATGTAGAACGACTTATTGATCTAATTTTTAATGGACAGGGGAGTAAATGGGCTCCACACAGTTAGTGTAATAGAGGCAGGGGAGAGTGTCTAGAGGGGGATGGGGAAAGTTAATAGTTAAAAGTCCTCCTTCGTTCTGCTGTCCGCCAGCTGGCGGAAGCAGAACTACGGAAGGATCTGCGATGAAAAGTTATAGTTGTCATTCCGAGTGACCCCGAGTGTAGCCGAGGGGAATCGAGGAATCTAGTCCCGGCTAGCCGGGACGGCTCCGCCTAGATCCTTCGACTCGCTTCGCTCACTCAGGATGACAAAAAGAAGGGCTGGATCAGGATGACAAAAAGGAGGACTTACTTAAGATGACAGAATAAAAGAATACCAATGGAGATTAAAGTCACAACCAACAATTTATCTGCCACCCAAACGCTGGGGGAGACCTCCTTTGTTCTGCTGTCCGCCAGCTGGCGGAAGCAGAATTACGAAAGGATCTGCGATGAAAAGTTGGGGGTTGGGAATTGGGGATGGTCAGTGAACAGTTAAAGGTTAAAAGCCACTTAAAAGAGTTCCGTCATGCTGAATTTACGATGTCCCGAGTTTACCGAGGGGATTCAGCATCTATCTTACTTATCGAGCCATGGATTCTGAAACGAGTTCAGGATGACCAGACAAGGAGGGGACCTGAACAATCATGAATCCTGAAATCCTTTGGTAAACTCGAGACATCATTTCCAGGTAGGAAATACTGAGAACCAGAATTGTTATACTGTCAGTATGGATACCGAACAAAGCCAATACCTTCACGAAGTAGTAATCACTGCCATTGTGGCAAAAGATGGCAAGTATCTAATTACCAGAAGAGCCCCCACTAAACGAAGATTTCCTGGTATGTGGACTGTACCGGGTGGCCGGTTAGAAACCGGGGATTATTTGGTTATGCCAAAAGAGACCGAGTTTTATTGGTATAATGTGCTCGAACGAGCTTTAAAACGCGAGGTTAAAGAAGAAGTCGGGATTGATATAGATCACATCGAGTATGTAACGAGTTTAGCAACAGTCCATGCTGATGGTTCGCCATCTCTGGTTATCTCCTGTGTTGCTGATTACGCCAGTGGTGAAGTCAGGTTACAGGAAGGGGAGACCGACCAATTTACTTGGGTATCACTCGAGGAAGCCAAAAACTACCAACTGATTGATGGTATTTACGATGAACTAGCCATGGCTGAACATCACCGCCAAGGAATTCGAACAGAGTGGCAGAGAAGTGCGGTTTAACTACTGGCTAATTCTGGAAACCAGAGTGCAATTTCTCGTTCGGCCTCAACGACTGATTCGGAGGCATGAATGAGATTTTCCAATGCCCGACCTTCACCGTTAGCTTTAGCGTAAGAGTCGATGCCATGATCGCCCCGGATAGTCCCTCTTTCGGCGTATTCAGGACTAGTAGCCCCGACTATGTCTCTAATTTTCTGGATGGTTCCCTCCGGTCCTTCGATAATCATCGCGATTACTGGACCAGACACCAGGAAAATCGCCATCCATTGTCTAATCTGTTTGCCAACCACTACTGGGTCATTAGATCCAAAGACCTTATTTATGTCTAGTCCTTGCTTTTGATAACTGGCAACTGTCTTACTACCAACGCTGGCATACCACTCATCAGAGTCGGCATAATGCTTTAACGCCAGATCTCTATCCACTTGCATTTCTTTTTTGGCGGTAATATTCAGCCCAGCATCAATAAAATATTGAATGACCCGATTGGCCACTCCACGCTTAAGCCCGTCCGGTTTAATCATTACAAAGGATCTTTCCATAGCATCTCCTTCTGTCGACAGTTATAAGTTATAAGCTAAAAGTGATAAGTTATGGTATCCCGGCAAGTAATTTTTAATGATGAATTTTGAATTTTGAGTGAATGACCTAATATCTTAATTTTGAAACATTCAGTCACTCAGATTTGATTCGAAATTCGAAATTAGAAATTAGAAATTGGGTGGTTAGCGACTCTTCTCTGGTGACCATTGGCTAGCAGTCATCCCTCTAACCCCTAAAATACTAAAGTTTGTAAAACTTCTTCACCTGCTTAGCATCCTTGTACGGACCAATTACCGCCAGAACCAGACGGTTATCAGTAAACAGGCGCCGAGCTAGACGTTGCACCTGTTCAGAAGTGACGGCACGGACTTTACGCTTGGTGGTTTCAACGGTTTCTAGTTTGTCCTGCAAAAGTTCCTCCAGACCAAAGGTGTAAGCAATTTCATCAGAGTGTTCTAACCCTAATACCAAGCCCCCAATCAAGTATTCTTTGGCTTTTTCCAGTTCCGGTTCCGGCACCCGACCACGAGTGATTTCTCTGAACTCATCCAAAATCGTCTTAATCGCTAAATCGATTCGATTCACATCAACTCCCGCACTAGTCACCAAATAACCGGTGTCGGTATAGTGTTGGGCTTGAGCCCGTACATAATAGGCCAGTCCGTGACGCTCTCTAACGCTCGTAAATAGCCGAGAACTCATTCCACCGCCTAAGACAGCGGCTAAGACCTTGGCGGTGTATTTATCGGGATGTGAAGTGCCAAACGAGGGCACTCCTAATACCAAATGGGCTTGTTCGGTCTTTTTGTAGAGAACTTCGGATCGTTTGGCCGGTTTATGTTCGCGGTAGGGAATGGGCTGATTTTTCTTAATTGACTTTTTGTAGGGCAAATATTCCTCGACTAACCGTTTAGCTTGAGTTGGGGTAATGTTGCCGGCGACTGACACGACTATATTGGGCGCCGAATAGAGCCGACTGCGGTAATTAACAAAGTCATCTCGCTTAACGGATTTGATGACTGACCTAAGACCGATGGTAGACCAACCTAACGGATGATCACCAAACATCAACGATTCAAACGCATCCCAAACCCGCCGGGTAGGGGTATCTTCGTAGAGATTATATTCCTCCAAAATCACGCCTCTCTCCCGCTCCAAAGCGGCTTCATTGAACCGAGAATTGAGTAGCATATCTGATAACACATCAAAGGCGGTCTCGGTATGTTCTTTGGCGACTTTGACATAATAGCCAACATATTCGTCACTGGTAAAAGCGTTAAATTCGCCGCCAATTTTATCGATGGCTTCAGACACCTGACGCGGAGTCGGGTAGCGTTCGCCACCCTTAAAGAACATGTGTTCTAAGAAATGGGCGATACCGTTGATGTCTTTGGTTTCGTAGCGAGAACCAGCCCGAGCCAAAACCATTACCGTAACAGCTTCTGTCGATTTCATTGGAGCAACAATCACCCGCATCTTGTTGGGTAAAGTGATTTTTTCGAGCTTAATCATTGCGAGATAGTTAAAAGTTAAAAGTGATAAGTTGTGAAGTTGTGAGTAATGAGTCGTGAGTGCTGGGAGAAATGGTGAGTATCGAGTTGCGAGTTGCGAGAAGTGAGTTGCGAGCGGTGGTAGCCCTTCGACTCGGCTAACGCCTCGCTCAGGGAATAATCGAGGACAAGGGCTTACCTGCTTACCTGTCGCAGACCCTTCGAAGCTTTAGCGAAGTAGGGCTTACCTGCTTACCTGTCGCAGACCCTTCGAAGCTTTAGCGAAGTAGGGCTTACTTGTTTACTTGCTCTATTTCGCCAGTCCCTCGGCTCGGGTTTCACGAATCACCAATACTTTGACTTGGCCGGGATAGGTCATTTCTTTTTCAATTTGAGTAGCGACATTGCGAGCTAGTTTAGCTGCCTCCAAATCATCAACTTTAGTTGGCTCAACCATAATCCGAACTTCACGGCCGGCTTGAATGGCATAGGCCTTGCCGACTCCTTCGTAACTTTTAGCGATTCGCTCCAAGTCCTCCAACCGTTTCACAAAGTTCTCGGCCGATTCTCTCCTGGCGCCGGGACGAGCAGCCGAAATCGCATCGGCTGCCATGGTAATAAAGTCCAGCGCGGACTTCGGTCCACCAAAACCTTCATGGGATGTTTCGAGTGCCTGAATAATTTCTTTGGGCAACCCATACTTCACGGCGATATCGCGAGACAGTTCAGTATGCGACCCCTCATATTCATGATCAAGGGCTTTACCAATGTCATGCATCAGCGCCGATAGTTTAGCCATTCGCGTATCCATCCCAAGTTGCGACGCCATCATTGACGCCAAGTGAGCGGACTCAACCGAGTGACGCAACACATTCTGACCGTAACTGGTGCGGAAATTTAACCGGCCAACAATCTTAATTAAATCAGGGTCCAAGCCAGTCAGCCCCAATTCCAATACGGCGTCTTCGCCGGCTTTTTTCATTTCCTGTTGGATTTCTTTATCGGCCTTTTCCACCAATTCTTCAATCCGAGCTGGTTGAATTCGACCGTCTTTAAGTAATCGTTCCAATGCCCGTTTGGCAATGTGCCGACGGATGGGATCGAACCCAGAAATTACGACAGTATCGGGAGTGTCGTCGATAATCAAATCGACACCGGTGGCTTTTTCGAAGGCCTGAATGTTGCGTCCCTCGCGTCCAATAATCCGGCCCTTTAAATCATCACTGGGAAGTGGCACCGAGAAGGTAGTTCCTTCGGTAGCGGTATCGGCGGCGTAGCGTTGAATCGCTTCGCTAATAATTTCCCTGGCTTTTTCATCAGCCGTATCACGAGCCTCCCGCTCCACTTCTTTAATTAGAACCAGCACCTCATCTTTGTGCTCTTTCTCTAACCGACTAAATAACTGTTCTTTGGCCTCGTCATGTGACAACTTGGCTATTTCTTCCAGTTTCTTTAATTGGTTTTCGCGAATCCTTAGAACCTCATCTTTGACTTCCAGGATTTCTTTGTCTTTAGCGACAATGGCGACCTTCTGCCGTTCGAGATCATCCATCTTTTTATCTAAGTTCTCGTCTTTGACGATTAAGCGTTTTTCTAAATCCGACAATTCCGTCCGTCGTTCTTTCTCTTCCCGCTCAATCCGTTCGCGAATTTTGCTGGCCTCATCCCGGGCGGTCAGTACAATTTCTTTTTCTTTTTGTTCGGCTTGGACCAATTTTTCTTTGGCTCGACCTAAAATTTTGTCCGCTTCCTGCTCGGCATTGTTGACCTTCTGTTTGGTCGCAGTGGTTTTCCACCAGTACCCTAAACCAGCGCCAACTATGGCCGCCAGGACAATTTCAACAATATTCATAAATCCTCCGTGCGCTACACCAGGAACACACCACTACGCCCCTTAACCAGAGCATACTGTTTTGAACGAATAACCTACCCGTCTAGAATAGCCAACCCAAGCTCGTGATTTCGAGCACCGGGCGAAGCACATCAATAAAGGTGATGAGCGGGTATCCCAACAAGGGGAGAAGTAGGGCCATGACCTGATAATTTTATTAATATGGGGGCTGGATTACCACCCAAAACTGCCTTCAGCCATACTCAATTTACGCTCAATTTGAAGGGAGGTCAAACTTGGGAAATCTAGACAATTTATCCAATCTGAACAATCTAACCAATTTAGACAATAAATCTCATTCCACAACCTATCACTTTTAACTTTTCACTACTCCGGGCATACTTATGTCATGTGGGGGAAAGTTTTGTGTTGGATAATAGTAACTGGACTCGGACTGGGTCTGGTTCAATTTGTGTCAGCGGAAGGAGAGAGTCCGAGCGTGATTATCAATGAAGTGGCGTGGGCAGGAAGTACAAAGTCCAATGACGATGAGTGGATTGAACTGAAAAATACCACTGATGCACCCGTGAATATTAGTGACTGGAAAATTACCCGGGCCAATAGCATTACCGATGGTAATACCATCGCAACCTTCGGGGAAGGCGTTACGATCCCAAGTGGTGGGTTTTTGTTAATTAGCCACTTTAGCCAAGACGATCAGGACAATTCAGTACTTAATGCCGAAAGCGTTGTGGTAGAGGACAAGATGTTGTTGGCGGATAGCAATTTACGACTTCGATTGTGGCAACCAGGCATTGAAACGCGCATTGATGAATTAACTAATATTACTCAAAGCGGTTACGACAAAGAGAATAAAATTACTACTGAACGGACTTCGGATGTGACTGGCTGGCAAAGTAGCACCCGTGCTAATCACCCTAATTTCGATATTGGCGTAACCGACCTCGGTACACCCAGTGCTGAAAATTCCACCATCACCGAGCCACCAACACTCGCATCAATTACTCCCAACACAGTAACGCAAGGCGAAGCGCTGGAAGTCGAAAACATTGTCGGAACTAACTTCAGCACAGAATCACTACCAACTTTACAACTGGTTCGGGGTAACCTCACTATCAACGGAACCGATATCAATGTTGTAAATAGTACGCTGATTGACCGCGCAGAATTTTCTACTGCCGGCGGTACGGAAGTAGGGATGTGGAATTTGACTCTGACTAACCCCGATGGCAAAATCGCAACCCTACCAAACGCAGTGGAGGTCTTAGCCCCCGAACCAGAATTTGATTTAGGGACTACTGTTCGCATCAACGAAATTTATCCTCATCCAAATACAACCAGTAATGATGAATTTATCGAACTGTACAACTCGGGCGACCGAGCAATCAACTTACTTAGCTGGCGACTCGACGATATTCCTGAAGGCGGCTCAGCGCCATATACTTTTGAAAATGTAAATATCGGGGCCAAAGGGTTTTTGGTGATATACAAACCGCAAAGCAAATTAACATTGAATGACAATGGCGATTCGGTCTATTTAATCCAGCCCGATAATTTTGTATTGGACCAAGTTGATTATGACAACGCTGGAATCGGTCAGACCTTGTCACGATTTACAAGTGGTTGGAAATGGACCACCACTCCCACACCCAACGGTGCTAATGTTTTGAGCGAACCCGTGGACGATACACAGCCCAACGAACCACCATTAGAACCGGACGATGAACCGATTACTCCAACCTACCAATCTAAGGATTTAGAACTAACCGAATTACTTCCCAACCCAAACTCGTCCGACGAGTTTATTGAATTATTCAATCCCGGCACGAGTGCCATCAATTTGACCGATTGGCAACTAAAAGATGCTTCCGGTAAAAAATATACAATTGGAGATTTTGAGGTGACCGTCCAAGCCAATGGTCTGCTCATCCAGCCACAGCAGTATGTGGTGATTACTCAAACCATGTCCAAAATTGCGTTAAATAATTCTGGCGGAGAGACGGTAACACTACTAGACCCTAGTGGGCAAATAGTCGACAGCGCGTCCTATCCCGACAAAGCACCAGTGGGTGCATCTTACGCATTGATAACGGCTGGACTTTGGACTTGGGTACCAACCCCAACTCCAGGGCAGGCCAACTTGGTTACACTATCCGAAGACATGCCCACTCCAACCATTGAAGTAGTATCTACTCTTCCTGACACATTACCGGTTACTGGTGGTTCGGCTCGACGCTGGCTAGGTGTGTTACTGGTAAGTTTTGCATTGGCAGGCGTGGTATTCTGGGAACGCAGGAAGAAACTTTTGCATTAGATTTCCAGTCATGCTGAACTTGTTTCAGCATCCAAATCCTGAATCCCCTCGGTACACTCGAGACATTGTAAATTCAGGATGACCGTGCAAAAGATAGTGAACAGTCCTCCTTCGTTCTGCTGGACAGCAGAACTACGGAAGGACCTACAGTGAAAAGTTATAGTTGTCATTCCGAGTGACCCCGAGTGTAGCCGAGGGGAATCGAGGAATCTAGTCCCGGCTAGCCGGGACGGCTCCGCCTAGATCCTTCGACTCGCTTCGCTCACTCAGGATGACAAAAAGAAGGGCTGGATCAGGATGACAAAAAGGAGGACTTACTTAAGATGACAGAATAAAAGAATACCAATGGAGATTAAAGTCACAACCAACAATTTATCTGCCACCCAAACACTAGGGGAATTGATTGGCAAGAATTTAAAGGGCGATGAGACCTTCGCCCTGGTTGCTGAACTCGGTGGTGGCAAAACCTCATTCACCCAAGGACTGGCTCGCGGGTTGGGTATCAAAAAAATTGTGATTAGTCCGACTTTTGTATTGGAGCGAATTTATAAAAGCCGACATCCGCTCCATCATTTCGACATGTATCGAATCGAGGCCAGCGATGCCGATTCGACTGGGCTGTTGGATATTTTGGGCGAAGCGGTCGTGGTAGTGGAGTGGGCCGAAAAAATAAAGTCGCAGTTGCCAGACGATACTATTTGGGTAACCATCAAAGTGATGGGGGAGAACGAACGAGAGTTTATATTTGAGTATCCTGAAAATCGAAATTATGCCTTCAAAAATGTTAAGTAATATTTTAGGAATCGATACTAGCCACGATGAAACCGTTATTGGATTGAACGGCAAGATTGTGGCGTGGAAATCGGTTCGCAACCAGTCCAAAGAATTACTGCCAAAAATTGACAAACTGCTTTCACAGCAGAAAATCAAGCCGAATAAATTAAAAGGTGTAGTGGTAAACATTGGCCCTGGTTCGTTCACCGGACTTAGGGTCGGAGTAACAGTCGCCAATGGTTTTGGCTATGGTCTGAAAATTCCGGTGGTGGGAATTAGTGAGTTTGAAGCAATAAAAACTTTCTATCCCAAAATAGACATTATTGTACTGGATGCCAAGCGGGGAGAGTTATTTATTCAGGCCAGGAAGTCAGCACCGAAATTAATCACTGCCGATAAACTTGGCGAGCTGATTAAAATCGGCACCCAAATTTATGTTGACGATTACCGACTCATTCCCATCATCCATGAGCAATTGAAAAAAGCCGGGACGATTTACATCCCTGGCCTCACCCGCCAACAAAAAATGACAGCCATGATGGAGACAGCGGGTAAGCGGAATCAGAGATTCCTAGATCCTTCAACTCCGCTTCGCTCCACTCGGGATGACAATAAATTGTCAGTTTTGCCACTATATCTCCGTGGAGCCAATATCACACGAAAGAAAATCTAACCAATCTAATCAATTTAATCCAATCTAATCAAAAATACGGACTGAGTCCTTCTCTGGATTGGTGAGATTGGTAGAGATTGAATAATTGGATAAATTACAGTTGCCTCGGGCAACTGTTTAAAATCCCATCAAAAACATCTTCTCGCCTTTGGCAAACCTTAATGCAGGCGAGGTTTCGAGAGCAGTATTACGGAAGTTTTCCGGACTATTTAAAATTGTTTGAGCGTAGTCGGTCGGGGAAATGACTGGAACGGGGGCTTGAACAACCACCGACGCCTCGGTTTTTTGTAACTGTCCATTAATCTCTTGACTAAACCACACCACACTAGCTAATAAAATATAGCCGAGCACCAGTATCCCAAACATGCCGAGAGTTAAAAATCCAAAATGACGGCGAGAATGTTTCATTAGATTTTATTCAGTCCTTCTTTAACCATGTCCGACAAAGAGTTAATAAAATACTCCTGGTCATCAAAATAGAGCGATTTTTGAATATTGACACCTGGGACATTACCTGGGTAGGAATAATTTTTGCTGATTGCAAATGACACAAATCGGTCTGTCCGTCCACCAAGATAAACGACATTAAATTCAACTTTGGCATCATCGGCTGTTCCCGACCAAACTAGGTCGAAATAGGATCGATTGTAAATATTATCAGTACCACCACTAGTCGCGGAAGTAACTTTTCCGTTTTGGCTAATTCGAACGCTGGTTGGATTTAAATTCAGACCAAGTTGAACCGGAGGTAATTTTGGCCAACCCAATTTGGCCGACCGCTTGGCAGATTCAGTCGCTAAACTTAATGTCACATGTAATGACTTGGCCGAACTGGTCGGCATCCGAGTTTGGCTAAACACCAAACTGCCGCTACCATATAAATTAGTCCCTTCGGCAGCATAACCACTTGAAAGCTGCTCGGAAGTTTTTGGTCGAGTGTCAGCAGAGGTTTGGTCGGCGTAATACAGCGAAATTTGTGAGGCCGGACTAACCGCACTTCCAGTTGCGCCGTTGATACTGATTGACTCGAATCGATTAGGCCGTCCGCCAAGATAGACCACGGCATATTTTGCGCTGCCGACTACTAGCGGAAGATTGTGTTGCTGACTATATGTCCCGTCTGGATTTTGTTGGAAAATCAGCAAACCAGGGACAGCATATTGACCATTAGTGCCTCCAGTTACCAGCGGGGTTGCGTCACTAGGTAAGCCGTACTTGGGGACAATTACCTTTAGATCATTAATAATCTTAGTAATTTTTGGTTTATAGATGGTTTCATATTCATCGGCTGACACATATATATACAAGTTTTGTTTCTTTACTGGCCCACTCCAAGGGTCTGCGGGGTCAGACTGTGTGCGCTCGATTCGCGAAGACCAAACCGAGAAGGTGGTTGGTGGATTTATCACGAGAGCAGGGTTAACTATTACTGAACTATTTGGATATGTCTCTGCCTCACGCAAAGTAATTGGTTTGATAAATGCCTGTCCACTACTGTCCACTACTTTAGCATCGATATACACCGGCGTACCGTCAGTTGGAATGGAGTTAGCACTAGCACTAATCAGAATCTTATTGCCATAAGAGTCGGCTTTAACTGAATTAAGCGGTGCAATTTTGTCAGATAAAATTTCATTATTGGCACCGGGCTGTTGACCACTTGGCGTGGCTGGCTGACCGATCCCAGCAGATGGCGGAGTATAATCATTTCCGCTAATACAAGCCATCTTATCGCCCCGTTTTACATCAGTGCTTTTGGTAAATTTCCAAGCGTCATAAAGTGAATCGAAATATGGGATTAATATATTGGCAGTATCGCCAGAGAATTCATCAATGTAGTCGTTGGCTTCTTGTTGGTTGATTTTGGATGCCGCCATCGTATCTAAAAACCCTTGCATAAAGGCCGAAGCGCCGAAGAATGCTCCCCAAACACCAGTAAAAAGTGGTAAACCAAGAAAAACTGCCGGATTGGATATCATTGCCTGAATCACCGCCAATGAAGATCCACCCGCGATATCAGCATCAAGATCAATTGGCAGACCGTCTGGGCCAGTAGGTGCGCCGACCCAGATGCTAGGATCGGTTGCACCATATAATTTCCCGCGTCCACCCAAGAACAAGATACCGTCCTCCAATCTAGTCGCAGTGGCATAGACCGGAACCGGTTGATCACTGAGCGCCGGGACTTCACAATAACCATTCTGACTAAAATATTGATCAGTTTTCCCAGACAGTTGATTATATCTAGCCGCATAGGGGTTCAGGAGCCAATCCGGTAGGGGATTACCATTATGATCTACCTTGATTGTGGCAACTTTTACTCCCGCTTTTTCTTCTTTAAAAATACCGGCCTTTCTGGCAGTGGCTGTCCATTGGAAAATAGACAGTGGCTCCCATGTATTTTCATCTAAGTCATAAACGAACATCCCGTTATTTGGGCTAGTCAAAATATACTGGTTTTTCTCCCAGCGCGTACTGGTTGTAAGCGTACTCTGAAATGGCGTAGCGGCGGCGCTATAAGCATCTAACAATGTATTCGCATAAGAAAACAATCCAATTCGCGTCAACCGATCCCACAATGATAACCCCTTTTTAGTGGCCACGTCCTGTGTTTCTTGGTCAGACAAAGTTTTGTCTAGCTTATTTTCAAGCGTTTCCTTGAAGTCATCATGAAGTGGCCCAACTACAGCTGGCGTGTCCACTTTTTCCATTTGTCCAGTCACTACGTTATAAATATCAAACGGAGCGATATTATCATCTCGCCATTCCGAAACTATCTTCCTATCAATATTAGAGATGGATAACCATTCCAAAATAGTCGCTGGTCGGCCAATAATCGCTCCAATATCAGCATTTGATAAATGCTCCTCTTGTTTGAGATGCTGAATAAAGAAAAACCAATCAAGCTCATCAACCCTAGAGTAGAACTCTCCGCCAACCAAATAAACTTTTTGAGGTTGATTTTTGTTGTCATATTGAATCAACGGCACCATCCCTTGACCTCGAGGGTAGCGTAGTTCTCCTTGAGCAGTAAAGGTATCCTTAAATCCATCATAGATAACTACACTAGTCAGCTGTCCGCCAGTAAGCAAGACCTGACCATCGGTTAAAGGGACGGCCACCAAATTAGCATCGGTACTGATTGGCTCTGACAATGGCTCAAACCGACCAGTTGTAAGATTAAGAATTTCTCCATCTTGTAAATAATAACTTTGTGATAAATAGCCAGGGCTACCACGCCAATCAGCAATCGCCTTAATAATGCGTTCTTTGATTGAACCGAGAAAGTTAGTTGGTTGGATTTTTCCCGAATCCGACCTCTCGTCGGTACTAAAATTAGGAAGATAGATCTGTTGCTTGTCATATGTAACACTAAATAGCCAACCGCCAAGTTTAACCCCAGAATAAGCCCCCGGCGGTCTAGTAAATGAGAATCGAGCATAGTTATACAACTCTCGAAGTTTGGTCAAGACATCGGGTGAAGTAGAAGTATTAGAATTCCCGTTGGTTGGACGTACTGAAGTCGGCGCGTCTTGACTGAGCGGCGCGCCAAAGGTATTCCCGTCAATATTAATAACGTTTGTGTCGGGAGTGCTTGAGGTAGTTCCGCCACGGCGTTTCACGAATTCCATCGTCCGTACCGTGCGATTGCCCCAAGAAATTTGGACATCAATGCCGATAGCATTGCGAAACTCGAAATCCTCATCTCCGGCTATCCCAATGTAATAGGTGTAACTAAATGGATAACTCGGATAGAGAGTAGCTTCAACTTGATATGTCCGCCCTAAAATATCACGCTGTTCAACGTTTGACAAATCCTGTTCTACGAAAGTCCCGCTGGTCAGCCGCAAAAATCGTCCACCCCCCTGGATAGTCAACGTCATGTGAGCACGAGCCGGAGGCGCTAACCCTTCCACTTCTGGAGTAGAGACCTTTACTCGCAAAGCAGCTCTCTCACCAACTCCAATTGTTCGCGGAGATACACTTGTTTCCACTTCGATAATCCCATCGCCGGTGGTTTTTTGTTGAAGGAAGTTGTAAGAAGGAGCTGCGCCAGAAAAATGTTGAGTCATTGTGCTATCAGGCTGTTCAGGATCATGACTCCAAAACGATTCTGTTTCGCCACCTAAAATTAGAACCTTGTCAGTCCCTGGAACTAAAACTGCTTGATGTCCCTTCCTGCCCGTGAACATATTGGCCAGATATCCAGATCTAATATCGTCGCCATCATAAACTCCGGTATTTTTAAAATAATCTTTCAACCAAACAAACTTGCGTTCTTTGACCATGAATACTTCGCCTGTATAAGTATTCTCATGGAGCAACCCTAAGCCCCATACTGCCTTAAACGGTATCGGGCTATCTGTCACTATTTCACCACCCAAAAGTAAAACATTCCCATCCGGCAGAAGTGTGGCGGTGTGAAATGCTCGCGGTAGGCGCATATTATCAGTTGGCGTAACAAACTCGTCTTCAGGAGTGTAGATGAACGCGTGAGAAGTAGCCCTACCTTTAGATTCTATCCCGCCAGCAATTAATACCCGACCATCTCGCAGAGTAGTGGCAGTATGCCCGTATTTTTTGTGTGTTCCCAAATAATCTTGCAACTCGCCAGCTTCATGGGGGACAGCTGCTTCTCCGGTAAGAGCTTGCTGTGACTTCTCAGATAGAGTAACTTGACCTTCACTATAAACTAAAAATCTGCCAGGATAATCATCCCCGCGCCAACCGGCCCCGACTCGTTTAAGTGAATAATTGGTGCTAAATTCCCCGACCGTATCGGCCAACGCCGGCAACGGCGAACTACCACAGAGGACTGCGATGGTTATAAGCCAGAGAATTATTTTTTGTGTTTGTTTTTGCATGTTGGAAAAAGTGTTTAAGGTGCGCCGGCTGGTTTATCGACACCCCATCCCCAGTTCCAGTTTAGGAACGAAAAGTCGAGCGAATCAACTTTAGTATCACCATTAAAATCGCCGAAAACCGGAGTGCGTGCAAACTCTAGATTAAAGACCGAGAAATCGAGAGAGTCGATACGGTTATCGTGGGTTAGATTAATGTCACCAATCTTAGCAATTAACATTGTCAGATTGATTGGACTAACTGTAGAACCACCAAAAGTGGTGGCTACCGCCAAATGATTGGTGGCCTTCACCCAGACATCATAAATTTTATTAGTCGAAACCGAGATTTGTGGCAAACCAACAATTTGATTACTGCTATTAATTTTGAACCAGTTATTAATTAATGGGGTAGTGTCATTTTTGCCAATCACAATTACCAGCACCTTATTTTGAGTGAGGTAATCATAACGGTTGCCTTCGACTGGCGCGATGATATTCAGGGTCTTAGTTGTACCGCTTACTGGCTTCCTCTCAATCACCTCTCCATTAAGAGTGCCTGCGGTCGAAATTGTACCTATACCCGCAATGAGCGCACTAGCATCAACCCTGGTCTGACCCTCGCCGTCGGCAACTTGAGTCCAATAGGTAGCAGTATCAGTTCCATTGGAACCAATTAGAAGTGTGGTTTTATTCAAGTTACCAAGACCAGTTAATATGAGTGTGACTATTTGGTTAGTACGAGGGGTATTGTCAGCGTTTTTTAAAGTTACCGTAATCGTGGACCAATGTTGGCTACTGTTCAAATCAATGGTGGTCGGGTTGGCCTCAACTTTAAAAATCAAGTTATGAACAACCACTATTTTGACAATTGTAACAGTAGCCGAAATTGGCGCACCGCTTCGGCTGGTGCTACTGGCAGTAATCCGAACTTCAACGGCAAGATTATCGACTGTGTAGGTTGAGGTGGCAACACCATTAGGGTCACTAGTTGTGTCTGTTGCCGGAGCAAGACCACCAGTAGTCAGATTCTTGGCAAAGTTTACTGTTACGTTGGGACGCCGAGTAATCACACCAGTAGTATTGTTTATCCAACCAACTACAGCAGTAAGATCGGAGGTCTGCTGGTTGTCTGGTACCAGTTGGGTTGGGTTGGCCTGGAGACCAATAAAGTCACTGTCGGCAACTTGAACCAGAAAATCGTGATCGCCCAACTTGGTGGCTATTTCCTCACTGTCACCCCCCACAATGGTATGGACGCTTACATCCCACCAACCCGGTGTGGCGTTGGCGGAAATAACAACCGTGGCTCGTAGGTTCTGGGTGCCATCAGGATTATTAGTTACACTCACAGTTGTGGCTGTCACCCCTTGGTTGTCGCCGATATCTGTATTTTCGTCATTCGGCTCGAAAATGACAGAAGAATGATTGGTCAACCAGTTGGTATTTTGGCCGACTAAGTCCACGATATATTGTTTGTTTCGCTCACCTCGGTCGGAAGTGATCGACGTAATATAGGCCAAATTGCTAGCCCCTTGAGGCAAAACTTCAAAATAACGAGGAGTGTAATCGGGAGTGGCTAACCATTCCAAAGCTTGGCCGTCTTGGACCACGCTAACTCGCCACATCCCCAAAGTCGCACTGGTGCCAATATCAATCGTAAACCGCAAATCATTACCAACCTTTTGAATATTTTCAACGGTAACCCCATTGTCCCTGAGCAGATACTTTTCGATCGAAACTCCATCACCCAAGAATTTATTACCAGGATTAATCGTGGCATATGCTATGGTCTCTTCAAAACCGGTTGGCTGGACTGCCGTAAACTCAGTCTGGGCTTGCCCATTGGCATCAGTATAGCGCGGATTTAAGACGGCACTACCATTATCGGTAATGAAATTCACTAATTGGTCTGGAACTGGACTATCGTCACTCAAACTTAACCTAGCAGTCATTCTGATTGGGACAACCGGGGGCTGCAAATTGACGGTAACGGCCTCGGATGTGAGATCGAGATTATAAAACCGCAAAGTTGGGTCATTTTCAACAACCGCTATCTTGACCGGAGCAATGCCTTGGGCGCTGGCTTCGATATAAGTTACTCCAGCCGAGGTACCCGTCTGGTAACTCGTTGTAACCAAACCGTCTTTAGCAATCACCAAACTGTCCCGCAATTGTCCGTTGGTCATATGCCCTTGAACGACATCGCGAATTAATCGGAATGAAACCGGCAAATTGTCGGCTGGATTTCCGTTAGAATCAACTAGGTTCAAAACAATCGGTTGAGGAGTTTGCCCATCGGCCTTGAGAGTTGTAACCCACGGTAATTTGTATGTAAATTGACCTTGAGTCGGTTCAAATTGAACTTCAGCATTGGCGTTGAGTGCAACACCAGCTCCCTGTAAGGTAACTTGCAAATCAGTGGAGCCCTGGACTCCGCTGACCGGGATAACATTAGTGAGATAGGGGATAAAGTGAACTGTGACGGAATCGAGAGACAGCCCCGACCCCGCTCCCACTAACAGGTTAGCATCTCCGGATTGAGTTGATTTGATTGCCACCTTTGCGGTACCCTGGTCGTCAGATTGAATTGTAATTGAGGTGGCGGTTTGTTCGACAATTGGATAACCGGCTACCGCCTCAAAAATATCTTCGCGGGGAGCTTCACCCAATTTGACCGGCCCCTTAAAAATAGTGACTGGCAGATTCAACATTGGGGTGTCCTCGGCGCTAAACACCTGGGTCGAAATAATCCCACTATCTTGGCCGTCAGCATAAACTGTATCATCTGGTAACACTATCGTTTCGGCTTTGCTTGGTTGATTAAATGCCCCGACAAATAGCGGACCGATATATTCAGCGGCTTTGAAAGTGGTAGGAGGAGTGCTAGAAACTTTACCATCATTAGCAACGGTATTAACCCACTTACCTGAACCGCCGGTCACATAGAGGGAAATAATTGTGCCAATTTTTTCGCCTTGCGAATTAAACTTATCAATTTTTACTCCAGCGCTAGCAGTAAACAACAAATTGGTGGACTGTGGCGAAGTGAACCGGAAATCGGCTCCAGACACAAATGGCCACATCCAACCTTGAATTGGTTCGTCTGGTTTGGGAGGATAAGCATCCTGATTTAAAACTCGAGTATAAGCCGTCGGCAAATCCTGCCAGTGAGACGGATAGTGAAACTTCCCAAGTTGTTGGGTCGGCAATTTATATCCGCCAGCTACAATCGACTTTCCTTCGCTACCGTCTGGCAAACTGGCACCAACCGAATAAGAACCAAACCGGTAGTTGTCATTCAGCAACGCGCCGTCCGAACGCGCGTCGCTGATACTGGCCAAGCCGCCCGGTTCATCCAGTTGCCAACCAGCCGCCGACACGGTAAATTTCTGTGACAAATTAGCGCTCAATGGAATTGGATTAGCGACATTGTACGGAGTCGCGTTATAAAGTCCACCGGACAAATAAATTTCAGTATCAGAAGTGGAGGTAGCAGTCGGCATGAACAAACCACCACGAGCACCTTGAGAAGATTTTAACGGAATCGATTCAGCCCCAATCAACGAGGAACTAACCGTTGCCCAAGAGGTACCTCCAGAATGGGGTAGCAGTTTTAATGTCGAGTGGCCAACAAAATCATAACTGGGAGTCCCACTAACGGGATTATCGGCAGGATGGCTAACGCCATCATCCAATACCCAAAACGGAGAGAGGGAAGTATTGGTCTCCGGACCAACACTACCAAAACTGGCTCCACCAAATATATAAATATGATAGCCAGGTGCACTGTCAGGCCCTTTGATTAAGACGATTTGGTGCCCATAGCGACCTTGGGCTACGGGCACGATATTCGTCACTGTATGAGCGGGAGCGGGTAGTATTATTTCTTTAAAATCAATAAATACTCGCAGTTGACCGATTTTAATCACTCGATTTGAAAGCCACTGATTAGCGTAGAGATAGGGATTTGTAGTCAGTTCACCAAACTCCCATGAGCTTGGGTTACTTGAAACGGTAGAAAAATTGAGTCGGATATGGGTCTCGACTGTGGTAACAAAAGCCCCACTTTTAACTTGGTCGAAATAAAGTTGAGAATAATCTGGACCAGCCGGAATGCTTCCGACTTGAGCCAGAACCGGTTTAGTTACCGACGACCAGCGTTGGACAAGTTTTTGAACCCAACCGATAGTAGTGACCCCTTCAGGAGCAGTAGTGGTAGTACTACCCTCGGGTGTGACAGTGGTGTTAGTGTCTGGCGTAACAATAGTAGTGTCTGGTGAAACAATGGCTCCAGGATAACTGTCTCGGTCGTGCGGGTCATATCCCAGAAAAATCTCAATCCAGTCGGCCACCCCATCGCCGTCGCTATCAAGCGGATCGTTTTTAATTTTGCCTAAGTATTCTGGCAAGCCGTAAAGATTGTTGGTCGAGCCAGTTGGATAATTGGTAATTGTACTGCCACTAGTTACCGGATCGGTCATGGTTAGCCCTCCGCCAGCAAAAAGATATAACGGATGATAGCCAACAATTGGTTTAGTCCCTAGGTTGTTGTCACCCCAAAAATCTGGGTCAAAATTTGGGTCCATCAAATTACTCGGTCCAACCGGCGATAGAATCGGTTGACCATTAGCCAGACCACCAGGTGCCTGTTGCCACATATTGCCAAACACACCACCAGTGATGTGGATATACCCCCAATCAGCTGGATAAATCCCACCACCTTGCGGTCTCAAACTCGGACTATCTGTCACTAATACTTCTGGTAAATAATGGACATCAGTGATTGAAGCCACCACTTCCCAATTATTTGGACTATGCAAATTAAGCCGTTCGATTGTGGAGTAAACCCCGCTTTCCACGCCCGAAACTGGTAATCCATTTTGATCAAGTATAATCGGGGCGATATGCATATCACCAACGATGGCATATAAGTAGTCCTGGTAACCATCCTTGTCGGTGTCCACCGCTACCAACCGACCGGCGGCGCGAGGGGACTTCATTGAAGCAGAATACTGCCAATTACCACTGGCTGGTTGGCCGGATTCATCTAATTCCAAATATTCAACACTCGACAAGGCATTCCAAGTCCCACTAGTTTCGTTTAGTCCACCTACCACCCACAACCGTCTTTGGATAGTAGCCCCTGTCTTGACCTGGGCGTACACCATTGAATGATGTTGCCGTGTAGTCGACATGGCTGGAACATTTTTCCAATTCAAATCATCCTGATAACCAGTCACTTCGGCCTTGGAGCCAAACAGTCGGAGGAGAAAATCCAGTTGAGAGAAAAATAGTACTGCAACGATGACGGCAGATACGCTAATGGCGCCGATAGCAAATCGGCGACGATTACCGGGGACGCCCAACCAGGTTGTGAACCGTTGCCACGGATATAGAGTCATTTTGTTTTTCTTTACTCCTATGAGAAACCTCCGAACGATTATTTCATTATACTATAATTGTCCCAAAAAGTCAAGCCCTAAGTCAAGGACCTATTCTATCCCCAGGTCTTCTAAGGATGAACCCCCAGTTAAGTCACCGGAACCATCCTCGTCTCGGCCGGCCAGATAATAGCCGGTAATGGCTTCCTGGATGTAATCTTCGTCCGCAACGGTAAAGGCCAACGGAGTATCAAACTGGGCGGTTAATCCGCCGGTGTTTTCGGGTGAAGGGTCGGCAATCGCTACGGTAATCGCTTCAGCTGAACGAGCAATCGGAATTGCCGTGAACTTAGTGGCGATTTCGTACGGCATCGTTCTCACCACGGCTGGATCGATTTCATAACGAGACAAATCAAGCGATGGAACATGATACTGGCTACCCAAAGCTCGCACCAAATCTTCACGAGAAATAAGTTGTTTGTTCAACAAAACTCGTCCCAACCGCTGACCAGTTTGGTGCTGTTCCTGGAGAGCCAAATTCAAATCGCCCGGAGCGATGATATTTTGATTGACCAAAATTTCACCAAGCCGTTGGACTGGTCGAGCTGAATGGGGTCCGGATTCTTCAGCTAATGGAACTCGACTGCGTTCGCTATAACTGGTAATTAAATCGGCGATATCTCTAGCACCGGGAATCGACCGCAATTCAAAGAAGCCCTCCTTGCCAGCGGACTGAACCGTGATGTTGCCGAACCGAAAAATTGAAGATAACACTCCCTGCATTGTTACCCTAACATCTTGAACTTGGTCCATATTCATTTGCGATACTCGACGATTGAACAAACTAATCAATTGGATATCGATTAGCCGCTCTGGCAAAATAATCCAAACATCCATATACCAGAAAATCCACTGCATCATAAAAAAATTGACAACGAACAGCACATACAGTCCACCAAATAGCCAAAGACCAATCTCAACCTCCGATTGGTCTGCGAATCCCAATGCGTTGATGGCGATTAAAAATATCAGCAAGGGCACCAGCATCAACACCGACCAGCCCAATGGGACTAATAAGTCCACACTATGACGGCGAAGGGTGAGCGGGGGGGCGGCGTGTGATTGATGGTTGGGGATTTGTTCAATCATAGTTGAGAAGCAATAATTGCCGCCGAGATTGAACCAATAATAACGCCCAGTGCGACCAGCAAATAAACACTCATTGCGAGATAGGCGTTATCATTCGGCAACCGAAATCGGAAAATATGAAAAATATTGATGGCGGCATAACCCGCCCCAAATAACAGAAGCACCGCATAGATAATTATCATGGTTGTCATGAAACAAAAAGTTTTGGTTTATAACTGGCCAATCTAAGATGGTCATAGGTCTTGTCGGTGGCTATCCGTCCCTGGGCAGTTCTCTGCAAAAAACCCTCCTGAATTAAATATGGTTCATAGACATCTTCAATGGTCTGACGCTCCTCGGAGATAGCGGCGGCCAACGAACTTAACCCGGCCGGACCACCCTTAAATTGAGTCACCAGCGTCCGAAGGATTTTGCGGTCAACTTCATCAAGACCTAATTTGTCGATTGTGAGCAAATTTAAGGTGTCTTGAACCACAACCGAATTAATCACCCCGCTATTTTTAACTAGGGCATAATCACGCACCCGTTTCAAAATCCGATTGGCCGTCCGAGGGGTACGGCGAGAGGACCGAGCGATTAGTTCGGCTTCTGGCTTGGGAAGGTCAACTTGTAAAATTCGGGCTGAACGCCGAAGAATTTTTTCAATATCCTCAACTTCATAAAAATCCAACCGATAAGTAGCGCCGAACCGATCTCGCAGGGGAGAGGAAAGTAAACCAACCCGAGTAGTGGCACCAATCAGTGTAAATTTCGGCAAATCCAATTTCAGCGAACGAGCCGAGGGACCTTTGCCAACAATAATGTCTAGACAATAGTCCTCCATCGCCGAATACAACACTTCCTCTACTGGTCGACCGAGCCGATGGATTTCATCAATAAATAAAATATCGTTGTCTTGGAGATTGGTAAGAATGGCGGCCACATCACCAGCTCGCTCAATTGCCGGACCAGAGGTGGCTCTAAGTCCCACTCCCATTTCGTGGGCGATGATATGAGCTAGAGTGGTCTTACCTAACCCCGGCGGACCGAATAGCAAGACATGGTCTAACGGCTCACCTCGTTGTTTCGCGGCTTGAATAGCAATCGTTAAACCGGCCTTGGCATTGTTTTGGCCAACATAGCCGGCAAAATCGTGCGGACGCAGGTGGGTGTCTAGTTCGTTATCTTCCCCTTCCGCCCTTGGATCAATAATTCTTGAGTTCATGGCTACATTATAGCCCGAAAGGCAGTCAGCCCACCTAAACTAACTAGAGCCACTATTGTAGTCGCAATGGCCGAGCCCAATAGAATAAAGATAACTGCTCGCCAATATTTAATTCCGAAGAGATGAGCCACTAGAGTCCCCGTCCAAGTCCCACCGATAAACGGCAAGGGGATAGAGACGATTAACATTAAAGCTAAACTGCCCCAGCGGTCAAAGTCAGCGGAATGTTGGCGGTGAGTTTTGGTGAACAGCCATTCAACAAACCGACTAATTGAGGGATGCCATGACCGAACCCAATTGGTGAGGGGAGTGAGCAACCAAAGCAACAGTGACACTGAAATAAAATTGCCGACCAAACTCGCCACCAGTGCAGGCACTAACGGTAAATGATAAGCCAAGGCCAATGGCATAGTACCGTGTTCCAATACCGGCAACATCCCAGCCACGCTGATAGCCAAGTACGGGCTGAATTGAGTAAGCGTCTCTAACAAATTATTTGAGCCAACTAAAAATTAATAATCCGATACCGACCGCGATCCGATACCAAGCGAAGATGTTTAACGGATGTTTGTTTAAAAACTTCAATAGCCAGTGAATTGCCAATAACCCCGAAATGAATGAGGCAGTAAATCCAATAACTAATTCCAAACCAAGGTCGTTGGCCACTCCACCATCCAAAATCTGCCAAAGTGAATAGAAACCAGCCATAGCGATAATCGGTCCAGCGGCTAGAAACGAATACCGCGCGGCGGCTTCGCGCGAAAGTCCATGGTACATTCCAGTAATAATCGTTGCTCCCGAACGAGAAATGCCGGGGATAATCGCCACCGCTTGGGCCAGACCAATGCTTAATGCATCAAAAAAATTCAGTTTACCGATATCCCGCTTCGGACGAGTATATCGTTCGGCGGCAAAAAATAAGAGACCCACTAAAATCATCAGAATAGCGATGTCGTGGAAATGGCGGACAGTAGTTTCAATTGAATTGGCAAATAATAGACCAGCTCCGATGGCCGGGATGGTGGTGATGGCGATTAATCCAGCTAGTTTGCGTGACTGGCGAATTTCATAAGATTGTTTTTGGGTAGTTAGAGACATCACCATCTTGAGCCAGTCCCGCCGAAAATAAATTAGCACAGCTGCTAGTGTGGCAAGATGAAGCACGGCGTCAAAGGCCAGCCCTTGGTCGGCCCAATTAAACACCTGGCGGACGACCACCAGGTGGCCCGACGAACTAACCGGGATAAATTCGGTTAGCCCCTGGATTAACCCCAAAATGCCGGCTTGGAAATATTGACTCATCGCTCCTATTGTACCGTAATCGTCCAACCAAACATCGGACCAAACCAAGTCACATGTTCGGCTACAAACCGAAATTCTTCTTGATACGAACCGGGCTGACTGGGTGCTCGGACCATGAAGCTTAGAGTCAACTGTCCTCCAGGCGGAACTTTGACTCCAGCATTAATAATCCGATTGTTACTGATCCACGATAAGTATCGGAAGGGGCTGACTCGATCAAGCGGAGTAGCCGTTCCAATTCGAACTTCGCCCAACCGCTGGGTCCCAGCTCCTTGGGCCTGCCAAGTGGTTTGACCAAGATTAACCACCGTCACCGACAGTTGAGCGGTATCACCAGGACGAAGCGTAACCGAACCGCTTTGATTAACAATAGTCAATTGATAATCGACTGGGTTACTGCTAACCGAGTTGAGATCGGTTTGGGTGGTCAGCCCATTAACCGGCTCAACCGAAATGTCCCAATAAATTCCTAGATCATTTAACCAACTAGCATATTCAACTACCGGCCGAAAATATTCCCGATGGTGACCGACCTGGCTCGCTTTGATCGGAAAAGTGAACCGAACGGTCCCTCCGGGCAGAACTACATTGGGAGCCATGTAAGTAACTCGATTGGCTGACAGCCAGTCATCAGTTGTAAATGAACTGATTCGATCCAATGGCCGATCAGTACCCAATTTGATGATGCCGTGTCCGTCCAAACTGGCTTGCGGGTCGCTGATCCACATCACATTGCCAGTATTTTTTACTTCCACCCATAAATCTTGAGTCGCTCCCAAGACCAACCTGGGATAAGGACTCTGCCCAACCCATTTCATGGCATAAGTCGTTTTTGACGGAGCAGTAAATTGGATCGGAGCTTTGACGGTTAACGATGAATGAGTGGTATTGTTGGTGAAAGTTAATTCTCTGGATCCGGGGACAGTTGATGCAACTCGAAAAGAAATTTGACCCAATAGATTTGATTGGCCGAGTGACATTGTGCCAGTAGCCGATACGGGTTGTCCATTAATAAGAACATTAGAACCGTTGGCTCGGACTAAGATTTCTTGGTTGGGCTTGGCATGCCCTACATCATCCCGCACCGTGACGGTGACAGTAGCAAAGTTCACTCCATCTGCCACTACCACACCGTTAGCGATCGAAACATCTCCGCGTTCAGTTACCGAGTTAACCGCTAATAATTTGGGGATATTTAAAATACCAGCCCCGAAGGTGGTTTGACTACCGCTATTGATCACATCACTACTGCCTTTGAGTGCACTTTCTAACACACTGGGGGATAGTCCGGAAAAGCGACCCAACATCAAGGCGGCAGCAGCGGTGACTTGAGCAGTAGCGAACGAAGTTCCGTCACCAATCATATAATCGCCGGTGGGGCCATTCACCAAACCAGCCATGGTGATGTCAGTCCCTGGCGCTGACAGATCGATACCTTCACCCACACTTGCAAATGGCGGATGTTGGTCGTGAGCATCGACCGCAGTGACGGCGATGACATTAGGATAGGCGGCCGGGAAATAAACGGGTTTACCGCTCCGATTACCGACTGCGGCGATCATCGGAACTCCGCGATTGACCGAATAATTAACTGCGCTCGATAAAATTGCGCTGTCGCTAGCCGAACCAAAACTCATATTAATAATCGAAGCGCCATTGTCGACAGCATACCGAATGGCTTGGGCGATATCCTGAAAATCGCCGCCGCCATTATCATCAAGCGCCTTTAATATCATCAACCTGGCGTTCCAATCAATCCCAGCAATTCCGGTACTATTATTGGTCTTGGCAGCAATGATACTAGCGATCCCGGTACCATGACCATTAGCATCAATGATGTTGTTGGTATCATTGAAAAAATTGTAGCCGTAGTAATCATCAGCATAGCCGTTGCCGTCATCGTCCTTGTTATTATTAGGAGTTTCACGTTGATTCACCCACAACTTCCCAGCCAATTCAGGGTGGCTCAAATCAATTCCGGTATCGATCACTGCGATCACCAAATTGGTACCTTGGGTAATGTCCCAGGCGGCAGGAGCCCCAATTCGTTGAAGATACCACTGCTTGGAATAAAGTGGGTCGTTGGGCAACGACTGGATTGTCAACTGATGCTCGCTGACTGATTGGGTAATCCATCCGGCAATATGGATCGGCAAATCGGATTGGGCTAATACTGGCGAGACCCAACTTAGCGACAAAATAGTACTAAAGACAACTACGAGGAATTTACGCATAGGTTTATTCTATCATCTTAATACTCCGCCTGGTTTGACAGAACATTACCAGTTAAACTAGAATCAAGTACGTTGAGTTGGAATCTTATGGGGACCCCGAAATGGTCTAGTTCCGATGAATAGAGGAACGAACATTTTGGGGAAGAGGAGCAACGCCGAGTCCTAATAGGTCAGTGAGTTTACCGAACTGACCGTTAAGACGAGGCCGTTGCGTCTTGGGTCCGTAGCTCCAGCCCGCAAAGCTACGCTTAGCGTTGCTGGCGGGTAGTGGTAAAGCAATAAATTATGCACTACACCTATGTTCTACAATCAAAACTAGACGGACATCTCTATGTGGGATGTACTGCTAACTTGATGGCTCGTATAGAGACGCACAACTCTGGTGCGGTATCGTCTACCCGTTCGCGTAGACCCTTAGAACTGGTGTATTATGAGGCATGTTTGTCTGAAAAGCTGGCACATACTCGGGAACAACAATTAAAAACAGGGTTTGGTCGAGCTTATTTAAAGAGACGTCTTGGGTCCGTAGCTTAGTGGTAAAGCAGTTGCCTTTTAAGCAATTGATGCAGGTCCGATTCCTGCCGGACCCACCAAATAAAAATCCACCGTCTGGTGGATTTTGTATTTGAGTGTGGTTCGGTACGGAATTGGACCTTTGGCGTCAGCCAATAGGTTCGTTCACAAAGCCACCTTCTACATCGTTGGTTGCCAGTGGGCTAATTTGTCCAACAAATTTTGCCGATCAAGTTCCTCGGCAACACTAGGCGGATTAACTTTGATCCGCTCATTTTGACTGGTCAAACCAAAGTCGAGCATAAATGAAATGGGAACCCCTTCAATCAAGTAAATATCAGTCACTTTAATCCGAGCCAATTGGAAAGTGCGTTTGTTAATCCAAACATCTGCTGTGTAAGTAGTCAGCGAGTCCAACCCAGTCGGAACAGGGGAACCGGTAATTTGGCTAATCCGAGTAAGCAAAGATCGCAGATTATCGCCCTGGAGTTTGCCTTGATAATGATATGACCGTTGACCAAAAGCGGTTTCGTCTGGGAATGTCTGGGTCGCTTCCAATAAAGTTGAATCGGCGATTACATCATGGATCATTAATGATTGCTCGGAGGTCAGCCCGCCTGATGTCGGCAAAGTGCCTAATTTATTGCCGTCACTGTCCAAACTAGGTTGTTTGATCCGATACCAACGGCTGTCAGCGCCAAGTGATATTGGTAGCAAAGTCGGAAGATCTAAGTCGGTTAATTTGAAATAAGTGTAGTCGGACAACCCGATCAATTGACCAGTTAATTTAATATTGCCCTGATCAGAGGTGGCCTGGACATCGGCCTGCAAAGAAAATTGAGGAGTGGCTGGATCCTCATTAATCACATCCCCAGTCAAATGAAGTTGCGCACTAGTAATTCTCCCGCCTAAAGCACTTGGAAGATTACCGGTTAAATTAAGCGTGGCATCGTAATGAAAACTCTGCAGGTCGGATGACGCTTGAGTGAACCGCTGGATTACTTCATCGGCGCTCAAGGTCTTAATCGAACAACCAGATAATAGCAATCCAACTGTTAGTATTAACGCCCCCAATTGTCGTCCTGGTCTAGTCATATTTATTATTATACCAGGGTGGAGTCAGCCGGTGATGGCTGTATAATGGAGCAGGAGGTGGGTCAATGAACCTGCGGCAAATCAGCAGTATGAAAGAGGTGCCGGTTTTGGATTTAGAGACCGGTGATTTGCTGGGCCACATTGCCAGTTGGGTAATTCACCCCCGTGACCAGCGGATTGCCGCTTGGCTTTTGGGTAGAAATAAATTATTCCAAGCCCCCCTGGCAGTGGTGACTGCCGACATCGCTGAATACGGCCCCCGCATGGTGGTAGTGCGTGACAGCCAAACCGTAATCCGCCCCGACGAGGTGGTGGGACTACCTGAATTAATTACCGCCAGAATGGTGGTAGTGGGATTCCAGGCCACCACCGTACAAGGTCGGGTACTTGGATCAGTCACCGATCTGGTATTTGATACAATTAGCTCCCAGATTCAACAATATTACATTCGGCCACAGAGTATGGCTGGGTTTTTACAAAATGATTTGGTGTTACCAGCCAACCAAGTGACCCGGATCGAATCCAATCGAGTGGTATTTTCCGAAGGAGTCGAAGCCATTCCGATAGTCAACCCGCGGAAACAAGTTCAAACTGCTTAGGTGATTTGAACGAAACCTAATTTTTGGAGTTCTTGCTTAACTTTGGAATAGTGAGGCAATTCTTGGAGTTTGGCAAACTCTTTTTTAACCACAATCGGCGAGAGTTTCTTGATTAGATTGGCGTGGGTTTTAATCGCCCTTAAAGTGGTGGGGTCGTATTTAAACCCAAGCAAATGCCGGAACCGAATGGCTCGGAGCAGACGGATTGGGTCTTCTTGGAATCGAATTGCCGGATCACCGATGACGCGAATGATTTTATTATTGATATCAGCCAAACCCCCGTGGTAATCGAAATATTTCCCTGACTTGGGATTTAAATAAATTGCATTGATAGTTAAATCGCGACGGGGAGCGTCTTCAGCAGCCACCGGTACAAATCGAATTGCATCTGGATAGCGTTTAACTTGTTCAAAATTGGTCCGATAAATATCCTGGCGAAAGGTAGCCACTTCATAAACCACATTATTGTAGCGAAACGACACCACCCCAAACCGTTCGTCCACCGAAGTCGGGATAATATGATTTTTTTTCAAAACACTAATCACTTGTTTAGGTTTAGCACTGGTAGCAATATCAACATCAAATCGATCTGACTCCAATTTTAACAGCCGGTCCCGGACCTGATTCCCTACCAAATAAGCCGAGAACCCGGCATCCTGCAGCCAAAATACGGGAGTATTGATCTCTTGTCTACGCATCAACTGGAAGATGAAAAATATGACGAGCGTTCATTGTGGTTGTGTCTTCAACTTGTTTAATTGGTAGTCCCTTGAGTTCGGCGATTTGTTTGGCCACTTCAGCAACATGAACCGGCTCTGACCGCTGACCTTTTAACTGCCAGGGCGGGAGATAAGGGCAATCTGTCTCAATTATAATCCGCTCAAGAGGAATTATCTTAACGGCCTCTTGAAGAGAATCGTTCTTAGGGTAGGTGATTAAATTGTTTAAACCAATATAAAAGCCCAGCTTCAGAAACTTTTGGACATAAGTCGGTCCGGCGGCAAAAGAATGGATTACCCCTGGCAACCGGCCATTCAGACGGGGAAGATACTCTTGTTCTAGAACGCTTAGAACTTCTGTATAGGCATCTCGACAATGCAAAACTACTGGCTTTTCAACCTGCACGGCCAAGTTGAGTTGGGCCCGAAAAGCCACTAATTGATTATCGTGGCTGGAAATACTCCGGAAATAATCCAGTCCAATTTCGCCAATGGCCACCACTTTTTGGCTCCGAGCCAAGTTCCGAATCTGCTCGGCAACTGACGAGAAGTTATCCGCGTAATGAGGATGAACACCTACGGTAGTATAGATTTCCCGATAACGATGGGCTAAATTTACGGACTCCTGCGAGGTGGTCAGGTCGGTGCCAACATTAACTAGCATCACAACCCCTTGGGTGAACGCTCGTTCAATCACCGTCTCCATGTCTTGACGAAACTCGGGAAAATTGAGATGGGTATGCGTATCAATTAACGCCATAATCACTTGATCAAACTGACCCAGACGACTAACCCGGCAATCACTACACTAGCAATTATATTTTTCATTCGCCACTGCTCATACAGAAATAGAACCGACAAGACATAAACTAGAATAGGGGAGAGGGTAAAAATAAAAATTGTTTCGCTGACACTCCGGGCGACAAAAGCCATGTAAGTGGCTGTCATGGAAGCAACTGCCAGAGCCCCAAGTATGCCAAAAATAGCCCAGTGGTGGGGCTTGATAATTTTAAAATTGGGCCAAGCCACCAATGATAAAGTTATTAGCACGAAACTTGAGCGAATTAGATAAAGGGCAATCGGTTCGTAAACGGTGAGTAGGGTTTTCACGGCCGAGGCCTCCAACCCATAAATCAAAGAGAACCCAATAATCGCCATCAGACCACGAGTTAGGGTCAGTTTATGTTTATGCCAATGGCTCCAGACCAAGATAACACTAGCAATGGCGGCCGCAACATAGACCAACCAAATCCGTTCACTCGGATAAAACAAACCAGCAATCAAAATTGCCACAAGCGGATTAAACAGCAAAAATGGTTCGACTTCAGAAATCTTTTCCCGCTCGATTGCCCAATAAAACAGTAAATTAGCAGCGGTAGCCAAAAGAATCACCCCGACCAGCAATTGCCAGACCGACTGCATCTGGGCGGGGGTTGGCCAATGCACAAAAAACGGGGCGGTCATCAGCAGTACAAATACGATTCCGACAAATTGCAGCCAATTAAATTCCCGACTGGTCAACCGGCCATATCGGCGAAAAAAACTTTTGACGATGGTCATATACGACGCATCGGCCAATACCGCGATAATGGGGAGAAGGATAACCGGCATTTAATTTTGCTTAGGAAATAAAATTTCTGATTGGCCAAGTTGATGACCTTCAAGCAATCCGCCCCACTGGGTCTCTTTGACAAAATCGAAAGCATCTGGATTGATTGGTTCAAGCCCAAGTTGACGACGAATCCGGTCAGAGGTGGTGGGAAGAAAGGGATAAAGCATGATACTGATTTGTCGCAAACTTTCAAGCATTTGGTATAAATCGTTGCCAACCGCATCGGGCTGGGTCTTAACCAGTTCCCACGGTTTAGTGGTATCAATATATTTGTTGCCTTCACTTACCATGGTCAACACGCTCTGAAGCGCAGCGTCTAACTCTAGCCCATCCATATGGTTTTGGTAGACACCCCATGATGGATTGAGCGAGACCGACGACACAGACGCCGGGACTTTATCGCCACAATATTTTTCAGCCATCATTAAGATCCGACTGACCAAATTACCTAAATCATTAGCCAACGCAGAATTATAAATTTCTTCAAATCGGATAGCAGAATAATCGCCATCACCCAGAGTGGGAATTTCTCGAAGTAGATAATACCGCACCGCATCTACCCCCCAACGGTCGATTAACTCGACCGGATCCACAACATTGCCAAACGATTTACTCATTTTCTGACCATCAGACAAAATATGGCCGTGGACTAAGATTTGCTTTGGCAGAACCTCGCCAATGCTGGTTAGCATCGCTGGCCAGAACAGAGCATGGAACCGAAGGATGTCTTTCCCGATTACATGGACATCGGCCGGCCAGTATTTTTTAAATTTGGCCGGATTGTCAACATAGCCGATAGCGCTGATGTAATTAGTCAAAGCGTCGGGCCAGACATACATCACTTGTGAATCATCACCGGGCACTGGTACACCCCAAGATAATTTTTCTTTGGGACGAGAAAAACTGATGTCGGTCAAACCGGCGTTTACAAAATTCAACATCTCTTTTACCCGATGAGTCGGCAAGATGAAAGTGGGTTGCTCAAGAATCTTAGTTAATCGATCCTGATACTTCCCCAACTTGAACATATAGTTATCCTCCTCTAATTGGATAACCTTTTTATTGGCATATTCGAGCGATTCGGCCTCGGTCTTGGTAATATAGGCCTCATCATTAACGCAATAATAGCCAGAGTAATGTCCCATTTCGATGTCGCCGTTGGCGACCAGTTTCTCCCAAACCCTTTGGGCCGTTGGCCAGTGACGCTTTTGATCTGTCGTCCGGATAAGGTCGGTATTGGAAATATTTAACCGCTGAATCAGGGTCTGGACTGATTCAGCCACTTCATCCACCCAGGTCTGCGGTGCCTTACCCTGCTCAATCGCTTTGTCATAAACCTTCACGCCGTGTTCATCGGTGCCAGTCAGGAAGTAGACATCATGGCCTTGTAACCGTTTCCACCGAGCGATAGCATCGGCTTGCAGCAATTCCAATGCAAACCCAATGTGGGGCTTAGCGTTGGAATAGAGAATGGAAGTAGTGATATAGAATTTTGGTTTGTCCATAAAATCTGCTTCTAGGGCTAATTTTAATTCGTCCTCATTATATCGTAATCATCCATTTTGGGTACAATAAGGATATGGTACAAGTGACTAAACTAAGTGTTCAGGTCCATAACCCCAACCGCGCCAATCTGTATGTGGACGGCAAATTTTATAAGGGCTTAGACAAAATCGTGGCGGTCCGGCTGGGTCTAAGACCCGGTCTAACCCTAACTCCATTTTTAATTAGTCAGTTAGACCAACAACAGACCGCCAGCAGCGCCTGGGAGTTTGCCTTGCGCTCACTCCAACGCAGTCCCAAAAGTGTGAGCACTATGCGACGCAAACTGCAAGACAAGCTGTTCCCCGATGAGGTAGTCAATCAAACAATCCAACGGCTAATCGATGGGAAAATTTTGGATGATGATTTGTTGGCTAATAATCTGGTGCGTTATTACAGCGCCAATGGCAAGCGCAGTCGTAAACAAATTTGGGCGTTACTCAAAACAAAACAGTTACCGACTTCGGTCATAAACGAGGCCTTGGCGAATATCGATGGGGGACAAGAATTTTTGGCCGCTCACAAATTGGCCCAGCAAAAAAATCACCAGTGGCGAGAATTAGGATTCAAAGTCCGCCAACAAAAGATTGCTGGTTACTTAAACCAGCGAGGGTTCCAATACGCCGTAATCAAGCAAGTCATTGACCATAACCAACTAGATGCCGAGGAGTCGGCTTAACCGGAGTTGATCAAAACCCACTACAACTTGTTCAGTCCCGTTGGCTAATTTAATCACGCTAACTGGCACTGCCATCTGTTGGCTTTTTTGGACCATCTCTTTGCGAGCTTCCATGTCAGTCGCCACGTCTTTATTTTCAAAAGTCACACCATTAGTCGTTAGCCACTCTCTCAAGAGATGACAATAGTGGCAAGTGGGAGTGGAATAGATAGTAAAACCGGTAATTGGCATGGCAAAAAATTAATGGGATTATAATCCGACCATCATCGCATTTTGCGGGACCCCGCCATCGGCGGTGGCAAATCGGCTTACTTAGTGTATCACGCCCCTTAGACGCATGGCGGTAAGAAGCCGAGTCGCTCCGACAATATAAGCCCCAGTCCGGAAATCCACATTGTGGGTGGCCGAGGCCTGCGCTACATCAGCAAAAGCCGTATATATAATTTGACGAAGGCGGACTTGGATGTCACTTTCCGACCAATAGAAGTTTTGCTGATTTTGAACCCATTCGAAATAACTCACTACCACACCGCCGATATTGGCTAGAATGTCCGGGACCACGACAATGTCTCGCTGACTCAATAGTTCATCGGCTTCAGAGGTGACTGGGTGGTTGGCTAGTTCCAAAACTATCTTGGCTTGAACTTCTTTCTGATTTACCGCTGTTACCTGATTTTCGAGTGCAGCCAACACCAAAATATCAACCGGTAAAGCCAGTAATTCCGAGTTGGTTAGATTGTGAGTATACTCGGCGTTTTCAACCGAACCAGTTTTTTCTTTATGCTGAAGCACATCTAAAATGTCCAAACCGGTTTGATGATAAACCGCACTATGAGTATCACTAATCGCTATGACACGATACCGACTGTCTTCAGACAAAAGTCGAGCCAACCCACCACCCACATTGCCTACCCCCTGGATCGCTACAGTTAAGGGATGTTTTTTGATGTTGAGATGATCCAATAACTTGTCCAAAACATATTTCCCGCCCAGCGAAGTAGCCGAGTTCCGACCTTGAGAACCAAACAAGCTTAAGGGTTTACCAGTGATTACTCCTGGGCTGCTAAAACCCACCATTCTCTCGTATTCATCCAACATCCATCCCATCGTGGCTGAATCCGTGTTTATATCCGGCGCTGGAATATCTCTGGTCGGACCAAGACATTGACCAAAAGCCCGAATGTAAGCCCGGGCGACCCGCTCTCGTTCGGTTGCGGAAAGAGTCCGACCATCGATTCGAACACCGCCCTTGGATCCGCCCAAAGGAATATTGGCAACTGCGGTTTTAAAGGCCATCAGTCCAGCCAGAGTAGTCACTTCGGCCAAGTCCACATCGGAGTGGAATCGAATACCGCCCTTATACGGACCGCGAGCGTTACTGTATTGAACTCGCCAGGCCGGCACGACGATGGTTTGGCCGTCATCCATATCGATTGACAGTTGGGCCGTGTAAGTATGATCGGGATGTAAAAAAAGTTGGCCAGTGGCATCGTTAACTGATAATAGTTTGAAGGCGGTTTGAGCGGCTGTCGGCAAAACAACTCCCAATGGTGTTAGCATCACTTTAGGCATAACAAGTAGATTATTTAATATATCCTTGATCGGCAAATCGGTCACCCGGATGGCGTCCTTGCAAATAATTGTAGGCGGCTAATGCGGCCTTGGCGCCCTCACCAGCCGAAATTACAGTTTGCTTAAACGGCACAATCGTTACATCACCGGCGGCGAATAGACCAGAACAACTGGTCTGATTGAAATTATCTACCATAATTTCTCCAGCATCATTTAATTGGACCAGGTCTTTCACGAAGTCGGTAAAGATTTGCTGACCGACTTCCACAAACACTCCTTCGACTGGCAACTCTTTTGGCCCGGTCGGAGTGATGACCCTCACGGCATTGACGAATTGATCACCCTTAATTTCCTGAACCGTGCTATTCAAAACTAGTTCAATTTTGGAATCGGCTTTAACTCGATCAATTAAAATCTCTTCGGCTCGAAACTCGTTGCGCCGATGAATCAGATAAATTTTACTAGCGATCTTAGACAAAAGAATAACCGCATCCATAGCCGAGTTACCACCACCAACCACCGCTACCGTCTTGCCCTCAAATAGGGGAGCGTCACAAGTAGCACAATAAACTACACCCTTGTTCATAAATTCGGTTTCTCCAGGGACATCCAAATGACGATGACTTTTGCCGAAAGCCAAGATTAGCGCCTTGGCATGATACTCCTCACCCAATTCACCGAGCAACACAAATCCATTCTCGGCTTTGTCAATTTTGGTTACTCCTTCCAATCTAATTTCGGCGCCAAATTTTTGGGCCTGCTTAGCAAACCGGCTCATCAAATCTGGTCCGGTTGAAAAGTCCACTCCGGGGTAATTTTCAATATCCATCGTGGTCGCGGTTTGGCCACCTAGATCCCGACTCAATACTAAAGTCGAGAGTTTGCGCCGAGTAGAGTAAAGTGCGGCGCTTAAACCAGCTGCCCCGGCCCCCACGATAATCACATCATAGTTTTTCATCCCAGTAGAAGATTTTAGATGATAATACTCTTTCTGATTATGCAATCAAGTAGTACCGTTTGAACAGCAGATATTAAATATAACCTGTTAGTTGACCAAATACTTTGTATTATCAGCCTAATCAAATCTAAAATTCTCTACTGGGCATGGCCACCCCATTATAACAATGTCGGCAAATCCACAGACCAAAAGCCCTCCTGCTATACAGCAGGAGGGCTTTTGAAAATAGACCTTAATTAGAACTCTTCTTCGTCGCTTTCCTTTGTTTCTTCTTTATCTTTGTCTGTGTCAATGACTTCCTCTTCCTCATCATCATCGTCATCATCATCGTCTAAATCAATGTCGCTATCAGCATCACCATCGGCACCGATGACTGGCGGAGTGGCAACAACATCGTCATCGCTAAATTCAGGGTCCAGTCCATCATTAGTAATCTTAATGTCTTCGTCGTTCATAATATCTCTCTTTGATTTAAAATAATACTCAAACTTGGTTCGACCCTAAAGCGCTACTTCTCAAATTAGGAAGAGAGCGCATATTGCTTAATTTGCATACAATGCCGAGTTTATAGATACCTAAAATGGGTGTCAACAAGTTTTTTGACGTGGTAGCCCCAGCCCTCCTTTGCTCTGCTATGTAGCAGAACTTCGGATGAGCAGGCGGGAGTCCCGCCGACGTTATATTCTGCTGTACAGCAGAATATAACTTATGAGCGGACCTTGCTCCCCCGATCCTTCGGCCGGGTCCTCTCTGTTACAACTACAAACAAAAACAAAGCCCTCTGGCTTCGTTTTCGTTTGGTAGCCCCAACGGGAGTCGGACCCGTCTTTTCAGATTGAAAATCTGACGTCCTAACCGATAGACGATGGGGCCAAGAACTACTGCGTAGTTAATATCCAATCACCAAATTTCAAATAACAAAGGGGAGAGAAACAGATTCTAGGTTTTGTTTGATAATTGACTATTGGATATTGGTTATTACAGCGAAGCTGTTCTGGTGGGCGCAGAAGGATTCGGACCTTCGGCCAATCGCTTAAGAGGCGACTGCTCTACCGCTGAGCTATGCGCCCACAAAAATGCTTCTTGCATTTTAATACTCAATAATCAAATTACAATAATCAAATAATTTGTCTTTAGTGGGAACCCCGAAATGGTCTAGTTCCGATGAATAGAGGAACGAACATTTTGGGGAAGAGGAGCAACGCCGAGTCCTAATAGGTCAGTGAGTTTACCGAACTGACCGTTAAGACGAGGCCGTTGCGACGAAGTGGCGCGCCCGAAGGGAGTCGAACCCCCGACCTTTGGAACCGGAATCCAACGCTCTATCCACTGAGCTACGGGCGCATGTTATCTGGATTGTCTGCAGTGGGGTGGGCGATGGGATTTGAACCCACGGTCACTCGGACCACAACCGAGAGCTTTAACCACTAAGCTACGCCCACCCCACTGCAGACAACTGTTCAACAAATTATTAAAGAAGGGGACCCCGAAATGGTCTAATTTCGATGAATAGAGGAATGAACATTTTGGGGAAAGGAAAAATGCTGAGCCCCAGTAACCGTTCTGCTGTACAGCAGAACGCGCGTCAGATGATGAATATCGGCCATAGACCTCGCGTTGCCTTGGCGAAGTGTGGCGGCCCCGGGAGGAATCGAACCCCCAACCTTATCGTTAGAACCGATCTGCTCTATCCGTTGAGCTACGGGGCCATCTGGTCAGACATCAGGCAAGGTACATCATAAATCTAGCATAAGCAATAACAAAAAGCTCCGCTTCCAAAATGCAGAGCTGAATCAATTGGGATAAATTAACTTAATTTAGCAAAGAGGGGAATGGATTTGTTGACGCTTCAGAGCTGACTGGATTTCGCCCTTAGTCATGACAAAGAACTGAAAGAAACCTAATTGGGGAACAGTCAACCCTCGAAAAACTTTTTTTGATTCACGCTCTACCCGCGGTTCTTGCCAGTTGGGATAAATCTCATGCATCAGTTCATGAACAAGAGTAATCACCCGATCGTTTATCCCAATCCGCCGATTAATAAAAATTTTTAACTCATCTGGCACAATATAGCCCTTGGCAGCTCTGTGTCTAGTGCCTCGTTTACCAGTCCCGCCATTTTGAGGGACACTAGTTAAAATCACCTCATAACCAGAGTAGAGGAGGGTGTTCTTTAGTTTAAGGAACCAATTGTTTGTTTTTGTTTTTGCCACTGATTTTCAATTGTCATCCCAACGCTTTTATAGCACTTCTAATAATTATAGCATAAAACTCCCTAACTGTCAAGTAGTAAAGAGTGGCTCCTGGACAATAAAACTCTAATCAAAACAACAGATCAAACTGCTGTCTGTGATTTTGAGAGTGGCCCATGCTTCGCCCTGTGGGCTACCGCAGGGCAGTCTTCGCTTTCCATCTTAAAATCTTCCCTGGCGTAGCCAGGCGTAGCTTCAACGAAGCGAAGCCTGGAGCGGGGTACCGGATTCGAACCGGCGTCCTTGCCTTGGAAGGGCAATATACTACCATTGTACTAACCCCGCCTGCGTTGTCACACAACTTCGGCGGACAGGCCCGCAGAAATAAAGTAGCTTATCTATACACTCCCACATCATAAACAAAACCCCCGTCTAGGGAAACCCAAGATAGGGGATTTTAGTTTTTGAAACTGGTCCTACTTAATTAGTGCTCGTAACTCTTTACCCGCCTTGAAGTGAGGAACCCGTGTGGCAGGGATGCGAATTGCTTGACCGTTTTGCGGGTTCACCCCATTGCGAGCGGCACGAGAACTAACCGAGAATGTTCCAAAACCGGTGATGGTTACCTTCTTGTCATTTGTCAGATTCTTCTTAACCGAATCCACAAACAAGTCGATGGCTTTTGTCGCCGATTTCTTCGAGAGATTGGCTTTTTGGGCAATCAACTCGATAAGTTCTGATTTGTTCATCTCACCTCCCTAAAACTATGCTATATAAATCCTAAGTCCATAGTATAGACCTCCTCCACACTAGTCAAGATTTGTCTTTATGGCAATGGGTTTTTGGAATTATCACCCAAATCCCTCCCCGGATGGGATGGCTGGTGGGAAAGCCACCCTTCCAAGATTAACTGGGCCGAAACAGCATCAATGTCACCCTTGCGATAGGCCGTTCCGCGAAGGCGGGTTGCGGCTAGTTTTGATGTCATTCGTTCATCTTCAAAAATCAATTCAACCTCCGGCAAATGACAACGAATCCGTTCAGACAAATTTTGAACTTGTTTGGTCTGAGCGGAAGGTTGGCCGGTAATGTGAGTCGGCCAGCCAATCACAATCGTTTGTACATTATGTTCGCGTTGAAGTTTAGTTAACTCATTCAAAAATGCCCGATTATTGGACAAGGTAACTAGCGGCCTGGCCGTTCTGGTATCTAAATCGGCCACCGCCACCCCAATGCGCCGATCGCCTAAATCAAGACCTAGCACTATCATTATTCACCTAAATAAATCACTTGCACTCGGATATTGTTAGGGAGCAAGGGGGTATGTGTCAAGAAAGTAGGCCACATTTCAATTGAACCCGAAGTTATTTCGGTCATGCCTTGCAATAATTTTTGGCCGTCCGCTAATGACTTATTAGCCAGTTGGACTGCCAACGCGTCAGTATCTAACTGGGGTCCAATCCGACCATCAAGTTTGACGATTAAATTAATCCGATGATTTAAGAAATTACTTTCCACCACACTAATTTCGGCTCTCTCCACAGTTTGCTTGGTCACCTGTTTGCCCTCCGGCACTTCAAAGGCAGCCGATGCGACCACGGCCTTAGTCAAATCTCCTTGATTAATCGCAATCGCCCAACTGCGGGAACGCACTCGAACTTCAAATTGGTCCCGCTTAGCTCCCGGACTAGCACTAGGAACTGCATCAATGATGTCATTCTGCAAAAGTGACGACGATAATTCTTCACCGCGTTTCAACTGTTCGCGAAGTTCGGTTTCGGCAGCCGCAAAAATATCTTTGGCAGCGGCCTCTTTCCCTTTTTCAATATCTTCTTCGGATACTACTTTAGTAATTTCATCGGTTCCGCCAGTAAAAGCCCCTGCGACTTCGCCTACAACCGCCGTCTTGCCGGCCTCACCTAATCCCGGGACTGTCAGTTTAGTCCCTTGAGTCACATTATATTTTGTCCCGCCCCCATCAGCAGTCGCATCGACGGCTGCTCGTCCCGGAGAACCGCTTCTGATCGGCGGGACCAACACTTCACCATTCAAACGAAACACCAATCCATTGGCGGATTGGAATCTGGTGTTGACCAACAGACCTTGGATTGTAGTAGTGTAATTTAACACTGTGATTTTACCGGTGGCTTTTTTACCATTGTTTTCTTCACCGGTCGCATTAAAAGTACTAACATTCTCCCGACTGACTTCCACAAATCGCCCAGTCAAAATATTCGGACCAGCGGCCCGACGATCCTGGACATCCGCCAAGACCAAAGTAAATTGTTTTTGAAAAACTTCTGATTGGACCTCCAGAGCCACATAGGCCTTGGGCGCTACAAAGACCGCTACGCTCCCGAGAATTACCAATCCAACCAATACGAATCCCAATGTTACTCGGTGATGCCGTTCCCATTTTAATTGACGCAAAGTCAGATGAGGCAAACGCATGGCCGGCAACTTCCATCGGATTAGTTGAGACGAGCGGCGCGAACGCGCAAAAGATTGTCGGAGAGGGATATCACCAACTCCATCACTTTCGTTATTTTCGTCATCCACGGCTGCTTCAGTTAGAACCGCTACTGGTTCAGTTGACATGCTGGTTTCTGCCCGTTTCGGAGGTTTAGTGTCCTTCAACTGGTCCATCACTTTGAAACCAGCATCGACAGCAAAATTGCGTCCAACTTCATCCTGCGTTACAATGCTGACTTGTTTTTCAAACAGATCAGCTTGAGTTTTGAGAATTTTTAAATTAATCGTACTTTGTAACATCAAAGCCCGGCGGGGAATTACCATAGTAATCTCGCTTTGTTTGGCTCGCCGTAACCGGTTGGTTGCCTCGGCGATGTCGTCACCTAATTCTAAATAAATTAGTTGGTCGGCCATCTTTAGTTAAATTACAATTTCCAAATTACAAATTACAAATAATCATTAAATATCAATTTTAAAAACTTTGGGATTTAGGACTTGAAATATATTTGAGATTTGGAGCTTGGAGTTTGGGATTTATCATCGTACTTGCATTGACCGAACAATGCTTTGAAGAGTATTAGTCACCACATCGTCGGGAGCAGTTAAACCAAGAGTCAGTTTGGTTAGTGCCAACGGGGGAATATCTTGAGACACCAATGTTGTCTCGTTTACTAATGCGACCCGAAGCAAGTCGGTGGGTTTCACCAACAATGGAAATGGTTTTTTAGCGAATGGCAAATGTTCGGCCCAGACCTTGGTTAAAAGCACCTTTTTGATTTCCGGAAGCGGGGCTGAACCACCGGTTAGATAGATCCGAGGCGGTAATAATTTTAATTCATGGAATTCGGCTAAAGCCAATCCCACCCCCGACAGCCAGGTCTGGGCATCAACCATTAGAGCGTCACTGGCTTTCTTGGTGATTCGTTTATCAAGCCGATTGTTGGCATAATCCAATTTCATTTTTTCTGCCCGATCCCAAGTCAGTCCTAGCTCACGCTTTAACCCGCGAGTGAAAGCATCCCCGCCAAAAGCAAAACTTTGCATTCCTTCGACTGTCCCATTTTTTACAATCACGACATCGGTAGTCCCGCCGCCAATATCAATAAATACACCACTTTTGGCCTCGGCTTCACTATCAGGCGTCACGAAAATCTTAGATAGACCATAAGGTTGAGCCGCAATACTAGCAATCGTCAGCCCGAGTTCTTTGGCCAAGTTTTGTAAGATACCGGCATAGACCAGTGGGATATAGGCGTTAAAAATAGTTAAGGTTAACCGCTTACCCTGAAACCCCAATGGGTTTTCGACAACATAACCATCTAATTGAACGTCCACAATCCCAGCATGGATTAGTTCGATATCAGGATGATCGTCTAAAAACTTTTCACTTAAACTGGTCCGCAGTTTTTCGCTAGAGCGTTGCTGAATTTTGTAGATAATATTTTTTAGTTCGGTATGCTCAATCGGCTGTTCGGGATGAGCGCGGTCATAGTGAACCGTGGTGGTCACTCCCTCGATTAATTGACCGTTTACTCCCAAAATTACATTAGTTAATCGCCAATCGCTTTCGCCTAAAGCATCGTCAATCGCCTGATTGCAGGCATTGGCAACGGCTGGTAAGTCCACAATCATCCCGCCGCGCATGCTATTAGCCGCTTGTTTGGCTAATCCGCGAGCAGTGATTTGCGCCTGATTATCTGACACATAAAAAATCACCGCCTTTACATACGAGGTACCAATATCCAAAACCAAGAGATACTCTGGTGCTGATTGTCTTCGCCCCCAAAACATAAAAAATAGTTAATAGTGCTAAGTGATAAGTGGTGGAAAAAGATTTTTATATGTTTATTCTGCCGTCAGGCAGAGACCATAACTATTCACCGCAGGTCCCTCCGTAGTTCTGCTGTCTAGCAGAACGAAGGAGAACTTTTCACTCCAATATGGCTTTAATCCGTCTGACTCCCGCGCTGCTACTCTGCTCTTTTACGATTCTAAAAGTTCCTAACTCTTTACTGGTTTGAATATGTGGACCGCCGCAGAGTTCTTTGCTGATAACTTCGCCCGTGGTTTCATTATATATCGTATAAACATCGACTTCGGCCGGATATTTTTCCTTGAAGAAAGCCAGCGCCCCGGCTTGGATCGCATCCGCATACGGTAAAGTTTCTTTTTTTATCACAAAACCGGCTTGAATCTTTTGATTTACCCAATCCTCAATTCGTTTTAATTCATCTGGCTCAACTCGGCGGGGAAAAGCAAAATCGAACCGAGTCCGCTCCGAGTTAATATCCGAACCGCCTTGATGAATTTCCTCGCCCAAAATTTCCCTTAAGGCAGCGTGCAGCAAATGGGTGGCGGTATGCAGACGAGTAATGATTTGTTGGTCAGTTTCGCTTACGACCGCTCCAGCCGAGAGCCCATGTCCACCAAATTTTTCTTCTACTCCCGCCCTGGAAACGTCCTGGTGCTGGGCAAAGGCCGTTTCGAACTCGGCTTCATTAACTGGCACTTTCTCTTTTATAAAATCAATTGGCAAACCGTAACTGGCAAATAGGTTAAAGGCCTGTTGACCGGTTAATGCTTTGGGATGGGTCTGTAATAGTTTATCTAGTTCTTTAGAACCAAGTTCGAGGGTACGAATAAACTTGTCGGCCTCTTCGCGAGCAAACTGCGAGATTGCCTGATGTTCGGCTACCAGTTCGGGATAGACCGGGCCAAATAAATCAATAACCGTTTCGATTAATTCATCTAACCTGACACCGCTACTATGAATATGCAACAGCACCCGGCGCAAAATCCGGCGGAGAATATATCCTTGCTCTTTGTTGGATGGCCGAACATAGTCAGCCAGCAAAAATACTACTCCGCGGATATGGTCGGCGACCACTCGTTGGGCCTTAACCGGTAAATTGGTGAGTTTGGCCATGATTGGCGCAAACACATCCGTCGCAAAAATAGTTTCCAACTGATTCACTGCCACCAACAGTCGTTCTAGCCCCATACCAGTATCCACGCCCTTGGTGGGGAGGGGAGTTAGCTCCTCATTGGAGTGGCAATAGAATTCATTGAATACTAAATTCCACACTTCCACTCCATCCACATAAAATTCGACTGTCGGACCGCAAGGACCCTCTGTGCCAGTCGGCCCCCAAAAATTATCAGTATCGGGTTGGGCCATAATCTTAGTTAGACCAGGCAGGGTTTCTAAAATCTGTTTAGCTTCAGTGTCTTCAGCCGTCCCAGTTCGATTACCATTATAAAAAGTGGCGAATAGCCGGTTCTTGTCTATGTTGAGAAACTTTGGATCAGTTAAAAACTCCCAAGCATACTCAATCGCTTCTGGTTTAAAATATCCGCCAAACGAAAAATTACCCAACATCTCAAAAAAAGTTAGGTGAGTGTCATCGCCAACTTCATCGATATCGGCGGTCCGAAAACATTTCTGAATCGAAACTACATTTTGCGAACCAAAATCTTTTTCGGCCTCTTTTAGTCCAACAAAGTACGGTTTGAATTGCTGCATCCCGGCGGTTGTTAACAAAACCGAAGCATCGTCTTTGGGCAACAGCGAAGCCGAGAGCACTAACTTGTGTCCTTTGTTCTCGAAGAATTGGAGAAACTTTTGCCTTAACTCTAGATGATTCATTACCTATTCAATATATATAGTTTGGGAGCATAAAAAAAGCCCAGTAGAGAACTGGGCTTAATTAAGAACGAAGTTGAATCAAAGACCAAGGACGGCGAACTCAGATCTAATAACTTCTTCTTGAGGCGATGGAGCAAAAAATATGGGTGAAAGAGTGCCGAGAGGGACGGGATAGATTGTAGTGGTTAACACAATCCCGAATCCGTTCGGGCTCCCCTCTAAACCATGATACAACCCTGCACACTGATGATCATCACCAAGCCGAACGATGTTTTCGACTAATTGGTGGCTGCCATCATGCACTAGAAAATTTCCAACTGCGATATTACGCAAATCATCTAATGCCAGATCGGTTGACTGGGATCCTCCCTCCCTGACTACCTTAAGAAGTTCCGAGTAATGTTTGAATACTCGAGGGGGGACATGATTGGATTTGGGAATGCCAATCTTAACTCGGCAGATTTGCTTGTATAACAAATGCCTCCCGTCGTCCAAGACAAACTGACTGTCGTCGATACGACCAGGGAGAGAATCTCCGAGTGGATCTTCCCCCAAACGAATCAGTACCCGTCGTCCCTGATAGTCCCTCAAAAACCACACGAGTACATCGCCGCCCCATCGGGACAACATCATCTGGATGAACGCCGAAACATAAAATTCCATCCGAACCTCCCAAGAAATGTAAGGTACAAAACAGTTTCCAATATACAGATAATTGGCCTCTTAGACAATGGTGGCCGGTCCATTTAAGAGGGGATTGACACGAGGAGAGTTTTGTGATATAATGAAACAATCAGTTAGAAAAATAAAAAACAACTATGACAACCGAGAGTCTCCAGCCCGAGAGCAACGAGAATCAAAACGAGATGCAAAAAATTGCCGGCGAGGCACACCAGACCACAGAAGATGTGTTCAAATTTTTGGCTGAGCAGATTAATCAAGTATCTGATTCGGAAATCAGAGAAGATGTCGCAAACAACATAGGGCAGTGGAATAGTGGCGCCAGGGAAACCTTTGGACTAATGCTCCAAGGCCTACAAGAACTTAGAAGTAACCCTGACCGATGGGAACAGGCCCAAGAAAGAGCCCTCCAGAACAAAGAAGTCATTTTACAAAACCAGCAATTAGTTCCATTGGCACTTTTAACCAGCCAGATGAAAGATTCCAAGCGCGCTAGTCAATATTTCCAGCGAGCGATGAAAGATTTGGGAATACCGGCCGGTGTAATTTTCCGTGGCCAATTAAAAGAAGATAAATAACTATCTAATTAAATGTGGAAATCCCGCCAACAGATGTCAGCGGGATTTTTTTATGGGCTCCGAGACGAGAGCCGGCCTGATAGCACAGGCAGCCAACCAGGTCCCATGCCATCTAGCAACCAACTGGTCGAGATGGACAGACGAGTGGAGATCTCGTAACAAATCAGTGTAGATAATAAAGAATTCTTCTGGTGGCTCATCCGCCAAAATTTCCTGTGCAAAATCCGCCAGATCTATACTTGCGCGCCTGGTTGCTAGCGCCATACTCAAGAGAGGCCAGAACTCACTAGCGAAACCTGATTTGGTTTCATTAATGATTTCTTCTGGCAAACCCCGAGCGACTCTGGCTAATAGTAGGGGGCTTTCAACCTGACAAAGAGCGACAAGCTCGACGGCTTTGAGGTATGATTCCCGGTCTAACCATTCATTCACCACATCACCTCCAAAGAACAAAATATTTACCAGCATCAGCATGACTAACCAAAGGTCATCAGTCAACAGTTTCTTGGCTCTAGGAGCGAGGAAGCGTAAGATGGTGATATGAAACAAATTTACCTAGATTATTCCGCCAGCGCCCCTTTACGCCCAGAAGTGAAGACAGCGATGAGAAAAGCTGAAGCAGTTTTTGGCAATCCCAATAGTATTCACGGGTCCGGTCGCGAAGCGCTCAACCTGGTTGACGCTTCCAGACGAGATATCGCCAGTATATTGGACTGTCAGCCCAATGAGATTATTTTCGCTGGCTCGGCCACCGAGGCCGACAACCTCGCCATTAAAGGAGTAGCTTTAAGCCAAAAGAAAGGACATGTCATTACCACCGCTATCGAACACAAGGCGGTATTAGAAAGCTACCATTGGTTAGAGGACCAGGGATTCGCCGTTAGTTATTTGGAACCTAACCACGAGGGGATGATTTTGGTCGAACAAATTGAATCAGCCATTCGACCCGATACAATTTTGGTGTCAGTCATGTATGCCAATAATGAAATCGGTACAATCCAACCAATCCGAGAAATTGGTAAATTAATCGAAGTATTAAATCGGGGACGCACTCACCCAATTTTATTTCATACTGACGCAGTCCAAGCCGGCAACTATTTAAATTTAGATGTGAAATCGCTCCATGTGGACTTGCTGACTCTCTCTGGACATAAACTTGGTGGGCCCAAGGGAGTGGGATTGTTGTTCGTTCGAAATGGAGTTAATTTAACCCCGCAAATCCATGGCGGAGGACAAGAGCGGGGGATACGCTCGGGCACAATCAATGTAGTCGGAGTAGTTGGATTAACTACTGCAATTGAGTTAGCCCAAAAAAATAAAATCCGGGAAACTAAGCGATTGTCTGCCCTGCAGCGATATTTGATCAACGCTTTGCACCAAATGCCTGGAGTTGCAATCAACGGTTCAACTACTAACCGACTGCCGAATAATTTGAATTTCTCTGTGCCAAAAATAACTAGCGAGGAATTAGTGATTGGGTTAGACCGGCAGGGGATTGCGGTGTCGGCCGCATCGGCCTGTGCGGCTGGCAGTATTGAACCATCATATGTATTATCGGCAATGGGGCTATCTCAATCGCGAATTAATTCGAGTGTACGAATAAGTTGGGGCTGGGAGACGACTAAAAGCGATTTAACCACATTGGTCAAATCGCTTAAAAACCTGGTCTAGAAAAGCAAAAAACACTTCCCCCATGGAGTGTTTTTTGCATTCGTGCGCACTAAAAGCAAAAAATTATTTGCGTGCGCGGCGACGTCTGCGTTTTGGAGCTGCCTTCTTGACAGCGGCCTTACGGCGACGCACTACTCTACGCTTCTTCGGAGCGGCTTTCTTCGCAGTCGTCTTGCGACGGCGACGTACCACTCTTTTCTTTGGGGCAGCTTTCTTGGCTGCTTTCCGTCTGCGTACTACCATGGAAACCCCCATGTGTTTAATAATATACTCTATGTTATTGTACTTTCGACAAATACAATCCTTCACTAAAAATTATACGGCGATTGTTTTAGTAATACAATGTATTTCAACTATTTTTTATCCAAATTACAATATCCCCGCTCACATGAGCGGGGATATTGTGCGAATAAATGTTAACCTGTAAAAAATTATTCGTCTTTTTTCGACTCGCTTCCGCTCTCGCCTGGAGTTTCTTCACCATCCACTTTTTCCGCGGTGGCTTCGACACCGGCGACGGCTTCTTCTTCGCTAATTGGCGCAACTTCTACTTCTTCAGCGCGTTGTGGAGTTACAACCACAATCACTTCTTCTGGCTCATCTAATATTTCCACGCCAACCGGGGCCTTAACATTTTTAACTAAAATAGAATCGTCAATCTTCTGCAAAACCGACAAGTCGAGAGTGAATTCATGCGGTAAGTCCTTCGGCAGACATTCAACTTCTAATTTATCTTTGCTGGTTAAAAGTACGCCATCAAAGGTCTCAATCGCCGGGGCCTCACCTTCAAACACTAACGGGACTTCGGCTTTAATCTTTTCGTCCAACCGCACTTGATAAAAATCCAAATGAGTAAGGGCACCGGTCCTGGGATCGAACTGGTGGTCTTTGATTAGCACAGTCCGTTCGCCTTCACCTTCGATATTGAGATTAATTAGTGAACTACTGCCGGCTTGATGGAGAATCTTCCCGGCATCAGCCGTATCAGCCAAGACCGCTACTGGAGCGTTGTTCTTACCATAAACCACGCCTGGGACCTGTCCCTGGCGTCTTAAGACGTCCGGCTTGGTGTCAGCCGGTCTGGTGGCTACCTTCAGATTATATTCGCCAATACCCATAACAGGAGAATCTTATACCGAACCGCCACCTAGAGTCAACCCGGTAGAAGAAATTTGATTGCGCTTTGCGCCGACGCCTAAAAGGGCATATCAAATTTTCTCTACTGGGTCAACTATGGGGAATTGGACACAAAAAGGACGGGTGGATTGCTCTAACCCGTCCACCTATAAGATTAAGTGCTTAAGGAATTCTAATTACCCTTGAGAAATCACCATCAAATTCTTTCAGATACTCGTGGGTATCTAACACATCATCATACGATATCGGGTTGAGAGCAGAGAAGAGTTCTTCGGCGGGGATACCCTCGACCGATATCTCGCGGGGCTCGGCATCACCCAGAGAGCGGTAATCAAAGCCCTCTAGTGATTCTGGCTCCATTGATTTCATATCTGACAAGGCAACATCGTCAGCTGTTACTTCAGTTGAAATGATTTCGCCTGATTCATTAGCCAAAGCCACGCTCGCAAAAACCGGAGTATGGCAATCAGCACATCTCATATGCAGGAAAGTCATACTGTCCAGCTGCCCCAAATAATGGATGTCTTCCGGGGTATATTTAGCCGAACAATGGGGGCACCGCATGATGTCCTGGAGATTATGAACGAGACGCTCAAACTGCTGGTTGTTCATTTTAGTTTTTGTTTTAATTTTGGAGCGCCAGGGGATTATTTCATCATACAATAAAATCCTTTTCTTGTCAAGAGTATCTAAGGTGTAAATCGCCTAAAATGCAGGACCAGACGGACTATTCCGGCTAAGACCAATATTACAATCCCAAGAGTAATCAACTTCAGCCAAGTTCCGGACATCAAAGCCACTAAACCGAAGCCAAAAGTCAGCAAATAGATAAGCCCGACTACTGTTCGTTGACCCAGACCCAAATCTAACAGCAGGTGGTGAAGATGTTCGCGGTCAGCTGACCAGGGGGCTCGACCACTTTTGATGCGCCGAATCATCGACCAGGCGAAATCAACTATCGGAAGGCCTAACACTAACACGGCCGTAGCAACTTTCCCGCCACTAATAATTGCTAAGGTCGCAATCATAAAACCAAGCAGGTGACTGCCTGAATCGCCCATAAACAGTTTGGCTGGATGCCAGTTATAAACCAAGAACCCCAGTGATGCGGCAGCCACAATTGAAGCCCAAATGGCCACATCTGGTTGATTAACAATTGCAAATAAACTCAAAACCGCTAATATCCCAGCCGAAATAGCGCTGACCCCGCTCGCTAGACCGTCTAACCCATCTAAAAAATTAACTGTGTTTACGATTAGCAAAATCCAAATCAGCGTCAATATAATATCGATTACCGGCGCCAGCAAAATTGTTCCACCTAGTGGATTAGTCAAATTAGTAATCGTAATTCCAAACATCACCGGGATAGTGGCCGAGGTAAATTGGCCGAGTAGTTTGACAGGTGGGGGAAGATTATATAAGTCATCTAGTAAACCAAGGATAAAGAATGCCGTCCCACCCAAGAAAACGCCATAGAGTCGAGGGTCGAGACGAAAGAAAATTATTAACGACAGCATTATTCCCAAAAAGACAGCCACACCGCCCAACCGAACCATTGGCCGAGTATGCACCCGCCGAGTCGAAGCGGGGACATCAAGTAATTTCCATTTAGTCGCCAACTTTAAAACAATCGGAGTAGCCACTATCACAATTCCACCAGCCACTAAAGCGCTAAGCGATAATTGAATCCAGGGGATAGGAATAAGATTCATTGAGAAAGTGAAAAGTTAAAAGTTAAAAGTTGAGGAATTCCGGCGGAGCCGAAAATTTGATACAAAACATAGAGAACGGAGAATTAGGATGCTACCAATCCAAGGATGGTTGCGCGATTGTCATTGTCGGCGACTTTGTTCTTTTTGGTTATTCCGCACCGAAGACAACGATGAACTATGTCATATTCTTGGGCTTTGCTCTCTACCCCAACTGGCTCCATCATACCGCCACAGTTATTGCTTCTGTCGCCCGGGATATTATCAACATGCTTACTCCAAAGACATTTGGAGCAATGATTGGTGTAGCCAGTGCCTTTCACCTCAAGTCCGCAATGTTCACAAACAAAATCCTCGAGGGTTCGAATAAAGTTTTTTCTAAGCATCCTGTTAGGAATCAACCTAGCGTTTATAAATAGATTCTGCTTGCTTGCCCTCGACTGTCCCGATAGGTGATTTCTAACGGGACAGGTTACCTCCATCATATAAGAAAAAGACACCGGTTGGCAGAACCGGTGTCTAATTAATGAGCGCATTACTCTTTGGGGTCGGAGGCGCCGGTGTTGAGCGATATCTTATTCTCGCTAAGCTCGGCGAGACGTTCTTGATCAAATTCCCAACGACTTGCGGGATGCTTGAACTCTTTGAAGGAGAGTTCTTTGCCGTCCCACTTCAACCGCACTACCGGGTAGGGAACCTCGTCGCTTCGTTCGGCATAGTGAGCATGGATCTCGCATCCCTGCTCAAGCGTAATCAAAGCAAACTTGGGGGAGTAGATGTTCCCTCCGTGAATGGACTCCTTCTCGGTTAGACGATCTAACTGTCCCCGATTATGATCACGAAAGATTCTATCCTGTTTCTCCTCGATTGCAAGCAACCGAAACCCGGTCGGTGAGCCATCCCAGTCCCAATAGCCATTATCCCGAGTGTCACGAGGACCACCGCGAATAATCATTGGACCTTCTGTCCAAATCCGTTTGCCGGTTACCCGGTAAAGATTAGTGACCGCCAAGATTACTCCACCACTTTTGCCCTCTTGGTATGGCACTGCCAGTTGATGACCAGACATAATGCTAGTTAAAGACATCCGGTCTGGACGAGGGTAGATGATGACAACATGTTCCCTGCAAACATCATCCTCATCCCCAAGATTAATCAACTCACTCAAATCAAGCCATGGGCAGTTGAAAGACGCTTCGCCCAATTTAATCCGACGCTGGCCCTCAAGATTTTGGATTTGGATGCCTTTTTCAGCTACTTGGGTCGCCACATCTACTGTAAAAGCGCAATAAACCGTTTCCTGCGCCTTGGCCGAGGCATTAATCACATAGCAAAATACCAACTGTCCATCACTGGACTTAGATGCTTTTGCTCGCAACACCATCCCCTTGCCAACTAGCCGAAGATCGACCGCGTCCTGCGGTGCCTTCTTGGCCGGATTCGCTACCTCGCCAGTACCTTTGCAAAAACCGCAAGTGGTGGATGGTTCATGCATCCCCACATTCTGACGCCCACACCCGTCACAGCCCCTGCACTTGATTCGGTCATCAACCAGTATCGCTTGTTCATGGCGCCATCGCCACTCTGCTAACTCACGAAGTTGGTCATTTGAAAGATAGGACAAAATCACGCTGTCCACTATTTTTACCTCCTAAGCAGTTAAAGTACAAAAATAACTGACAGGTCATTGTATCACCCCTGTAGTAGAAATCTAGCCAAGCCAATTCCTATTGGCTCGGGGAAGAAACTGCTGGATTTGCACTACGGGGCAGAATCCGGTATTTGGCCCCGTCAGTGGCTACCTCAATCGTCCCATTTTGGTCAGTCCGATAGACCGTCGCCCCAGAATCCTTCAGATGGTTAAGGGTGGTTGGGGTGGGGTGACCGAAGTTATTATTGACCCCAACCTCAATCACGGCAATTTCTGGATCGGCAACCGACAAAAAGGCCGGGCTAGTGGAATATTGGCTGCCATGGTGACCAACCTTTAACACATCCACATCGGAAACGGTGCTGCTGGCCAACAATGCCTGTTCGTTATTCGCACTGGCGTCACCCATAAACAAAGCCGAAAAATTACCATAGCGCAACTGCGTAATAAGCGATGTCTCGTTGGGGTCTTGGCTGAACGACTGGCCAGCGATTGGCCAGAGTAAGTCCAATCTGGTATCGCCAAAATCATATTTTTGGCCAGCAGACGCAATTTGGATAGTAATGTTTTGTTTCGCCAGTGCGCTCAATAAATTTTCATAGGTAGTAGTCGAGTAGGGTGCCCCACTGTAAATAAATTGTTCAACCGAGTAGCGCTGGAGTACTGTTAACAGTCCAGCCACATGATCGGCGTGGGGGTGAGTCAGAATAACCAAATCCAACTGACGATCCCAGGCCGGGAGAACGCTATCCAGTTGCCCAACCACACTTCCATCCGGCCCACCATCAATCAAAATATGTTTGTGGTCGGCGGTTGAAATTAAAATCGCGTCGCCTTGCCCTACATCTAAAAAGTAGATATGCAATAGTTCGTCTGGCTTGGCATAGGCAAACCAAGTCACTGCCAAATCGGCGAGCAAGAAACCCACCATCAACCAATGGACAAATTTAAGCCGTAACTTTTTTAACATAAGGCAGTCGAGCTAACATAATAATTAGTATCAAATAATAGGCCACCGGGAAAAGGGGAGACAGTTTTGGAACTTGAACGAAAGCCCCCGGCAAGTGACCGAAGAAATTAATAATCGTAATTAACAAACTGGTTGGGGCTAGTGCCATCAACCCGATTAGTTTCATAAAAGGTAAGACAGCAAAAATTGCCACACTCACAAAACCAACCAGCATGGTGATTGGGATAAGCGGAATCACCAACAAATTAGCTAGCAGGGTAACTATCGAGAAACCACCAAAATGAAACATTACTAAGGGTAAAGTAAACACCGTGGCGGATAAAGTGGTGGATAACCCTTCTCGCAAAACCGCTGGCCAGCGAGACAAGAGATTACTGAATAGTGGGGTAAGGTACAGTAAGCCGATTGTGGCTGAAAGCGACAATTGGAAACCAACATCGGATTGCAAAATTAGAGGATTGATTGCGACCATAAAGACCCCGGCCAACAAAATCGCATTGGCCATGTGTCGTTTCCGCCCCCAAAGAGCAGTCAGCAACAATATCCAACCCATAATCGCAGCCCGAACTACTGAAGCGGCCGCTCCGGTCATTAACACAAACAATAGAACTCCGATGCCGGCTCCGAGCAATGCCCACCGCCGACGCAGATGTTTCATCATCCATAAAAAGAATCCGACCACCACCGTAATGTTATAACCAGATAGTGCCACAATGTGAGTTGTCCCCGAATTTCGCAAAGCAGTTTTAAAATCGTCCGGCAGTTGGATTCGCATACCCAAGAGCAATCCATCCATCAATGAACTCTGGGGTTCGGGAAGTAACTGATTAATTTTCCCCTCGAGCCAATGTTTAATTTGATACAGTCCACGGAGGAGATAAAAGTGGCGGGAACCAATCACGGAAATTTCAGCTTGAGATTGAGCGAGAGCATAAACACCTTCTTTGGCTAAATAGGCGGGATAATCAAAATCATCGGTAATTTCCGGCAGAGTAATCTTGCCGGTGAATTTCAACCTGTCGCCATATTGATACCGCGGTAACTGCCAAGTGGTGAGCAAGACCTCGCCGACGGCTGGTTGTGAATTGACCGAATTAATTCGGAGCTGAAAATTCTGTTGGGTCCCATTAAAGTCCGGGTCACTAACTGCCGTGCCGACCATCTCAACCGTTTGCCCCGCCCATCGACTGACATTATTATTTGGTAAAACCGCCACCGCATCGTACCGCCACCAACCCAGCAACAAGAAAATTCCGCACAGCGTTCCCAGTTTAATCGCTGGCCTGGGTGACAACCCAAACACTACCCCTAGAAGCACTAGACCGATAACGACAGTTACCCATGGTAATCCAAACCTCGAAGCCACTAAAACCCCCAAGAGAAATCCGAGGCCAGTAGCGGTCACCCATTGGTGTGGACGAATCACTGCAGATACTTCGCCTTATTGGCGTTATGTTCGTCGAGGGTCTTAGCGTAATATATCACGCCCTCCGGGTCAGTCAGATAATATAAATAATCAGAAGCAGCAGGGGAGAGCACGGCCTGGATTGAAGCCAACCCTGGGTTACAAATTGGTCCTGGCGGAAGCCCAGCCACTTTGCGGGTATTATAGGGAGAATTGATATTTAAATCGGCTTGAGTAATTGGCCTAGTCCAATTTTCGGTGATATATCGGACGGTGGCATCAACATCCAACCGCATGCCTTTTTTCAGTCGATTGATCAAAATGCCGGCCACCATTTTTCGGCTCGGGTCAGTCCTGGCCTCTTTTTCAATCAGAGAGGCCAAAGTCACAATTTGATGCAAAGTATATTTGGACGATTTTAATTGAGTGTCTACCGTGGCAATCCGTTGTTTGAAGTTATCAAGCAACTGTACTAGCAAATCCCGAACCGGTGTACCCTGATTCATGTTGTAAGTGTCGGGAAAGAGATATCCTTCCAACGAATTGTCGGGACGGGAGGTGAGAAAAGTAAAATCGGGCGGGAAGTTGTCAGCCGCTTTCAGAAAATCAGTCGCCATGATAATATTTTTCTTTTCTAAAAGTTCGGCAATCTGGTTTGTAGTGTAGCCCTCTGGAATGGTCACTCTGGCGGTAGCAGTTTGGTTGTGGACAATGATGTAAGCGATTTGCCACGCATCCATCCGCGGGGAAACATTATAAGTCCCGAACTGGACTACGCCAGTCCGATTTAATTTAAACGCCACCTGTGTCCCAAAAGTGGATCGAATAAAACCCTGGTCCGATAAATTCGCCACAATATCGGCAATCGTGTCATCCCGTTCGACTGCGAACAGGGTCTGATTTTCGGCCTGGAAATCTTTCGGAGCGAACCAGACCAAGTAGGCGCTAATCATCACTATGACTAGCGCCCCCAGGATAGTTAAAAGAATGGTTTGTTTCTTAGCCAAAGCCGTTTACCGGTTTTGCATAATCTCTTTGAATGCGACCAAGACCAACAGGACTGGCCAGTAGGCCAACAGTACCCGGTCAACCAAACCCAAGTTGATCAACAAAACCACCACCCCGACCACCAAGAGAATCAGTTGGTCAAACATATCCATTTCACCGAACAGGAAATGATTGTGCGGACCTTTCGCCATGATAACTCCTTAAATAATTACTTAATATTATTTACCCAACAGTTTGAGCGCGTATTTGATTCGGTCTTCCGTATCGGATAAATCTTTGGGGATGTCGGACAGAATTTGCTTGACCTCATATGCATTATACCCCAGCGAGGTAAGCGCAGTAAGTAAATCACGCGCATCACCGGCGAATTTGGTGTCGTTAAAATCCAATTTGCCTTTCAATTCAACGATAATTCGTTCAGCAGTTTTTTTACCAATCCCGCTAATAGTAGTGAAAATTGCTACTTCACCGCCGGCGATTGCTGAACGAAGTTCCTCGACTTTCCCGGCGTTCAGAACCCCGAGAGCACTTCTTGGACCCACCCCAGACACCCCAATTAATTGGGTGAAAAAGTTTAGTTCGGCTTCGGTCAAAAATCCGTACAAACTCATCTGATCTTCCCGCACCACCAAGTAGGTAAGTAAACTGACGGGAGCGTTAATCGAATAATCAGCCACAACTGCATGAGTGGTCGAAACTTTATACCCGACTCCACTAGAAGTAGCAATTAACAACCAATCGAGTCCTTTGGATTGAACTGTGCCGGAGATACTAGCAATCATTTGAGAGTTTGCTCAAGAGTATAGGAGTGGGCGCAAGTAATGGCGATGGCCAAAGCATCGGCCGCATCGTCTGGCTTCGGAATACTTGGTAGGCCCAATATCATTTTAACCATTTTTTGGACTTGTGACTTGTCGGCTCGGCCATAACCCACAATGGCCTGCTTAACTTGGAGAGGAGTGTAGGAGTAAACCGGGAGTTTGGCGGCCGCAGCAGTTTGAAGTAGTACTCCTCTGGCCTGCGACACACTCATGGCAGTTGTTACGTTACGCATAAAAAATAGTTCCTCAACCGCCACCAGATCGGGCTGATATTGGCGTAAAATTACCCCTAACTGTTTCGCGATTTCGTGTAGCCGACGAGCCGGCAACTCGGTTTTGGCAGTCACAATACAGCCGTGAGCAATATAATGAGCACTAACTCCATCATGAACTACCACGCCATAACCGGTCGTGGCTGTACCCGGGTCTAGTCCTAAAATAATCATCGCTTCTTTCACTCAACCTCCAATAAATTATCGTCGATATCAAAATTGGCAAAGATCTCACTCACATCCGGATTCTCATCAAGAACATCCATGAGATTTAAAACTTTTTTAGCCAGAGCGGCATCGGTAATTTTTGTTGTGGTAGTAGGAACCATTGTCAGTTTATCCTCTAGTACCTTTACCCCGGCTATCGTTAAGTTCTGTTTCACTTGATTCAAATCTTTGGGTTGAGTGTAAACCTCCCAAGTATCGTCCGTATCTTGAAAATCCGATGCCCCTGCATCGATAAACTTCATTTCCATGTCTGGTTCGGTCTTGGGAACAATTAATACTCCTCGTTGTTGGAATTGCCAAGCCACCGAACCGTTGTTTCCTAAACTACCACCGGCTTTAACAAAGATATTTCGCAGTTCCGAAACTGTTCGGTTTCGGTTGTCGGTTAGGGTTTGAATCGTCACCGCCACATTACCAGGACCTAGCCCCTCATACACCACTTCTTCAATCTGACTTTTATCAGCATCCAATCCAGCCCCCTTGCGAATAGCTTTTTCAATATTGGCCATCGGCATATTCCCACTTCTGGCCTTCTGGACCGCTAACTTCAGTCGGGGATTCATTTCTAAGTCAGCGCCATAACGAGCAGCTACCTCGATTAGCCGACCAAGTTTAGTGAACTCGGCCCCTCGCTTAGCATCGGTGACACCTTTCTTGCGTTTAATTGTAGACCACTTAGAATGTCCGGACATAGAAATGGATTTAGAATAAGAAAGGGATTCGGAACGACCTTGGTTATTTAAGTATAACAAACTCGCCTCAGGACAAGATAATCTGTCTTGCGCCTACCTAACCCGACCAACCTATATATAATAGTGGAGTATGCCCCGTAGAGAAATTTAGATTGCCCTATTGGGTATGGCCCCATAGTGCAACATCTGTTCATCTCACAGGGCAACTCACACTAGTGAGTTATCTTGTTGGCATAATATCTAAATTCTTCTACGGGGTATGTCTGACCTATTGACCGGGCTTAATCCAGAACAAGCCAAAGCCGTGAAACAAATTAAGGGTCCTGTCTTGGTATTGGCCGGAGCGGGGAGTGGGAAGACCAAAGCCCTAACCCACCGAGTGGCGTATTTAGTAAATGAAGAAAAAATCTCGCCGGACAAAATTCTGGCGATTACTTTTACTAACAAAGCCGCTGGCGAAATGCGCGAACGGGTCAAACGAATTATTGGAACTCGGAGCAATAAAAACTTTAATATCAGTACCTTCCATTCCTTCTGTGCTCGGATGCTCCGACGCGAAGCCCACCATTTGGGCTACGCCCCCAGTTTCAGTATTTTAGATGCCGATGACCAACTTACTGCCATCAAGCAAGCCATGGAGCAGTTGCAAATGGATACTAAAAAGATTGTTCCAGAAGCGGTTCGATCACACATTTCTTCGGCCAAAAATGAATTACTCGACGAAGATGCTTACGCCAAAATCGCCAACGGCGCTTTCCAACAAGCAGTTGCCAAAATCTACCGACTATACCAAGACATCCTTCGGCGCGCTCAAGCCATGGATTTTGACGACTTGCTAATGAACTTAGTAGTAATTCTCCAACAACATCCCGAAATACTTGACCGGTACCAAAATCAATTTCAATATATTTTAATTGATGAGTATCAAGATACGAACACAGCCCAATATCGGCTAAGTCAACTTCTGGCCAACAAACACCATAACCTATTTGTGGTCGGGGACGACTGGCAATCGATTTACTCATGGAGGGGCGCGAATTTCCGAAACATCTTAAACTTCCATAGTGACTATCCCGACGCTAAGATTATTAAATTAGAACAAAACTACCGTTCAACTCAAAACATTCTCGACTCGGCCCATGCCGTCATCGCCCACAATAAACACCGAAGCGACAAAAAACTATGGACCGACCAGACCCAAGGAGAGCTTCTAACTGCCTATGAGGCACTGAACGAAAAAGATGAAGGAGATTTCGTGGTCCGAGAAATCGCGGCTTGGCGAGGGCGTACCAATGCCTCATTGAATGATTTTGTAATTTTATACCGGACCAATGCTCAATCCAGAGCGCTAGAAGAAACCATGCTCCGGGCTGGAATTCCATACCGAGTAGTGGGCGGAGTCAAATTCTACGAGCGCAAAGAGATTAAGGACATGTTGGCTTTTCTGAAATTGCTACACAACCCTGGTGACAATTTAGCACTTGGCCGAGTAATCAATCTGCCAGTGCGCGGGATTGGGAAAAAGACCCTGCAATCGCTTGAACAAGAAGCCCGAATAGCCGATGTCGGAATGTATCATTACCTTACTCACTTGGCCAACCCAACTCCGGCCATCCAAGATTTTGTGGCGGTAATGAAAAAAATTGAATCCAAAAGTACTACTCTCACACTTAGTCGGCTACTCGATTTTATTCTGCTGACTACTGGCTATCAAACCTTGCTAAAGAGTGAGGGAATAGAGGGGGAGACCCGGTTAGAAAACATCGCCGAACTAAAATCGGTAATGGAAAAATACGACCATCTAGCACCCAAAGAAGCGCTCACTACTTTTCTAGAAGAAGTGGCTCTTATTTCTGACATTGATAATGTCGATACCGCCGATGATGCCGTAACAATGATGACGATGCACACCGCTAAAGGGTTGGAGTTTGATTTTGTATTTATTGTTGGCGCCGAAGAAAATCTCTTCCCTCACAGCCGAAGTTTGTTTGACCAAGAAGAATTGGAAGAAGAGCGCCGACTGTGTTACGTCGGGATTACTCGAGCCAGAAAGAAAGTGTATTTCACCCACGCCCAAGAGCGCCTTATCTACGGTAGTATCCAGTCCAACCATCGTTCCAGATTCATTGATGATCTGCCTGACGAGTTGGTAGAGTTCGTTCGCCGATCCGGTCCGGTCAGCGCCATCGGTTCTGGGCATCGGACTGGCAACCGATTACAGCCAGGAGTTCGCGTAATTCATCAAAAATTTGGCCCCGGGACAGTCATCAGCCAAAGCGGCGATATTATCACAGTCGCTTTTGTAAAAACTGGGATTAAGGATTTATCCGCCGACTTAGCCGGCCTGAAAGTTAAAACATGACACCAAGTAGCCGGGGGGCAATATTGGCATTAGTCGGATTAGCTTTACTGGCCAGTGGGTTGTCTTGGCAAAAACCGGTTTTGGCTCAACCCAAAACCGTAACCCTCCAATTTAATGGCTTACCTTGGAAATTAGAAACTCAAGCCCAAGACATTGCCGAATTATTATTACAGTCATTCGGCGATTACGAAAATTGGAACATTGATCCAGCCCCTAAAACAGCGATTACCGACCAAATGACAATTACCATTCAAGACAGTAGCGCTAGCGCTCTAACTAAATCAGTCGCTATAAACCTCCAAGCCGAAATTAAAAAACGCGAAGAAGCCCAAGCCGAACCCAAGTCGCCAATCTATGCTGGTCTGGCCACCTGGTATGATTTTGGGGGCTCGCTCGGAACGGCTAGCCGACAATTCCCGAAAGGCACACGCTTGAAAGTGGTAGCCGTTAATTCTGGCAAAAGCGTGATAGTAACCGTGAATGATTACGGACCCCAGACCTATACCGGCATTGCTCTTGACCTGAATCGGCCATCCTTTACTCAACTCGCTCCCCTAGGAGCCGGCAAGATTCAGGTGAAATACTATAAAATTTGAGAGGGAAACGAGGTGTGACGAATCTTGAGGAAGGAACGGGGTGTGTTCCTCCCTCAACGGGCAGTTGGGAAACCCAAGCTTCACTTCGTCCAGCCAAGCTGCCCTGCTCCCACCTCCACTCTCAAAAGTGCGGGGCAAGCTCACTGCTCTCCCTTCCACCCATTAAGATTAATATAGTGATAAGTTATAAGTGATAAATGAATGTGGTTGCCTGTTCGATAGCATTGATAGTTTCCTGTTTTCCAACTTGTCACTTGTCACCCATAACTCATTCTCCATGTTAGAACTCACTGATCTCCAAACTGTTAAGGGCCTGCTAACCCATTACAATCTATCGGCCCAAAAAAGTTTGGGTCAGCATTTTTTGATTGACGCTGGAGCACTCCGAGCCATGCTTGAAGCGGCCGACCTGGGCAAAGGGGACTTTGTGGTAGAAATCGGACCCGGGTTTGGTGTTTTAACTTTTCCAGTTGCCGAACGAGCCGGGAGGATTCTAGCAGTTGAAACCGATAAGCGATTAATCAGTATTCTCAAAGCCCTCGGCAGTGGCTACCCAAATATCGACCTGTTACCAGCCAATATTTTGCGGTTAGAAAGTAAACTTATCCACGAACGCTATCGCCAATGGAGCAAAGTTAAAACCGGACGAACCCATTACAAACTGGTCTCGAACTTGCCCTACTATATTACTTCGCCCATTCTGAAACAATTTTTGGAAACCGATTACCGGCCCGACTTGATTGTGGTAATGGTCCAAAAAGAAGTTGCAGAACGAATCGTGGCCAAACCCGGGCAGATGAGCATCTTGGCTGTATCAATCCAATTCTTTGGTCAACCAGAACTAGTCCGCACCGTCACCAAGCAATCCTTTTGGCCTAAACCAGAAGTGGACTCGGCTATTCTAAAAATTACGCCATACCAAAAATTGCCATACGATGTAGACGACATCCGATTTTTCTTTAGGATGGTCAAAGCCGGGTTTGGTGAAAAACGCAAGCAACTCCACAACTCTCTTGGTGGAGGACTTCACTTAGAAGATACTGTCGTGCGGAATTTACTGGCCGGATCCGGGATTGATCCTAAAGCCAGGGCCCAAGAGTTGTCTGTCGAAAGATGGGTGAAACTATATCACCAATTAAAAACCGTCCTCTAATGCTATTTGTCATCGCCACTCCAATCGGTAACTTGCAAGACATTTCCATGCGCGCCCTAGAGACCTTGGGTACAGTTAGTTTAATTGCCGCCGAAGACACCCGCCACACTAGACGCCTACTCGACCATTACCACATCACCACCCCACTAGTCAGTTTTCACCAACATAGCCGTTCACCCAAAGTCGAACAATTGGTCGCTCAAATGAAGACCGGCAAAGATATTGCTCTGGTTACCGATGCCGGAACTCCTGGCATCGCTGACCCCGGTGGGGTATTAGTGGAAGCGTCTCACCGGGCCGGGATTAAAGTAATCCCAATCCCGGGAGCCAGCGCTATCACTACACTTTTAAGTGCCTCCGGAATTCCCGCTGATAGTTTCTTGTTTTTGGGCTTCCCGCCCAAGAAAAAAGGCCGAGCCAGTTTGTGGCAGGAAATGAAAACCATTGCCGTACCAATCGTATTATTTGAATCACCCAACCGAGTAGTGAAAACCCTAACTGAAATTCGTGAAGCGCTGGGGGAGAGAGAAGTAATTATCGGCCGAGAGTTGACCAAACTCCACGAAGAGATTCTGCGCTTACCAATTGGAGACGCAATTGAACGATTCAGCAAACAAACCCCCAAAGGAGAGTTTGTGATTGTGATTAGTTAATTTATAATACAAGTACGATGCCCGCCAAGAAAAAATTGAATGCTAAGGTTCGCCAAGCAATGAGCAAAGCGAAGCCCAAGAAAAGGTTTTTTATTATCCAAATGCCGGAGGACAAAGATGAAGCCCCACACTGGCTGTTTTGGGTATTAGTAATTCTCTTTGTGACACTTCTGGTCAGTATTATTTGGCAGGGTTTGTCGGTGTCTTCCAGTGTGCAGGCATACCTGCCTTACTTATAAAATAAGTAAGGAATAATCAATCTTCAATCCGCCAGCTGGCGGAACAATTATCAAAAAGACCAAAACGGGCAATGCCCGATTTTTGTTAACCAAACAGTTGCTTGTCATTGCGAGTAACCGGAGGGAACGAAGCAATCTGGATTGCCACGGGCTAAAGCCCTTGCAATGACATTGATATATAAAAGAAAGCCCCGGATAGCCGGGGCTTAAAGGAAGGGGAGCACAGCGGTTTCTGGACCGCGTCGTCTTTTAGGGACAAGGAGTGGTCTCGGGTTCGGGATTAAACGAGGACCTTGGTACTTTATCAGTACCTCCGCACTACCGTCGGGTTCGTAGTGCATTCCTAGTTCTGTCCTCCATACCCGTAGGGCCTGCTTTAACGACTTGGCCCTCACGATTGTCAACATCGGCCCGTTTAGTAGACCAAAGTACTTGAGCGATGCGTAGTCCTTACCTTTGCCATCACTCTTGCACTTAACTTTGACAGTACGAGGGATAACCAATGAGACGGGACCTACTAAGCAGACGTCATGACAGTCATTTTCCTTCATTTTAGCGACTTCTTTGATGGCTACCCCAATGGCCGATTTATCATTGTCTGCTTGAACCCTTATAGACAACTGATTACCGTCCCAGTAACCACCTTCTTCCGCAAACCTTTGTAGCCCCTTCAAGAAGGGGAACGTCACAACAAACTCCTTAACTGGCATGACTGCCACCTCCTCAAAGAACAAAAGATACTTATCTTATATCAGACATTTGCTCCTCTGTCAAGAGAAAAACCTTGACTAGGAGCGGTTTTTTTGCTATAATCAAAAGATACCTAAAACAAACATCCCCCTTATGGAGTTACTTACCAAACTGAAGTTCCCATTGTCCGTCATCTTGGGACTACTCGTCATTACTGGCGGGTGGCAGTTGTATCAGGTCTGGGCCGAAGTACCGAGCGATTCTGATTATCTCTTAATCACTAACGCACCAAATCTTAAACTAACCCCCGGAGAAATCCGCGAGGTGTCTTTGATTATCCAGAATACTGGCAATGGACTGTGGTGGGAGGGGAATTCGCTGCGACTAGGAACGGTTTTCAGTAACGGAATCGCTGACCGACCGAGTATTTGGTCAACTGACAGTTGGCTGTCTAATATGCGGGTTGCTCCGATCGGGCTAGAAAACAAATCGGTCCGACCCCGACAAATGGCAACTTTCAAATTCACCATCAAAACCCCAACCAAAATTGGTTTATATAAAGAGTACTTCCAACCCCTACTAGAAGGAAGTCATTGGCTGACTGGAACTCCAATTGGATTAACCCTCCAAGTTGGGGAAATGAACGAAGTGACAATCCAGGAAGCCCAACCCAAACTAATTCGGATCAATCGAACCACCCAGACCGGTGAATGGATTGAGAATGGTTTTGTGGTCGCCACTTTACCTGTCTCAACCGGGAAATCTGGTTATACCACTCCAGCCGGGAAGTACACAATTTTTAATCATATCGAAAATGCCTACTCGCAGGAATATGAATTGTGGATGCCTAATTGGATAGGACTAAAAAGTGTCACCCGCGGAATCCAAGGATACGGAATTCATGGACTGCCTTACTGGAAAGTTCGGGCATCTAAATTTGAAGAAGGTAAAATTTATCCTGGCGGTCGGTTGTACACCGCCGGCCGATTATACGAAGGATACTCTCATTTGGGGATGGCCATGTCACACGGCTGTATCCGATTCGGAGTGGGTGAGTCAGCCGCCTTGTTCGCCTGGGCAGAAAATGGGACTCCGGTCTTAGTGGTCTAAGTTAATCAAAATTTGCCAGAAAAAGAGCGCTACCAGCTGGCAGCGCTCTTTAGAAAATCCCCGGAAACATACTTTATCCTCCCAGTTACTCGCGGTTCGTAAGAATGGCTCGAATTAGTTCACCAGACGTCCGGCGCCCAGCAAGATATTCGCGGTAGTTGTGATTGGTTTTATCCACATACAGAACCGTGTCTGACGTAAAACTTTTGATTCTGTCTGGGGAAACATTGTCTTCGCGGTGGACTCTATCAATCACGTCCTTGTCCTTGGTCAAGAACGCCGTAATCATACTGCGACCAATCTCGCCTTTACTACCACTTACCGGAAGAATCAAACGGACAACATCCGATACCTCGGCTAACTCTGGGGACATTTCTATCACCTCCTTTAAAGAACATCAAAAAGCAGATTACCTGCACTATACCTCTCTCGGGTGGGCATGTAAACAGAGTAACTTATCTTATCCCGTGAAGTTTCCGAATTTCTCGTTCCAGCTCGATGACAATTTTGGGATTGTCAGCCAAATACTGTTTGGCGGCGTCTCGGCCTTGGGCGATTTTAGCTTCATTATATTCATACCAAGCCCCGGATTTGTTGACCAAACCAACATGTACCGCCAAGTCAATAATCTCACCGGTTCGGGCGATCCCTTGATTGAACATAATATCAAACTCGGCCTGGCGAAATGGGGGAGCGACTTTATTTTTAACCACTTTCACTCGCACCCGATTGCCAATTGAATTGTCACCCTCTTTCAGGGTCTCAATCCGACGGATATCCAACCGAACCGAAGAATAGAACTTCAAGGCATTCCCGCCAGTAGTGGTCTCGGGATTGCCAAACATCACGCCGATCCTCATTCGAATCTGATTAATAAAAATCACCGTGGTCTTTGACCGAGAAACGGCGGCGGTAATCTTCCGCAAGGCCTGGCTCATCAGCCGGGCTTGTAAGCCCATATGAGAGTCGCCCATATCGCCTTCGATTTCGGCCTTGGGAGTTAACGCTGCCACCGAATCAATCACAATAATCCCGACCGCATTTGACCGGATCAGGGCTTCGACAATATCTAGCGCCTGCTCACCAGTATCGGGTTGGGAAATCAAAAGTTCTTTGGTGTTTACTCCAATCCGCTTGGCGTATTCTGGATCGAGCGCATGTTCAGCATCAATAAAGGCAGCCGTTTCGCCCTTCTTTTGGACTTCGGCAACCATGTGTAAAGCGAGGGTGGTTTTGCCAGACGATTCTGGTCCAAAAATTTCAATCACTCTGCCCTTGGGTATCCCCCCCACACCCAGAGCAATATCTAGAGTTAATGAACCGGTCGGGATTGACTCGACATCGAGTAATTTAGTATCGCCCAAACGCATAATACTACCCTCGCCATAATCCTTCTGGATAGCGGAAAGAGTGGCCTCTAGCGAATTAGTTGGGGTTTCGATCTTTGGCATAACATTATCACTTTAACAAGTATCCATCATTCTGTCATCGCGAGTCCCTCACGGGGTAATAATCAAACATCAAGCTCCAATAATCAAAATGGAATCTTTTTGTTATTTGTTATTTGGTTATTGATGATTACTTAGCGGTAGTTTTCGAACTGGACTGGAAAGTCCACGATGGGGGAGGATTTAACTAATTGCATAATGGCTTGCAAGTCATCAATACTCTTACTCACCACTCGAACCGTCTCGCCTTGGATTTGGGTCTTGGACTTAGGGAAAGCGTCACGAATCATTTTATTGACTACTTTGGCCTTGTCGGCCGAAATGCCAGAAACCAATGGAATTGTAGAACGAATTTGTCCACCACTAGCGGACTCATTTTTGGGAACTCCTAAAATCTTGAGCGACAAATTCCGCCGAAGCAATTTTGATTCTAAAATATCTCGAACGGCTTTCAATTTGAATTCATCAGCCGTAGTAATGACCAACCCCGAAGGGGCCCCTTTGGGGCTGTTACTATCAAACTTAATTTCAGTCGGAATACCCCGAAAGTCATACCGGACTGCCAACTCCTTACGGGTCTGATCAAGCGCATTAGTCAGCTCCTGCAGATCAATCTCGGAGACGAGATCAAAAGAGTAATCTGAAGACATGTGAAAAGTTAATAGTTAAAAGTGAATAGTTTAGGTAGGCATCTTTGATGCACTTTTTATTTTGATTGTTGAAAGAATTTTATTGATAGCAACTGCTTCTGCCCGCAAACTTTCTGCATCAGATAACTTTATATATCCAGCATCGGTTGGGAGCCCTAACCAATACAAACTTTCCTGTGACTCTTTTAATGCGATAGTGATTTTGTTGATAAAGTCCTTCCGACTTGCCCCAAAAGTCGCCTCGCTTATATTCGCCCCAATCGAAGTAGAAGACCTGACCAACTGACCAATCAAAGGACGAGTCACTACATTCTGATCTACTGCTCGCGCCACTCGAATAACATCCCTGGCAAAAGTATAACTCCGATTGTAAATTGGATTATCGGCTAGCACTCTGAATTACACCTTAACTTTTCACTATTCACCATTAACTGTTAACTGACCTCAATAATCTTCTCCTTGTTTGAATTCTTCGCCGCTCTCATCGTCAACATCTACCCCGCCACCGGCAACAGCACTAGCTAGGTCTTCTTTCCTCATTAAGACCTCTCGTGGCTTGGCTCCTTCGCCAGGCCCAATTACTCCGCGGTCTTCTAAAATGTCCAGCAACCGAGCCGCCCTGGCGTAGCCGATCCTAAACCGTCTTTGCATGTAAGAAGCCGATGCCTTACCGGTTCTGACTACCAACTCAATTGCTTCTTCAGTTAGGTTATCACTATCGCCACCCTCCTCTCCGCCAAATAAACCACCGCCCTTCTTGGCATCTTTGATAACTTCTTCCACATACTGTGGGGCGTCAATTTCTTTAAGCGCATTGGTCACCAATTTGACTTCCTTGTCACCGATAAAACAGGCCTGAATTCGTTTTGGTCTAGACGCATCAGATGGCATAAATAACATGTCTCCATTGCCGAGTAGTTTATCAGCACCAACTGTATCCAAAATTGTTCGCGAGTCAATTCCGCTGGTTACAGCGAAAGCGATTCGAGAAGGGAAGTTGGCTTTGATTAAACCAGTGATGACATCCACACTGGGTCTTTGGGTAGCCAGCACCAAATGAATTCCGACCGCTCGTGACATCTGCGCCAACCGACAAATATAGGCCTCAACTTCGCGAGCCGAGACCGCCATCAAGTCGGCCAACTCATCGATAATCAATGCAATGTAGGGCAGGGGGGTATCTTTCTCCTGACGGTTGTACTGGGCTATTTCGCGGACTTTGGCTTCGGCCAACACTTTATACCGCCGCTCCATTTCCATCACTAACCACTTTAATGCATTGATGGTCTTGTGCGGGTCAACAATCACGGGAGAGAGCAAGTGGGGGATATCGTTGTAGGCGGTGAATTCAACCCGTTTCGGGTCAACTAAAATCAATCGCAAATCGGCCGGAGAATTTTGATAGAGCAGGGCGATTAGAAGATCGTTTAAAAACACGCTTTTACCCGCTCCAGTCGCGCCAGCAATTAGTAAATGGGGCATCCGCAGTAAGTCGGTGGCTACCGGTACCCCAGCCACATCTCGCCCGAGAGGAATTCGCAATGGTGATTTAACCACATGAAATTCTTCCGAGGCCATTACTTCGCGCAGCCGAACCAGAGCGGTCTTCTTATTCGGGACTTCTACTCCAACTAACGACCTCCCAGGAATAGGCGCCTCAATCCGGATTGGATGGGCGGCCAGAGCCAAAGCCAAATCATTGCTTAGGGCTGAAATCTTAGAAAGTTTCACCCCGGCAGCTGGCTTCAATGTATATTGGGTAACAGTCGGACCGACATTGACTTCGTTCATTTCCACGGCGATGCCGAAGTCATCTAGGGTTTCTTGGATGATAGTAACATTGCCGGAGATGTTCCCGCTATCAACTTTTGTAACCACATCACTCAAGAGTTCGAGTGATGGCGGAGTCCAATCGCCAGTCGGTTTAAACTGCGGAATAAAATCAGTATCTTTTTTGACTGGGGCCCTGCGAGTCAGCGGACCACGGGATTTAACATCGGCTTCTTCGCCCTCTTCGGCTTCTTCTCCAACGGCCTCTCTACCATTAGCAAAATCGTTGTTGATGCGAATATCGGGCAAAGACGGAATAGCTGGCAAAGACAATTTAGTCCTCATGTATAGTTCGCGAAGTGGTTGGCCAAAAGCAAACAACAGTGAGACCGCAAAAACGACTGACAAAATTAGGAAGGAAGCCCAGAAGTCCACGATATTAATCAAAAACCGACTGACGAAAAATCCTAGATACCCACCGCCCTCACCGATTTGAGCCAACTCTAAACTAGTGTCGGGTCCAAAAAAGACATGGAGCAAACCGGACAGCGATAACACAAATAGCGCCAGTCCAATCGCATTAGCAAATTTAAATTTGTAACGGACTGGGAAAAACATCGCTACCCCGGCGCCGGCCAAGAGTAGGGGAATTACAAAACTGACCCAGCCAAATCCTAATCGCAGAGCCGAGTAAAAAATCTGACCCATATTCCCAGCCCCGCCAACAATGGCGAGCAAGGTGAATAGGCCTAGGCCGACCAGCAGAATGGCAATCATCTCCCGAACCACGGCCGGGTCGAGTTCCAAGTCAAAATTCAACCCCTCCGCCCATTTGGAGGTCTGATAAGAGCGGTAGCGATACCGCCGACTATTGGTAGATTTTCTCTTTCTGCGTCTGGCCATAGGTATACGAGGTAATTATATCATAGGTGATTTTCTCCTATAGGGTGCGAATAAGTCCGCTCTGGGAGCAGAAAATTGCTTGACTTTTCTAGTTGACTATGTTAAGTTGAGAACGGTCTGGGGGACCTTGAAAACAAGGAGCTCCTGATTTAATTTTGACTTTTGGTTCGGGCAACCTGCCCAAGGAGGAACCGAAATGAAGCGTTTCTTTGGGGCCATTGTTGCCCTGGCGATTGTTTTATTGTTTGCCGAATCGGCATTTGCCGTGCCGGTGAACAGCAACGAGTCCGAGAGCCTTCGGGCATTATGGACTAGTGATTCAAACTTTGATGCGCCGGAAGGTGCGGAGATTTTTCAGATTGTTGGTAATGTACTACCCAACCCCGAGTGGGTCGAAAACACTTGGGCCGACACCAACAATGACGACGAGTTCCCTTTTTGGACAATAGAGGGGGCTAGTGTTATTAGGTCGGATCAAAACGTGCTTGCGCGTCTTGGAACCTGGCGGAAGGGAAAATGGGGAATCCCTAAGGTCATGGCAATCGACTTCTTGAATAAAGGTCACCTCCCGGGAGTCAGATATGACATCTCGGAAAGTGAATTAAAGAAAGAGATTGCCCTCCTCTCCGGAGAACGAGGGTTTGTTTTCTTAGTCGGAAACGGGTGGGCACTCCCATTCGACATTAAAACTACCCCGATGGACAAAGATACTTTCTATCTGGTCGTAACGACCAGTGCAGAAGAAACCCCCGAAACTCCAGTCATTGTCCCTGTCGCCACGACAGAAACAGAAACGAAGCAACCGGTTCCCCCTGCGGGATGTTATTTCCTGCTAGAGTGGACAGGAGGCCCTACATGGATAATGTGGGAAACATCTATAAAGGTACTGTCGTCAAGTGGGACTAATCCTTCCGTTCTTCTTCAATGGGAACAATGGTCAGCCCCGCCAACCGGAGAAGAAAGTGTCGTTACTACGACACCAAAACCGGCCGGAGCAATATGGCCGACCACCTCACTCGAAGCCATAAGGGTTGGACAACAATACCAGATGCCCACTACCTACGGCGGGGGAGCAATCTATTTCTATTGGCGACAAGGAAGCGCTTGCCCGTTCCCAGAACGGATCGCCCCACTATTAGATTTAAAGTGGGCTCCGAGCTCCCAACATCAACAGGCCTGGGCCTATTGGGACGGGGAGTCCACCTGGTTGTGGGTTCCCGTCACCCCCCCACCAGCGGGTAGATAAAAAGTTTTTGTTCTTTTCAAAACTAAAACCGGCCTTGTGTATATCACAGGCCGGTTTTTTCATACCCGTAGGAACAATAGAAAATAAAAAATCAGCCCCAACGGGGCCCCTTCGGGGCAAATCTGCAAATATTGGTGTGTCACGACGACATGCCCAGGGAGTAATGATTATTGTATGAGTGATTCTGCTGTCCAACAGAAGAGTCGAAGAGATACCAAAGCTTTTCATCGCAGGTCTACCGTCCAACAGAACAGAAGAGCAATCTAGATTGCCGCGTCGTTCTGCTGTACAACAGAACTCCTCGCAATGACAGAAAACTATTCACTATTCACTATTCACTATTCACTATTCACTTTTAACTATTAACTTCCCCAGAAACCCGCTCTGACATTGACTAATTTTTGTATTTGTGGTATAATGAAATGATGAGTGAATCTTACGAAAACCCGTCAGGTAACGACCCCTTGTCACCTGAAGAAATCGCCCGTTTCCGGGCAGAACATTACAATCCTTCTCTCAAGAGGTCTGTTTTTGAGGAGAAGTCCATCTTCAGAAGCACCGATGAACGCAAAATCAAAAAGACGGATAAGGCCCAGGCCAAAAACGAGAGCGCTCGAACAAAAGCGATTGACAAAATATCGGGAGAATCTCTACCAGGAACGATTGACCGGCTTGGTAAAAACATGGAAGACGAACTATCCGAGGCCTATCCATACCCCAGACCGAAAGAAGAGTCCGAATATCAAGAGATTCATTCCCAGCAATGGGACAATACCTGCACGTTTGCGGCTTTTGTGAATATTATCAACAGTTTTGGTCGACTGCCGGAAACTGACCTAAATAATCTTGAGGAGACCTTTCAAGTAGCAGCTGGGGATGACCTGAAAGATGTCCATGGGATTACCTGGGATAAATTTAAAAATTTTATTGGCAAAACCGGATATAAAGCCGAGGCGGGCAAAACTAGAGCCGATTGGTTCAGTAAACTAAAAACTGGGGGTGGAGCAATTGTTAAGGTGGTGACTGAAAAAGGTAATTATCACGCCAAAGCGGTCATAGTGGTTAATGGTGAATTGCTCTTGGTTGACCCAGAACAACCCGGTAAAAGGGAAGCCGTTGAAGCCGTCCAGGCCTTTGAGCTTTCAAGGGTTGGGTTAGACCAGCTACTCACTGGGCTTGGGGTCCATCCCGAAGATAAAGAGTGGATTACAAAAAATGTTTTGGTCTTTGATGGAGACAAGAATTATCGCAAAGAGTCCATAGTCAAACCAACCGACCGAATGACCGAATATGAAAAAGCCATCAATGATTATGTGTCGGGCGGAACTGATATTGCAGGGACTCCTTTGGAGAACAAAGCAGAACGAAAGCAATATAGAATCAATATTAACCAAGAATATAAATTGGCTCAACAAGCATTGACTGCCGAAGAGCAGGAACAAATCAAAACCGAGCTAAAAGAATACTACGACCGATATCATTATCCCAATGCTGAATATAATGATCCGGACGCCATTAAAATGAGTAGCGGGTTAAAAGCGGAGCACTTGGGCCGACTGGATAAGGCCTTTGAAAACGACCTTGAAAGAGCGGTAGTGTCCTATGCTTATCTCAAGACCATTTTAAGTACACCAGAGAAACGAGCAGAACAAACTAAATATATAGAAAGCCAACTCGGCCATTACTCACATCTTGATTTGGACAACGCCAGAAAAGTCATCAAGACAACAGCCATAACTTCAGTGGATAAGCTTACTTTGGGTCAGAGAGCAAAACTCCGAATTGATTTTGACAAAAAAAATCCGATTTACAGTCCCTATCTGAAACTGCTTCGGACTAGACAAGCGGTACGAGGACTCACCAACACCGAACAGGACTATTTAATCAAGCATGGCAACTTAAAGATGGGAGTCGAGCGACCGGCGGAGAAACCAGAGCCGTCAGTATTGGGCTCATTGGATTATGACAATCAAGAAAAAGAGTGGGTTGCCGGAGCCAATAATGAATTTGTCGGAGCAAGAAAAAAGAAAAGTAATATTGAACAAAAAGCCAGGGAAATCAGAAAATCGTTCGAAGTCACTGACTCTGGGGCTTTGCGTAAACAGCTCGACCAACTGTCTGACCAGCAAAAAATCTCCGAGCTCAAACATCAACTTGGTGCACTATTTTCTGGTGGTCAGAAAGAGGGGAAAACCACAAAACCAACAAAGAAAATTGAAGACAGCCCTATAGGACCAGAAACATTACCTGGCGCTGAACAGATAGTACTTCCAAATGACCAAGAACTCGTCGAATTTTTAGGGGAGAAACTAGATAAATATTACGAACTATACGAACAAGGAGACAAAAAAACCGAGCAAAAGATGGCAAACATTTTCGCTCTTTTGAAAGAGCTTGTACACGAAGGGGTTATTGATAAAACAGAATTTGCAGAAGAAATGAGCCGACGGTTGTTATCTAATGAGGTAGTACTAGACCATGGATACAGCCAGAAGGACCAGGATAAGTATTTTGAATCCGCCTACAATAAAGTGAAGGATTATGTTGATAATTACCGTAAAATATCCGACCAAGAAAAACAGGACCGAAAGCAAGCTATTGCCGACGGAATGTTTGCCCAACGCGGGAGTGAAGTGCTCGTCAGCGACTTAAAGCCAAATATGGTATTTGAAGGCAATGTTTATGCACCAGGTGTTCAAACCCCCGGTTGGTCAGACCTTTTGATACCCAAAAACAGACCTCTGTCCCAGGAGGAAATCACGCGCATAAAAACTAAGTTCCCGGGCTCAAAGCTCTCAGTGGGGAAGTAACATCGGGTTTCTCTGGTCTCCGCTAAACCTCAATCACCACAGGCAGGACTAGTGGGCGACGTTCGGTTTCGCGGAAGAGAAATTCACCCACGCTTTCACGGAGCTTGGTCTTGATATTAGTCCAGTCATCCGGCACTTTGCCAGTATGCTCTGCAAAAATCTCTTTCACTTTTTGACGGGTCTGATTAATCAGGTCGCCTTTTTCCCGCATATAGACAAACCCGCGGGAAATGATATCCGGACTACCGACGATTTTGCCGTTTCTATCAACCAGAGCGATTAACACAATCATCCCTTCCCTGGCCATGGCTTGACGATCGCGAAGAACGACCTCTTTGACATCGCCTACCCCTAAACCATCTACCATGATAGAACCGACTGGGATTTTTTGGCTACCCTTGCGAGCTTTGCCTTGGCGAAATTCAACCACATCACCGTCTTCTATAATCAAAATATTGGCAGGACGGATTCCGGTCTCTAGTGCCACCTCTTTGTGAGACACCAACATGTGGTATTCGCCATGTACTGGGATAAACCAGCGCGGACGAACCATCTCTAGCATCTGTTTCATTTCATCGCGGTAAGCATGGCCAGTGACATGCACCTGCATCTTTTTGTCGAAGATAACATTGGCACCCTGCCGATAAAGATTGTTAATCACGGCGTTGATTGAGCGTTCATTACCGGGGATAGCCGAAGAGGAAATCACCACCGTATCACCAGTCCCCAGTTTGACTTGCTTGTGTTCACCAAACGCCATCCGCTGAAGTGCCGAACCCTCTTGTCCTTGGCTACCCGTACTCAAAATCACAATTTGAGAATCGGGATACTTTTTGATATTCCGCAAATCGACCATCAGACCTTTAGGGGTCTTAATATAACCGGCTTTACTGGCGACATCGAAATATTTAATCATGCTTCGACCAGTAATCGCGACTTTCCGCCGATACTTCACAGCGGCGGCGATGACGTGTTGCATTCGGTCGATCCGGGAAGCAAAGGAGGCCACGATCAACCGACCACGAGTGTTGGCAAAAATTTCCATAAAGGCATCCGCAATCACTTGCTCGGACGGGGTCCGACCAGGAGTGTGAACATTGGTGCTTTCGCTCATCAGAAGCAGTGGTCGCTCCCGACCAATTTGCTCAAACTTAGCATAGTCGGCCTGAATCCCATCGGGCGGGGTGGGGTCGAATTTGAAATCGCCAGTGTAAATGACTTTGCCTTCCGGAGTATCGACAATAATGGAAAAAGCATCAGGGATACTGTGATTGACCCGAGCAAAGGAAACCGTAAAAACGCCCAACCGAATTCGGTCGGTGGGCTGATAGGTAATAACTTTAACATTGCCGGTATCAGAGAATTCTTCCAGGTTGACTTTGATTAACTCGGCGGCTAACCGCGGGGCATAAACCGGCACACCCAGACGAGGAACAACATGTTGAATAGCGCCAATATGATCTTCGTGACCGTGAGTGATGATAATCCCGCGGAGCTTTTTTTGGTTGCGCTCTAGGTAGGTTGTGTCCGGAATCACATAGTCAATCCCAGGCATTGATTCGTCTGGCATCATCATCCCGCAATCAAGCACGATAATATCGTTGCCGTATTCGACTACGATCATATTTTTACCCATACCGCCAACCCCACCCAAAGGAATAACTTTGAGAGTAGGAGCCCCGGAAGGGCGATGGACAGGACGACTGGCGACTGGCCGGCGATGCGATGGATGAGCCGAACGCGACGGATGAACCGGACGAGATGACCGAGACGAGTGAGTTGGCCGAGACGGCCGAGCAGAACGATTATTCATAGATGAGTCCTTAGAAGATAGATGATTGAACCGAGAGGGTGGGGGACTTGGTTTCTGACAATTGGTCGATTTTGCCCAGTAAAATCGGGATTTTTTTGAAATCGGACATCAGGGTGGCTCGCAGTCGCGGGTCATAGAGTGCGGCGGCTGGATGATAAATTGGGAAAAAGATTTGATTACCCCTGCGTTTGGCCGTCCCGCGAATTTCGGAAATTTTTTCGGCCGGTAGAAACCAATGCAGTGCGTGACGGCCAAGTAAAACAATTAATTTTGGCTGAATCAAAGCCAATTCGCGAGTTAAAAACGATTTATGTTCCTCCACCTCTTCGGGCAGAGGGTCACGATTCTCGGGCGGACGGCATTTCACTACATTAGTGATATAAATATCTTCTCGCTGCCAACCGATCGTGGACAAGGCCTCGGCCAAAAGTTTCCCAGCCGAACCAACAAATGGATGACCGAGTTCATCTTCCATTTTGCCGGGGGCCTCACCGATAAACACAACCGGACTATTAATGTTGCCGTCGCCCGGAACAGCTTGTTGACACCCACCTCTTAGAGAACAATGATGGGATTTGATCTCTGCGACTAGCTTGGCAAATTGACTGCTTTTATCTGACATAAAACCAAATGAGTGCTACAACCACAGCTCCGAGTAGGAGCCACCCCCAGCCAGAGCCAGAACTGCTTTTGGGTTCATGGCGCTTGATTGACTGTGGGTTAACCACATAATCATTTTGGGGAGGTAAAAAGATTTGGCGGGCTTTCACTAACTTGGCTTGAGTCCGGCCAAGCTCCGTGGCACAACGCCCACAAAAAATAGTGGTGGGAGAATTATCGTGCCCGCAATTGTGGCAATGTGCCATAAACTATTGCTTACTAGAGTCACCATCGAGAGTTGCTTTGTGGGAAAGATTGATTCGTCCGAGATTATCAATCTCTGTAACTACCACATCTAGCATATCACCCTCTTTGACCACATCGGTTACCCGATCAATTCGACGGTCAGCCAATTGCGAAATATGGACAAGCCCTTCCCGACCAGGGAGAACTTCCACAAAAGCACCAAAGTCCATAATTCGAGTGACTCGGCCGTGGAATTTTTCGCCGGGTTTGATTTCGCGCATCATGTCGCGAATAGTTTGAGCGGCTTGCTCTCCCAATTTGGGGTCGCTAGAAGTAATGAAGGCGTTGCCGTCTTCTTCAATCGAGATATTGGTCACCCCCTTACCGCCAGCTCGATCAATAATCTCATTAATTACCCGCCCGCCCGGTCCAATCACTTCACCAATTCGGTCTTGTGGGACTTTGACCACAATCACCCGAGGCGCAAATGGGGATAGTTCAGGACGAGGAGCGGAAATAATCTTGCCCATTTCCGCCAACAAAAATTCGCGGGCTTGCTTGGCTTGGGCCAAGGCCTCGCTCATAATTTGCTTAGTAATCCCAGCTACTTTAATATCCATTTGAAGAGCCGTAATCCCATCCCGACTGCCAGCCACTTTAAAGTCCATATCGCCGTTGAAGTCCTCAATCCCGGCGATGTCAGTTAGAATTTTGTATTTGCCTTCACCAGTAACCAAGCCCATGGCGATTCCAGCAACTGGTTTCTTAATTGGCACCCCAGCGTCCATCAAAGACAGGGTACTACCACAGACCGAAGCCATCGAACTGGAACCATTACTGGCCAAGATTTCCGATACTACCCGGATGGTGTACGGGAAATCTTCGCGAGAGGGAATCATGGGCATCAATGCCCGTTCAGCTAAAGCCCCGTGACCAATTTCCCGTCTACCAGTAGTCCGCATTGGTTTAACTTCACCGGTTGCATAGGGAGGAAAATTGTAGTGATGCATATACCGTTTAGTAGTGTCTAATTCCATCGTGTCCAAAACCTGCTCGTCGTCTAGTGACCCTAAGGTAACCGTTGAGAGAGCTTGGGTTTCCCCTCGAGTGAATAGAGCCGAACCGTGAGGCCGTGGCAAAACGCCGACCTCAATTGACAAGGGACGGATTTGATCCAACTTGCGGCCATCAGGACGCTTGTCGTGTTCTAAAATATTCCGACGGAATTCTTCGCTAACTACTTTTGAAAAGATGTCAGCCACCACTGCTTCGGGGTTTTCCTCACTAATGAATTCTTCCCAAATGGCCTGCCGCAAAGTATCCAACTTAGTATTGCGAACGATCTTTTCGGGATGATATAGGGCCTCTTCAAGTTGGCCACCCAGCCGAGTGGCGATATTGGTCTTAAGTTCTGCCGGAGTAGTTGTCACTTCATATTTATCATTCGCGACATTCAGACGCTTGACTAATTCATGCTGAATCTCGATGGCTGGCTGAAGTGATTTGTGCGCAAATTCGATTGCATCAACCATCTTGGCTTCAGATACTTCCAAAGCCCCGGCCTCAACCATCATAATTGCATCTCTAGTCCCGGCTACCACTAAATCAAGCTGACTTTTGGCCCGCTGTTCGTAAGTTGGGTTGAGAATAAATTTGTCATCAACTAGTCCAACCCGAACCCCAGCCACTGGACCATTGAAAGGCGCCCCGGCCTGCATCAACGCCGCCGAAGCAGCCGTAATTGATAATACATCCGGATCATGAACTAGGTCGGCTGATAGAACTGTGATGACTACCTGGACATCATTATGGAAGCCCTTTGGGAAAAGGGGACGCAGAGGACGATCAATCAGCCGAGCTGACAAAATGGCATCCTCACTTGGACGGCCTTCTCGCTTGATAAACCGGCTACCCGAAATCTTGCCGGAAGCATAAAACCGCTCCTCATAATCGATCATCAATGGGAAGAAATCAATATTCTCCCGCGGGGTTGCAGCTACCACAGCGGTAGCCAACACCACCGTGTCACCAATCCGCAAAGTAACTGACCCATTGGCTAGTCCGGCTAGCCGACCAGTTTCCAACGTAAGCTTGGCTTCGCCAAGCTGGGTTTCAAATTTTTCCATCTTACTCCTTTTATCCGGAAAACCCGGGCAGTCCCTGGGCGAGTGAGGCAAAGTCAGGAGTAAAAATAAATCCTGTCAACCGATTTACGCTTACTGCTGACTTCACTTGACCCAAAACTACTTCCGAATCTTCAATTTTTTAATGACGCTATTATAAACTTTTACATTATGGGTTTCGAGGTAGGCCAGCAGTTTGCGCCGGTTGCCTACCATCTTGAACAGACCATGCCGGGAGTGAAAATCCTTGGCATGGGTTTTGAGATGCTTGGTTAATTCATTAATTTTCTCGGTCAACAAGGCAATTTGCACCTCTGCCGAACCAGTATCCTTTTCGTGAGACCGATGCTCGGAGATGATTTTTTTCTTTTTTTCAGCTTGAATAGCCATAAATAACTCTAAAAACTTACCCAGCAATAATATCACCTAGGGAGAACAAAATCAAGGGTTTAATCGGAGAATTCTAGGCCTCCAGCGCCTCTTTTTCTTGACTGCCCAGAGGAGCTCCTCCGAGCCGACGAGTTTGGTATTCGCGGACTTTTTCGAGAACAATTGGTTCGGCTTCGCTAATGGTCATGTCGAGCAACTTAAACCCGGCTGCTCCCGGATGCCCACCACCACCAAACAGACCAGCCACTTCCATGGCATCTACCCCTTTAGCGGTCCGGATGCTTCCAGAGACGACTCGCGCTTCTTTCTCAGACAACAACAGCACAATGTCGGCACCAGGGATACTGGTCATTAATTCGTCAATTAAACCACTGGCTTCTTCTGAACTAGCACCGGTGCTAATAAGGTCCTCTGGGGTAACCGTTGCCCAAGCCAATTTGGTAGTCATATCAAACTGGATCCGAGATAACACCTGCCCCCAGAGTTTGAGCTGAGACAAGGGCTTGGTCTTAAACAAATGCTTGATGATTTCCTGCTGACGAGCGCCAAAGCCAACTAATTGGGCCGCAACCGTCAGCGACTTGGGGGTAGTATTGGCATTTTGGAACGAGCCGGTATCGGAAATGATCCCGGTCAACAAACAAGTGGCGATTTCAGGGTCGATCAGATTCGGCCCCAGCGCTTCAATTAAACCAATTAAAATTTCGGCTGTGGAAGTGGCGGTGAGATCAACTAAATTAACACTGCCAAAATAAGCGTTGCTAGCATGATGATCAATATTGATGACTGGGACTTCCTGGAATAGGGTAGGGTATCGGTCGTAGGCCTGACCCAATTGATGTAAGTCAGCAGCGTCTAGCACAATGATTGCATCATACTTGAACTGCCCCTGAACAAAACTAACATTCTCCGGCTGATACCGACCTCGCTTGGGCGTAATAATAATGTTCAACTTACCGTCTTCAAAGTTGTAAGACAGTTTGTCGGCTTCGGCCACGGGGCTATCGAGAGTGATGATAAAATCACGAACCCCGTCAATATCGGTCGCCACCTCGCTGATACTTGGTAAAAATTGATAGACCTGGCTGACAGGATCGAGAATCCCCAAAGACACTTCCTTGTTGAGTTTTTTAAAAACCTGTAGTAGCGCTAGAGCTGAACCGACCGAATCGCCGTCTGGTCGGCTCGGCACGACCAATATCCGCTGGGCGCGGTTGATTAACTCGACGGTCTGTTGCTTGGGAGTCGTTTCCATATTTGACAGCTCAACATACTGAAATAATCGGGAGGTGTCAATCGAACTCGGCTATTTACAGTTCCACTAATAGGCATTACTCTAGGGTCTGTAAGAACTTCTTATGCCTAGTAGAGAATTTTAGAATAATTATATTATCACCAATATAATCACCTCCTAGAAAGTCACATCTCTCTAGACAAACAAGTTGCCAGTAGCCACTATAATAAAAATACTACTTTCTAAAATCTTCTACTGGGTATGCCAATTATTAAGTCAGCCAAAAAACAGGTTCGCAGCTCGGCCAAAAAACGCCGACTAAATGCGACTCGGCGTCGAACAATGAAAGAAGCCGTCAAGCAAGTTCGGACTACTCCTTCGGCTGAAAAACTCCGGGTGGCTTTTAAAGCCCTCGACAAAGCGGCTAAGCGGGGAATAGTGCATCGGAATAAAGCCGCTCGGCTAAAGTCCCGCTTGAGTAAAGCAATTAAGTAGTAGCTAAAGTTAGCGTAAATAAATCAAGAGCGTCCGAGGGATCGTACGCCCCGATTTTGATTTGCCAATCAAAGTGAGCCAACCGCTGATAGGCCCGAACTAGTTGGGACCTCTGAAACCGGGCTGTTATCTGCCAATTAGCCCTAACTACGAATGGTGGCAACTGTGTTAACCTAGCCCCGTCACTCATTTGGACACCGGCAGTTTTTAAATCACTAATCCGAATTAGATTGCGCAATTGATAGGCAATCGCCCCCATCAACCGAGTTTCGTCTTCGCCCGCCAGCAAACTAGTCGCTACAATTCGGTGGGCCGAGTTTAAATCCCGACCCAAGGCCGAAGTGACCAAAGCGAAAATGTTAGTTTCCAATGAATCGGTCACTAATAAATCAACGGTGGCTTGGGTAACGGGCTGTCCATCGGCATAGGCAAACAATTTATTTAATTCATTCTCTACCCGCCAAAGATTGCCACCGGTCTTGGTCAACAAACACTCCAGCACGGCCGGATTGATTGCCACCCCTCGTTTTTGGGCTAAGCCCTGCACCACCCGGCGTAAAGCCACCCCACCCAGAGGGATAAATTCTTCGGCTTGTTTGGGCTGGTTGAGTAATTTAAATAATGATTGGCGCTTATCAAATGGTTGGGTTTCGTAAAAAATTGCCGTGACTTCTTCCGGTAACCCGGACTTCAATAAATTAACTAACGCGGTTTTAACTTCAGCCGAAGCGCCAGACAATGTATCAGACAGGATCACTAGCCGAGGGCCACCCAATAGAGTTTGAGCCAACAAAACAGACCGTAGGTTATACCCAGTTAAATCAGTCCCTAGCAGCATCGCTAAATTATCTACCGGGTGCTTACTTAAAAATTTCTGCCGGATTGCAGTCAGTTTGACTTTGGCCTGATAAGTATCTTCACCGTGAAGCAATAAAATCATTCGATGGGTAAATTGGTTTGTTCTTGTCCCGCTTCGGTTGGTAAAACATTATTAAGGTCGGCTTCAACTTTATTGGCCTCTTCTACCCCGCGCAGATATTTGGCCGGCCAAGGGATGTAATGACTTTTGAAAGTATCGTTATAAAGTAGTTGGCTATTTTGATAAACCTTGCGATATAGAACAACATCGGCTCCGCGATGAGCGATTTCAACTTGTTTGATTCCACCAACCGGCATGGTCGAAGTATCGATATAAATCGGTTCAGGATAGTCGGTTATATTAGAAACATACGGTCCAGTCATTTCAATCGTCCGACCGGTGTCGGTGCCATAAAAATCAAAGTGGAGTTCATTGCCAACAATATAAGTATCCATCAAAATACTGCCCGGTGTATCATTGGTAAATTTAAGATCGGGGTAGGGTTGATAAATCGTGGCGTCGGTACCGGGCGGTTCATAATAAGCCACTCGGTAAGAATGATTTCGCCGCTCAACGACTGGTAGCCCACCGTTCAAGATCGCTCTAAACGCAGTAGTTGAAACTTGGCATAATCCACCGCCAAATTCTGGTTCGGTCTTATCACCCTTAATCACCAACTCGGGCAAATAGCCGGTGCTGCCGTCGACCGCTCCTAATGCTCGGATGAACGAGAAGATGCTTTTGGGAGCGATGATTATCCCGTCAAACTTAGCTGCTCCAGTAGCAATGTTGTGTCGCCGATTGCGGGGGCTCCCAGTAAAATTAGATACTCCACGAGCGATTAGAGTGTTGATTCCTAATGTGTTGGTCTCGGCCAAAGTAACGGTAGCTGGCCGAGTGGTAATCGGCAAAACGATTGGAGCTGGGTTAAGCAAATTCCGAGCGATTAACTCGACCGTTTTATTCATATCCAATGTCTGCCCGGCCTGGTCAGCCATAAATTCAGTCGCCCGGTTATTCTTAATTGTCAGTTTTGCATCGCGTTGAGGTTTGACTATGCGACTTCCGATTTCGCTAAGATATTGATTTAACTTTGGCCGATTAAAACTATGGACCAAGTCGGTTTCGCTGACGATCGGCTGATGAGTCCCGACCAAAGCAAAACTCCGCTCGGATAAGCGTTGAGCAAACTGCCCGCGTCGGCCAACTAAAATCGCCTCGTCCGCTAATTTACTGCCATCCAATTCAAATCCAAACTGGTTGGGATCCATTTCCCAACTTTGGCCTTCAAACTCAAGCCGAATATTCCCAAGCGGTAAACCATCAACTCGCTTACTAATTAATTGAACAGCTTGAGACCTGGTTCGGCCACCTAAATCGATTTCTAAGAACTGGACTCCGGGGAGAACCCGCCGAGCGTAAATCACATCAACCCCAAAATATGCCCCTACAGCAACAATCAACAAACCGCCTACTCCGAGCGACATAAATTGGAGCAGGCGGATTTGATGAGAAGTTAATTTGGAGGGGTGACTATCCATCGCTAATAATTTCTTGAAGAATCTGTTTGGCCAAAGTTTGCTGGTCGGACTGATGCTCGCTTCGAGTCATCACTTCCATTACCATAATGGTTTCGGCAGGATAGGGCAATTTATCAGACAAGGGGACTTCAGTCCCGTTTTCTAATATCAGAGTGTCTGTCTGATCGCCCTTTTTCAGGGCCGCCGATAGTACTAATTTAGCCCCCATAACTATTTAATCACCAATAACGCAACTAATAATCAATAATCAAAAAGGGGACAGTTAGCGGAGAAACAGGCCGACCGCCAACAAAGCCACGATATTAATAATTTTAATCATCGGGTTAATCGCGGGACCGGCGGTATCTTTGTAGGGATCTCCGACCGTGTCTCCGGTCACCGCGGCAGCATGAGCAAGTGAGCCCTTCCCACCCAAGTGTCCTTCCTCAATGTATTTCTTAGCGTTATCCCAAGCCGCTCCGCCGGTAGTCATGGAAATCGCTACAAAAATGCCCGTGACAATACTCCCGACCAACAACCCCCCGAGTGCCTTGGGGCCCAACAGCCAACCCACCAACAATGGAGTGACTACTGGAAGTAATGCCGGGATAATCATCTCTCGAATCGCTGCCCGAGTAACAATGTCAACTGCTCGAGCGTAGTTAGGCCGAGCCGTCCCGTCCATAATTCCAGCGATGGTTTTAAATTGATGCCGGACTTCTTTTACTACCGCCGCCGCGGTTTTCCCAACTGTTTCCATTGACAGGGCAGCAAACAAATAGGGGAGCAAACCTCCCAGGAACAAGCCAATTAATACCAGCGGGTCGCCCAACCCGAATTGAACTGATTGACCCTGCAGATTACTTAACTCTTGAGTGTAAGCCGAAAACAACACGATTGCGGCCAACCCAGCCGAACCAATCGCGTAACCCTTAGTCACCGCCTTAGTAGTATTCCCAATCGCATCTAGTAGATCGGTGACCTGTCGAACTTTCTCTGGAAGCCCAGCCATTGCGGCAATCCCGCCAGCATTATCGGTAATCGGACCATACGCATCCACTGCGACAATAATCCCTACCATCGACAACATGCTGACAGCGGCAATCGCCACTCCAAACAGACCAGCAAAATAGTACGCCCCAAAAATGGCTGCCGCAATTACCAACACCGGTAACGTGGTTGATTTCATCCCCACCGCCAATCCCGCGATTACATTAGTTCCATGCCCAGTTTCGGAAGCGTGAGCAATTTGTCTAACTGGGGCAAACCGGGAAGCCGTGTAGTATTCCGTAATCCAAATAATCAGCCCGGTTACTCCTAGCCCAACCAAAGCGCAATAAAACAAATTTAAATAACTAACTCCGGCCAGATTGGCCAATAGATACCGGCTGGCTCCATAAAACCCACTTAACGCCAACACTCCGGCGACAATCAACCCTTGGTAGAGAGCACCCATAATGTTGTGGCTTTTTTTTGATAACCGTACAAACCAAGTTCCAATAATTGAAGCAATAATTGAAATCCCGCCGAGAACTAGTGGGAAAACTATCATCAGCGGATTGCCGGCAAACAAGAGCGCCGACAATACCATGGCAGCCACGATTGTAACGGCATAGGTTTCGAATAAATCAGCCGCCATCCCAGCACAATCCCCAACATTATCACCAACATTATCAGCAATTACGGCCGGGTTCCTGGGGTCATCTTCGGGGATACCGGCTTCAACCTTACCGACCAAGTCAGCGCCAACATCCGCTCCTTTGGTGAAGATACCGCCACCGAGTCGGGCGAAGACCGAGATCAAACTTCCGCCGAAGCCCAGACCGACCAAAGCATTGATATCATGAAAAATTGCATAAAACCCCGCCACTCCAAGCAGTCCCAACCCGACCACAAATAAACCCGTGACGGCTCCACCTCTAAATGCCACGGTCAAGGCCTGGCTTAACCCCAGTTCAGCCGCAGCCGCAGTCCTGACATTGGCTCTGACTGAAATATGCATACCAATAAATCCAGCTAATCCTGACAGGACCGCCCCAACCAGAAACCCAACTGCCGGCAACAACCCAAGCACAACATAGAGGATAAGAGCTAGGGCTAGAGCCACTATCCCAATCGTAAAGTATTGCCGTTTAAGATAGGCCGAAGCACCCTCTTGGATTGCCCGAGCAATTTCCATCATCTTGCTGCTGCCGGTTGGTTGGGACAAAACCCAAATTGACAGTCCACTAGCATAGAGGACGGCTAACCCACCGGTAATAATGGCGAAGATGATACTTAGGTTGGTTGGATTCATGGGTTAAACACAAATTAACAATAATTGGTTATTATATCACTCCTTATTCTATTACTTTTTAGGGGGCTCTGTCAGAGCCCGGCGATAAACTGCCAAAGTTTCTTTGGCCACCCGAGCGAAAGAGTATTTCTTGGCCTGACGAAAACCCTTATCCCGCAACTCTTTTTGCAGCCGGAAGGTGGTGGCTAATTTATACATGGCTTGAGCAATATCTTCAATATTAGTAGGATCAAAATACAGGGCGGCCTCTCCCAAAACCTCCGGCATGACTGAAGTATTTGATGACAAAACCGGGATCCCTGATGCCATCGCTTCCAGCGGTGGCAATCCGAATCCTTCATAAAGTGACGGAAAAATAAAGGCCTCGGCCTCGGAATAAAAATACGGCAAATCGCTATCTGCGACATACCCAGTCAAAATCACCGCATCCTGCAAATTTAGTTGTTTAATCAGGGCCGGGATTTCTGAAGCCAAAGGATCGGCCTTCCCGACTAACACTAATTGATAATCGATATCATATCGATGTCGCAGCAGAGCAAAAGCCCGAACTAGCCGAGCTAAATTTTTGTGATGTCTTTGCTGCCCAACATACAGAAAGAAGGGACGAGAAATGTTGTATTTAGTTTTAACCATCTCGACCTTTTTGGGGTCTTCAACTGGCTGGTACCGCTTCGGGGCTGCTTCATACACAACATCAATTTTGTCTGGGTTAATCCCCAAGTACTTTACCAAATCCCGTTTGGTCCCCTGGGAAATCGCAATAATTCGAGCCGCATTTAAACATGACTGACGAATCACATATCGATAAATAATTCGCCTAAACCAACTCGTTTGTTTCCGACCCGGGTAGAACCAAAGGGTTAGGTCGTGAATCGTCACTACACTTTTGATTCGCCGAAACCAGACCGGAGAATTAAAATTGGTGTAATGGATTAAGTCCAAACCAGCCCGGCTCAAAGCCCGGGGGTAAAGAAATTGTTCGCTGTAGGTGTAGTGAGGGAAACGAACCGCTCGCTTCTCTAGATTGGCAGCATACAGCGGGAAAAATTCGGCCACCTCGGGCAAGACAAAGACCGTAAACTTATCTTCGGTATCGAGCCGAATCAAGTTGGCGACCAGTTCTTCGGTGTAGGTACCGATTCCAGCAGCTTGGGCAGTCCCAAATAACCGAGCATCGATCCCAATCCGGTAGTGTTTATTCATATTAATTCGCTCTCTCGCCAGGGCGGGTTACTACCGCCATCATAGCAAACAGCAACCAGAATAAGCTGGCCAAGTCGTTTTTCCAATAAGTCGAATCCACCAGGCCATGGATCAGGATTGCCGACATAGCAGTAACCAGACCAATGGTTTGAGAATTGAACTGCCTGGCCATCCGATAAAAGAACTTAACTACCAACCAGAGCCAACCAGCCAGCCCCAATAATCCAGTATTAATCCAAAACTGCAAATAAACATTGTGAGCATGAAGAATGGCCGTCTCCCAGGGTGGAGAGAAAAGTTGGTTAGCGTAACTTAAATATTGATCTCGGAACTCCCCCAAACCGATTCCAGTCAACCAATGTTTCTTAATTATCAACATGGCTGTTTGCCAGACCTGCCATCGGACGCTGACCGACGACCGAGCGGTCAGATTCACCATGGCCTGCAATCTGGGGCTATCCCACTGACTAATAACTGCCAGGCCTGGTAGAATAATTCCCCAAATCCATTCCCACCACCGACGGCGCCAGTACAAAATCACCCAGACCAAACTCGCTCCAATCAAAGCCAGCCAACCCCCAAACGAGAAAGAAAAGTAGAGAGCAACTCCGCCCAGACCCCAAGCTAAATAGGTTACCCATCTTTGCCATGGTTTCCCGGTTTGAACCAGAATAATCCCCAATAGCAAAATCGGGACCAGATACATTGATAAATAGTTGGCCGAGGCAAACCAACCACTGGCCCTCCCGTCTACGGTAACAAATTGTTGAATCACAACCTGCCAGTTGGCCATTACCGAGAGCGGGATGGTTGATAAAATCAGCGCCGAAATATAATTGTTTAAATCTTCCCGGCCCAGTAGCCAACTAGTTAGCCAGTACATTATGACCGGGACCACAAACCAGCCCTTAAAAATCCCCAAACTTAGTTGGAGATCGGGGGATACGGCTGTTCCGATAATTAACCCCAACAACAGCAGTCCACCAGCCCAACTCACAGATTGGACGGCTGACCAAAAAGAACGCCAAGCCCCCTGTGGATATTTTATTACCATCACCATCGCCGACACCATTACCAACAATTCAACTAAGTTGGTCGGGAGCGACCCAACTGATACTTTCACCAAATAGGTCGGGATTAAAAGCCAAACTAACCAAAGCGCTCCCCGGGGATTAACCCAAGCAACTATCCCAAACACTATCGCGCTTATAAGTGCCCACATATTCATTCCTGCTCCTTTAATCCTACCCCGATTATCAACCACCAGATAATTAAGATGGTCGCCGTTAGCCAAGCATTTACAAACAATGACGCCCCCATTAGTCCGGCCGTCACCGCCCACAACAGTGGTCCGAAAATTGTGGCGTCAACAGTCCAACTCCGCCAAGTTCGCTTGAGGATGATGATCAGCCAATTCAAAAATGCCAATAAGCCAACCAACCCGCTAGCGGCAGCCATGGTTAGTAAGCTGCTGTCGAAACCATTTTCGGCTTGTCGAGATAACCGCTCCGTACCGGCCGGGGAATATTGATAGCGCTGACTGGCAATCGCGTTGTAGCCCACTCCAAAAATCGGTTTAGCTTTAATCAATCGCCACCCGGCTTGCCAGGATTCGATCCGATATCGGACGGTTACATCCAATTGCCAGACCCCTGACAAGCGGTCTTGCAACCGCGGAATAGACATAAACGCTAACGCCACAATGATTAACCCAATACCGACAACTCGCCGATATCTCATCCACCCAATCATTAGTAAAATGACCACCATCGCCAACAGAGCGCTCCTGGAAAAAGTCGCCAGCACTGATACGATTAGGAACACCGAAACAACTGCAATGATGACTTTGTCCCGCCGACTGGTTGCTCGCCCCCACATTAATATCCCCAACCCAACTCCAAACGATAAAAATATCCCAACCAAGTTCGGGTCCAAGAAAGTCGATACCAACCGTCCGTTGTGCGGATCTAATCCTAGATATTCAAATAAAACCAAGTCAGGGAAGAGCCCTAACTGAAGCCAGCCCAAAACCGCCACCCACAAAAACAAAACCAATAGCCAGCCCGCATAGACCACGGACCGTTTGGCATTAAGGTGCGGCCACAGAACAATTGGGAGTAAACCATAAATTATGAATCGCCCCAAAAACAATAGTGCAATTAGTCCATTGGACACTCCAAGAGCCGAGAGATTTACTAACCATGATAGAGCGATAGCAACCATCAGTATGGACCATCCAAACAGGACTGGCCGAGGAGGCCAACTTGACCAATGCTTTACCATCATGCCCAACCCAATCAAAACGACCCCAGTCACTGCGATGTCTACTGCCGGAATAGATAGACCAGCGATTGGCCACTTAATTAACTGGCCCAGACCAACTCCGATTAAGATGGGAATAATTAACCACTTATCCATAGCGCTGAACGATTTGCCAAGTTAATTCTGCGGTCCGTCGCCAACCGAACTCCCGGACTCGTCTAAGTCCGGCTTGTCGAAACTGCTCACGAAGGTCAGCCGAAGATAGCAATTTGGCCATAGCTTCTGCCAGAGCCCCCGGATTATCCGCCGATACTTTTATAGCCGCATCTCCAACCACTTCGGGGAGAGAGGCCCGGTCACTCACAATTGTCGGCACCCCGCAGGCCATCGCTTCAAGCGGGGGAATCCCAAATCCTTCATAAAGCGAAGGGAATACAAAAATATCCGCCAAATTATAAACCGCCGGCCGATCGTTATCAGTGATGTAGCCGGGAAAAATAATCCGATTGTTGGCTTGTCTCAAAGTTGATTCGGACTGCCAACCAGCCCCCCCAGCCAAAACAAGAGCGACCTCGGGAAAGCGAGGACCGATTTGGTTAAAGGCCTTGATCAGTTGTTCAAGATTTTTCCGGGGCTCAATTGTCCCTAAATACAAAATAAAGTTTTTAGGCAAATGATATTTGGTCCGGACGACTGGATCGGCCAATAATGGTTTGAACTGTTCCGCCGCCGCCATCGGGGTAACTGTGATTTGGGCCGATGCCACCCCACACAAATTCATGGCTTCTTGCTTGGTAAATTCTGAAATCGCCAAGAGATGGACTGACCGCTTAAAAGCTCGATTGGCAAATATTCGTTCTAGCCAGATCGCTTTGGATAGATGTGTCCGAGGGAATCTCCAAGCCGTGAAGTCAAATAATGTGGTGATAACTGGAACTGCCGAAGTTAACGCCGGGACAATAAAACTAAGCGTCGCCAAAAAAACATCCACCGGCCGACGCCGTAACCACCACATCACTTGCCAGTGCCACCAAACCGACTGGCTAAAACTTTGGACCCGCCACTTCCCCGCGGGCAGGTTGACGGTCTGTCCGGCGTGAATTAGTAAAACCAGTTCCGCGTCGAAACCGCTAATAAGCCAGGCCCGGACCAATTGGTAGACATATTCGCCCTTGCCCGCTCGAGTGGGGTGAGTCGCTTCTCTAAAATCAATTGCAATTTTCATTGTCATCGGCCAAGCAATTCCTTAACCACTGCTCGCGGAACGGCTCGGGTAATCAACACCATTGCTCCATAACTGATTGCGCCAAGCCCCAAATTAATAAGTAGGTTGACTGACCCGACCCACCAAATTACTCCGCCCATTATCAAAGCGCTGAGCGAGGCCTTGGCAAAGACGCCCCATTGAGGAACAAACCGAAGGTCTCGATAGACGATAATTAAGACACAGACAACCACTAGCAATTCAGTGGCTACCGTCGTGGCGGCTGCCCCCATATATGAATAGCGGGGGATAAAGACCCAGTTAGTAACAATATTAAAAACCATGGCCAATAAATACGGCCGAACCAAGATACTTTGACGGCCAGCCGCAATCACACTGTAGTTTAGAGTCGAACCAACGAATGACAATGTAGCCGCCCAAATTAACAATTTAAGCGGAACCCCCGAAGCAGCAAAATCGGGACCAGCGATTGCAGTCATTAACGGAGTTGCAATCAACATTGTCCCGATTGCTAATGGCCAAGCTGCTAACGCCATAATGTCAAACGCCCGGCGGAAGACCCGAACCGCCCGGTCCCGATTTTCGCTTAACGCTTGAGTGATTATTGGGAAAACCGAGCTCATGAAAATAGTCGGAACGGTCAAAAGCACTTCAATGATTTTATAGGGTGCTCCATAAATCCCAACCGCGTGGCTGTCCTGCATTACTGACAACATCACAGTATCAATCCTGAAATAAATCGTTGCCATAACCATCACCACCCCAAGAGGCAGAGCTTCTCGCAAAAACTTCACCCAATATCGGACATCCCATCGAGGGACGAGAGAGGCCATCGAAGTAGCCCACCACCACTGCCACCCAAGTGAAAAAATATTAGCAATGGCCGTCCCCCAAAGAATCCCAACTAAGCCCAAATCGTTTTTAATTGCCCACCACACCAGACCTAAATAAAACGCTCGGGTCACAACATTGACAATCGCTACTTTTTGCATTTGTAGCCGAGCTTGGAACAAACTGATTGGGACCTGCAAAAGGGCCAATGAAGTTTGCGACAAAGCCCCCACCAAGATTCCTTGATGAATCACGGTATCCGGGTAAATCATCAGCGCCACAAGGTACCCGAGCCCAAAAACCGCTCCACTCAAAACCAGTTTCAACCCCATTATATTCCCCAAAACATAACTTTCTTGGGCAGGGAATTTGGTGATTTCCCTAACCTGGAGTAAGAAAAACCCGAAGTCCACTACCACTCCGATTAGGGACAAATACGCAAAAATAACCGTGTACTGACCATACCCACTAACCCCCAAATACCGCGTCAAGTACGCGATGGCCACAAGCGAAATGGCGGTCACGATGATTCGCGAAATCACTTGAACAATCGTGTTGTACGCAATCCGTTTGGTGGCACTAGCTTCCATTGGGTTTTTCGATTACCGCCATATATTGAATTTTTACTCTAGGTAAATACCATTTCGGGAAAAACTTAGGGGAATAGGAGCAGCTTGTGACTACCTGATACGGTTGCAGGATTTGTTCCCACTGGGATTTGGCCATTAGTCGTTCGTTCCCAAAATCCCGGCGGGGATAACGATGGTTAGGGACCGAGAACACTACCCGCCGAGCAACCCGCAATTGTTCATTGAATATCTTGTGGATGTCAGCGTCGGAGAAATGTTCCATCAGTCCCTGGTGAAAAACCAAGTCAAAAGATAGGTCGGAGTAGGGAAGAGAAAAGGTATCAGCAACTTCAAACTTAGCCAATCCGTTGAATCGGGCGGATTCTGTTTTGGCCTTCTCAATCACTTCGGGACTAATATCGATTCCGGTTACATTTAAACCGAGCCATGAGAAAAAGGTACTCATTGCTCCACTCCCAACTCCGACCTCAAGAATGTTTTTGGCCCCAGCTTCTAAGATTACAGACAAAAACTCTTTCTGCCCATACAGATTGCTTAGCAGTCCCTTTAGGGTTAGAGGAGCTTGATAATACTTGTTCCAATCCATGACTAGGCCGGTTTGACTACTACTCGCCGGCTAGGGCCAATCCCAGTGCTCTCGCTCATAACTCCCGCTTCATTGACTAGCGCCAGATGAATTAGCCGGCGTTCAAAAGATGACATAGGCGGAAGATACACTGCCGTCCCAGTGGCTTTGACCTGACTCGCTGCGTCGCGAGCGATTTGTATCAGCCGCTCACGTTGCTGTTGATGAAATCCGCCAATATTCAAAGATAAACTTACCGTTTCGATTGGGAAATCACGCCGGACCATTAACCGGAGTAGGTGTTGTAACGCCAACAATGGGTCGGGCGAGGGCGAGATAAAAATTTCATCTCGATCGGTTTTCATTTCAACAATTAACACTCCGTCTTCAGTGGCTACAGTAATTTCTGGGACGAGATCAAACGGGGCACATAATTCCCGCAACCGGTCCTGAATTTTTTCCTCAATTGGGGTTAGTTTATTGGTCGCCATGATGGGTGATAGTAGCCACGGCTTTTTCTTCGTGGCCAAATGACTTATAAATAATAACTTGCTGGATCGCCATAACAATCGTAGTGGTCGCCCAGTATAATCCTAAAGCAGAGGGGAGGGTCAAAGCAATCACCAGAGTCATGACCGGGAAAATATATAGCATGGCTTGGTTGGTGATGTTTTGTTGCCCGGTTGCCTTGGTGGTCTTGGCAGTATATCGGATGGTTACCTGGCTCTGAACCAACTGGGCTACTCCGGCCAATATGGCTAAGTATATATTACGGGAGGTTAAATCTACCATGAGGGCCGGGATGTGGGTAAATTGAAGGAAAACCGTGTGCAGTTCCACTGGGGGATGCGGGAACCAACCATAAAGATGGACCAAGCTGGCGGTGTTTAAACCAGCCCAGAATACTCGGTACAGCGCCAACAAAATCGGCAATTGAATAATCAGCGGCAGACAGCTGCCGAAGAGATTGATTTTGTGTTCTTTGTAAATTTTCATAATCTCTTCGGACTGTTTCTTTTGGTCGTCCTTGTAGTCGGCTTTGATTTTTTCAATATACGGTTGGACCTTCTGAATGTCGTGCTGGGACTTCAAACTGTTCCGATATGAGGGTTGTAAAATCAATCGGATAAGAACCGTCAGAGCAATGATGGCCAACCCGAGGTCTTGGCCTGGGATATAAACATAGAACAACACCAGAATATTCAAAAGCGGAACATACAAAAGCTTCCCAATCCAGCCGTTCCACATTGCCTCGCTAATTTGCAGTTTGTTATTCATCCCGTTAGAAATAGCGCCCCAGCGTTTTTGCCCTGGCGTTAGCGATATAAATGTAATTTTATAATAACCATCTGTCTAGTTTGCTTCTGTTCGTCCCGGCAGGTGATTGTTAACGGGATTCATTTTGTTAATTGGTTTGTTTATTTAAAACTAGATCAATGCCGGGAGCCGCCCACGGATGGCACCGCGAAACCCTAGCCATCCCCAAAAACACCCCGCGGATTACTCCATGCTGTTCGATTGATTGCTTAACATATTCGCTACAGGTTGGCTGAAGTCGACAAACCCCGGTTGGATGCCACAGTCCCGGCCAACCCTGGTGGGGGACAAGCGTGTTTTGATACAGCGTGATTGCCTTGATCAATAAAGTTTTCATTTGATTTGATTCAGAATGCTGCCCAGTTCCGACTTAATCTGCTGGAAAGATAGGTCGAGGATTGGCTTACGAGCGATAATAATTACCCCGGTGTTAGCCGACAGATTTTTCTGGAGAATCACCCTGATCCGACGGCGAATTTTGTTCCTGGCTGCTGCTCGCTTATCCACCTTTTGCCCAGCCACAATCCGAGGCCGGGGAGCTGGAGTTTGCTTCATATAATACACCGTAAAAGCAGGGCGGTAGATGCGTCTGCCTCGGCGCATCACTTCATCCAACCGATCGGCATCTGTTTTCATGATAAACCCAGCGCCGTTAGGCGCTGATCCGTTTGCGTCCCTTGGCCCGCCGACGCTGCAACACGGCCCGTCCGTCCTTGGTTGCCATCCGGGCACGAAAGCCATGGACCCTGGCCCGCTTTATTTTTTTGGGCTGGTAAGTTCTTTTCATCCCGTTAGAAATAGGAAACCTAGCGTTTCCGTTTCTGGCTTAAAATTATCCTCGTATATACTTCCTCGTTTATTCTCCCTAATCCTTGTCGACTGTCCCGATAGGTGATTTCTAACGGGATTCATTTGATTTACCTACCTAGTATAGGCAGATTTATCGGTTCAGGTCAACGAAAGTAGATGAAAGTTCGCTCCATTGTACAAATGTGGATAACTCTGATAAATTGAAGTGTGCCCCGTAGAGAAATTTTGAAAATGCTGACGCATTGTTTATTGCTCTGAGAGGATTAAAATATTGTTACGGAACACAGTTATCCCCAACGGCTGACGGTGGGGATAACCCACTCAAAATTCTTCTAACGGGGTGTGCGACAGGGGAAATTATTGGGGAAAATTATGGACGACAAGGAAAAGTTGTGGCGAGCGGTCTTGGGAGAAATTGAAGTCGGCATGAGCCCGGCGAATTTCCAGACCTGGTTTAAAAACACCTCCCTTGATGACATCCAAGAAACCAGCGGGATAGTGATAATTCGAGTGCCAAACGACTTTACTAAGGGTTGGTTGCAGCAAAAATATCAAAAAGAGATTCACCGCTGTCTCAACAAACACCTTGGCCGGGTGGTAGTAGTCCAATATATAGTTGGAACCAAAAGAATAGTTCCTCAAGAGGGACGCCCGACCGACGCCCAACTTCCCGCCAACGTAAAACCGATCGAAGAGGTGGTGGTTGAAACCCCGCCAGAGGGACTTAACCCCAAACTAACCTTTGAACAGTTTGTGGTGGGGGAGAATAGTAAACTTTGTCATGCCGCCGCCGAATCAGTTGCCAGACAACCGGGGGCCAATTACAACCCACTATTTATCTATGGCGGAGTGGGTCTGGGGAAAACCCATCTTTTGCAAGCCATCGGTAACGAGATTCTAAAAAACAATCCCAAAGCCAGGGTCACCTATATCACTTCTGAACGATTCACTAATGAAATGGTGGAGGCCATCCGGCAAAAAGAGACCAAGGGGTTCAAAGATCGATATCGCCGACTAGATTGTTTATTAATCGACGATATCCAATTCGTTTCCGGGAAAGAGCAAACCCAAGAGGAGTTTTTCCATACCTTTAACGCTCTACACAACGCCGGGAAGCAAATCGTGATGACTTCCGACCGACCACCGAAAGCCATCCCAGCCCTGGAAGAGCGGCTCCGGTCTCGATTTGGGTGGGGAATGACCGCCGATATTTCCGCTCCGTCCTATGAAACCCGGCTGGCAATTCTCCAATCTAAAGCCGCTGCCCAAAAGAAAGAGGTGGCAACCGATATTTTGGAGTATATCGCCAAGTCGGTTAAAAATAATGTTCGGGAGTTGGAGGGCGCTTTGACCCGAGTTTTGGCCTTTGCTGACCTGAACAATGCCACCCCGACCCTGGATGATGCTAAAAACTTACTCGGGGGGATTCTAAATTCCCCAGGTAAAAAAATCGTCAGACCATCAGAAATTATCCGAGCAGTCGCCAACCACTTTAATTTAAAAAAAGAGGATATCTGCGGCCGAAAACGGACCAGAGAGGTGGTGGTCCCTAGGCAAATTTTAACTTATTTTTTAAGAGAAGAGTTGGATATGCCCTATGCCCAGATTGGTCATGAGATTGGGGGAAGGGATCACACTACAATCATCCACGACTATAACAAAATTAAAGAAACAATCATCAATAATGATAGTTTAGACCAAGAAATCACCCAAATAAAAAATAAACTTTATGTGGTGGATTGAGTGGGGAGAGACCTGAAATGGGTAAAGTTATCCACAACTTATCCCCAAACTACCAACTATTTACCCCCAACCTGGGTTTCTAGAAAATCACTCCCACAAACTATAATCTAAGTACTACCCAAAACACACACCTCTATAATCTACTACTAATTTTTTACTCTTATGAATGAAGAAATTTCTATAAAGGATAGGATTGGGGCTGATATTTCTGTATCAGTGGTATTAGACAAATTAAGAAGTGCATTACAAGGAGTTGAAAGAGTAGTAACTAGTCGGAGTACTTTACCGATTTTAAATAATGTTCTGATTAAGACCACTGGTAGTGGGGTAGAGATTATCGCAACTGATTTAGAAATTGGAATAAAATTCTTTTTGGGAGGGAAAATAGATAAAGAAGGAAGTATTACAATCCCAGGAAGAACCTTAATTGGATTGATTAATACTCTACATGGAGACACAATTACTCTGTCGAGTAAAAATAATATTCTCCAAGTTGTTTCTGGAGAAACTAAAGCCAGTGTTAATGGGGTTCCGGCTGATGATTTTCCAGTTATCCCAGAAGTAGAAAAAGGGAAAGTGGTAAGTGTAAAATCAGATGTATTTAAAGAACTATTGGCACAGGTTGATTTCGCGGCTTCAAGTGAAGAATCTAGACCGGTCTTAACTGGAGTGTATTTAATTTCAGGTGGAGGAACTTTAACGGCGGTGGCGACGGATAGTTATCGGTTGTCGGAGGTGGTGGTCAAAGAAAAATTAAGCGCTGATTTTTCGGTGATTATCCCAGTTAGAACTTTGCAAGAAATCAAGCGGGTGGTTGGAGACACTCCCCAATTTGAGCTTAGAATTGGAGACAACCAAATTATGGTGGTAACCGACAATGCGACCCTAGTGTCTCGGATTATCGAAGGGGAGTATCCTAACTATAAACAAATTATTCCTCCAAAGAGCGACACTATTGTTGAGGTTGACATCCAAGAATTAACCGACGCAATCAAGACCGCGGCGATTTTTTCAATGGAGGGATCAAATACGGTTCGATTGAATATCCAATCAAGCGGGACAATTGAGGTGGTGTCGGAGTCATCACAGGTCGGTAATTTTAATTCCAAGGTTAAGGCCGAGGTCAGGGGAGAAGGTGGAGAAATTTCGTTTAATGCAAAATATCTGCTCGACGGGTTGAATAGTTTTGATACCCCCAAGTGTACTCTGGGGATGAGTGGGAAAACCGCAGCCGGGGTATTTCGCCCAAGTGGGGTAGAAGACCGACTATATTTAGTGATGCCTCTAAGGAGTTAGGCGAGGGATGCGTATCCAGGCCCTTCGGCTCAACCACTTCCGCAATCTAACCACTTTGGATTTGTCCTCTTTGGGTGAGGTGAATGTTTTGGTGGGGAAAAATGCTCAAGGCAAGACCAATATATTGGAGGCGATTTTCCTGGCGGCGTCGGGGGAGTCGTTTCGAGTTACCCAAGACAGATATTTAGTCCAACGCGGGGAAATTGATGCACAAGTGTTTATGGAGGCCACGACCAATGATGGTCGGGATAAGTTTGTCCAATTGTTTTGGGCGGTTGACGGGGGGACAGTATCAAAATCGATTAAGCTGAACGCTCTGGTGGTCCCGCGAGCGGATTTAATTAAGACCATCCCGGTGGTGATTTTTTCACCGGAGGATATTGACCTGGTTCGGTTGAGCTCGGGACATCGGCGGAAGTTTTTGAATTTGGCGGTGGCCAGACACGATGCCGAATATCGGCAGGACTTAATGGAATATACTCGGATCTGGCGGCAGAGAAACCAACTATTATTACTAATCAAGCAGGGCCGAGAGTCGGAGGCGGAATTGGATGTGTGGGACAACCAATTGGCCGAGGTCGGTTCACGGATAGTTCGGAAACGGGCCGATTTTGTGTCAGACATCGCTCGGACAGTGGGTGAATATTACAAAACATTCGTACCTAATGGTAACGGGGCCGAACTTCGGTTGCGCTACGCTCCCAGTATTGGTTTGCCGAATAAAAATGATTATCTGGCGCAAATCCAAAGAGTCCGGCGGTTGGATATCGCTCGGGCAACGACAACCCATGGGGTTCATCGAGACGATTTAGTGTTTATTTTGAATGACAGCGACATTCGGTACACGGCATCTCGGGGGGAGTTCCGCAGTGCCGTGTTGGCGTTGAAGTTGGCCGAAGGCAAATACCTGTATGGTAAGTTGGGGGACCGACCAGTGTTTTTGTTGGATGATGTTTTTTCAGAATTGGACGACGACAGAAGGGTGGCATTGGCCGAGGAGATGAAGCAATACCAAACCTTCATTACCACCAATGACGCCAACATGGCGACATTGTTTAACCATCCAAAGGTATTTGAGGTGGTGAAAGGGGTCATCGCCACGCCGGAGACAGAAGCACAATAGTAGTTTCTTGTGCTCTCCGCTTTTTCATTCCGTCATTCCTACGAAGGCAGGAATCTTCCCCATCGTCATTCTGGCTTGTCCAGAATCTTTTCAACATTCTTTTGCCACCCCATTTGCTTGCCCAAATATTATTTTGCTACCACTTTGCGTGGTCCTTGCGTGGTAGCACCGAAAGGACGGCCAGTCGTCGGGGCTATTCAATGGCTAAATCCGTGGGCGCTCTCGCTGAACTCGTCGTCCGTCAGCTGACGGACTCAAACAAGTGCCTTAAGCGACGGCGATTTTCCAAATGGCTCACGCTCGACTCCGGAGGGCGGATGAGGATGGGGTTACTTCTGACAAAGTGGACAGAAGTGAGTGCCGCGACCACTGTTTGACAAAAATCCGCTCCGGGAGTATGTTTTTGGTGTCTGTAGTTTTTGAACATTACAATCAAGGAGTGGATAGATGATGGACAAGCAAGGAACATCAGGGGTTACGTGGTGGATAGGGGTACTAATGGGGGCGGTGTTGGGAGTGGCCGTTGAGGCCCTTGTCTGCATGGTGCCGGTGGTCAATGGACTCCCGGCCGAAGTCAAAGCCACTGGCGCAGCAGACTCGGCGTTTGTTGGTGCGTTGTTTGGTGGGTGGTTGATTACAATAGGGATTGTGATCCTCCCCTTATTGGGTTATATCCCCTACTCCCTGACATCTGCCATTCGCTACTACATCGGGATGACGCCGACCGAGCGCCGGGCCTGGCGACTTCGGAGGAAGCTAGTGCGCGTCGCAGCTCGGAATAAGCGGATATTGCGCGAGGCCCAAGCTCGGGTCGAGATCGCTCGGTTGGAGGAGCAAAAGATCGCTGAACACCAAAGGACGGTCGATGAGTTGGTCACCTGTGACCAGGAGGAGTACAAAACGGCGATGCGGATAACTCGGGCCCTTGAGCCGTCGTTAGCGGCAACGCCATCTCCCAAGCGATCTTCCCAAGCACATTTTCAGTAAACCCCGGATCTTCCGCGGATCTGTTTGTCGGGGGGTACCCCATCCCCTATCAAACCTTCAGTAAACCTATAAACCGCGGGTCTCCCGCGGTTTTTTTATATCCGCCGGGTGGCGGATGATTCTATTGAATCATTTCTAGCCTCTCGACTTCGCTCGAGGTCAATGTTGACAAATCGGCCCCTCGGCTACGCTCGGGGTTACTTCTGACAAATTGGGCAATAGTGAGTACCTCGTCCATTGAGGCGGATTTTTTTGATGGTGCTGCCACAGCGTTTGCGGCAAGGTAGGTCTTTGCGGTCATAAGCCACGAGGTAGTTTTGCATTTGCCCCATTGCGCCCTCGGGGGTGCGGTGGGTGTTGACGCTGGTGCCCATGTATTTGATACCTTTTTCTAAAACCTTTTTAATAGCAGAAACGAGTTTGGTGGTGTCGGCTTTGGTGATGGATTTGCCGAGTCGGGTTGGTTTGATGCCGGCGTAAAAAAGGGCTTCATCGGAATAGATATTGCCAATGCCGGTGACGAGAGATTGGTCTAAAATGATGGTTTTGATGTTGCTCTTGGGGCGACGCTGGATGGCGGAGTATAAAAAGGCGGGAGTAAAGTTTTTGTCGAACGGCTCCATCCCAAGGTTGGAAAAGAATTTGTCATTTGGGACTTCGGCGGTGGGAGTGAGTTTGACCCAGCCGAACCGGCGTTGGTCATTGAAATAGAGATTTCCTTTACTTAACTCAAACCAAACCCGAGTGTGGCGGGACGGCATGGTTTCGATAAAGTTTTTGTCGGGATGGCCGTAGTTGAGGCGTCCTTTTTCTAATTTGTCACCCCGAACTTGTTTCAGGATCTTGGTTTTAGATGCCGAAACGAGTTCGGCATGACGAGAGTGGGGGATATAAATCAACTGCCCCGTCATTTTTAGGTGAATCAATAAAGAAAGATCTGACCCGCCCGCACTTCGAGCTGTGGCGGGTTGTTTTGCCAACGAAACAATAATGCCCTTGCCTCGACGGGTGATGTTTTTAATACTTGCCCCGCGGAGACCTTGTCTCTTTGCGGGGGTGAATCCGAGAGTGCTTCTGGCCGAGAGAATTTTGACCTGTTTAATTTTCTGCCCGACGATGTGTCGGGAGAGGCCTCTTACTACCGTCTCTACCTCGGGTAACTCTGGCATAATGCAATCTCCTGGGTTATTGTTCCAATCCGCCAGTGGGCGGACTTCCGGGAATTCTTCCCTACAGCTTCGGGGAGCTCGGGCATACTGAAGAATTAAAAATTAAAAGTGGTTAGAGTTGGTGGGAATGGTTTATAGGGGGTAGAACGCTTGCCGGGTCCACTTGTCAAAAACCTGTGTCTTTTCTATCCCAAGAGAGGTGGTAATCAGTCGGGTATCATAGCGGGTGTTAAGGGCAAACAAGAAGCCAAGCATAATCGCAAGAAGGGCAAGGATGGGCCAAATATATTTTTCCCAGGGAGCAGTTTTCATGGTAGTGAAATTAATTAGTATAAGATTTTTTGAGAAGGACTTCGGGTTTAGGTTAATTATTTATAGTGTTTGGGGTTGTGAGTAGCTCGGGTGTGTTGATCTGTGGCAGGGGGAGTATTAAGGCGGGTTACGATCGCCCAAAAGTGGGAATACATTTTTTCTTGTGCTTCATTGGTCAAAGTATTGTTGTGCAATATGTCATTGCGCCACTGATTTAGATCCTTTAACTTAGTGACTAACGGGGTGTCTAACCTAAGCTCCTCACGAGCGAACTCGATCTTGCCATAGAAATTGGCAGTTTTTAGAAGGAGTTTTTTAATTTTTTTCTTAACACTTGAGTCGGAGGTTACATGGGAGCTTATATAATCGTCTAGCTCCCGCTCGCATACAAAGTGGTATAGAATGAGTTCTGTTTTTTTGATTGCGATGTTAAACAATTCACCTCCACGAACCTGCTTTTTGTAGTGATTGTTAAATACTCGGGAGGCGGTAGCAGAAGTTCTTGTGGCTCTATTTGCCAACAGTTGTTTCAAAAGAGGAGCATCCTCTATATCGTTGGTTATTGCCATAAAAACCAATGGGTAGTAGAGCTTTTTAAGCTTTTCTCGTACTCCTTGGCTATTTGGAGTAATTGCACGGCTCATATCTTTTTGGTTTCTCCCCAGCTTACTCCAGCTTCGACAACCACATGGATAGGGACATCGAGCTGATAGACATTTTCCATTTTGTCGCGGACGAGTTTGGTGATGGACTCTATCATTGATATCCTAATATTTCCAGAGTGGCCTTGACGGATGGATTAGTAGTGTTCAATAGCGTTACCCTGCCGGGGTATTTCTCGAATAACGGTCGCAGAAACTCATCCCCCCAAGAAGGAGCAAAGGCATTAACGCCGGCAAAATCAATTTCCAATGATTCGCCCGAGGAAATATCTGTAAGCTGTGATTGTAATGCCAAGGCGGCGTCTCGGCCAGCTGGTCGCGACATCAAGATGGCGCCAAATTTTTCTAATTTAATCAGCATAACCCTAAGTCAAAGAATTAGAAGTAGAGAACCGCTAGGCAGCCGCGCAAAAAGGGAGCCAGTTGAACCTTTAAATCAGTATCATTCTGTCGTAGTTCAAGTTTCGCATCGCCGGATTGGAAAGTAAGACGCAGAGGATTTTCGGTAACCACTTTGCGGGTGAGTTTCAAGCCGTTGCCCCTCGCTTCCGGGTCGCGACCGGATATTCTTTCGGTGAAAGCGAGCCAAAGGGCGTCTTGGTGGGTTTGGAGATTAGGACGGACGCGCTGGAGGGTATGTAACACGCCTACGCCACGATCGGCCATCACTAAGTATCTATCGAAGATGCTGTAGTAGAAATAAATCCCGGGCAGGTCAGGCCAATTACCAATATTGTGGTCAAATGAATTGTTGCCAATCTCACCAGCAACAATAGTGATTAAGGGAGTTAAATAGCGTAACGTTGGCACTTTGGTTAGTTCGTAGGCCATTCGTTCTATGCGGGCAGAAAATACATCACGGGTGGCGCAGTACTGGTCTGGTGAGGGCACGATCCGATTCTCTGGCACGGTCGCCCAGTGGAGCGCGGAGTTCACCAGGGGCGCAGTTCTTTTTAGGCGTTTGGCATAAATAGTGGCCTCGATATCTTCGGCAAGATAGTAGCGGTGCCCCGTGGCAGAGGCGCGATGGGACTTGAGTGCTCCGCTACTGTCCCAGCGTCTTAGGGTGTCCATCGAAACCCCGAGCCGTTTGGCCGCCTCGCCTATGTAGAGATGTTTAGTCATACCTGTAATCTATGTATTTTACGACCTAATTATATCAAAATGCATAGATTGCGTCAATGGGCGAGTTGGGGCTAGGCAGGTTTGGTTTCGCCCCAGTTTACACCAGCTTCGGCATCGACATGGATGGGGACATCGAGCTGATAAACATTTTCCATTTTGTCCTTTACGAGTTTGGCGACCTTTTTGATGTCTTTGGTCGGGACTTCCAGCACTAGTTCGTCGTGGACTTGGAGAAGCATTCGAGAACCTGGACTTGCTTTCGGCAGGGCTTTGGCGAGTTCAATCATGGCGACTTTCAGTAAGTCAGCGGCGGTGCCTTGGACGGGCATATTGATAGCGGCGCGGATGGAAGCGTTGCGGACGGCGGGGACTTGGGATTTAATTTCTGGGATGTAGCGACGACGGCCAAACAAAGTTTCAACATAGCCATGCTGTTTAGCGAAGGCGGCGGTGTCGTCCATATATTGTTTGATTTCCGGATGAAGTTCGAAGTATTTATGAATATAGTTGGTGGCCTGGTGGATGGTCATATTAGTTCGAGCGGCCAGGCCGTAAGGGGAGACGCCGTAGATGATGCCGAAGTTAATCACCTTGGCATTTCGGCGCATGTCTTTGGTGACATCTTTAATTTTGACGCCGTTGACTTCAGCGGCGACGGTAGTGTGGATGTCCTCACCTTTATTGAAAGTCCGAATCATTCGCTTGTCGTGAGCGAGGGAGGCAATAACCCGCAGTTCGATTTGAGAATAATCAGCAGAGATTAACCGGAAACTCTTGGGGGCAATAAAGGCCTTGCGGATTTCGGCGCCCAAGTCAGAACGGATGGGAATGTTTTGAAGGTTGGGGTCTTTGGATGAAAGCCGTCCAGTGGAAGTGTCTTGGGCGTAAGTGGTGTGGACGCGGTTGTTTTTGTCGACTAGTTTAGGCAGGGTTTCGAGGTAGGTGTTCTTGAGTTTGGTGAGCTGACGATATTCTAAAATATGTTTGATAACAGGATGAGCGCGGTAGATTTTTTCAAGTTCCGATACCCCGGTGGAATAGCCGGTCTTGCCAGTCAGTCGACGGCCAGGAGTTTTGGCGATATCTAAAGTTGGGAGTCCAAGGTCTTTGAATAAAAAAGTTGCCAGTTGAGCAGGGGAACTGATGTTAAATGGCTGGTCGGCGTATTTGTGGATATTCTTCTCGAGTTTTTCAATGCGAATGGAGATTTGGTCGTTTAGTTTTTTGAGCAGTTTAATGTCCAGCAAAATACCCGCTCGTTCCATTTTGCGGAGGATGGGGTCAAGTTGTTGGTCGAGGTCTTTCACGGTTTTTTTCTGGGGCCCTTTAGACCGACGGGCCTTATCAAAAAAAGATGCTTGTTTCCCAGCCGGTGGGGTTGTGAGGGTCCCGTTGGGAATTTTTTCATAGAGGGTCTTGAAGCCCATCCGCCGGAAGAATTCGGCAACTCGGAATTTATCGAAAGCGATGGCCTCGGCTTTGGCTAAATCAAGCTTGATAGGGATGGCGGTATGAATAGTGGCCAACCCCTGACTTTTGATGGCGTCCGGTTTACTCTTTTTTAATTTATCGGCGATGGTGGGAGAAATCTTCTCCAAGTTTTCATAGATGGTTTCGATAGTCCCAAATTCTTGTAGAAGTTTGAGGGCAGTGACTTCACCAATGCCAGCCACCCCGGGGATGTTGTCAGAGGGGTCACCGCGGAGTCCTTTAAAATCGATAACTTGGTCGGGGCGGATGCCTTTGGTTTTTAAAACTTCTTCGGGGGTGTAGATGACGATATCGGAAAAACCTTTGCGCGGGGCATATACAAAAATATGGTCGTTTACTAGTTGGAGGGCGTCCATATCACCGGTGGCAATGTAGGTATCGAGGGTGGCCGGGGCTTGCTTGGCCAATGTTCCAATAATGTCATCCGCTTCAAAACCGTCTTTCAAAAAGACCGGGACATTGAAACTTTCGAGCAAGGCCTGAACTTCGGGGATTTGGTCGTAGAGTTCCTGGGGAGCTTTAATGCGAGTGGCCTTGTACTCAACATATTCTTTGTGGCGGAAAGTCGGGGCATTGGTATCAAAAGCCACTGCGATATAGTCGGGCTTGAGGCGGGTGTAAATGTTGATTAACATCACGGCAAAACCATAAATTGCCGTGGTGGGAGCGCCTGATGGGGAGGTGAGATTGGCACGTGAAAAAGCGTGGAAGGCACGGTGGACCAGGGCGTTGCCATCAATAAGGACTAGTTTTTTTCTAATAGTCATATGTATATATTATACCTGACCATCCTGGTCGTCCCCGCGTAGGCGGGGACCCAGACAGAAAAAGATTTTTAATTTTCTTTTCTGGGTTCCCGTTTCCACGGGAACGACGGAGAAGATCAGGTAAGAAAAAGGCCTCCAGAGAGGAGGCCTGAAAAATCAACCAGAAGCCGAAAAGGTGTTGGTGGGAGGAGGGAGAGTAAGTGTACCAAGAGAAGGATAAAACCGATCGGCGAAAAGATTAGATTTTCGGTTCTCGATGTTGTAGAACCGATCGAGCACCGCAGTGAACAGGTTGAGGGTGAAGTACTTTTGGAAAGCCGGTAGGACTGAAAGGATTTCTGGCGGTGGGTCCTGAAGCGGGTTGGCAGTGATCTCGCCGTCGAACCACATGAAGGCAACGACGATGGCAATTTGTGGAATGGTATTGCATTCCCGAGATTGGCGGACGAGGTCGATTAATTCGTCGTGCCCGCAAGCACTTCCAAACTCGTCCAGCAGTAAAAACTCGGTTCCCGTTAGAACCCGGCGAACTCGCTGGTCGTTGGCGACTTTTATGAAATCGATTTGGGCAGAGGACAAACATTTTTTCCAAACCGATTCTTTTTTGCCCATGGGTCATCCTCCTAAAAGTAAAGTACAAATCGGACATATCAGTATAGCATAAGCAAAAGGCCTCCTCTTGGAGACCTTATCCTCTCAATCTTAATAGGGAGGGAGAGTAGCGAGCTTGGCCTTTGGGCCGGGCTTCGCCCGTGAGCGTCGAGAGGGAACCCACTGGGTCCCTCTCGAGACAAATTACCGAATTTGGTAGGTCAGGTTGACAGTGACTTTAATGCTGAAGTTGCCTGGTTCTGGAGTGGGGGCAACTACTTTTTCTCCACCACCCATACCGTCGTAAAGTGGGATTGGATTGTCATTGTATTCGTTGACCGACATCAGCCGACCAATTCTAAAACCGCCGTCTTCGGCCATTTGCTTGGCCTTGTCTTTGGCCTTGCTCATCGCCTCTTTTCTGGCTTCCGCTAGTTTGCTGTCGGGATTTTCTAAAGTAAAGACAACTTGCCCAACCTCGTTAGCACCGGCTTTGGTGGCAGCGGCGACTACATCGGTAGTGATATTGAGGTCGCGGATTGTAATTTGATAAGAGTGTTGGGCGCGGTATCCTGTAACAGTCGAAGTCCCATTGGAACGATAGGACTGTTCGGGGTAGAGGTTGTAGTTGGTGGTCTTAATGTCTTTGTCTTCAATCCCGAGGGTGGTGAGAGTATCTTTGATTTTTTGAGAAATGTCTGTAACTTGTTTTTCAACATTGGCCACGGTGTTGGCCAACTTGTTGACCCCAACAGTAACCTTGGCGATGTCGGGAGTGGCATAAACGGTAGCGTCAGCAGAGACATTCAATCCCTCGGGTTGGGTGGGATTGCTGACGCGGTTGCCAAACATATTGATGGCTCCGATAACTACACCAACGATGACCACTAAAGTTACTAAATCGACAAGTCGTTTGACGAGGTAGTTATTAGTAGGTGGCTTCGGGGTCGGTTGGGTAAAAACAGGCGGTGGAGTTGTAGGGGTCGAAGGTGTCGGTGAAGTTGGTGATTGGTTGAAGTTGATTGGGCCAGAGGGCTCAATCGGATTTAGATTAGCGTCGAATTCTACCATAGGGCTCCTTTCTTGCTGTCATTCTGAACGTAGTGAAGAATCTAGTGATAGCGTTCTGCCACACAGCAGAACTAGATCCTTCGACTCTTCTGCTGTACAGCAGAATCGCTCAGGATGACATATTATGATATTAACGGTTCATTGTAGCAAACTTTTAATATACTCGCGCTCGTCGTAGGGGATGAGACCGGTTCGGGTGGCCATCATGGTTTGAGCGCCAAGCGCCAGGAACAAGACGGTGTCGTCGGGTTGGGCTTGTTCAAGCGCAAACCGGACGGCAGCTTTCCGATCAACGATGATATAGAGGTTTTCATCTTCGTGAAACTTTTCCGGGGGAATCCCAGGGCGGATTTGATTGATAATGTCCATCGGGTCTTCGTTTCCGGGATCTTCTTCAGTCAGGATAATTGTGTCAGCAAAGTTGCTGGCAATTTTGCCAAGGACTGGACGTTTAGTTTTATCTCGATCGCCGGCTGACCCGAATACGGCGATTAGTTTTTTGGGTGAAAACTCACGGACGGCCGAAAAGACCTTTTCAAAACCGTCTGGGGTGTGGGCATAGTCACAAATCACGGTGAATGGTTGGCCGACCTTAATTCGGTCCATCCGGCCAGGGACGCTAGTGACACTCTCAAGCCCTTGTTTGATAATGGGGGTTGGTACTCCCAGAGCAAAGGCGGCGGAAGCGGCCGCCAAGGCGTTTTGGATATTGAATGTCCCGGGCAAGTGTAGCCGAACCGGGAGAGTTCCGGTTGGAGTCCGCATCTCAAACGAACTACCAGTCGGAGAGAGTTGAATAGCAGTGGCGGAAAGGGAGCTCTCGCGGGTCTCTAATGGTAGTTCTCTTTCAATGGTGTAATAAAAAGTATGGTCGGAAGGATACTTGGCGAGATAAGAAGAGGTCGGGTCGTCAAAATTTAACACCATAATTTTCGGGACGCCAGATTGGCGGGGTGAGGCGTATAGTTCGCGAAACAACTTGGCTTTGGCGTCGCGATACTCTTCAAAGGTTCGGTGATAGTCGAAGTGGTCTTGGGTGAGATTAGTGAAGACGGCTACATCATAGAAAATTCCCCAAGTTCGATGTTGGTTTAAAGCGTGAGACGAGGTTTCGATTACGGCGTATTTACATTTGGCGTTTACCATCCGGCGAAGCAATTTTTGGAGAGCGAAGGGGGACAGGGTGGTCATTTTACTTTCGTTAACCCAACGCTTGTCACCAATCCAGAAGTTGACTGTCGTAGCGAGTCCGACTTTGGCCCCGCTGACGGCTAAAATATTGGCTAACATGTTGCAGGTAGTAGTTTTCCCGTTGGTCCCGGTTACTCCAATTACGATTAGTTTTTGAGAGGGGAAGCCGCTTAGAGTTGAAGCCAAAACTCCTCTACCTTTGTGGTAGGTGTTGTAGAGAAAAGTGTCGGGGGCGAAGGCCCGGCCAAGAATTTTTTTGAGGAGATATTTCATGGTTTGTTTTGTCATCCTGAGCGGAAACGAAGGATCTAGTTCTGCTGTACAGCAGAACGCTATCGCTAGATTCTTCATCCCGGCAGGCCGGGATTCAGAATGACGGGAAAATTATCATCGGAAGCGACTGATGAACGAATAGATTCGATAAAGAGAGCGATTCAGGGGCAACTCGAGCGTACCTATATATTCTACTGCTTGTCCGCCAAAGCCCTGCTTGAATCGGGTGATGCCAGCCCAAGGATGGTCGGGGTCGGGATGAATCCCACCGAGGTCATAAAATCGCATCCCTCGGCGCTTGGCCATGGTCATTCCAAACCAATGTAGCAGGTAAGGGGCCATCAGATTTTTATAGGTATCGCTGGAGGCCCCATGGACATAGGTGGTAGTATCGCCGAAGGTGACCAAAAAGATACTACCGAGAGGTGTATCGTTAATAATTTTTTCGTCGACATCAACCAACTTCTCGGCAAACAGTAGATTCCCCATCCCGGCTTGGTGGAGGGTGTGGATTTGAGTGATGTAGTAATTGGTTGAGTGGGGAATAAAGCCCTGGCGGCGACCGGTCTGGGTGGCTAGTCGAGCGAATTCTTTAATGTCTTCTTCACCAGTGCCGGACTTGATTAAAACTTCGTGTTTAGTCGCTACGTTAATGTTGTAGCGGGTTTTGGGTTTCATCTGTTGACGCAAAACTTCATCGCTAGTGTCTAATTTTACCAGCTGAATGTGGCGGGGCTGGATGTTTTTATAAGGATTCGGGATAAAATTATTTGAGCGGTAAAAGGACAAGGTTAGAGCATCGTGAGCGAAAGCGTTGGGATCGATTCGAAACAGAATGGTTCGGTTGGTATGGCCCAACCGATTAATTTCTTGCAGTAAGAGCTTAGCGCTCTCTTGTTGGAGTTGAGCTGAAAGCCGTTTATTTACGATGCTACCCCGCGGGGAATAGAGGATATACCAACCAAATCCGAGTGATAGTCGGATTACTAGCAGCTGATTGACGATTTCCCCGTCGTGTTCAACGGCTAACCGCCAGATAGGGTTGCCGAGCTTGAGCTGGAATTCACCCCAGGCCCAACTTTGCAGAAAATGCCGATCGGGTCGGGTGAGTAGGGCAGAGTCCCAAATCTCTTGAGCCAGGGCTGACGGGGGAAGTAGTTTCATACATGCTTATTATAGCAGAAAAGTGGCTTCTGGACTGCTATTCTTATGGTATAATTGGGACGCGGTCCCGTTAGAGACCAGATAGTATGTACTATGTCTATATATCGCGTAGTAGTAAGTCGGGCCGGTTGTATACTGGGTTTACTTCCAATCTACGGAAACGCCCGATAGTGCATAGTAGTAATATGGGTGGTTACACTTCTGGCCGTGGGCCTTATCGTTTGGTTTACTACGAGGCGTGTAACAACATTGAGGACGCTTTGGCGCGTGAGTTGTATTTAAAGTCAGGTATGGGTAAGAGATATATAAAAAATCGTATTCGGCGTTTCCTGTCTCTAACGGGATGAAGATTTTAGCAATTGAGACATCCTGTGACGATACTGGGGTGGCCATTGTAGAAAATGGTCATCGGGTTTTAGTGAACCTAGTCGCTTCTCAAGAGAAATTACATGCGACTTTTGGCGGGGTGGTGCCCGAGGTAGCTTCGAGAGAGCACCTTAAGGCGGTTTTCCCGTTGATTGATTTGGCGTTGCAAAAAGCCAAATCAACTCCAAAGAAGATTGATGCGATTGCCGTGACAGTAGGCCCCGGGCTGTTGGGGTCGTTATTGGTAGGAGTAAATGCCGCCAAAGTTTTAGGTTATTTGTGGGGGAAACCGGTCGTTCCAGTCAATCATCTAATGGGACATATTTATGCCGGGTTTATTAATCGGCCCAAAGTGGGATTACCGGTATTGGCTTTGGTGGTTAGTGGCGGTCATAGTGAATTGGTGCTGATAAAGAAACAGGGTGAGTATAAATATTTGGGCGGGACGCGAGACGACGCGGCGGGAGAAGCGTTTGATAAAGTTGCGCGATTATTAGGGTTAGGATATCCGGGAGGACCAGCAGTAGCCGCAGAGGCGGCTAAATTACAAATTACAAATGACAAATTACAAATGTTGAGGAGAAGAGGGATTGTTTTGCCGAGGCCGATGTTGGGAGAAGATAATTTGGATTTTAGTTTTTCAGGATTAAAGACGGCAGTAGCCATCGTAGTAGCGAATTCCAAATTACATCCGCCAGCTGGCGGACCAAATGACAACCAGGTTAGAGCGGAGATCGCTCACGAATTCCAGTCGGCGGTAGTGGATGTCTTGGTGGGCAAATTATTCCGAGCGGTCATTCAATATCAGCCCAAAACAATTGTGTTGGGAGGCGGGGTAGTGGCTAATCGCGAACTACGCAAACGAGTGGAGGAGTTGGCCGGAAAACATAATTGGCGGTTAGCAATTCCGGACTTTCAATACTGTACGGATAATGCGGCAATGGTCGGAGCGGCGGCATGGCATATTGGGATAAGTAAAAATTCGCAGTGGTACAATGTTAATGTGATAAGTTAGGTGGGCATAGGATATATTTTCTAAATTCTTCTACGGGGTGGATAAGACATTTGACTTCAAAAAACTAGAGTCGGGGCTATATGACTCGTGGGAAAAATCGGGAGTGTTCACGCCTAAAATAGAGACCGGCAAACAGCCGTATACGATTATTATGCCGCCACCTAATGCTAATGCCAGTTTGCATATTGGGCATGCTTTATTTGTGACGGTCGAAGATATTATGGTGCGTTACCATCGGATGAAGGGGGAGCCGACGCTGTGGTTACCTGGGGCGGATCATGCCGGGATCGCGACCCAAGTATCTTTTGAAAAAGAATTGGCCAAGCAAGATAAAACCCGGTTCGATTTGGGGAGAGATGAGTTCGTGAAACAAACCTTTGATTTTACGGTTAAGAATCGGATAACGATGGAAAACCAATTGCGAGCTCTGGGGGCAAGTTGCGATTGGACCAGGAAAAAGTTTACTCTCGATTCGGATGTCAGCGAGGCGGTGTTTACAACTTTCAAAAAAATGTATGACGAAGGACTAATCTACCGGGGAGAGCGAATTGTGAACTGGTGTCCTAGGTGTGCCACCTCACTATCCGACTTGGAAGTTGAGCACAAGGAAACCGAAGGAGTGCTTACATATATTAAATATCCGGTGGTGGGGGGTGGAGAAATTGTGGTGGCAACGACTCGGCCGGAGACGATGTTGGGTGACACGGCCGTAGCGGTGAACCCCAACGACAAGCGATATGTCAAACTGGTCGGACAAAAAGTTTTATTGCCGTTAATGGAACGGGAAATCCCGATTATCACAGACATAGTGGTGGATATGGAGTTTGGAACAGGGGCGGTGAAAGTGACCCCGGCGCATGACTCAACCGATTTTGAAATCGGTCAACGGCATGGATTGCCGACGATTTCGGTGATTGGTCAAGATTTAAAAATGACAGAAAGCGCTGGCCGGTATGCGGGGATGAAGACGAAAGAAGCGCGAGAGAAGGTGATAGCGGATTTGCAAACAGTCGGGTTGATTGAAAAAACCCAGCCACATCTTCACAGTGTTGGCCGATGTCAGCGGTGCGATTCGGTGGTTGAGCCAATTATTTCTAAACAGTGGTTTGTGAAAATCGCTTCTTTGGCCAAGCCGGCAATCGAGGCAGTAAAGCGGGGGGCGATCAAATTTATCCCACAGCATTTTGAGAAACTCTACTTTAACTGGATGGAAAATATTCGGGATTGGAACATCAGTCGGCAGTTGTGGTGGGGACACCAGATTCCTGTCTGGTACTGCCAAGCCCAGCAAGTTAAAAGTGATAAGTTAAAAGTGATAAGTGAAGGAGGGGATAATTTTATAGTTTCAGCAGAGAGGCCGGGGAAGTGTCCGGTGTGCGGAAAGTGTGAAATGTGTCAGGACACAGATACGCTCGACACTTGGTTCTCATCAGGGCTGTGGCCATTTACGACATTAGGTTGGCCAAAGTCAACCGAAGATTTTAAATATTTTTATCCCACTACAATGATGGAGACGGGGTGGGATATTATCTTTTTCTGGGTGGCTCGAATGATTATGCTGGGGATTTATTGCACTGGCAAACCGCCATTTGAGTTGGTCTATTTGAATGGGTTGGTTCGTGACCAAGAGGGGAACAAAATCTCTAAGTCCAAAGGGAATGTGATTGATCCAATGATGATGGTTGAGAAATACGGCGCCGATGCTCTGCGGATGGGGCTAGTAGTGGGGACAGCAGCGGGGAACGATACGGCAATGTCGGAAGATAAAGTTAGGGCTTACCGGAACTTTGCTAACAAGATTTGGAACGCGGCGCGGTTTATTAATTTGGAAGTCAGTACGCCAAAGGCCGTTAAAGAAGTAGAGCTGACGGCCGAGGACACGGCTTGGTTGAAAGAATTTGACGAAATGATACGCGAGACGACCAAGATGATGGAGCAATATCAGCTGGGTCAGGCAGCAGAAAAACTTTACGGTTATTTTTGGCACACATTTTGCGACAAGCATATCGAAGCAGCCAAGCCGCGATTGAAGGATGAGCAGCAAAAAGAAACTGCCGCTGCAGTTCTGGATCACATTCTAAAAAACTCTCTGATTATGCTTCATCCATTTGTACCATTCGTGACGGAAGCAGTTTGGGGCGAGCTCTACGATGATCAATTAATTACGGCCGCTTGGCCGAAATAGGATTAGGATTTCGGTTTGTTTTTATATTGTTCCAAGGTGTCTTTTTTGTCATCCCGAGCGCAGTCGAGGGATCTGGCTATGAGTGCGAGACAATACTATGTTTATATCTTGGCGAACCATAGTCGGGTTTTATATATTGGTGTAACCAATAATTTGACGCGACGGGTATACGAGCATAATCATGATTTAGTCCCGGGTTTTACACGCAAGTATAAAATTCATCGGTTGGTTTATCAGGAACATTGTGACGACGTTGAAAACGCTATTGCCAGAGAAAAACAGTTGAAAAATTGGAGACGAGACAAGAAAGTAGCTTTAATTAACCGAATCAACCCAGAGTGGGAAGATTTGGTAGGTGTAGTAACGGGCTAGATCCCTCGATTCGCTCCGCTCACTCGGGATGACAAAGTCGATGGTTGATTACAATAACAAAGGGGCTACTCGTCTAGTAGCCCCAAGCCTTATTACGTGAAGGACGTTGGCGTTGCCAACCTATAGGATTCACCTCCTTGGTTTTGAGAATAAGGAACATCGGCTTACGCCAGCTTGAATGTAGCACGGGTTAGTTCCCATAACCAGGCAGGATAGAGGGGAGGTTGTAAGTAGTGCCGGCTGAACTGCCGCCAGTTGATTGGTTGGCATATTGTGGTCGGGCGACTTTGAGGACTCCACCTGAAGGGAACTCCATTAAAACCCAGATTCTGGTTTCAGCGACAATCTCGGCGTTGTAATTGGTTTGATAATTGGCAATCGCATTAACATCTTGGATCGGGGCGTAGGCCAAACGGTCTTGAAGCCAGGTGGTCTCGTCGCCAGTTTTAGTATTGAAACTGCGGATAATGTCGTTCGAGAAAATCACTAACACATTAGTCCCTTTTTGATACCAAGCCCGACCACCGTCCTGATAAGCGTAAGCCAAATCGCTATTGGCGGGTGGGAGGATTCCTGCCAAGGCCGATGGTTGGTAGATCTCGGTATCGGAGCGGTCGCTTAGGAAGTAAGAGGCGGTTGGTGCAGTGAGAGTGTCGGAAGGTGATGAGTAGAAAGAGTCGGCTGGGCGATAAACTAAGTTAATAGTGGCCTTGGCGTCTTGGCCAATCTTGGCCGGGTTGTCAGGGAGATGAATATCCAGAAACCCCGGGGTAGGTACTTGGATAGCAGGGCCAGTAACCGAAGTATTTTGTAATAATGACGCCAAAACATCCGATTGAGTAGATTGAGAATGGGCTGGAGCGGGCTGGTAGTTGCGGACAGCGGGCAAGACCTCGGCGAAGACCAGGCCGAGGAGAAGAAAGAGAGCGAATAAGTTACGGAGTTTAACCATAAACAAGCGGGTTGAGTCCGCTTACTTTTCACCTGGTCTTATTATACCATGGTCTTATTCGGCAATCACTCGTAAAAGTTCATCTAGGGTAGTAATCCCGGCAGAAACCTTGGCTATCCCATCTTGGGCCAGAGTGGTCATCCCTTGGCTGACAGCAAGTTGCTTAATCTCGTTTGAAGATGCCCCGGAAAGAATTTTGGCTTGAATTTCAGGGGTGACTTTAAGCAGTTCGAAAATTCCAATTCGTCCACGGTAGCCGGTACCATTACATTTATCACAACCTTTGACGAGGGGAACCGTGGCGGGGATTTGAGCATCGGGCAGGATTGATTTGATTTTGGCAATGAAGATTGTGTCTGGCGCAGAAGTAGCAGTTTTGCAATCGGAGCAGATTTTGCGGACTAACCGTTGAGCAATAATTAACCTAAGAGCGTCGGCGAATAAATTGGGTTTAGCATCCAAGTCCACCAACCTCGGGATGGCTCCAGCAGCATCGTTCGTGTGAAGAGTGGAGAGAACTAGGTGGCCGGTCAGCGAAGCATTAACAGCAATGTCAGCGGTTTCCTGATCTCGGATTTCTCCGACTAAAATAATATCTGGGTCTTGGCGAACGATGGCTCGCAGAGCGTTAGCAAAGTCATAATTTTCTTCTGGGTTAACTTGGGTTTGGGTGACGCCGTTGAGTTGGTACTCGATTGGGTCCTCGACAGTGATGATTTTAGTGGTAGGAGAGTTGATAGTGTTCAACACAGCGTAGAGAGTGGTGGTTTTCCCGGAGCCGGTTGGGCCAGTATTCAAAATTAGACCATTGGGTTGGTGAATGGCTTCATCGATAACTTGGCGATCACGTTGGCTTAATCCTAATTCATCTAGGGAAACAAACTTCCCCGTTTGGGGGAGTAGCCGCATAACCACTGATTCGCCATATTGGGTTGGCAAAACAGAAACTCGGATGTCGTAATGTTCGTCCTCGGCGGTGATAGAAAAACGGCCGTCTTGAGAACTTTCTTTAATATTTAATTTGAGAGTAGCCAGGAGTTTAATTCGGCTAAGAACGGTTTCGTGGGTGGCTTTGGGCAGGGTGGCAATGTCTTGGAGGACGCCGTCCAATCGATACCGCAACCGGACATCGGTTTGAGTTGGTTCGATATGAATGTCGGAAGCCCCTAAGCCAGTGGCTCCAGCAAAAATCAATTCAACCAAATCGCTGGTTGAGGTCTTGGCTAACTTGGTTTGAAAATTTTTCAGGTCGGTAAGTTTGGTAATCGAAGTCCCGGGTTTGCCGAGATTGATGGAGGTAGTAATTGGGTGCCCATCCTTGGGAGCGAAAGTGTCATAGAGGCCGATGACATAGCGTATTGATGAATCAGACACCAGGACTGGTTGGAACTGATATTCATCCATGGCGTCTAGTTGTTTAAGCGCAGTTAGCGTAGCGGGGGAGTTGGGGTTGGTGAGAGCCAACATAACTTTAGTCCCGGTTTTTTCAAAAGCAAAAATTTGAGCCGATTCAACTAACTCTTTGGGAACAATCGCAACGGCAGCCGGGTCGGGCTGAAGGTTATTTAAGTTTCGATATTCTAAATTGAACTGGGCTGCCTGGGTTTTGGTCAGTTCTTCTTCCTTAGTCCGCTGAAGATGCTTCACGGTCTGTTCTAATGGAGCTTGATTGTCGTCTGGTTGGGGGTTAGATTGATTAGTCATGGAGAATAATTTAAGAAGTGGGGAGGGCTTTGCCAAGGACGATGGCTTTATCGAGGGCGCCTTCGATGGGGAAGTTTTCGAGTCGGACTCGAGCGACATTTTCCCATAGACCGGCCTCTTCTACTGTAGCAGAAAAGGCGAAGGTCAAAGATGCGGTTGGATTATTGTGGGTAAGCTCGATCCGGTATTCTCCCATCCAGCCACTGCCAATTAATTGGGGCTGACCAGTTTGACCAACCGTGAGGGAATCACTGCCTTGGATGTGATTGAGTCCGCGTGGGAGTAAATCGTCGACAACGAAAACGGCTACGACTTGGTCGCCACTGGCGCTGTCTGGGACATTGCTTACACTCACGCTAACTTCAATTTTGAAATCAACCTGGGTTTGGCCATCAGCCAGAGCATCAACATAGTGAGTGTAACTGCCGTCAGGAGCCAACCGAACTTGTTTGGAGATACTGTAAGTAAATTTCAATCCGCTAACGGGTTCCTCTTGTCCTGGTTGAGTAACGACTGGTAGGCCTCCGCTATTGAGGTCAGTTGGGTCAGTCCCTAAAATAATTTCAATTCCATCAGCGACACCATCGCCGTCAGTGTCGGGGTTGGTTGGGTCGGTTCCGGGATCATCGAGGCCGTTGTAAATGCCGGAGTTATTTTCTTTGGAGTTTTCAATTCCATCATTGTCGTGGTCGCCGGGGCCGGTAACTTTTGGGCTAACCGCGGGAGTGGTTTCGTCGGGGATGTCTAACTCCCCGGCTGGATTGGTGATGTCGGTATCGCGTTCAGCCATGGTCCGAGTACCCCAGCGCTCTTCGATCCCGGAAGTTTCTCTAATAAAAGTCGCCCCCAAGGTTGCGATAATAACCACACTGACAATGGTGGCGCCGGTGACGATGGCAAAACCAGATCCAACCCCGATACGCATAATTACTCCCCGGTTAGATTACGCAGTTCGGCTAATTGGGCAGGGTCAGAAGTGACGATTTTATCTTCCACATAACTAGCCACAACTTTAATGGCGGCATGGTTAGTGCCGGCAAAGAAAAGTCCTTCACCAACTTCGGACTCGAGCAGTAGGAACTTTTCACCTTGGGTCAAATTGAAGGTCTCGGCGACGACATCAATCGAAGCCGGGGACTGGCGGAAGAGCAGTTGAAGAGACGAGTTGGCTACCACTGCCTTACCATATTTGGAGCCCAAAAAGTCCTCTACATCCTGGGTAATAGTGGTGAGCCCGAGATAATATTTGCGAGCTCGTTTGGCGATACTATATAAGAATTTAGCCGAGTCCTCGTATTGCATTAAAATCCAGGCCTCGTCGATGATGAGCAGACGCTTTTTAATATTGAAGCGGATTTTATTCCAAATATAATTCAACACCACATACATAGCGATGGGGCGAAGGGCGTCCTCCAAATCCCGAATATTGAAGACAACTAAACCGGTGTCTAAATCAAAATTGGTTGGTTTGTTGAAGATGCCAGCGAAAGTCCCGCGGGTATATTTGCTAAGTCGTTGAGACAAACTTTCGGCTCCCTGCATGTTGTCCAAAACATTTTGCAAGTCCTCCATCGTCGGCATTGGGTTTTTGTGGGTGGCGGTGTCGTTGGTGATATCTTTGAGGGCGTAGGTTTCATGTAAGGCCTTGTCCATCAAAGCATCTTCTTCGGGAGTCAAAGTCCCGACCAGCAAATTCATCAGGCCAAGCAAAGTGACGATGGCGGAGCGAAGGACTTTTTCGCCGTCAGCATCGACGCCCAGGTCGGGCAGGTCAAATGGATTAATCCGTTTGTCGCTGTTGAGCGAGATAGAAATAAATGAACCGCCAATGGCATTGGCCAGGGTCTCGTATTCATTCTCTGGATCGATGACAATCGTGTCAGTTCCGAACATCGCACTGCGCAAAACCTCGAGTTTGACCGCATAGGACTTACCTCCACCGGACTTGGCGAAGACAGCCATGTTGGCATTTTCTAAATCGAACCGGTCAAATAAAATCAGCGAATTGTTGTGCCGGTTGATACCATACAGAACACCTTTGCCGGTAGTCAGGTCAACCGAAGTGAAGGGGAAAGTGGTAGCAAGTGAGGAACTGGTCATGTTGCGGACAATATCTAACTCATCTAAGCCCAGTGGCAAAGAAGAATTAAAGCCCTGCTCCATTTGAAGTAAAGCATGCTTGGTGTAAACTAATTGGCCGCCCAGCGTGGTTTCAATGTGTTGGGTAATCGATTCCAACTCTTCGGGGGTCTTGGCGTAGATGGTGAAATACAAACCATAATGGAAGAACCGTTCCATCCCGCGTTGCAGACGGTCACGGAGTTCCTCGGCATCTTGGTAGGCGACTTCCAGTTCGGGGTCGCGAACAGCGCCCTTTTCTTGGTTGATTCGAAGCGAGGACTCCATTTCGGCCACTTTCCGGCGGAGCGTATTCATAATGGCAGTACTGTCAATCGGGTAGATGTGCATCGAAATGTCCAAATCAACATCATAGTTAATGACTGGGTTGAGCCAGTTGGTTTCAATATATTGAGGGTAGGTGAGCACAAACAGGGTTCGGACAAACCGGCCATTGAGCTCAATGGAATCATTTTTGATTTCCATAGAAGCCGGGGCAACCAAATCACGAATTGAAACTAGGCCAGCTTCAAATTGTTCGACGGCTTTGCGGGCGTCAGCTTCTTTTTGGGGCTTAGGTTTTCTTTTGAATAGAGCCATCCCGTTAAAAATTTTTACTAATGTATGTGTATTGCATCTTGGTGGTCTGTTGTTTGTGCCCGTTTTCTAGATTTTTAACGGGACAGGTAGTTATTGTCCTGGGTTGGTATCCTTAATATGCTGGATGACTGAAACATCGACATTACTGACCGAAAATAGTTTTTGTCTCCGGGCGGTATCAGTATTGTAGGTAGTATAGAACAGCTCAATCAATTCTTGAGTGTTGAGTTGGACATTATGCAACCCCAGCCCAGCCAGACCAGACGAGGCCAAGGAAGTCCGTTCCATCAACTTGGTTTTAACTTCCTCAAATCGGCCACCCAATGAAACCGGCCCACTCTTTTTACCAAAAAGTCCAGCCAGAAATCCGCCGGTAGGGAGTTCGACGCCGGTATCGTAGGGGATAACTAGATAGAAGGTTTTACTCATGATGTTAGCGACACCGATGAGTTCGCGGACGAAGTTGGTGTACTCGGTAGTTTGAGTTCGAAGCAGGTCATTGGTTTGTTGACGGCTAAGGGTGTCGAGTTGGGCCAAGTAATTGTCCAAATCCAACATTCGGGACTGGACAACGATTTGGATTGGGAATCCTAGGCCGTTGAGAAAGGCCTGGTACTGCTGCATCATCGCTTCTTGTTCGTCCCTGGATTTGAGGTTGAAGTTGATGGCGTTGACCATCAATACAGTCCGAAATCCGCCGGTCTTTAAAATCACTATCCCATCGCGGACTTCCTTGATAGGTAGGTACTTTTGAGTACTGTTGGGCTGCTTTGATTTAGCCATCTCGTTAAAATTTTTTGTCAGTGTAAGTGTATTGCATCTTGGTGGTTTGTTAGTTTTGCCCGTTTTCTTGATTCTCTTGGGACAGGTAATTATTCGTTTTCTGCTAAGACATCTTCTACATCCAGACCGGCTTCGTTAACGAGAGAGGGATTCTCATTTAAATTATTTACTTGAGTTGTCACCGCCTCCTGATCGTCCGGCTTAATTGTACCACCCGCATCTAAGACCCGAGACAGCTTTTCGAGCTGACTTTGCAATTCTTTGCCTTGTTTGCGTTCTTGAAGTTCACTTTTAGTGTCTTTGATATCGGTGGCTGACACTTTAATTGTTTCTACCAACTCGCGGGGTTCTTTATGCCACACTCGTTGTTTATTGGCCAACCAAAACTTGAACAAGTTGACGATAAAGACACCAAAGGGCTGTCCGTTAACTTTGCTAAAAGCAAAGGCAATGCTCAAAGACCCGGCTACTAAACTGATTAGGACAAACTCGATGCCATAGAGATACTGCATCGCGTAATACTGGTAAGCGATGAAGACGATTGAGGCGCCAGCCAAGACATAAAGGAATTGCTTTAGGGTCAATGGGCCGACGAGCCGGTCTTCACGGGTAACGTCTTGTGGGATTTTAGCAGGCATAAGATTTGATTAAGATTTAGGTTTGTTAGTGATAATACTATCCAAGGTTTTTAGGACTCGGTTGACATCCAATTCCCTGCCATCTAGTTCTAAACTGTTTAAGTCGAAATGGTCTAGCGCTTGAGTGATGTTTCCATTTTGAGTAGCATTAAGAACCGAGTTGCGAGATTCCTGGGCGGCCTGGATGGGGTCGGCAGTGTTTTGGAGTGCGGTCAAGATTTCCTGACGAAGTTTAGGGATTTCATTCTCAAGGTAATCTTTCGGAGAATCCCCGGTTGGAGACGAGGTCTTGTTCAGAGAGGCCGTCACATTGGAAGTGTATTGTGACTGGTTATTGATTTGAGCATTGATAGCCGACTGTTGCTGATTAACGCTTTGTTCGGCCGCAGTCCGGTTGGCCTCTTCGGTGGCTTTTTGCTGTTCAAGCCCAGAAATCTGTTGGTTATTTTCGATGATGGTTTTAATACTAGTTAAAGCATTGGGACTGGTGGCCCCAGCGGCAAAGATTCGGGCGTTGTTGATGTCTTCGGGTTTAATACCGGATGATAATACCGATGCCAGTTTTGCCGAAGTTGTTTCGTCAACCCCGATACCTTTGAGATAGTCATTGGTTTTTATCTCTCGAGCCGCTTGGTTCGTAGTTGTTGACGCGATGTTATCAAGTTCCTTCTTTTGGTCTGAAGTTAAATTGTTGACAGTGGCTTTGTCGGTATTGGAGGACAGTTCGGAGAGATTATCGCGGAGACCGGGATTATCAACCAATGCTTTTAGGGTTTGAGGGTCTAATTGTTTGCCGGCCTCTACGGCACGGTTAGCGGCTTCTTGCTCGGCAGTGCTAAGACCCTTTAACCCGTCAGCGGCTGTTTCGGTTTCTTGGCTTAGTGCCTGAATGGCCGTATTTAATTTATTCAGGCCGTCCTCTAGTGACTTTAGCGTGGCAGAACTTTTGGCCAGGTCGCCATAGTTGGCCCCGCCTGCACCAGAAACGCCAGCGGTTTCGTCGTCTGCTTCACCGGATTTGGGTGGGGCATATTTGCCTTTGCTCCAGCGATATCCGGCTTGTTTTAATAAATCATCTCCTGTCCGGCTTTCCATACTTCCATCTGGTTGCAGTGTTTTAAATGGTTGGTCTAATAGATTATTGTGATCTTTTTCGATTTGTATCCGTTCCTCTTTATCACGGGTCGCATTGCGGACACGGCGCATAACCGCTTGGGCAATCTTAAGTTTGCGGGCGTTCAAAAGGGTAGGGCTAGCACCGTATGCTTCGTAGGCCTCCTTAAGTTCGTCGGCAGCGCCCTTACCAGTTGGTTCGGTTTTCATTTTGACATCAACCATGTCGGCCAAGAAGGAGTTGTCGCGGTCAGCCGCTTGGTCACGCTTAGAGACCAGACCTGGGTTTCTGTTTTCAAATTCTAATTTCAGGGCGGTCTTCTCGGCTGAGCTTAAGTCATCCATCGAACTTGCACCAAACCGAGGTAATTGGCTTTCGATATATTTGTTTTCCTTGTTGTCGTAATCGGCTAGAGTGCGCTCATCTCCGGGCTGGAGTTTATCCATTACACCCTTGCGAGTAGCCAATTCACCGACTTTCTTGGCCGACTTCACGCGGGTATCAAGCGCGGCCATATTGACATCCATTTGCCGGAGCAGTCCGCCGGCCTTTGAACCCTTAAATCCTTCCATACCCAATTGCCAGTATTTACCGGCAGTAGCAGAGATAGCTTTACTGGAGGCCTGGAACGGTTTGTTGGCCAGGTCAGTCATAAACTTGGTGGCTGCGCTGATTGGGACTTTTAGCGTTCCTGGTGTGTTGGCGGCGGCTAGCATTAAAGCAATTACGACGATGTAGTACATAAAGGTCGCAGCACTGGCGCCACTGTTTAATCCAGCATTGCTACCGGCAGGGCTAGTAAATGAATCGATGATTAATTGTCCGATCGAGTTGGTGTCACTGGGCTTTAACATACTGGCTATGCCTAAAAGCAAGTAGGCGAGTGGCAAAACCAGAATCCAGCGAATTAAATCGCTCCACCAAGTTTGAGCCATACCCTGCAAATCCTTGTGGGGGAGCAAGCTCAAAGCAAACATGATTGGGCCAAAGATGGTCAAAATAATTAGACGGACTGCTCGCTCAATCAAAACAAACGCCAGTCGGAAGAAAACATAGGTGCTAATGGCGTAGACGGCCAACATCATGAGAGAGAGGCCGATGTATTTTACGAGGTCGACGTCATAACCTCCAACGACTTTGGGCGAGAAGAGCAGGTTAATGTCATTAACGAAGGTTTCTATCTGAGATGGCTCAAATCCAAGCATAGTGTGAGCGGTGTTTTTAAGAGCGTCGCCCACTTCAATCAATACCAATACGATTTGATAACTTAAGTTGGCTAATGCTACTGAAGTAATCAGCCCAGTAATGGCTTTTTTAAAGTTGTATCCACCCGAGCGGGTGATAATCATGATGGCGAAAGCCACCAATGCCAAGAAGAAAAGGACATTAGCTGCCATTGTCATAACTCCCCAGGCCTGGAGTACTGCCGGGCTACCAAGAATTAGATTCTGTCCCTTAAGGACCACTTCATTGATGATCCATAGCAAAAAACTATTAATCATCGCCAAAAATGCTTCAATGCCGATAATTAACCCCCCAACGATGACCTTGAGTACTGGTTGGGCAATAATACCTACGCCAAGTCCGAGAGCTGCCAGAAGAGTGATTGTAATCGGATCCATAGTTTTGGTGTTTATTTTTTTGCTGGTTGAGTTGAGCCAAATAAGATTAGCCACCCAACAAGTAATTATTTAATTATAGCAAAAAATAGGGAATTAGTCAAGAGGGAACTGGGCGGGGCTAAAATGGCCCAGAAACCGTTATATCAGATACGAAGTTTAGTCAAAGACCGGGAAATCAGGCATAATAGTAGTAGTTTACAAATCGGTAAAAAGAGGATGTAATCTTGCGATGATAGAGGAGCCGCAAAATCAGTCCCAGAGCCCAAAATCGCCCCAGGATGAATTAGACGAATTGTTGCGCCAAAGTAGAGCGACTCGGCCAATGTCTGGTATTAAATTGCCGGACAACAAACCAACAGGGGATCGGAATTGGTTGGGGGTAGGTATTGTCGGGCTGGCAGTTATTTTGGTTGCCGGGACGGGGTATTTGTTATTGAGCGGAATCAAATTTGGGACTGGAGAGGTAATTTTGGGGCTTAATCAGAGTCCGGTGGCTCTGTCGATAGACGATAAAAGTTACGGTCAGGTCAGCAACGGCGACATGATTCGCTTAAAAGTTGGTCAACATACATTGGTTTTGACCAGAGAGGGCTTTTTGAATTTGACCGAGATGGTGGAAGTCAGCCGGAGTCAGCAGTTGGCGATTAATTTGGAACTACTGCCAATCCCAGAAATCCAAACTGTGATTGACCACCCGGTTAGTTTTGTGCGATTGAATCAAGACGGCTCCGAGATGGCTTATCTTGATTCCCAAGATAAGAGTTTTAAAACCATCAAACTGGATGATTCAAGTATTGCTAACTTGTTCAAAGGCAGTTTCTCTGGGGTGACTGATGTGATGTGGTCACGAGTTGGTCAATCGGCGTTGGTGAAAATAACCGGGCGACCGACTTTGTCGAATATGTTGGATAATCGAGCGGTTCAGGGTCGGTATATCCCGCTCGGGACTCCGGGCGGTCGGCCCGATCAGGCCCCGGCCAAATCGAACGGAGTAAGCACTTGGTTATTTGACGATGACCGCAAACCGGCTAGCGGTTGGCAGCCGATTTTATTAAGCGATAGTGTTCGGGAGGCAGTATTTAGTGCGGACGGGAGTTCAATTATTTATATTTACGAAACCGCCGATGGTGAATACTCGCTAGTGCGGGCTTGGCCAGACGGGTTGGAATGGGAACGGCTGATTGTGGAGATGCCTCGACTGGAAACCCCGCAATTTACTTGGGGACCAGACGATAGATATGTATTAGTTCAGACCGCGGGTAAATTAATGCTCTTGGATTTAATAGCCAAAACATTGTCTGAACCGTTCCCGGATTATGCGGCGGGAAGCCAATTTGCTTTTTCAACTGATGGGACAAGAGTGGCGTATTTAGCGAAGTCAGAGGATGGCACTATCCGGTTGAAGACCTATGACTTTTTGTCTGGGGTGGCGGTGGTAGTGGAAGGTCTGGCTGTGAATGGTGAAACCAGTATGGTTTGGACGACTGGGAATTCGCTAATGGTGGCGACTGGCGGACAGTCGTTTGAACTGGTTAATGTAGAACGAGGGACTCGGATGACAATTCCTCTGGCCGGGAACACGACCAGTTCTCAAATAGAGCGGATGGAATACAGCAAAACCGCAAAAGTTTTGATGTTGGTAACCGATGCGGGGGTATCGATGATGAAAGTGTGAGCCCCGGCAGGGGTCTGATGTGAAAGTAATCTTTGGAATTTGATTATTGATTATGGGGGATTAAGGTTGTTATGGCAGATGATAATGACACCAAGAACCAGAGACGGTTAAAAGTAAAAAAGATTCGTGAACGGATTGAACGATTGGTTCAACAGTCGCGAATTAATTTGGATTTTTATGCAAGTGTGGCTGCCCAACTAGAACGGGCGAATAAACAAATTGATGATGGTCAGCGTCAGGATGAATTTAATCAAGAGGATTTGGCGGATCAGCGAGTCAAGAATCAAGCGGGTGACGAGGACGAAGAAGAAGAGAATGAAGAGCAGCCCGAGCAACCAGAGCCCGAGCAACCAGAGCAGCAAGAGCAGCAAGAACGGCAAGAGCCAGAACAGCCCGAAGACCAACCATCTGCACGGAAAGACCAATTAGAAAAACTACGTCAGGCCAGAGAGACGTATCAGAAAGTGCAGAAAGCGGCCGAGACAGCCAAAAAAATGGCCGAAGCGGCTAAGTCAGCCAAGACGGTGGCGACGGTCGGAGCATTTTTAGCGGAAACCTGGTGGATATGGGTAATCTTATTGGTGTTACTATTACTAGTTGCTTTAGCTTATATGATTTTTGGTGGGGCGGGGAATAAGGTGCTAGATATGGCTGGTGGTTCTATCCCAATTGCGATGGACTATCAGAATAAAGAACATCAAAAACTGGTAGCGGATGTAGAGGGGCTAGTAAAAGATGGGGCATTATTAATGAACGAGAATTCGGCTAAGGACTTGTCTTGGCAATCAGATAAAAATGGTAAACCAATTCATGCGTTGGACTGGCGAACGATGGAAACCTTAAGTTATTTGGCCGGTAAATATAAAATTGGAGTAAAGTTTTTGAAGAGCAATGGACCAGATATGACACGGCGTATGCCAGTGGCCAAGGGGGAAGAAAATAGCGAGCCGATTGACGCACCGTCGGCGTATAGCTTCGGCCAAGGAATTGCGATTACAAGTATTGGGGTAACTAGTTTAGAATTAACTGAAGCGATGGGGTTGCCCCAACCTGTTCCAGTACAGGTGAATTGGCAGAAGCAAGTGGTAGAAAAAGCGCTAAGGCCGATTTATGAGCAACTGCAGGTAGATGCTAGAGCATTATTTAATGCAACGGTGCAGGCGAATGCTCAAGCTGACACCGATGAAAAGGGGTTGGAGGTGTTGGCCAGAGCACATGAACAAGCAGTGACGGACTCGGCCAAGAATCCTCAGGCCAAAATTAAAGATAATTATATGATAGCTAAAGAAGCGCTTGATAATCTGATTATTAATCTTGAACGAATGCGTGAGGTTGGGAAGTGTTGGGAGGAAAAACCATGGTTGGACCCGCGGGCTTGTCGATTTAGTACTAAGGCCAGTGGATATTTAGGCGGGGCAAGCGGCCTTTTTGAAAAATCTGGTACCGCGTTTATCGATGGTTGGGGAGAACAAACGGATAGTGGGCCAATCCATCAGGGGCTGTGGGCCACTTTTAGGGCAATGCAAGTGGCGAACATGTTGGGATGGAATGGGAACGAAGAAGAGATTGATTTGTGGAAGGCCTACGAGGCCAGACAAAATATTCGTAAGCTTGCGTTGGATATTTTACGGATGCCAGTGGCATTGGCTGGTGAAGGGCAGGATTTTAATGCGGACTTGGTGGCTAAACAATTAATCATTTATAGTCCAGAAGATGACTTAGACAATGGGTTGCCTGATTTTGATGTCTACCCTAGAGGGACAATCGCAGTCGATGAGGGGGGAGTTGGTTATGACTCAACTGGGCACGATAATGTGATTGATGTGCGGGATAATCATTTTATGTCACTACCAATTGATGGCGGTATATTTAGTAAGCTTGGTACTGTTTTTATCTATAAGACCGACAGCGCTGGGCAAATTGCCAAAGAGATACTTGAATGGGCAGCGGCCAGTTTTACCCTTGGAGGGAGTAAGATGATGGATTTGTGGGATGGGGGAGGAATTGAGAAACCAGGTGAAGAAAGGGTTAAAGTTTCTTATAGAAGTTTTGTCCATATTGGGTTTTGATGTAGTGTAGGGGTTGATAAACGGGTTTTTGGTGGGGTAAACAAGCAACACTGAGCGTCAATAGCCGAGCGAGCTATGTCGAGCTCGTGCGTAGCGCGAAGTTGTTGCGCAGTGGAGGCGTGGCCGAGTGGTTTATGGCGCTAGTCTCGAAAACTGGTTGGGGAGTAATCCCCTCGGAGGTTCAAATCCTCCCGCCTCCGCCATACTTCGCCAAGGCTTCGAGTGGCCTGTGGCCAGATATGTAATAATGGGGTAGTTATGGCAGACCCAAAGCAAGAAGTTGGCACTCTCCGATATGAATGGACTGCGCTTGAATTCCCTCGGGTGGAGCGGACTAGAGTTTGGTATTTGGTGGCTGGGTTAGTTGGGCTTGGATTGTTGGCGTATACCATATATACCAGGCAATGGGCGGGAACAGCTGTCGTGCTAATGATTGGGGTGGTAGTTTATCTGATGGGGAGAGTTGTCCCAAGAACTTTTGTTCATCGGTTAACAAGCCGTGGGGTAGAAGTGGGAGATAAATTTTATCCGTACACAGAGTTGAGAGCGTTTTGGGTGATTAATACCTCTAACAGTCGGACATTAAATCTGATATCAGCTAAGAAATTTAGTTTGCTTTTAACTTTACAATTAGAAGGGGCTGATGTAGAAAAGGTAAGAGAAGTTTTGTTGGAGTTTTTGCCAGAAGAGCCCGGGCGAGGCGAAGATGTGATTGACCGGGTTGGCAGGTTCTTTCGGTTTTAATTATTATGCGCCCGCCTGCAACGCTATGCGTAGCATTGCGGGCTGGCCCGTAGCTCTGTGGGCTGGCAGGGGGTTAGGAGTGTATTACATCTATGTTTTATTTTCAAGTAAAGATACGCACTTCTATGTTGGTTATACGAAGGATTTAAGGAAACGGGTAGAAGTGCACAACGTCGATGCTGTGGACGCCACAAAGTCACGCCGACCGTTAAAACTGGTGTATTATGAGGCATGCTTGTCGGAGAACGCGGCGTTGGTGCGAGAGAAGCAACTTAAAACAGGGTTTGGTAGAGCGTATTTAAAAACAAGGATTAACATTATGCGCCCGTAGCTCAGGGGATTAGAGCGCGTAGCTACGGACTACGAGGTCGGGGGTTCGAATCCCTCCGGGCGTACCACGTCAATTTGGTGGATTGAAAATAAAATGGGGCCCCCGAAATGTTCTAGTTCTGACGGATGGAGGAACGAGGATTTTGGGGAGAGGAAGAATGACGAGGCCTAAAAGCACCCCGGCAGGCCGGGATAGCGTGAAGCCGAGTCCATTCTGACGAGGAGAGGTGGCTGAGTGGCCGAAAGCGACACACTGCTAACGTGTTATACCCGTAAGGGTATCGCGGGTTCGAATCCCGCCCTCTCCTCCAGAATTTTATGAAACCAGACCATCAGAAATTTTTGCAGGTGGCTATTACTGAAGCCCAAAAGGCCGGTGTCAAAAAAGAAGTGCCGATTGGTGCAGTGATTGTAGACGCAAATGGCAATATTATCGGGCGAGGCAGAAATCAGACCCACGCAAAGAAAGATGGGTTAGGACATGCAGAATTGGTAGCGTTACGGCAAGCCCAGAGAAAATTGGGTGATTGGCGGTTTCCCGGAGCGAAAATATATGTAACACTTGAGCCCTGTTTGATGTGCTTGGGGGCGATTGGGAATGCCAGGATTAAGGAAGTTTATTATGGGTTAGCCGACCCGTTGTTTGGGTCGATTGAGAGTAAACTAACAAATAAGCAGGTAAAGAAAATGTTCCCAAAGTTAGAATGTTTTAAACTTCCAGACGATGGGACGGTGGCTGGTCTAATGAAACAGTTTTTTCATGGCTTAAGAAAACGGTAGGGTACAATAGAGGCGTTAGGCAGTTTAATATTTTTGATAAACGGGGTCCCCGAAATGCTCTAGTCCCGACGAATGGAGGAACGAGGATTTTGGGGAGAGGAGAAATGACGAGACCCAAAAGCACCCCGCCATCTGTAAACAATGGCGGGATAGTGTAAAGTTGAGTCCATTTGGACGAGGAGGCGTGGCCGAGCGGTTTATGGCGCCAGTCTTGAAAACTGGTTGGGGAGCAATCCTCTCACAGGTTCGAATCCTGTCGCCTCCGCCAGACAAATATTCAGGGAACAAAAAAGAAGCCCCAGAGGGGCTTCTTTTGATTATGTAGTTGGAACTAAGTTATTGAATCAATCCAATAACTACATTAACGATGGCATATGACAGACCGATAATGACCACACCCACAAGGGCGTTGGTAATCATGGTTTTGCCTGATTCAGCACCTTTGGCGCCACCGGTGATATAGGTTATACCACCAAACACCAAATATCCAACAGCGATGATGCCGGCAATGCTAAACACCCAAGTTATAAGTGCACCAATGGTGGCTTGGATGGAGGTGCCTTCTGTTATATCGGTAACATTACCACCTTGGGCGAATGCTGGTAGTGCAAGCCACAAAGAAGTGACGATACCAGTACCGATTGATAATACCTTTTTCATATTACGACCCTTTAATTATTAATATGAACCGAAGTACCTTTATTGTATCAAACTGATAGCCAAATTAATAATAGCGGTGGCAAGCCCAACAATAATCCCACCGACAATTGTGGCGGTAATGGTTTTCTTCCCGGCTTCGGCTTGACCAGTAATATATTGGATGCCGCCAAAAACCAGCATTAATACCATAATTAATCCGGCAATCCCCAGGATGTAAACTTGGAGTCCTTCAACGATTGAAATAACTTTGTTAATCAGACCGGCAAGTTTGCTCATGCCGATTCCGGCTCCAACAGAAAGACCGGCGTTATTTGGTTGGGCATAGGCCGTCAGTACCCATTTGGTAATCCAATTTATCATTCGAGTTTGTTGATGTCTCTGACGGCTACATCAATGGCAACTTCGGGACTAATTTTGTCTTTAACTACACTATCAATCATTCGGCCAAAAATACTTTCGATCTCGGGAGTGTTCTTACGATACCAGGATTTGGCATAGTCAATTTGTTGAGCGACTGGAGCGTAGTAGCGGCGACTGGTCATGGTATCTTGAAGTTCTTTGCTGGCCGGGATGTGTCCGGTGGCGCGGAAGAAAGCACTTTGAGAATTGCGCTTGGTCATAAATTTGATAAAGTCCCAGGCCTCATTGGGATGCTGACTATTCTTAGAGACGGTCTCGCCCCAATAGTTAGCGATGGTGATTGGATTTTGGATTTGGCGTTGAGGCAGGACGGCCGTTTCGAATCGAAGTTTGGGAGCAAACTGTTGGATTAGCGGAACATGATAAGCGTAACCAAACATCATGGCGGCTTTCCCTTCGATAAAGGCCTGAACATCGGAGGGGAAGACCCGACTGCCATCGGCATTTTTGGCATCAGTATAGGTATAGACGGGAGACCCTGGGGTAGCAAATTGAGTGTAGTAACTTAAGGCGTTTTGACTGGCCATAAAGGGTGGGTTGGTGTCAGGTGCTGGCAGATTAAAAGTCGCGGTGGTATGATCGGCCGAGGTCATTTCGGCACCATATTGCATCATTAGAGCAGCTAGGATATCAGCGGCTCGGGGGATACCATCATTACCGCCAAGGGTGATGGCGGAACGGGTAATATTGCCCCGGCTATCTTTTTCGGTGAGTTTGGGAATCAGATCAACTAGGTCCTGAAGCGTCCGTGGCGGTTGTTTGATTTTCTTGGCACTAAAGATGTCGGTGTTATAGAAGAGCATTAGGTCGTCTATATAGTAAGGTACTGCGTAGATGCGATTGTTAGAGATAAAGTCGGTTTGAACGACATCGGGGAAGAGATTTCGGTAATCCTTAACACTCATCAGACCGGCCGGCATCGGAGCAATCTGATTAATCTGGTAGGGGAGCCAGTCATTATGGAGCATGAACATGTCCGGGCCAGCACCGTCAGCGATTAATTTGATCAGATTCTGCTGATAGTCGTAAATAGTTTCGCCGGGCTTTAAACTGATTTTCTTTACCTCGATGGTAATGTTCGGGTGTTTACTGGTGTAACTGTTAATAAGTTCGTCGAGGGCATCGCTCTCATCCCATAGTCGCCAATACTCCAAAGTAATTGGTTCATTGGAAATGACCGGAGGCGCTTCGGTAGTATCACTGCTACCGCCTCTTTTGCACGACAAAGCAGTCAGGGAGACCCCAATTAAAAGGGCGAGAAAAATCGAGTAGAGACGGTGGCGGTTGGTCATTTGCGGTTTGCGAATCGGTTGATTAATTGCTGACGAAGTTGAGGTTGGTCGAGGGCGTATTCAATAATGGTAGCGAGGTATGAAGCCGGGTCTCCGGTGGTGAGCCATTTCCCACCAACTACTTTGCGGGTGACAACCGGAGCGATTTTGATGAGATGTTTGATGGCGTCGGCGGTCCAAAATTCATTGTCTTTGCCGTGCCTAGTTTGTTTCAGAGCCCGAAAGATATCGGGAGTAAAAAGATAACGGCCAAATGATGCTAAATGAGAAGGGGCTTGTTGCGGTGAGGGCTTTTCGACAATGTCTTCTAGGAAAGGTGTATCCGACCGCAACTTTACTATGCCATATTTTGATACTTCTTTGCTATCTACTTCTTGTACGCCGATAATGCTACAGTGGTGTTTGCGGTAGGTGTCGATGAGTTGTTTGGAAAAAGAGATTTTTGATTTAACCAGATCGTCGCCAAAAGCGTAGATGAAGGGCTCGTTGCCAATCAGATCTTGAGCGGTAATCAAGGGGAGAGCATTGCCATAGCCCTCGATTTGTCGGACATAGACAAACTTGGCCAGTTTACTGATTTGTTTCATTTGCTGAACCAGGGCTTTTTTGCCTTGGGCAAGCAACTGATGTTCCAGTTCAAAAGACGGATCAAAGTGATCTTCGACCGATTTCTTTTGCCAGTTAGTGACCAAGATGATTTCTTTGATTCCGGCATCATGCAGTTCCTCGGCGATGTACTGGACGATTGGTTTGTCGATGATTGGCAGCATTTCTTTGGGACTGGCTTTGGTGATTGGTAGAAACCGAGTGCCAAATCCAGCGACAGCGATTACGGCTTTACGGACCGGGGGCAGTTTAGCGGGAGTCATCTTGAATTTGAATTATTTTGGTATGACTAGTGGAAGCCAAAGGCATAATGATAGTTAAGATTCCATTATTTAGCGATGCTCGAGTGCGGTCTGGATCGATCGGTTTAGGGAGATCAACGGTTCGGCTTAAATTCCCCCAGTGGCATTCTTGGAGATAGAAGTGTTCTTTCTCCTCGCTCCTACCTTGCCAACTGTTTTTGTTAATCGTTAATTGATTTGGGGTGATGGTGACACTAATATCGTGGATACCGGCTCCGGCAATCGGGGACCTAGCAATCAATTTGTTACCGGTTCGCAGTAGATCAACCGGAAGCTCGCTAGCATCGACACTATCAGTTGCCAAATCTTCGGCTTCAACTTCCTCACCATCACGAAAGGTGATGGTCTTACTCCCGGCCGACTGGTTTTGAGCGAAAAATGTATTGCGCAGCATCTCCTATCAATTATAAACTGCATATCCTGAAGCGCAATTTCGGTAATGGTTTTGTTATAATAGGAATATCTATCAATGATGAGACCGATAGCTTACATTTTGGCTGTTGGATTATTGGCTGGAGTGATTCAGCCGGTTCCGGTTGCTCAGGTTTTGGCGGCCAGCCAGTTTGCAGCTGAAGTGGTTTTGGTGGGTCCGTCACTTAATTTAAAAGCCGGGGCGATAGGGGGGTTTGAAGTGGTGGTCAGGAATGCCGGGACGACAACTTGGGCTAACACCGGAGCCAATGCGGTAAAACTAGGGACGATCAAGACCCAAGATCACTCGGGTAAATTTTATCATTCGAGTTGGCTGTCTTCGAATCGGGTAGTCACGATGCAAGAGGATGTAGCGGCTACCGGACAACTGGCTCATTTTTCAATTATGGTAATGGCTAGCGGGGGAGGCAAGACAATCGAACATTTTGGTCTGGTGATTGAAGGGGTAACTTGGATTGGCGGAATTGATATTCCGTTGACCATTAATGTCCAGCCGGCGATATTCAAGACGGGATTGACCCAACAGTCGGTGAATAAGGTGACACTCAAGGCCAAAGAAACCACCACGGTCAGTGTCAGTTTTCAAAATTTGGGAGATATCGCTTGGCAAAATAGCGGAGGGGTAGCAGTAAAGATCGGGACAATATCCCCATTCGACCATGCCGGGAAGTTGTATCACTCAAGTTGGTTGAGCTCAAACCGGGTGACTTCGGCGAGTACAATCGTGGAACCAAATGGAACCGGAATATTTAATTTTACGATTCAGGCACCCAGTCAAGTTGGAACCTTCAAAGAAGAATTTGGTCTGGTGGCCGAAGGGGTAACTTGGTTTGATGCGCGATTTGGGTTAGAGGTTACGGTGGTCCCGGCAATTTACAGTGCCAAATATATTCAGCAATCGTCTGGGGTGATTTCTCTTTCGCCGGGAGACGGTTCGGTGTTGTGGGTGGACTTCCAAAATACCGGAAACACCACTTGGTCAGCCGAAGAAGTAAATGCAACAAGGTTAGGGACGGCCAGGACGCTGGACCGAGCCAGTGGATTTTATGACTCTAGTTGGTTATCGACCAACCGCACGGCCACGATTACTCCTAGCCAAGTGAAACCGGGCGAAACAGCTCGTTTTACTTTTACGATTAAGGCGCCGGACCGAATTGGACAGTATCGGGAATATTTTCGAGTAGTAATCGAGGGAGTAAGTTGGTTGCCGGATGTCGGTTTATATTGGGACATCCATGTGGACGAAGAGTTGGTGATTGCTAGTCCGATTCGAGTTGGGATTACTTCAACAACGAGTAGTATTACTGTTCAAGGCAACATGGCTATCCGGCGGGGCTCGGATAAAGGGCTGGTGCGCAAAGTTTATGGTGGGTCGGTTAGCGTTACTGCACTGAATTCTGGGTATCGATTGAGTACTGGGGAAGAAGTTAAAGATTATTTGCGGATCGTGCCAATTAATCAAGGGGTAATTAGTGTGTCGACTGACGGAGTTGGTTCTTATGACACTTTTCGGGGAATTGTTGAAGTCAGACGGTCAAGTTTGTCTAATAATGTTTGGGTGGTCAATACACTAGAGTTGGAGGACTACTTAAAAGGGATTGCTGAAGTGCCAGACAGTTGGCCGGTAGAGTCGCAGAGAGCCCAGATGGTAGCGGCCAGAACTTTTGCAGCCAAGAAACGGTTGGCGCCCCGGGCCGATATTTTTGATATGTATGACGATACTCGGGATCAAGTTTATTACGGTTATGATTATGAAGTTCAAAAACCGAATCTAGTGGCGGCGGCTGAAGCCACTCGGGGGCTAGTGATTAAATATGGAGGACAACCAATCTCGGCTTATTTTTTCTCCGATAGCGGTGGGGCGACCGAGAATGTGGAAAATGTGTGGGGGAAGGGTAACCCGGCATCAGCCATTCCATATTTAAAGGGGGTACTGGATCCGTACGCTAAACCAATCGATTGGAGTGCTACATTAACCCAAGATTATTTGCAAGGAAGATTTGATAGTCAACTGGGGATTGCAGCAAATGGTAGTGAAATTATCGACAAAATTGATGTGGTGGAGCGGTTCCCGTCTGGTCGGGCCAAGACAGTGAACTTTACCTTACGTAGCGGACGAGTGGTGGCGGTACCGTTTTATGATTTTGATTATCTAACTAACAATAATGATATTAAAAGTATGAACTTTACGGTTCAAACAGTCGGGTTTGTTGATAAGCCCGACTTTATGTTTGTTGGTCAAGGATGGGGACACGGAGTGGGTTTGCCACAATGGGGAGCGAGACGGATGGCCGAAGCTGGCAAGAATTTTCAGGAGATTTTAACTTACTACTACACCGGTGTCCAAATCGCCGCGCTTTGATGGGGTGGTGTGGTTTATTAAAGAAGGGATAGCCCCATCTCGATGTGTTGGTTGCGGCAAAGTTGGGACTTGGCTGTGCACTGATTGTGCTAGCCAAATTTTATTTTTGAAGGTTCAAAATTGTTATCGGTGCGGTCGGTTAATGCCTCGTGGGCGAACTTGTGACAATTGCCGTCGGCAGACGAATTTGGACGGAGTAGTGGTAGCGACCCATTTTGAAATTGGTCCAATTCGTGAGTTGATTCACGAGTTGAAATACAGCGGAACAGTTGAGTTAGCTAATCTTCTGGGGGCAATGTTGGTGCGTACAATTTTAGTGAATGAGTTGGCAGATTTTGTATTGGTGCCGGTCCCATTGCATGGCAAGCGGATAATTGAGCGAGGGTTTAACCAAGCCGAGCTTTTAACTCGCCAAATAATCGAACGGACGGGGATGGAAACTGAATTGATTTTGAGTCGGGTAAAGGCAACTTTGTCGCAAACCAAACTGACTCGGGTGGAACGGTTGAGAAATATTTCTGGGGCTTTTGAATGCCGAGTCGCGTTAGAGGGCATTAACATATTGTTGGTAGATGATGTGATGACAACAGGGGCAACCTTGGAGGAATGCGCTAAAACATTAAAACGAGCCGGGGCTAAACGGGTTTGGGGAGTGGTGGTTGCCAGAGGTTGATTTTATTTTTTCAAGCACCTGTGCGGTGCTTAACCCGCGACTACTTTTGTCTTGCCAAAAGTAGCCAAAAGCGCTGGCCAACATCCTCGGGTCTATTCATTGGCTAAATCGCTGGGCGCTTCCGCCGAACTCGTTGTTTCACTCCTCAAACAACGGCTTCGCCCCAAGCGATTTAGCTCAATTCAGCCTGCCTGCCGGTAGGCAGGAACGACCCTCGTTCTAGGGCCAATAAAGAATGGATTTAGATACCTGGCTGGCTTGATGGGTCCCAACAGAAATAGACGACCTCGTTCCAAAGGGTCGTAAAATAAAAAGCCCGACGAGGGTCGGGCAAGATGAGATTGGCACTAGAGGGCTGTTTCGAGATTGGTACAAAAACTTCTGCAGCCAAATAGGCCTTCGTGACGTTTGTGATTCTCGTCTTCTATGATGACGGGAGTTTCACCGCAGCCACCTTCTACGCGAGAAATGCCGAAAATCTCAATGACTCCATGTTCTGCAATACTTTCCAGACGCTCTTGGATTTCGGAGCTATATCCTTCGTCAACACCACGCACTAGCCAAATCCCTGGCTTTTCTGTCTCCGTCATGGTTCTACTCCTTACAAAGAACAAAAATAGAAGTCGGCTTGAGTATATCACTATTGGGGATAGGGGTTGATATAATGCTTTTATGAACCCAAGTATTTTTCGGGCCTACGATATTAGAGGGGTTTACCCAACCGAGTTAGATGAGCAAGATGCTTATAAAATTGCTCGGGCAGTAGTTGAATATGCTCGTCCTAAAACTGTGGCTGTAGGTAGGGATGCTCGTTTGTCAGCACCGAGTATTGCTCAAGCAGTAATGTTGGGGTTTGAAGATAGTGGCTGTGAAGTGACGGATCTAGGGATGGTAGCTTCTGATATGGTGTCGTGGGCAAATGGAGCATTAGGATTTGATTTGACGGTGAGCGTGTCAGCATCGCATAACCCGAAAGAATGGATTGGGTTGAAATTTACTTGGCAGGGAGGATGTGCGATGGGTGGCGAGGGAGAATTGCAGGAAATCCAAGTGATTGTAGATAAGGAGGGGGCTAGTTGGACGATACCAAAGCGAGCGTCGATGGTGATTAAACGCGATATCTTGTCGGAGTGGATAGAACACATATTATCGTTTGCAAAAATTGATGGGTTGAAACCATTAAAGATAGTAGTGGACGCTGGCAATGGGGTGGCGGGACCGATTGTCCGAGAGTTATTTGTACAACTTAACCAAGGGAAAGAGCGAGATACCCGTACCGAGCTTATCGAGGTATATTTCGAGCCAGACGGTAATTTCCCGCATCATTTGCCAAGCCCGATTGAGCCAAAAAATGTGGAGGATTTGTGTAAGAAAGTGGTTGAAGAGAAGGCGGATTTAGGGATGGCGTTTGACGGTGATGCCGACCGACTGTTTTTGGTAGATAACAATGGGCAATGGGTGAATGGTTCGGAAATGACCGCGTTGGTGATGGATGCGATTTTAACAGAGGATTCAACTCGGACGGTGTTGTATAATGCGATTTGCGGTTGGAATGTTCGAGATGTAATCGAACGACACAGGGCTAAAGCATTGCGTACGCGTGTTGGGCATGGGTTTATCAAAAATGACATGAAAACCTATGGTGCCTTTTTTGCCGGCGAACACTCTGGGCATTATTTCTTTCAAGACAATTACGGTTGTGATTCCGGGTTAATTGCGGCAATGCTGGTTTTGTCATTGATAGCAGAGACGAATCGGTCGCTAATAGAATTATTGGTGCCACATCGGAGATATTTTCAGATTCCAGAGACAAACTTTGAAGTGACCGACATCAAAGTGGCTTTAAATAAACTAGCAGAAAGATTCCAACATGAAGAACTTGATTGGTTAGATGGATTAACAATTAAAACACTTGAGTGGTGGGCGAATATTCGGCCAAGCCAAACTCAACCGTTGTTGCGGTTGAATGTTGAAGCGACCACTCCAGAAATTCTGGAGCGGGTGACAGCCGAGCTGACTGGATTCATCACAATGGGTCATCCTGAACTGGTTTCAGGATCTAGATGCTGAAACCCCTTGGTAAAAACTTGGGACATCGTAAATTAAGCATAACATCGGGTTAGGCCACTAATCCAAGCTTCTGCTTAACTTCTTTTAGGGTCTGACTGGCGATTTTATCGGCGCGCTTAGCACCACTCTTAAGTACCTGGTCGAGCAAGCGCTTGTTTTTCATGTAGTACTCAATTTTTTTCTGAAGCGGAGTGAGCTTATCAATAATCAAATCGGCTAGTTCGCGCTTAAGATTGCTATATCCTTTTCTGATAAAGTGTTTTTCGATCTGGGCCTCGGTTTTGCCAGAGAAGAGTTGATAGATGGTCAGGAGGTTATAGAGACCTGCTCGTTTGGGGTCAAATTTTATTACGGTTCCAGAATCAGTAGTAGCCCGCATAATTTTTTTGCGGATAATTTCCGGGCTGTCGGTCAGGGCGATGTAGTTAGCTGGCCCGGCACTCTTGCTCATTTTTTTAGAGGGGTCATCTAACCCCATAATTCTGGCACCACTTTTGCGGATGATAGGTTCTGGAATAGCGAAAGTTTTACCGAATCGGTTATTAAATCTCTGGGCCAAATTTCGGGCTAGTTCGACATGTTGTTTTTGGTCTTCACCGACTGGAACAAGGTTAGTGCCGTACAATAGAATGTCGGCTGCCATTAGTACGGGGTAGTCAAATAGCCCAACTGATGCATTGTCACTGCCAGTTTTGGTCTTATCTTTGAACTGGGTCATCCGCAATAGTTCGCCCGTGTGGGTAACGGTGTTTAAAACCCAGGCCAATTCGGTATGAGCGGGAACCTGGGACTGAACAAAGATGATGGAGTTTTTGGGATTAATCCCAGCCGCCAAATAAATCGCGGCGGTGCGATAGGTATTCTCTTTTAGAGATTTAGGATCTTGGGGAACGGTGATGGCATGCAAATCAACCACGCAAAAGATATTGGCATATTTATCTTGTCCGTCCACCCATTGCTGGATGGCTCCGAGGTAATTGCCGATATGGATAACCCCACTGGGCTGGATACCTGAAAAGGCGACTTTTTTGCTCATAATGTTTGTCTAATTTACAACTCCACGATACCATAAAAGCACTCTTTTACTTCTATGAAGGACGCTCTTATCCCTCTGATTTTCTTTGCTCAATTCGATCGGCCGTTGACTCTAAGGGAACTTCGACGCTATGGATGGGGGGGAGAGTTGGATGTGAACGAGTTGAAGCAAATTATTAAAAAAAGCGACATGCATTGGTCGGGTGAGTTTTGTTATGTGGACGAAACTCATATCCATGAGTACGCTCGGCGGCGCGAATTGGCCAAAAAGTTTTGGCAACGAGTACGGCAGAGCCGATGGATATTTGCCAATGTACCGTTTATTAAACTGGTCGCAGTTGGTAATACATTGGCTTATGATAATGTGCACGAGAATTCCGATATTGATTTGTTTGTGGTGACAAGGGCTAGGCGGGTGTGGACGGCTCGAGCGATTTTACTGTTGTGGCTAAGTTTCTTAGGCCTAAGAGTGCGGTCAGTAAAAAAGTATTTATTATTTTCGCCAGAGTTCTTTGTAGATGAGACCGCGCTGGACTTATCGCTCTGTGCGATTGCTAACGATTATTATTTGGCCTATTGGTTAGCTGACTTGGTCCCGGTTTGGCAAACGGACTACTTTGAAACGATTTGGTCGGCCAACAAATGGCTGAAGGATAAATTGCCGGTGGCATATCGAAGTCCTAACCGACGACCGGAATTTGACAAGCCAATGCGACCGTCTTGGTTTGCTTGGGGATTGGAGAAGATTTTGGTCGGCAAGTTCGGTGATAGGATAGAAGCGTGGGTGCGAATCAAACAGCAGCGGATTATTGAACGAAATAAACAAAAGTTAGGGATTAATCCAAGCGTGATAGCCGATGACCATGTTGTCAAAATCCATTTCAATGACCGACGAGCGGAAGTCCGAGAACGAATCGAAGAATTTCTGGCTGGATAAAATCGAGGCAGTAATGGTGTGGCTATCGGTATTTTTATTGCCGTGGCAACTAAGGCATACGGTGATGTTTGCGACTATTAATGGCGGATATTTTGAATATGGCTCGTGGCATATTTATGCGACAGACTTAGTTATAATCGCGCTACTGGTTTGTTGGGTCTTGCGACCAGATAAAAAGTTTTTTGCTGGGCCTAGATGGCTGAGTGCACCACTTCTAACTTTGTTGGTGTGGATGACACTGTCGGTTAGTTGGGCGGTGGATAAGCCGTTGGCAATGATTACGGCAGGACACTGGTGGTTGGCGTATTTGTGGTATTTGTATTTGTTAAATCGGATTCAAGCAATTAGTCAATTAATTCGTCCGCTGATGTGGGGGGTGGGATTACAAGCGCTGTGGGGAGTGGTTCAATATTTTCTGAACCAGTCGTTGGGGTTTCCCTGGTTGGGCGAATCAATTTTGAACGCTCAAGTGTCTGGCATTCCAGTGGTTATGGCTAATGGGGTGCGTCAACTGCGAGCCCATGGGATGTTGCCTCACGCTAATATGTTGGGTGGGTTATTAGCGGTGGCAACTCCAGTGTTGATTTATTACTACACCACATTAGAGCGGTCTAAGTTGAGTCGTCAGTTGGTCCAGATTATCATGCTAGTGGTAGTTGGAGTAGGATTGTCATTCGCTCGTGGAGCATGGTTAGTATTGGGGGTAGGTTTATTGGTGGTGATTATTTTGGGTTGGTCCGCCAAAAGGGAGGAGCACAATTCGGCGGACAAGCGGTGGAGGAATCGGCGTCAATTTAATATCGCTGGGGGAGCGTTATTACTTTTTGGTCTGGTTCTTGCTACCCAATATCAATTTGTAATTAATCGGTTTGACTTGTCAGATAGGTTAGAACAGCGCTCGGTTGAAGAGCGAATTACTGGGGTAACTAATTGGGAAAAGATAGCTGGTCAGTACATGGTTCGAGGGGCGGGGATTGGTGGCTATACGGTGGCTTTGCAAAAACTCGATAGCACTCAACCGGTCTGGTGGTACCAACCAGTTCATAATGTTTATTTGCTGATGATAGGTGAGTTAGGTGTAGTGGGAGTAGCGATTTGGGCGTGGTTGATTGCAGTTCTGGTTTGGGTGCAGGTGAAGTGGTTGCGTTTTAAAGAGAATTGGTTGCTGGTTCTGCCGATTGACGCTTGGTTGGCTCTGGGGTTGGTAGATCATTGGCTGGTATCGCTCCAGCAAGGTAGATTACTTCTGTTTCTGGCTCTGGTATTGATTATTTTAGTGGATAGAGTATCTTTGATTAAGCCAGAAAGTAAACTATACTAAACCTATGGAAGAGAACTATCAATCAATTACACCTGAACCGCGTCGGGTTTCATCTGGAGGAGAAGACAAAGTCTTTGCGGCTTTGAGTTATATTTCGATTCTGTTCGTGGTTCCATTGATTTTAAAGCACGAAAACGACGATATTTATTTTCATGCCAAACAGGGGATGGTGTTGTTTCTATCTGAAGTGGTGATTTGGTTTGTGCTGTTTATGCTGGAATCATTTATTGTGGCGCTGTTACCGCGAACCACTTTCAGTTTAACGGCTTGGTTGGGAGCAGTGGCCTGGATGTTGTTTGTGGTGCTTAGCGTCGCCGGTGTCTATAATGCTCTGGTGGGAAAGCGCTGGGAGATACCAATTCTGGGACGGATTGCCAAGAGTGTAGAAGTTTGAAGAAAATTTATCCAATTTATTCCAATCTCACCCCTACTCCGCTAAAGCTTCGAAGGGTCTACGACAATCTAACCAATGGGGTGGGGTTGAAGGTGAAGAGTATGGTATATTCGAGCAACAGGGGCCGTTGGCTTCCGACTACGCTCATAAGCTTTGTCGGACTTTGCAGTTGGTAGAGCGGTTCGACACTTCGGTCGGACAGGTCATCGGTTTTTCAGTTGATTGGTAGTGTGTTTTATAATAGATCTGACTATGGGCCGTTAGCGAAGTGGTAACGCGCCTCCCTGGCAGGGAGGAGATCACCGGTTCGAATCCGGTACGGTCCACCAAAACCAAAATTGCCCCAGCGGGGCGATTTTTGTTTTTATGGGATTGGCGGATGAGAATCGGAGGTTCGCTCGCGATGCTGCTTATATAAATTTGTTGTCTTCCTTGTTGCAGCGAGCGCAGGGCCCCTGTAGCCAACAGGGAAATCATCCGGTACGGTCCACCACGAACTATTCGCTTCGCTCAAGTTCATGGCGCAGCCACGAACGAAAATAGTATAAGGCGAATAGTGAGTGCCGTGTACCGGAAGCGCCAGCTGACTGGTACGGGGCGGTGTTCTGTACTCGAGTGTAGCGAGTAGTACGGGACTATATAATACAAATATGTATTATGTTTACGTACTTCGTAGCCAAATAGACGGTAAGTTGTATGTTGGTTTTACCGAGGATCTCAAGAAACGACTAATAGCCCATAATTCTGGTAAGAATCTATCAACTCAAACTCGTAAACCATTAGACCTTATATTTTACGAAGCTTTTATAAACAAGTTCGATGCCTTGCGTCGTGAGCGATATTTTAAAACCACAAAGGAAAAAGTTACTTTGGTTCAGATGTTGAGAGAGTATAGTGGGGTGTCTAGGGCCTAGACCAGCAGGGAAATCATCCGGTACGGTTTACCATATAGAAAGTCGCTCCAAGAGCGAAGTTTAGCTTGACATAGGAAACTACTAATAGTAGGATGCAACCATCTTGTACCTAGGAGGTTTGTAATGTCAGCTATACGGAAACAAGTGAAGCCGCTGGTTTACCCAGTCGACTTTATTCAAGCGGTGAAGGATGAGTTTCCTGACTGGAAGGAACTTCATCAATCGCTCAACAGTAATGGTGTCATCGTAGGGCGCTATCTGGATGATTCTCAGCAGGGTGGAGGTATCACCTCCGAGGAGCTCATCGAGGCGTTGGATGCAGGAGGTACTGGCACTGATGCTATGAGTAAATTGCGTCAGAAGGCGGAACAGCATATCCGCCGTCAGAAGCTCTATGTGTGGTGGAGTAAACTCTGTCACGACTGCCTGGAGGAGTAGAACAGGTTTATCTGGTTGCTTCTTCTAATCAGACCCCTTGGGCAAGGGTCTTTTCTTTTGCCAAATCTCCTAATATAAGTTGCTACCTTCTCTGAAGTACTTCATCAGAACCACCGGTCTGGTAGCTTTTTGTTATGATAAACCCATATGAAAGAGGAGCACTTTAATCACCAGACCATCGAGGCCAAGTGGCAAAAATATTGGAGCAAAGAAAAACTGTTTACGGCCAAAACCGGCGATAAACAGTCGAAGGTCTATGTTTTAGATATGTTTGCTTATCCTTCGGGTGATGGGTTGCATGTCGGACATCCCAAGGGGTATATCGCTACGGATATTTTTGCGCGCTATTATCGAATGCGGGGGATGAATGTACTTCGACCAATTGGCTGGGATGCCTTTGGTCTGCCGGCCGAGAACTATGCGATTAAAGTGGGCAAACCGCCAGCCGAGACGACCGAGGTTAATATCAAACGGTTTACCAAGCAACTAAAGTCGCTTGGGTTCGTGTATGACTGGGAGCGAGAGATCAACACCTCCAAGCCGGACTATTATAAATGGACCCAGTGGCTGTTTAAGATTTTATACGACAACGGTTATGCCTATCAAAAGGAGGCCCATGCCAACTGGTGTCCTAGTGATCAGACGGTACTTGCGAATGAGCAGGTGGTAAATGGCTGTTGTGAGCGATGTGGGACGCAAGTTGAGCAGAAACAATTGAAGCAGTGGTTTTTTAAAATTACCGAGTTTGCCGAGGAACTATTGGCGGGTCTGAATAAAGTTGACTGGCCGGAATCGACCAAAGTCGGACAGCGGAATTGGATTGGACGCTCTGAAGGAGCTTCGTTAAAATTCCAAGTTGTCCGTCATCCTGAATTTATTTCAGGATCTAAAGTTGAGATGCTGAATCAAGTTCAGCATGACGAGCTAAACATCGAAGTGTTTACCACGCGGGCGGATACTATTTTTGGGGCGACTTATTTGGTATTGGCACCGGAACATCCAATAATTAAAAATGAAAAATTAAAAATTAAAAATTTGGAGGAAGTTATCCAATACATAGAAACAACTAAGAAAAAAAGTGAGCTTGAAAGACAAATCCAGAAAGAGAAAACAGGTGTTCAGTTGGAAGGAGTAATGGCAATCAACCCAGCGACTGGACAAGAGATTCCGATTTGGATTGCAGATTATGTGTTGATGAATTATGGGACGGGAGCAATTATGGCGGTGCCGGCGCATGACGAGCGGGATTTTGAATTTGCGAAGAAATTTAATTTGCCAATTATTAGAGTAATCGAAGGGGGAGAATTACCTTTTGTTGGCCAAGGCCAGTTAGTAAATTCAGGAATTTTCAGCGGTAAGAACTCTTTGGCATTAATGGCGGATATGGCCGAGAAATTTGGCGGGAAATTAAAAGTACAGTACAAATTACATGACTGGCTGATTTCTCGTCAGCGGTATTGGGGAGCACCAATACCAGTGGTTTATAAACCACTGGAAATATCAAATTCCAAATCTCAAATACCAAATGGAGAAGAGGGGTGGAAAGTGGTATCGGTGGACGAGAAGGATTTGCCGGTGATGCTGCCAACGGATGTAGATTTTAAACCAACAGGTGAATCGCCTCTTGCTAATTCAAAAACTTTCCAGACGGGAGTAGAAAAAAAATACGGCAGAGGGGCATATCGAGAACTGGACACGATGGACACCTTTGTGTGTTCGTCATGGTATTTTTTGCGCTATTGCGATTCTAACAACGACAAAGAATTCGTTAGTGGGAAAGCGCTGAAATATTGGATGCCAGTGGATTTGTATATTGGTGGAGCAGAACATACTAACGGGCATTTGTTGTATGCTAGATTTATCACCAAGGTTTTGTATAAACTAGGATATTTGGACTTTGACGAACCATTTTTGAAGTTGCGCCACCAAGGATTAATCTTGGCACCGGATGGTGAGAAGATGAGTAAGAGCAGAGGCAATGTGATAAATCCAGATAATTTAATTGCCAGATACGGCGCCGACACTTTGAGAATGTACGAAATGTTTATGGGTCCGTTTGATCAGACGGTGGCCTGGGATACTAATGGTGTGACGGGGGTCCGCAAATTTTTAGAGCGAGCATACAAGCTAGTAAAAGACCGTAAAGATGAACTGGCAGTAGATGATGTGTCAATCAACCGATTGGTCAAAAAAGTGACCGAGGATATTGCCGAGATGAAATTTAATACGGTAGTGAGTAGTATGATGGAATTTATTAACGATATGAGCCGAGTGCCAGATGGCGGATGGGCTGAATCATTTGTACAAGTACTAGCTCCGTTTGCACCGCACTTAGCCGAAGAAATGTGGCAGAATATTTTAGGATATAAAACTAGCGTGTTTGAGTCGGCCTGGCCAACTTTTGACAAAAATAAAATTGCTCACAGTACGGTCGTAATCGCAGTTCAAGAAAATGGCAAACTGCGAGGGACGGTTAATCTTCCGGCGGGGGCATCAAAAGAAGATGTGTTGTTGGCAGTCAATCAAGACGAGCGATTGGCCAAGATCGCCAAATCGGCCAAGCGCGAAATATTTGTGCCGGATAAAATTATTAATTTTATTTGACTAATGAACGAGGATGAAATAACTCAACCTGACTTTGAAGTGGAAACCGAATGGAAGCGAGTAACTATATTGCTTAATCGTAAAGACGAACCGGCCTTGAGCATGGCGGTATTGGAAGCTCACAAGATTTTTCGCCAGATATTGAACGAGGTAAGTTTTGGGGGAACGATTGATGACCAAATTCACAACGCCGGAGAATTATTTAAGGACATCAATGGAGTTTTGGCAGCTGACTTGGTCCAACAGCATATTGTTGAGCAAGTCGGACATCGAATTACCAAAGCCGATGCCCAAACTGCTTGCGACGCGCTGATGAAGGCGATCTTGGATATGGTGGGGCGGGATTTTGAACTGCAGGGATTTTGGCATCGCTGGGCGAATGGGTTGAATTATTTCTGGGGTCATCATCCCCGGTTACTGGCTGGACTGCTGGCTGGGATTTTGGCTTTCGTAGTTTTAATTTGGTTTTTGGCTGACACTCTAATGGGTCAGTGGGTGGCGTCTCTCTTAGTTGGGTTCGCCCATTTTATTTTGGGCTGGTCTGGGCTGATTATCGGGCTGGTAGTGGCGATTATTATTTCTCTGGCGATTGGGTTAACCTATGCCGATCGACAGCGTCGGCGCTAGTTAGGGCTAGGTGATACAATAAGAAGTACCAAAATTACCCGAATAATAGGAGGTGGGGCAATGGAGTTCGTGCATTTACATGTGCATAGCCACTACAGTTTATTGGACGGTCTATCTAAAGTGCCGGATTTAGTAGAACGGGCCAAACAGCAAGGAGCGACGGCCTTGGCTTTAACCGACCATGGCGTAATGTATGGTGCGATTGAGTTTTATCAGGCCTGTAAGAAGGCAGAGATAAAACCGATTATTGGTAATGAAATCTATGTGACCCAAGGGAGCATTACTGATCGGGAATTAAAGCGGGGAGAAAAGAATTTTTATCATCTGACTCTACTGGCTAAAGACCACGAGGGTTATGTGAATTTAATGCGATTAACGACCGAGGCGCATCTGCGCGGATTTTATTATCGGCCACGGGTTGATCACGATACATTGGCTAAATATGCCAAGGGGTTAGTGTGTTTGTCGGGGTGTTTGGGAGGGGAGTTGGCCCAGACCATTTTGCATGGGAACCCAGAACAAGTTAAGCAGTTGGCATTGTGGCACAAAAATCTGTTTGGCGAGGATTACTATTTGGAACTACAGCATCATCCAAATTTAGCTGATCAGCAAACAGTCAACAATGCTCTAATTGGTTTAAGCCAAGAACTGGATATCCCATTGGTAGTGACTGCCGATTCGCACTATCTGTGTGCGGATGATTCAGAAGCGCAAGATGTGTTGTTGTGTGTTCAGACCGGAGCCAAGGTGGACGATATAAACCGATTCTCAATGAAAGGGGAAGTGTTTGATTTGCGCAATCCGCAGGAAATCATCGATGCTTTTGCCCATGTGCCCGAGGCAGCTACTAACACGGTTAAAATAGCAGACAAATGCAATTTGGAAATTCCAACTGGCGGGATGATTCTACCGGCTTTTGATTTACCGGAAGGCGCCACTCTTCAAGATTATTTTAATCAGGAACTAGACAAGGGTTTGATTCGACGGTTTGGACTGGATATCCCTGAAGCCGTGCGGACATTGGCTGATTTTGAGGTATCAGTTATTTCTCAAATGGGATATCAGAGTTATTTTTTGATTGTGGCGGATTTTGTGAACTGGGCCAAACGGCAGGGGATTTTGGTTGGACCAGGTCGAGGTAGTGCGGCTGGAAGTATGGTGTCGTATGCACTGGGGATTACCAGCATTGACCCGATTAAACATGGTTTGCTGTTTGAGCGATTTTTGAATCCAGAACGCGTCTCGATGCCGGACATTGATTTGGATTTTGCGGATGACCGAAGAGGCGAAGTAATCGAGTATGTCATCCAAAAGTATGGCCGTGGTCGGGTGGCTCAAATTGTTACATTTGGAACAATGGCTTCAAGATCAGCAATCCGAGATGTTGGTCGGGCAATCGGAATGAGTTATGGCGAAGTCGATCGGATTGCCAAAATGGTACCGCCCCCCCAACAGGGGAAGTACACGCCATTGTCGGTCCACATCCAAAATGTGCCGGAACTGACCGGAGTGTATGCTTCGAGCGAACAAGCAAAACATTTGTTGGATTTAGCCCAAAAGATGGAGGGGACAATCCGACATGCCTCCACTCATGCGGCCGGGGTGGTGATTAGTGATAAGGATTTGACTCACTATACTCCATTGCAGTATTCACCGACAGGCGATCAGCAGTTGATTACCCAATATTCAATGTATCCAGTTGAAGCCGTCGGATTACTTAAAATGGACTTTTTGGGGCTGAAGAACTTAACTATTATTAAGAATTCATTAAGGATTATTCGGAAAATCCATCATTTAGAATTAGATTTGGACAAATTGCCATTTGATGATGCCAAAACATTTGAACTGCTGGCAGCGGCCAATACCACGGGGATTTTTCAATTAGAAGGCGATGGAATGCGCCGGTATTTGAAAGAACTTAAACCAACTGTATTTGATGATGTAGTGGCAATGGTAGCGATGTATCGGCCAGGTCCGATCGAATTTGTGCCAGATTTTATTGCTAGAAAACATGGTCAAAAAAAGATCGAATACCTCCATCCGAAACTAGAGCCAATTCTTAAATCGACCTATGGAATTGCAGTGTACCAGGAACAGGTGATGCATATCGCTCGTGAATTGTGCGGGTTCACTCGCGGAGAAGCGGATGTGTTGCGGAAAGCCATGGGGAAGAAAATCCCGAAACTGCTAGCTGAACAAAAAGAAAAATTTATTAATGGGGCGATTGCTAATCAGGTGAGTGATGCAGCCGCTCAACAATTGTGGCATTTTGTCGAACCGTTCGGATTATATGGATTCAACCGAGCGCATTCAGTTAGTTATGCGACCATTTCATACTGGACGGCTTATTTGAAAGCCCATTTCCCCAATGCATTTATGGCGGCACTGATGACCTCGGACCAACAGGACTTGGACAAAATCGCTAAGAATATAGGTGAATGCGAGCATATGGGAATCAAGGTTTTGCCACCATCAGTGAATCGTAGTTTTACTGGTTTCGCGGTAGTAAAAGAAACCGGTGACATCACTTTTGGATTAAACGCCATTAAAAATGTTGGGCAGAAGGTTTCGGATACAATCGCGGAAGAAAGGCAAACCAATGGGGTGTATCAAGATTTAACTGATTTTGTAAAGCGGGCCGGACGAGAGGTGATTAACAAAAAGACCGTGGAGAGTTTGGTTTTGGCGGGAGCGTTGGATGAGTTTGGTGATCGAAAAATAATTTTTAATAATCTAGATAATATTTTAAAATATGCTTCGGGCTACTATTTAAGGCGGGACTCGACCCAAGAGGCATTATTTGGGGAAACCGAAGTTGGCGGGGCAGAAACGATTCAATTGCAAATAGGGGAGACCGCAACTGATCGAGAAAAATTAACTTGGGAACGAGAGTATTTGGGGACCTTTGTATCGCAACATCCTTTGAAAGAAATTATGCCGAAATTGCAGGGGATAGTTAGGCCAATTCGAGAGTTGTCTAATTTAGACGACAATCAGATGGGCAAGGTGGCAGGGGTAGTAACTCGAGTGCAGAAAGTATTTACCAAGAACGGGGATGCAATGTTGTTTGTCAATCTAGAGGATTTGGGTGGGACAATAGAGGTGATTGTTTTTCCGAAAGTGTTTGAACAGACCATAACAATTTGGGAGCGGGATAAAGTCGTATTAATTACTGGTAAGGTGAATGTGAAAGAGCGAGCCGAAACCCAAGGCGATAATATTGTAATGGTAGCCGAGCCAAAGATTATCGTGGCTGAAGCCGTCGAAGTAACCGATGCCTACATCGGTCAATTGCAAAAGGCCGATACTATGTTGGCTCCAAGAACAACGGTTCCAATCTCTCCACTTGAGCAATATGACAATGAGATACTAATTAAGTTGCCTAAGGGATTTGGCAACGGCCAATTACAGGAGTTAAAAAATATATTGGAACAACATCCAGGTGATTTGAATGTGACTCTAGAACTATTTACTCAAGGTCGGTGGCAGACAATTAAAACAAGTACCAAGGCCGGTATGACTCCGGCACTAGAACAAGCAGTTGTTAAATTGACGACTGGGCAACTTACCAATTAGGGAGGTGATTCTGATTGTTGTTCAGGCAGTGGTTGGTCGCAGGTCTTGCGACTGGAGTTTTGGCGACTGCCACTTGGGCGGTCGTGGGGTCAGACAGTATCTGGCAAAACAATGTAGTTGATAAAGGGAAAGTGGCGAAAGCCAACGGTGAGTTAACCGCCTGGGACAAAGTACCACTCGGCAACCGACATCCATGGATTCTAGTTCATGGGTTACATCAGGATAATGCAACCGTTGATGGGATGTCGCCAAATAACGCTAGGCGATTATTTCAGTTGCCGATGACTAATTTTCAGGCGATTTACCGAGACGATTTCAATCTAGAGTTGTTGGCGGATGTGAAACCATTTCTGTTTACTTACAATTCCGAACGAGACGACAACGAGATTGCCAAAGATCTAAACGCATTAATTGAAAGCAACCCAGAATTGACTGGAGCCAAAGTCAAGTTGGTATTTCTGGTCCACAGTAAGGGCGGATGTATTACTGACAACTATGTAGTGAATTTCGGAAATCGGAAATTCTTGCGTGGGGTAACGTTAGGTTCTCCGCTGGTTGGGACAGTTGCTGCTTCGCGTGATGAAATGGGTAAAGCGTCAAAGAAACTTTATCCACTCCTAGGGAAGAAATTGATGACAGTAATTGAGAAGGGAATTAATTTTGACTCTCTCGGGGTGCAGTGGTTGAGATGGCGTAATGATGGACTAATGCGATTGCATCAAGTTAGACCGCTAGACAACCGATGGTATCTGTATGCCGGAGAAATTAAGCCGGTATCAAACAATTTCATTGCTCGTAATATTCAATTGGCTTTACTGGCCGACTCGGTATTCATTGGTAAATTAGGAAACGAGGGGGATTTCTATTTACCGTTGTGTGCCGGGTTGATTAAGCAGGCGGGTGGAGGAAAAAGCGATGGGTTGGTTCCGATTGATTCAGCTCATGCGGTTGGTTTTACCCAAGGGGCAAAATTACGGCTAGAAAATGATTGTGACCACTACGAAATTTTGCAAGGTCGGCAAGGTGATTTGGCGTTGCATCGCCAGATTCTGTACGACCTACTAACTTTTGTTCCGGGGGAAAAAGACGATTTTAATTTGGACATGTGGTTGCCAGAAGTCCCTTCGATTGATTTGCCGAAACTATCACAGAGCAATCTAAATGAAGCGAGAGTGGTTTGGATAGATAGTCGGGGTCAATTGCAAGTAGCAGATAAGAGCGGTACTAATATCAAAGAGTTGTCTCTGCCCGGTCGATTTAATTGGCCGAGTTGGGATGGGTCTGACATTGTGGTGGCGCGGACACAAAATGGTGCTAGCGATATCGTGCGGGTTAAATCAGACGGTAAAATGGTCAAATTGACCACCGATGGGACTAGTACTCTGCCGTCAGTAATGAATGGCCAATTAGTATGTGTCAGTGATGACCAACTTATTTTACGAGATGCTAGTGGGGCTTCCGCAGTTATCTTGGGAGATAAACTTGATTTGGTTGGTCCGCCAGTAATTTTTGCCGACAAAATTTATTTTGCGCACAAGAAGTCGACAAAAACTGACTTATATTGGATCAGCATTAACCAACGCGGTGCTAAGTTGTCTGATGCCAAGCAAGTCATGGCAGATATTGTTCGCCCAATTAGAGTCGGCGACTTCTTACTAGGTGTCAGCCAGAGCGGAGAGGTCAAAGCGGTCTTGGGTGGTTGGCTGGGGTTTACCGAAATTAGTTTGCCGTCTTCAATCAAAGCCAGTCGGAAGTTCATTCCAACCCAGACGGAAGTAGATATCGATGATATAACTGGCGAATTGTATGTGGTAGCGGATGGCCGAGTTCGGTATCTCGATTACCAAGTGCTGGCGACCTACGCGCCAGATTGGGCTAAGGAGTTGACGGTGGCTACTCTGGAGAAAAGAACGGCCACTTTAGTGGTTCCATCTTTGGACGAGTTGGCCCCACCCCTTGGAGAGGGGTCACAAATCGATGTTAAGTGATTTTCCGGTCCTGCTGTTATCAGTGGGGCCGGTTTTTTTAACTATTGCCTGGGAGGGGAGGTTTTGCTAGTATGCTAGGGTTATGAATTTAGCAGAACCTATCCTCCAACTCTTTCGGAAGAAAACTATTCCCGAGATTTCGGTCGGGGATGTGGTACGGGTGCATCAAAGAATCCGTGAGGGTGACAAAGAGAGAGTCCAGGTGTTCGAAGGGATCATAATCGCCAGACACGGCAAAACCTCTTTGGATGCTACTTTTACCGTACGCAAGATTGCTTCTGGGGTTGGGGTGGAAAAAGTTTATCTGTTGCATTCGCCGAACATTGTTAAGGTTGAGTTTAAACGGGGCTCTGATGTACGTCGGGCCAAGTTGTATTATTTGCGTAAGTTGTCAGGCAAGTCGCTTCGGATGAAAGACAAGACAACCAATAAGGTAGCTTGGGAAGAAGTGTTGGGCGGGACCGATACTCCAACTGAAGCCAGTGAAGCGGATATTGCTGAAGCGGTGGTGGCTGAAGAAGCCAAGCGGGCCAGTGAACAAGTGGCCACTGAACCAGACGGTAGTGATGAGGCGACCGAGTCAGTAAGCGGTACAATGGAATCAGAGGGCGAAGTCGCTAACGAAGCGAATGATAATCAGCCACCTTCAAGCGAGGTCAAGGATGAATCAACCAACGCGGGGGGCGAACAATCAGTCAGTGAGTCAGTCGACGTCGACAACCCAACCGAATCTGCAAATCGAGCAGGAGATTCAAAAGACCGGGCTTAAATTAATCGCAGGAGTGGATGAAGCCGGTCGGGGAGCATGGGCCGGACCAGTAGTAGCAGCCGCAGTAGTGTTGCCGGTTTTGGATAAGACACATGGAATTAATGATTCTAAACAATTGACTCCAGCACAACGGGAGAAGTTGTTTAAGAAGATTCATGGTCTGGCTTTGGCAGTAGGAGTTGGGATAGCGGATGTCGCAGAGATTAATCGGATGGGAGTGGGCCAAGCAAGTTTTGTAGCGATGCAGCGAGCAGTTGATAATTTAGAAATTAAACCCGAACATATTTTAGTTGATGGTTATCGAGTGAATTTTATCCAAGCTCCGGCTAGCGGAATTATTGATGGGGATGCAAAGTCATTATCAATCGCCGCGGCTTCAATTGTGGCTAAAGTGACCCGCGATAAAATTATGACCGAAGCTCATAATAAATACCCGCGATTTGGGTTTGCGATTCATAAAGGGTATGGCACGGTTTTACATCGGGAACGCATTGCCAAGCACGGAACTTGTGCTTGGCATAGAAAGAATTTTGCTCCCATTCGTCAAATTATTACTGGAAGTAAAGTTCAAGTTGCCTTGCATGGTTAATTTAAGAGGACAGTTGGGGGAAGAAGCGGCGGCCGATTATCTCCAGGCCCAAGGGTATGTTGTTGTGGCGCGAAATTGGCGGAGTCGATTTGGGGAAATTGATATTATTGCCAGGGACGGGAAGACCCTGGCTTTTATTGAGGTAAAGACCCGAAGCCGTCAGCGAGGGAAGTTTGGAACCCCTCTAGATGCAATCACTCCAGACAAGGTGAGACGCCTAAGTTGGTTAGCAATCGATTTCTCGGCTAGGTATAATCTTAATGTCCCGATTCGGCTGGATGTGGTAACGGTGGCCGGGCAGGGAGAGCTCGAACTAATCAAGGGAATTGAACCGGTTGACATTAATCGATAAATTGGCTATACTCCAGGTAGATATTAGAGTAAATGAAGTAGGTTGAAGATCAACCTGCTTTGTTTTTAAAACATTTTTACAAGTATGACATCAGAACTGTTGTCTGCGATTGCTCAAATTGCTGAAGAAAAAGGCATCTCAAAAGAGGCCGTATTAGAGACGGTAGAAGCGGCCTTGGCGGCAGCTTACCGAAAGGACTTTGGTCAAAAAGAACAAACGGTGGTGGCTCAACTTGATCCTAAAAGTGAAAAGACCAGGTTGTTTGTGGTACATAAGATTGTCGAAGAAGTTGAGGATCCGATGAAGGAAATTACGCTGAAAGATGCTAAAAAAATTGATAAGAAAGCTACGGTTGGCGGTGAAATCAGAGAAGAAGTTTTTCCGCCGGCTGAATATGGTCGGGTGGCGGCCCAAACTGCTAAGCAAGTCATTCTTCAGCGGTTGAGAGAAGCCGAACGGGATGTGATTTTCAAGGAATATAAAGATAAAGAAGGGACCCTGATTACCGGAACAATTCAGCGGGTCGAGGGTGATGTGGTGATGATTGATATCGGGAAGACCACTGGAATTTTGTTCCCCTCCGAACAGTCGCGAGCCGATCACTACTATGTTAGTCAGCGGATGAAGTTTTACGTGGTAAAAGTTGATGATTCCGGTAAAGAACCCCAAGTATTGCTATCTCGGTCACATCCAGAAATGATTAAACGGTTATTTGAGATGGAAGTGCCAGAGATTGGGGCTGGTTCAGTTGAAATCAAAGGCGTGGCCAGAGAAGCTGGAGTTCGGTCTAAAGTCGCTGTTCATTCTTTGCAAGAAGCCGTTGACCCAGTTGGTTCGTTGGTGGGCCGCCGAGGCGTTCGAGTTCAAGCAGTTATGTCGGAGATTGGTGATGAAAAAATCGACATTGTGCTGTGGAATTCGGATATTAAGCAATACATCACCAATGCCCTGTCTCCTGCTAAAATTAAAGAAGTGGTGTTAGAGGAAAATAACCATTCGGCCCTGATCAAAGTGGAACCCGATCAGTTGTCTCTAGCCATCGGTCGGGCAGGGCAAAATGTTCGGCTGGCAAGCAAACTGACTGGTTGGCAGATCGAAGTAGAGAAGGGCCCTATGGTCAAGGCCACCACCGAACCAGCAACAGAAGAAGATGCGGTAGTTGGGACCACCGAAGTCAGCGAAGAGGCGAATGCAGAACCAGTAGTTGGTACGGATGAAGAGAAGGCCGAAGTTGAAACACCGGCCGAACCGACCACCGAAGAGGCGCCCAAGCCAGACGAATTAGCTAAGTAATACTTTTTATTAAGGGGGACTATGGAGAATTACTTTCTCGACAAATTTACTACCAACGCCAAAAAGGTGCTGACCAATGCTCAAAAGGTAGCCCGTGATTTGGGCAATATGCATTTAGGAACCGAGCATTTGTTGATGGCGATGCTGAACATCAAGAGCGGAACGGCTTATGAAATTTTGAGCGGGTTTGGAATTAGTGTCGAGAAGGCCGAGATGGTTCTGTCGATTTTGCAACGTGATGAAGTTAATCAAACCGGTTTAACCCAATCAGCCAAACGGTTAGTTGAAGGGGCTGTGTTAGTAGGAGCCCAATATGGCAGTTTTTATATTGGCACGGAACATTTGCTGTTCGCGATGGTGCAAAACCGATCGAGTAAGGCCTATGCGATGTTGTTAGAATTGGGCGTTGATCCGGGAGTGATTGCAACTCAAGTTGCGCATTATATGCAGGAAAATCGGGAACGCGATCCGCGGGTACGAGTGGGAGCAGACGAGGCCAAAGACGGCAAAAGTAGCACTCCGGCGTTGGATCAATTCAGTGTGGACATTACTCAATTGGCTCGGGATGGAAAGATTGACCCAGTGATTGGTCGGGACAAAGAAATCGCTCGAGTAATTCAAATCTTGAATCGGCGAACTAAAAATAATCCAGTCCTAATTGGTGAACCAGGAATTGGCAAGACCGCGATTGTGGAAGGGCTGGCTTTACATGTTAATGCTGGTCAGGTGCCTGATAATTTGCAGAACAAACGGATTATGGCATTGAGTCCGTCCGCTATGGTAGCGGGAACTAAATATCGGGGAGAGTTCGAGGATCGGGTTAATCAAATTGTCGAGGAAGTCAAAGCCGCTCAAGATGTAGTTTTATTTGTTGATGAACTACATACTTTGGTTGGAGCGGGGAGTGCCGAGGGAAGTTTGGATGCAGCTAATATTTTAAAACCGGCGCTGGCTCGCGGTAATTTGCAAATGATCGGGGCAACTACGCTGGATGAGTATCGCAAGCATATTGAAAAGGACGCGGCGTTGGAACGAAGATTCCAGCCGATTACGGTGAGTGAACCGACGCCGGAAGACACGGTCAAGATCATTCAGGGGGTTAGGCAAAATTATGAAAATCATCACAAGGTAGCGATTACCGATCAGTCGATCGAGGCAGCCGTGAATTTGTCGGTTCGGTATATTAACGATCGATTCTTGCCAGACAAGGCCATTGATTTGATTGATGAAGCGGCTTCGATGGTTCGGATTGCGGCTGGTTTAAATGAACCAACAATGGCTAAGACAGAGAAAGAAGAACTCGATAAAATTGTGTCGTTGAAAGAAGAAGTAATTGATCGGCAGGATTTTGAAGAGGCCGCCAAATTGCGGGCTCAAGAATTACGGCTCAAAAAGAAAATTGATACTTTGCACAAAAAGACCGCCAAGCAAGGTATGGATGGTTGGCCAAAAGTTGAAGCCAAAGATATTGCCAAGGTCGTGTCGCAGTGGACTAATATTCCGGTGGGGAACTTAGCCGCCGAGGAGATTGAGCAGTTAGCTAATTTAGAAAATGTGTTGCGGGCTCGGATTATCGGGCAGAACGAAGCAATCGAAGCAATCGCTTCAGCCATCAAACGGTCCAGGGTGGATATTGGCAACCCAGATCGGCCGATGGGTTCGTTCTTGTTTTTGGGCCCAACCGGAGTAGGGAAAACTGAATTAGCCAAGGTTTTGGCGGAAGAGGTATTTAAAGACAAAGACGCATTGATCAAAATTGACATGAGCGAATTCATGGAACGGCACGCGGTGTCGAGGTTGGTCGGAGCGCCTCCGGGATATGTGGGTTACGACGAGGCAGGTAAGTTGACCGAAGCGGTCCGGCGGAAGCCCTATTCGGTGGTATTGATGGATGAAATTGAAAAAGCCCATCCCGAAGTGATGAATATTTTATTACAAGTATTAGAAGATGGGTTCTTAAGCGATGCCAAGGGTCGACGGGTCAGTTTCAAAAACACAATCGTGATTTTAACTTCCAATGTTGGGACTGAGCTTCTCAATCGGCAAGCAGTAGTTGGTTTCCACAAGGGAAGTGAAGCATCTTTGGATTATGAAAAAACCAAAGAACAAGTGATGGACGAAGTGAAGCGCAGATTCCGGCCGGAGTTAATTAATCGATTCGATAAGGTAATTGTATTCAGACCCTTGGGGGCCAAAGAAATTCAACGAATCGTTGATTTACAGTTGGAGGATTTGATGAGACGGTTAACCAAGCAGCAAATTGGCCTGGAAGTGAGTGACCCAGCCAAGGGCTGGTTAGCCGATCGGGGGTTCGAACCGGAACTAGGGGCTAGACCGGTCAGACGGTTAATCCAGACCAAGATTGAGGACCCATTAGCGGAAGGTATCTTGAATAAAACCTTTACTAAGGGTAGTGTGGTACGGGTAGACAAAAATGCTCAAGAACTGCGGCTTAGTTTGGTGGGTGAGGCGAATACCCTAAAATCCTCTCCCCGGCGTCGAGCCAAGGTCAAAGTGTGACGGGGTTGATTGGTTTTATCTGTTGGTTTGAGGGATTTATCTAATATGACTCAGGTTTTTGCGGGGATTATTATTGTATTGGTGGTGGCTTATCTGGCGATTGCCAGACGGTCGCTGTCGGTCCCGTCATCAGTTTTCATGATGACGCTTTTGGGGGTAATCGTCGGTCTGTCAATCGGAGCACTGATTTCTTTGCCGCTGTCGAGATTAGCCGATCCGCTGGGTCAATGGTTGCCTTTAATTGTAAATATTTTTTCGGTGGCGATTGTCACCACTTTCTTTTACAACCAACGGGAAAGCATTATGCGTTCGATCGGTCAGTTGGTTGATTTGATTGGGGCACTAGTCAAAGAGTCCCGAAGTGCCAGACGGGAAGGGGGTAAGAGCGATCGGGCAACGGCTACTCCAATCGTGGTAGATACGAGTGTGATTATTGACGGCCGGATATTGGATTTAGCCAAAACCGGGTTTATCAATGGGACGCTAATTGTTCCGCGGTTTGTGTTGGATGAGTTGCAGTCAATCGCTGATTCGGAGGAAGTGTTAAGACGGAACAAAGGGCGGAGAGGGTTAGAAGTGTTAAACACGCTCAAGCGGGAATCGGGAGTCACGGTAGAAGTGGTGGATGATGATTTTGCTAATGAACCGGATGTCGATTCAAAAATTATTCGACTGACTAAGTATTATCATGGCCGGTTAATGACAGTTGACTACAATCTTAACCGAGTGGCTCAAATCCAAAACTTAGTGGTGCTTAATGTCAATGAGTTAAATAATGCGCTTCGGCCAGTTGTTCTGCCTGGTGAGCGGTTGAAGATTAGAATTATCCAAGCCGGTAAAGACGCCGGTCAAGGAGTTGGTTATTTGGAGGATGGGACAATGGTGGTAGTTGAGGGAGGTGATAGTGGAATTGGCAAGGACCAAGAAGTGGTGGTGACTAGGGTATTCCAGACCGTGGCTGGCAAAATGATTTTTGCGATGCCGGAAGACAAGTATCAACAAGCCCGTAAGTAGATAAATAAGATAGGAATAAGCGTACCTCTTGACTAAAAGAGTATTTTGTGGTATAATCGGATGATGGCCTAAGTCCACTTACTAGGTGATAAAACAAACACAAAAATTTTTAATTCGTTTATTGGAGCAGGAACTATTTACCGTTCTGGCAATTTTGATTGTGGGTAGCTTTGGATTGTGGACCAGAGCGAGTGATACGGCGACTGTAACGATGAATCTGACGGTCCTTAATCCGGGTGGGACGATTACGGTTTTGACGCCGAATGGTGGTGAAAATTGGACGGTTGGTTCTAGTCAAAACATTACTTGGGAGACCACGGGGACGGTGACCGATGTCAAGATCGAATTGCAACGCTCTACTGGCGGGAGTTGGGAGACGATTATTGCGTCAACTACCAATGATGGTAGTTATCCATGGGAGGTGACCGAACCAACTACTGTTCAGGCATTAATTAAGATTACTGAAGTGGGCGATAACACAGTGACCGACACTAGTGGTGCAGTATTCTCAATTGTTAGTTCTGGCGGAGGCGGAGGGGCTGGAGGTGGGACATATATTCCGCCGGCGCCAGCGATTGACAACATTACACCTTCAATCGTTGTTAATCGAGTGCCGGTAATCTTAGATATTACTGGTATTAATTTTGAAATTGGAGTGTACTTTCGTCTGAATGGGACTATAAATTTACAGAATCCGGTTTGGATCAGTCCTTATCGGGCACAAGTAACAGTCCCGACTGGTATCTCGGTTGGAACTTGGTACATTTGGGTTTATAACCCAGACGGCCAACATACAGTTTGGGGACAACCCATTCAAATCGTGGTCCCGCAGTATGATGCAATCGCGCAGGATTTGCCGGAAACCATCCGATTTTATTTACATCCGAGCGAGACCGGTCAGATTACACTTAAGTTTACTAATTACAGCAACCAGTCCTGGGATGCTCGGCTGAAATTTGGAACGGTTGAGCCGGTGGATCACAATAGTTTGCTTTATCATGCCCCGACCTGGTCAGCCCGGAATCGGGCGGTGAATTATCGTGTGACAGCCGTAGGATACGGTGGAACAGTTGAATTGCCGTTGACGGTTCAAGCCCCATTGCAGTCAGGAACCTATACGGACAAATTTAAATTAGTTTTGGACGGAGTGGCCTGGCTCAATATGGTTCCAATTACAGTAGAGGTAATTGTTTCACCAGAAATTAAGGCCCCACCAACTACTGGTGGCGAGGAATTGTTCTATGACGCGAAGTTTATCGCTAAATCGCCTAATCCGAGAATTGTAACTGGCGATGAAGCAGAATTGTGGGTGGAATTTAAAAACACTGGTACGATTCCGTGGCAAAGCACTGGATTAAATCCGGTTCGGTTAGGTACCACTCATACGCGGGATCGAGTGAGTCGGTTTACTCATTCAACTTGGATTATCAATAATAATCGGGCTACAAGTGTTGGGAATGCGGTAGTTAAGCCAGGTGAGATTGGCCGATTCGAATTTAAGATTAAGGCGCCGACCAGGACTGGTTATTACCGAGAATGGTTTGGGTTAGTGGCAGAGTTTAAACAGTGGTTTGGGGCGAGTGCTGAAGCAAGGTGGGATATTTCGGTAATTCGGAGAACAGCCAACAGGGTAGTCGCTCCGAGTACGGGGGGTACGACAACTCCGGGGGTTACCGGGTTGACTTCTGCTGGTGGGTCGGCTCCAGTCGTCTCGGTTTCTGATACATCTGATTTGCTCTGGCAGATTTTGTCAGGAGCAGTAGGCCGAGTAATGGACAGTATTGGCGGTCTGCTTCGAAGTTGGTTTTAAAAGCATAGATAGATGATTTATGGCTCCTGGGGCGACTTTTTGCTTGACAAAAAGGTAATTTGTGCTACCCTAGGAGAGGTATATTGGCTGACATTATTTTTTATGAATAAACTGTTACAACAGGGGAAAGTGGTTCTGGTGGGGTTAGCGGTTATGGTTGGTCTGGGAGCGTGGGGAATGGGAATCCCAAACCAGTTTATTGATATTTTTGCGCCTATAGCGGGTGACCAGTGGCAGGTTGGTAAAGTGAAGCAAATCGAATGGGTTGGCGTAGAAGTGGCCGGTCCTTATCGGATTGAGATTCAGCGCCAACCCATGGGCAAATGGCAGACCATTGTTGGTTCGACCTATGGTCATGGAATGGACAATGGCCATACGGCCTACGATTGGCGCGTGACCGGTCCAGTAACTCGGCGAGCTCAAATCCGAATTACGGACTTAGGTCCAGACGGCCCGAATGGTCCAATCGTTGGCTATAGTGAGAGATTCATAATCTATCAGGGGTCTCACATTGGGGCTCGGTAATCAGTAGTGTAAACTAAATTATAAAAGTCGTACCCGATTGGGTACGACTTTTGGTTTATTAGCCACCATTTTGCTTCGCCCTTGTACGGTGGCGCCAAAAGCGTGGCCTTACTCATCAATTGCTAGCCGATAAGCAAAACTGTCTTACTGCTCTCGCCAAACTCTCCCTCCCCAGTTGTGTCTTCTTCTCGTCATCCTGAACTGGTTTCAGGATCTAGATGAGTAAAATAAATTTAGCATGACAGAACTGGGGAGGGATCAAACAGTTGGCTTCGCAATGGCAGTTTTGCTGTCGGCGAACGCAATTGGCTCGATGGGTTCTAAAGTCGACTCAAAGTTGAAGGGCCGGTGAAGGTGGGGATTATAGGCGGAAACTGGGCCACTTTTTTATACATTGAAACGGAAAAGGAGGACATCACCATCTTTGACGATGTAGGTTTTACCTTCGGCTCTGACTTTTCCAGTTGAACGAGCGCCTATCCAGCCGTTATTTGTAATGAAGTCGTTGTAACTAACGGTCTCGGCGCGGATGAATCCTTTGGTAAAGTCGGTGTGAATAGCACCGGCAGCGATTGGAGCCGTGTCGCCATTGTGGATAGTCCAGCCCCGGGCTTCTTTTTCTCCAGCAGTGAAAAAGGTGATTAATCCAAGAAGTTTATAACCGGCTCGAATGATTTGATTGAGTCCCGGTTCGGTCAAACCTAAACTCTGAATAAATTCAGCGCGTTCGTCTGGAAGTAATTCAGTGAGTTCGGCTTCGCTTTTAGCATCAACAGCAATTACTTCTGCATTTTCTTTGTGGCTTAGTGTCTGTAACGGTTGAAGTAGTTCAGTGTTATTTAGTTGAGTTGTATCAACATTGGCAACATAGAGAACTGGTTTGTTGGTTAGAAGTTGGAGCTCTTTTAAGTAAACCGATTCAGTTGGACTGACTGGCAAAGAACGGGCCGGCTCCCCTGTCTCCAAGTGATTTTTTAAGCGGGTGATAAATTCAACTCGGGGCTGCAACTTGGCGTCTCCGCGAGCAGCTTTCTCTTCTTGAGGTAAGCGTTTTTCCAGGGTCTGTAAATCGGCCAGAGCCAGTTCAGTAGCAATGATTTCAGCGTCATCTATCGGGTCAATTTGGCCACTAACATGAGTAACATTGGTATCGTTAAACAAACGGACAACTTCTATAATGGCATCAACTTCGCGGATGTGGGCTAGGAATTGATTACCCAAACCTTCGCCCTTGGAGGCGCCTTTGACCAGACCAGCAATATCTACAAATTCAACAGTAGCGGGAACAACTTTTTGGGAGTGTTCTAGCTCGGCAAGCTTGGCTAAGCGAGAGTCAGGAACCGGAACAATGCCGGTGTTTGGCTCAATTGTGCAGAATGGGAAATTCGAAGCTGCCGCTTGATTGGTGCCAAGCAGAGCATTGAAGAGAGTAGATTTTCCGACGTTGGGAAGCCCAACGATACCGAGTTTTAGAGACATAATTTAATTATGTCATTCTCCGGCTTGCGCCAGTCCTCCGTAGCTCATAGAGCGGAGGATGGAACCGGAGAATCCAGAAAAGAAAATAAAAATGTTTCTGTTTTTTGTCTGGATTCCCGCCTACCTGCCCGAATCGCTACGCCCGCCAGAAATGTTGTATCTACCACGGGCTGGCGAATCGTTGCGGACGGGCGCGGGAATGACTGAAAGGGTTATGGATGGTGCTAAATACTAGATACTACTTGGCTCGCTCAATATATGAACCGTCGCGAGTATCAACGATGATAGTATCGCCGATTGAAATAAACATGGGGACTCGGATTGAAAAACCGGTTTCAATCGTAGCATTCTTGGTTGGGTTGGTGGCACTGTCGCCTTTTACGGCTGGTTCGGATTCAGTTACCTTGAATGGCATTTTGGTTGGCAGGGACAGGTTGATTGCGTTCTCGTCAAACATCAGTAGTTCTACTTCCTGGCCATCCTTAATAAAATTGGCCGAGAAACCAACGGTAGCTCCAGGGATAGTGAATTGGTCGAATGTAGTTGTATCCATGACAACAAAATCACCGCCTTGGTGATAAAGAAACTGGGCTTTTTTGCGTTCCAATTCAGCGGGTACGAATTTTTCGTCGCCATGAAAAGTCCGTTCAATATTATTACCAGTCAGTAGGTTTTTGAGGGTAGTTCGGAGCACAGCTCCGCCGCGTCCCATTTTGGAGTGTTGATACTTAACTACCTCGTAGGGAGCACCTTCGAGGTTAATCACCACGCCAGTTTTTAGATCATTGATGGTCAGCATAGGGGAGAAATCTAACCAATCTAATCAATCTAATCAATGAGGAATGGAATCTTTCGGTGGGATTCAGTTCCAATCCTACGGCTTGATTGGTCAGATTGAAATAAATTGAATAGATTGGTGAGATTGTTTAAATTAATGCAGGGTGAAGGGGAGCAATGCCAAATGCCGCGATCGTTTGAGTGCTTCGGTGACGGCTCGTTGATGTTTGGCACAAGTGCCGGTGCGGTGTTGCGATTCAATTTTCATGTAACGGGAAACAAACTTACGCAACATTCGGGTATTTTTGTAATCAACATAGGGAATACCTTCTGAACAAAAATAGCAGGTCTTCTTGACCGCCATCATTGACCGCAGAGTTTTTGGTCGCTTGGAAGTGGGGCGTTTGAATCTTGCCATAGTAGTTTAAAAAGGAATATCTTCTATATTTATTTCATCGTCACTAGTTGCAGGCGTCGTAGGCGCATTATCGGCCGCAATCACCGCAGGTTGCGGGACCTCGCCAAAGGCGGTGGCGGGGTGAGCGGTTGGTTCAGGAGACATTTCACCACTCCGTTGACTATCTTGGAGCAAAAGTTCAGAAGCAATTACTTCGGTCTTGTATCGTTTGATTCCATCTTGGCCGTCCCAACTACGGGTTTGCAGGCGACCTTCAACATAAGTGCGACGACCTTTCTTGTAGATTTGGCCGACAATTTCGGCTAATTTGCCCCAAGCAACAATGTCAATATATTCAACTGCGTCTACCCGCATCCCTTGAGCATCGTTCCAAGAACGGTTGCAGGCCACGGCGAACGAGGCCACGGTCTGTCCAGTAGCCGTAGTTCTAATCTCTGGATCGCGAGTGAGATTACCAATTAGTATAACTTTGTTGATGTCGCGCATAGTTAGATGAATTAAGAATTATGAATCATGAATAATGGAGGATCTGCTGAATAGCAGAGTTACTATCATTTTTAATTTTTAATTTGGCATTTTTAATTTGCGGATTATTCTTCTTTCAGTAAATTCCCTAACTTTTCGTCGAGTTCTTTCAACCGAGTGGCTTCATCTTTTTGAGGGACGACTGGCTTAGCAACTGGAGTCCGGCGAGTAGCCATGGTAGTTGGTCTGGTTGTGGTCCGGATTGGGGTTGGTTGTTCCTTGAAGGGATCAATCATTTTAATGTCCTCTGGCCGAATCTTTTCTTTATCCAGCGATAGAATTAGATGGCGAATAGTTTCTGGCATCAACTGGATATCATGGTTGAAGGTTGCGATTTGTTCTGACGGATAATTGAAAACCATAGTGGCGTAGTAGCCATATTCGTGTTTGCCAATTGGGTAGGCCAACCGTTGTTTCCCCCAGAAATTCTGGGAATAAATCCGTCCTTCGGCCTTGGTAATTAGACCGGCTATTTTGGCTGTGATATTCTGGGCCTCTATCTCTGGCATATCAGAGGAGATAATAAATGTTAGTTCGTAATTAGTCATAGAGAAAAATTCCTTTCCCGTGGGGATTCCCGGGTTGGCCGGGAGAAAAGGTTATTAATATTGTATGGGCAGTATAGGTGATAGAATTGGGGTAGTCAATACTTGGTTCGTATACTAGTTGGCGGAGAGGAAGGGATTCGAACCCTTGGTACTCTTTCGAGTACACAGTCTTTCCAGGACTGCCAGATAAACCACTCTTGCACCTCTCCTTGACGATTTTATTTTACCTCACCTTGGCAGGGTATCTGTTCTGTGGGTACTTTTCAATAAAATTGTCGTATTTCGTCTGGTGCTTGGGGTTGTTGGTGCCCACAATTTTTAGATAACGAGCCACAGAAGAGGTCCCATACGCATAGACATGTTGTGGGTTCGGCTGTTTGGGGTTCAAACCAATTGAATCTAGCATACTCGTAACCCAAGAAGCGATCGGGATACTATGATTTGTAAACGTGAGACCGATGTGCTCGTATTGATTCCCGCCTACCTGGTGTTTGTGGATATATATACATCCATCTGTGTCAACTAACCCCCGGAGAGTGGCGTCTTTCCATTTTTTATACCGATTGACCCAGTTTGGCACTCGGACCTGCTGTCGCACTTTATTGCCAGTTTTGAGGCCAATCCTGACAAATAGTTCTACATACTCTATACCGGATAGAGTGATGACACAAACAGTATCTCGAAAGTAGATTTTGGGGTACTCACTAAAAATTTTATATATCAATGAGGCAACATGTCCGGCATAGAGTTTGTCTCTGGTTTTGTCTAGAGTGATTTGCAGCTGATTAAATGTAATCCCGCCATCGCCCAGAAGAATGCCTGTAAGTTCGGCTAAATTTTCTGAAAGACGAGGCTTCAGTATCTGTTTGCGCACATTACATCCTAATAGTCGATATTTTTCTGGGTCTAGTTTCCGCTTCTTGGCAGAGATTTTGCCAGCTATACGTCTAGTCTCGAGGTTTCCAGGTGCCCCATGTTTTGCCAGCATTGCCATTGCCCCTATGCGAGCAATCTCCGGTATTTGCCAATGTTCTGGCTTGGTCTGATAGCGAGGCAGGGGAATATTGTATTTTGTGCTAAGTCGTTTCAGTATCTCTGCATTTGGCAGGTATAATCCTCTTTCCCAGTCGCGAAGAGTCCGAACCGATATTCCAGAGTCATGAGCTATTGCTATTTTGGTTTTTTGACTACGAGCAAAAAGCTCGGCAAAGAAGTAATCTAGTTGTGGTTTGGGTAGTGATGCTCTCATTTTCATATGCCACTAAGCGTCCCCTCTATTATATCAGATGCGGGTGATATAATGAATCTGCGGGGGTGCGTTTATAATAGCGAAGCGGGTTGGGGTGCAAGCCCCTCGAGGGTTCGAATCCCTCACCCTCCGCCACACTTCGCCAAGGCGCTTCGTGTGACCCATGGCCAACATTGAGCCAATGCTATGTGTGGCTTATAGCCAGAAAGGGTGTGATATGACATTTGAAGAATTATTAAAGTGGGTTGATGTTGAAGACCAAAGGTTAAAAGACCAGTTTGGTAATTATCCAGATGAAGAAAAGCGGATTTTGGCACGGACTGTGAAGTTGTCAGAAGAGTTAGGAGAGTTGTGTGATGAGGTGTTATCGTTCAACTCGATGCAGAGGCAAGAAAAGCTGGATGAACACGAGGGCGATAATTTATCAGCAGAGTTTGCGGATGTGTTGATTACTACTTTGTTATTGGCCAAAACTATGGGAGTAGATGTCCGAACTGCGCTCGAAAAAAAGATTGATAAAATCAATACGAGATACGAAGTCAAAATATGAAAATTGCAGTCGACATTGATGATGTGTTAAGTGAATGGACGCGCGAGTTTTTGAAGTGGTATAACGCGCGTTATGGCACAACCTATACATATGAGGATATGGTAGATTATCGGTGGTCTAGGTGGATGAACATTTCTAGTAAGCAGGCACTTGATGATGTGTACGAATTTCATGAAACGAAGGAGTTTAGAAAATTACCCTTGTTGTCTGGGGCAAAAGAAGCAGTTGCAGAGCTCGTTAAAGAACATGAATTATATGCAGTAACCGGCAGGCAGAATGTTACAGCAGAAATCACTCACCAGTGGGTGGATAAGAATTTTCCGGGTGTATTCAAAGGGATCGAGATTGTTAATGGAAATAACAGAGACGGAAGTCACACTTTAACCAAAGGCGAGGTGTGTGAGCGATTGGGTTGCAAGATTTTGATTGATGACGATACGCGTCATATTGAGTCACTACTGAAGCATGGGGTCCAGGCGATTATTTTCAATAAACATTGGAATGAATATCATCGATTGCCAGATTCAATTATGCGGGCGAATAATTGGCCAGAAATATTGGAGGCAATAGGCAAACTGGAGGGCGTTAATAAGTAAAAATAGATTCCGGGCTTCCGCCAGTTGGCGGATCCGGGATGACAGAATAGTATGACCGATTTAGATTTAATTAAAGATAAGATTGATTTGGTCGATTACATCGGCCGAGTGGTGCCGTTGAAAAAAGCCGGGACCAACTGGAAAGGCGTTTGTCCATTTCATCAGGAAAAGACCCCATCATTTATGGTTAGCCCAGAAAAGGGGATTTGGCACTGTTTTGGATGCGCTAGAGGTGGTGACATTTTTAAGTTTGTAATGGAGCGTGATGGGGTGGAGTTTGTCGAGGCCTTGCAGATGTTAGCTGAAACGGTAGGTATAACATTGAGTAAGGCACCACAGCAAGACGGTGGCAGAAAGACCTTGTTGGCCATCAACGAATTAGCGACCAAGTATTTTGCGAAAGTTATGACCGATACGGCTAGTGGTCGGAAAGCCAAGGATTACTTAGTGGGTCGGGGATTACATCCGACTAGTGTGGATGAATTTCGGATTGGTTATGCTCCCAATGCTGGTAAGTCGCTAGTAGAGTTTTTACAACATCGGGGTCATCGAGATGAAGACATTGAGCGGGCTGGTTTAGCTACTCGAAAAGGCAGATTTTTACAGGATAAGTTTGTTGGTCGAATTATGTTCCCATTGTTTGACGCATTGGGACGAGTAGTCGCTTTTACTGGTCGAGTGTTGGATGCGAAGCAACAACCGAAATATTTAAATTCACCAGAGACCCCTCTGTTCCATAAAAGTGACTTGTTGTATGGCTTGCATTTGGCTAAAACGGTCATGCAACAGGAAAATAGTGTGGTGGTAGTAGAGGGTCAGATGGATGTAATCAGCTCGCATCAAGTTGGAGTTAAAAACACTATCGGAATTTCTGGGACGGCCTTGACCCAAGAGCAGTTGAAACTAATTAGTCGCTACGCTAATAATATTGTTTTGGCTTTAGATGCGGATACAGCTGGCGGTGAAGCAACTAAGCGTGGGATTGCTCTCTCCGGTGAATTTGATTTGAATATAAAGATTGCGTTACTTGGTGATTATAAAGACCCTGATTCAATGATTAAAGATAACCCTGACGCGTGGAAACGAGCGATAGAAGGGGCGGTTCCGGTAATGGATTTTTATTTCGATTCGGCTGTGCGCCACTATGATTTGCGTGATTTGGCCCAAAAGAAACAAGCTACCCGTGATCTCTTGGGAGTGATTGTGAAGGTGACTGACCCAATGGAGCGAGATCATTATATTAAAAGATTAGGGCAGTTGGTCGGAGTGGAGCCGACTATACTTTACGATGTCATTAAGCGGACGAAACCAGTTAGGACTCGGATGGTGTCAGCTCCAGCCAGTACCACCGAATTACATCCAACTTGGGTGGAGGAAAGAGCGGTGGCACTCCCCTTTGTCTATCCAGCAATGATGCAAGAGTTTATGGACCAGGCCGGACAGATAAAATGGGCTTCTGGACTGGCTAATAGCATTTACTCGGAACTGGCTAATTGGTATACTACCACCATCACCGCCTCTGGCGGGACCCCGCAGAATGCGGTGGCCGAGGCGTTTTCTATGGAAGAGATTTTGGCCAGATTATCTGCTAACGACCGGACAACCTTACTGGAACTGATGTTGGTAGTAGAGCAAAGTTATGTTGGAATTGATGAATCGGCTTTGCGTCACGAACTATTATTTTATTTGGATATTTTACAAAAACGCTCGTATGCTTCTCGTCGACATGAACTGGTGGTGGCGATTGCGGCGGCTGAAGCAGCCCAAGACCAGACCAAACTTAAAGAATTATTGGCTGAACTTAATCAATTAAGTACTACATAATTAAGTAGTGATAAAACTATGGCTCGATCTCGTAAGCCCCTGAAGAAGAAACCAGTGCGCACTAAAAAGAAAGTAGTGCGTAAGTTAGTGAAAAAGGTAGTTAAAAAATCTGCCAGACGAGTAGTGAAACGGGTAGCCAAACGGGTAGTAAAGCACAAACCCGTTAGACGGGTAGTTAAAAAGAAACCGGCACTCAAGAAACGCTTGACCAAGAAGGCAAAGGTAATCAAGCGGAAGATTACGGCTAAGAAAGTTGTTCGTGGTAAAAAACTTCACAAGCCGATTGTGCGCAAACCTCTTGCCAAGAAAAAGATGGTAGTTAAGCATCCAGCGAAGCAGAAGCCAAAGCGAATTGTGGTGCCTAAAGTGCCAGAGACACCAGAAGAAGAAGTTGAAGATAAACTGATCGATCTTGATTCAGAAGAAATCGCTGCCATGTCGGCTGCCAAAAAAGACCGGTCTTTGAAGAAACTGTCTCCGGAATTGCAGATGATGATTCAGCGAGGTAAAGAGCAGGGCTTCTTGACTCAACAGGAGATGGAGCGGTCCATGCCGAATGTAGAGAAGGATGTCAATCAGTTGGACTTACTGTTTAAGGCCTTAATGGAAGAAGGAGTGGAAATTGTTGATGTCCGCGACGATTTAATTTGGTCGGGAGGGACTTCAGAAAAATTAAGTAAGAAAACCGAAGCCACCAAAAAGAAAATGCGGAGCAAGTTGGATGTTGGGATTGGTTCCAATTTGGCTGACGACGGGATTAGCGACGATTCGGTTCGGATGTACTTAAAAGAAATTGGTCAGGTAGCACTATTAACTGGCGCCGAAGAAGTAATGTTGGCTAAACGAGTAGAACAGGGTGACCCATTGGCATCCAAGCAATTAGCCGAGGCCAACTTGCGGTTAGTGGTATCGATTGCTAAGAAATACATTGGTCGGGGTTTGTCGTTACTTGATTTAATCCAAGAAGGTAATATTGGTTTGATGAAAGCAGTCGAAAAATTCGACTGGCACAAGGGTTTTAAGTTTTCGACTTATGCGACTTGGTGGATTCGTCAGGCAATTACTCGAGCAATTGCCGATCAAGCCCGAACCATTCGGATTCCGGTGCATATGGTTGAAACGATGAACCGGTTGGCCAGAACTCAACGGCAATTGGTGCAGGAACTGGGTCGCGAACCGACGCCGGAAGAAATTGCCAATGAAATGGAATTGGAAGTCGAAAAAGTCAATCACATCTTAAAGATTTCTCAAGAAACAGTTTCATTAGAGAAATCGGTTGGGGATGAAGACGATTCATTGCTAGGCGACTTTATTAAAGATGAAGATAGTTTGACGCCGGAAGAGGCCTCATCTTATGAACTGCTAAAAGGGGATGTGGGCGAGGTGTTGCATCTACTAACTCCGCGGGAGCAAAAGATTCTTAAAATGCGGTTTGGGTTAGATGGGGAATGGGCTCACACGCTGGAAGAAGTGGGCCAGGAATTTGGAGTTACTCGTGAACGGATTCGGCAGATTGAGGCAAAGGCCTTGATGAAATTGCGCAAGAGCAAAGATTCTAAGCGGCTAAAGGACTATTTGAAGTAAATAAAATCTCGAGAGGGAAAAACGGGGTGTGTTTCCCTCTCGACGCTTGTGGGCTCGCTACTTCCCCTTCCACCTGTGGGGAAGTTAGCCCTTGGGATCTAGTCAAGTAGTTTCGGGCAAGAGTTCTCCTGCCCGGTTTTTTATATTTGGCGAAGCTGTGATTGAGAGTGTATAATTGCCTCTGTAAGAGATTAATCCGGGGTAGCTCAGTGGTAGAGCGATCGACTGTACGTTAAAAGACGTCTTTGGTATACTCAATCGTGTTATGCCAGAGAAGAGAACATATGCCGATCGTGCCGAGTACATTAAACGAGCAGTGACGAAGCGCAGAAAAAAGCTGAAGACAATGCTGGTTGAGTATAAGGGCGGTCAATGTGCAATTTGTGGCTATAATCGGAGTCCAGATGTTTTGGAATTTCATCATATTGATGAGTCCAAAAAAGAGTTTGGTCTATCGATTCGCGGACTAACTCGCTCATGGGAGAGGATGCGGGTAGAAGCCGATAAGTGCATTTTGTTATGCGCAAATTGTCATAGAGAAGTACATGCAGGTGTAGTGCAGCTTCCCCAAGTAATTGGGGATGAAAAATGAGGTGAATTGCGAGAAACCTAAGTTTATAGGCATAGTGGATATGGTAATTCGCAGCCAAGTTCCGGTTTGCCGGGAAAGGTTCAGAGACTATCCTTTATGGAGTAGTTCTACTAAATAGCAGAACGAAGCGCCTCACACCCCACTCTGAGAAGAAGGGTGATGATATAGTCCATGCCATAGCGAAAGCTGGGAGTACATGTAATCGATTGGTCGTGGGTTCGAATCCCACCCCCGGAGCCAGTTTGAACAAGTAGATGCTTCAACCAGTAGGTTGAACGGAGAACGAAGCTCGTAGAGCAGGTTTTTCCCGTTTAACTTGCAGTTCTGAAGTAGGAAGCTCAATAGTTGCCGTTTTTCAGGGACTTCCGAACTTTTGAAGATGTCCATAGCTCTGGAAGCCAGGTTGAATACCATATTGGCGGTCAGGTAAAACTCTTCATCGGCTTGGCTGTGCGAGTTCATTTCAGCTATCAGCTCTGCCTGTCTACCCTTCCACTCTTTCAGCTTTTTGTCATACATATCCTGCGTAATACTACGGTCGAGTTTGTCCTCGTACATTCTGGCTATACGATCTTCCAGCCGATCGTAGTCGGCTCGTAGGGCTGTCATACTCTCTTTGTGAAAATGGGACTCATTTTGACCAGTTGTCTTGAGGTCTTGGGTAAGCCTGTCTATGGCTTCCTGGGGCATTTGAACGGCTTTCAGAGCCTTATAGACGGGCTTGAGTAGTTCTTCCTCTGGTACCCAAATCCTCTTACATAAGCCCTTGAAATTGGTACAGCTGTAGTAGATGTATTTGCCTTTCGATATTTCTGGGGTAATTAGGCAACCGCATTTTTCGCACCTAATAAGACCTCGAAAAATATAGGGCTTGGCTCCAGCCTTAAAGGGCTTTTTATGGTAATTATCCATAATTGTCTGGCACTTGCTGAACAGCCATTCTGGAACGAGTGGCTCATACTTATGGCGATATTCTTTGCCATTGACGACCATTACGCCAGAGTAGAATGGGTTTCTTAAGTTCTTGTGAATGAGGCTGGTTGTTAGCTTTTTGCCAGTTCTGGTAATAAATCCAGCCCTATCCAGCTCTTGCTTAATAGTTTTAACGGAGTGCTGACCTGTCCCATAAAGTTCGAACATCTTAGCAATCAAATGGGCTCGGTCTGGGTCGGGGACTATAGTTTTTTTGCCGTCTGGTAAGTCGTGGTTAATGTAGCCGACTGGAGCCATCCCAGGGAACTCGCCATTCAGCAGTTTTTGAGAGATGCTTCTTTTAACATTGTCGCTGAGCTGTAATACATAGCTTCTGGCAAACATTACGCCCATATCCCAGCGAAGCAGGTCAGAGCTATTGGACTGGTCATTGAGAACGAGGTTTTCTCGGATAAAGTGAATTTCTAACTGTCCATTTTTTCGATACTCATCAAGAACAACCGACTCTTTGAAGCTCCTTTGTAGGCGATCAATGGTTTCGACTACTAAAGCAACCTTGTCTTTGGAGCGTTTAATCTCATCAATTACAAGTTCAAATTTTGTCCGTTGATCTTTGGTGGATGACTCGTCAAACTGATATTCACTTTTAACTTCCAGCCCTCGATCTTTGCACCACTGTCTTGAACGGGCAAGTTGGGCGGGGATAGACTGCCCGTCTTGCATTTGTTCTTCGGTCGAAACTCTGGCTAAGATGATGGCTCTCATATTTTCCCTCTGGCTAACCTCTTGAGAGAGGCGTTAACATATCTCTTATCTTTTTCAATGCCAATCCACTTTCTTCCATACTGCTTAGCCACCAATGCTGTAGTCCCACTGCCCAAGAATGGGTCTAAAACGATGTCTCCCTTACGAGAACTGGCAAGGATAATTCGTTTTAGCATTTCTTCTGGCTTTTGGGTTGGGTGAAGAGCTCTGTTGTGGGAGTCTCTAAGGCGTTCCTTGCCCTGTACAAGTGGCATTGTCCATACATCTCGCATTTGCTTAGGGCTTCCATCTTTTTGGGTCTCTGGGTTAATTCTTCGTAGTTCTTTATAATTGAAAACCCATCCGCGACCTTTTACAGCCCAGATGACAAACTCGGTAGAATGTGTGAATACTCGTCGAGTCATATTGGGCATTGGGTTGGTTTTATACCAAGTGATGATGTTATTGATCTTGAACCCCAGCTGTTTCAGCACAATCATCACCTCACCGATATTGTGATAACTACAGGCTATGTATAATGCTCCACCATTTTTTAGTACTCTGTAGCAACCAGCTATCCACTGTCTTGTAAACTGCAAATACTCAGGTGCGGTCATCTTGTCCCACTCTTCGTTGACCATATACCAGTCGCCCCCAGTTTTATTACCTTTCCACTTAAGTCCATTGCCAGAAAGGTTATATGGGGGGTCTGCAAAAATAAGACCAACTGAATCCTTTTGGACTTTTGACCCCAGGATTTCCACACAATCACCGTGATGGACTATATTCGTTTTCATAGTTTATGCAGTCACCTCTGACTTCCAGAAGTTGATTATGTTTGGGATTTCTTGCAACCAGTCGGCTGGGTTCTCGAAGTTTGATGAACTGGTCACGATTTTTTCATACAACTCAAATAGTTTTTGATGAGTTAAGAAGACTCCCTTCTTCTTGATTTCGGGTAGCACCTTCAAGAGGTCTGCAAACTGAGTGATCGACAAGGGGACTATCTTTTGGGGTTTTCCCTCATATTCGTATTTAACAGCCATCCAGAAGGTATTAACCGTATCTCTATGTAGTCTTGGGGCAAGAAAAATACAATAAGTTGTTTTGGTATGGTTTGCGTCTTCAAAGTCTCTGAGGTGTCTCATAACAGGTTGACCTTCGTTGTACCATTGATCGCGACCAGTTAGCATAGTGACCTCACAGATTGCATTGCTTGACTCGTAATAGCACTCTATATCTGGCACATTAGCAGGGGCAGTGAAGGTTGGTTCATTGTCATCTCCTACTGGGTAGTTTGGTTTTATTGATAGAGCATCGTTAAGGGCATTAAGACCCAAAGAAGCGTATTTTTCCAGGGCAATCGGTCTATCCTCTTGGCTGAATATATTTTCCAATGCTTCTATATATTCTTTAACTGATCCAGCGTCTTGAGCTACTTGATGTACCTCTTGTTCCTGCAGGTCTCTTCTATAGCTACGAAGTAGATTCGCATAATCCTTGAGAGCGTCCTTTGATAACTTCTGATAGTCAAGGCGATGTTGGGCAGATGAGTTAAGTTTTTTCTCGTATTCTGCTATTTCTTCAGTAAGTTTCTTTATGATTTCGATGAATTTGTCTTTAGTTTCCCAAGGGAGTTGGGGCTTGGAGATGTCGGAAAGGTATTCAAAATACTCATCCTTGGAGGCGAATTCTATAGCCTCAGCATTGTCATATGTTAATAAATTGTTGATTTCCACCGATCTTCTCGGCTCTAAGTCTACATAGAAACCGTTGCCCCTGATGTATATATATCTGGTTAATCTGAAGTATCGGATAGCATTGTCACCATAGTCCTTTAGGTTATTCAGTAGTTTTTCTATCTCGGAGTTGTCACCTGAGTCGAGAAAACGAATAGCAAATTCTCTCTTGTAGCTCTTTAGGATTTGTTTTTGATCTGCTTTAGTCTTTCCATCCATCGCATCTCTAAGTTGTAGAATCTGATTTGAGTAGGATTCTATGTCCTTAGAATGCACAAGTGTAGGTGAAAAAAGGGCAAACTCTTCATTGCTTAATCCTTTGGGATTTTTGCCACGCTTTATTTCTTTAAGGTTAACCTGATTGATTAAATGGAGTGTCCCAATAAAGGGCTTGATATTGTAAGTTCCATCTCCTGCATAATCGTTGCTTACTGGGTTGGGGATTTGCCATTTAATAAAGAATCGGAAGTAAACATCTCCAATATCCACCTTGCCCTTTAGAAAGGCATTGCCTAAGTCGGTGATTACAATTGCACCAGTAGTCTTTTTCGCAGTTGCCAACCCCATTTTGGTCAGGGGTGCTACGGATGTTCTCCCTCGTAGTCCCAGATCGTTTCGGAGTTCCTTAGATCGGCTGACCATATGATTGAAAATTTCCCGTGCTTTTGCAAAAGACATTGTGTCTTCAGCAGTCCCGTAATAACTGGCTAATTGGACTGATAGACCAGTTGGTTGGTATAGCCTATTTTGAATCAAGAGGGTCTGGAACTTAACTTGTCCAGCTTCATCGAAATTTTCCCCTTCCATTTCTTTTAGCACACGCAAAAACGGCAGTACTCTGTCGGGATTTCTTACGGTGGTTGATAAAGACCAAGGTTTTTTCATAGTTTTGCTGTCCTTACTTTGCAAAAGAAAACTCTTTCAGTATGACCGTTGATATCGCTCTTGCCCGTGGTAAAAGCACGATAAGTTTTTTCGAATGTCTTGACCTCGCCTTTTGCTTTTAAGATCCTTACTATATCGTTGTCGCTAATTCTTGCATTGGATCTATCGTTCTTTGATTCTCCTGTGTTGTTGTAGGATAGCAATATATATTTACAGTTGGCATTTTGTATTAAATCCTCCAATGCCTCAGTTGCTCCCCTTAAGCAGTATTCACTTTTGATATGGGATCGATCCATCTTTTTGGCAATGCCAGATACAGTTGGCTTACCCCAATCGACGAGATTCTCTAAAAGGTGGTAGGCATCTGAATACTGCCGTGAATTATAGGGTGGGTCGATATATAGCACATCGCATTTTATCTTCCTCACAAGAGCGTTGGCATCTTCTTTGTAAATCCTATTGTTGTGGTTAGATTCCCAGTCAATCTCGGGTAGCAACAGAGTGACAGGTTTCTGCTTGTCTATATCTGGACTCTTTCGATAAGCATCGTAGTGACCCACTGTATTTGCTATTTTATCTACCGCATACAAGAGAGAGCATAGCAGAATACTTTTTTCCTGTTCGGATTTTGATATTTCATCAATGGCACTACGGATCATCCCTATTTTTCTTGCGTTAGTAATTGAAAAGTAGCTATTTCCAAAATGCATTGAAAAGTAGTTATCCTCGTTCGTTTGCAAGGAATTAAGGTAGTCGATCTTATGTGTAATGGATTTTCTGTAATCGCCGTCCGTCATAAGGAAAGTCTTGAGACATACTATGCTACTGGATAGTATGTCATTTGCGATTATCTCTGTCTGACCATCATTGAACTTTGCTCCCACCACTCCTGTACCAGCGAATATATCGCAGAATGTCTTGTATCCTTTGCATTCTTTTCCAACAATCTCCTCGATGAAAGATAGAAGCCTGTATTTACTACCCAAGTATCGTCTATTTTGGATACTAAATGTTTGGACAATAGATGGACTGTCTACCAACACCCTAACACTGTTAGTTGATTGAGTTGGGCTAATTGTTATGGGTGAGATCCTGTTCATAAAATTACCTCGCACAGGCTTTGTCTAAAAACTTTTGGAATGTTTTGTGGTCAATTCTGAACTCTTTCCCCAGTTTATAAGCCTTCAATCTCCCAGCCTTTATGTAGCGGTAGATCGTCATTATATTTACCTGCAGTTTGTCAGCTAACTCTTGGGCGGTGTAAAAATCCTTGTTTTTCATAGTCTCCATACTTACTACTATACTTTACAATGCTTTACATATCAACTTCGTGTTTATAGGGCTTGAATTCATCAATCTGGGTAATGATTTGTTTAACCCAATCGTGATATTGGGTAGGGCTTCGGTTGAGAGTTCTTAGCCCTTTTGCCAATCTCATCCAAGTGCGGTCGCTGGATTTGGGAGATAGGGCTTGTCTCAGTTTGCGGATACCCGCTTCATCTTGGGCTAAAGTCTTGAGTCCTGTGAGGTATATGGCTTGTTTCGGTTTGATCTTGGGTTCACTGGCTAAAATATCCTGTAAAATTTGGTGTGGGCTGGTGTGGGTATCAAAAATAAATAGGTTGTGTTCGGCTACGAACTCCCTCCAGTAATGTTCGATAACTGTCTTGGCGGTCTTGTTTTGAATGACATCTCGGAGGGTGGGGTTAATTGGAAACCCTAACTTACCAAATAGGGAGTTGAGTTTCTGTTTCTTGGACAGCCTTACTTCCATTCTCAAAATCTCAAGGTGGCTATCAGATAGCGGTTCGAAGAGGGAGCGTTGAACATAGTTTTGATGTTTATCGGTTGCTCTTTTGTCGGGTTTTGTCAGGTCTTGGATTTTGTCATAAAAGACGAGGGAGTGGGAGGCTGTGTAATACTGCAGAGCTTCACCATTAGTAAATTTCATTGGGGTCAGATCCAGTCGCTTGGGGACATTGACCTTGGCTAAATCCTTGAGAACACTGCTACAGGTGTATGGGTATGGAAGCTCTAGGTTCTTGGAGTAGTGGACTGCCGACACTTTGGCGTTGATTAGGAGTTCACTCAATACGCCAACCCCGATTTCTCTTAACTCGGTAGCCAGTTTTTTGATTAGCTCTGGAAACTCAACTTCAGCTGTCTCGTCTAAGTTGTTGCCATATAGCAGTTTAGGGATTGAAAACTCGATTTTAAGTGGCTGTTCGGTCTGTCCGTTTTTTGTCATCCTTTTCATCAGGGTAAGTCGGGGTCGATAATGCTTTGTTCGCTTGTCTTGAGCTGTGGGGTTGTTCACATACTTAATCAAGTAGTTGCCAGGCTGTTTAAGGGCTTCAGCGTTAGGCTGAAACCGCTCGGGTTTCAAGATGAGGTATTTGCCTTGTGGGATTTGTAGGATTACGGTGTCAATCATTGTTTTGGTTTTTTATATCGGTTGGGGTTATTTCTGCGGTCGATCTTAAGTAGAAGCTCCATAAAACCAACCAGGTTTTGCCAGTCCTCTCTGGGCAAATGGCTGAGCGGTTTTTTCTTGGGTTGAATTGTGGGTAAGTTGTTGGACATAAAAATAACCCCTATCTTGAGGTTATAAAATGTCGTGTTTGCAGAACTCTGCGGATTAGTCTGCAGACTATTTCAGGTACTTTTTGTTGAGCTGGAGCGTAGTTTTTTTCATAATCACAAAATCCCTAATCCTTGTCTGCTTGGCTATTTCTTCATTAAGATCGTAGGTGGCGTTGTACATCTTCTTCCAGTGTTTGCGGGGGTTATATTCAATGTTTTTCCCGAAGAGCTTTTCCCAAATCTCATCCACAGCCCATACCTTGGCTGGAGCCTTAAAGATGGCTTTGAGTAGATAGTGAGGGTTGCTGTTGTGGGTCTTGGATATAGTGATTTTGTTGGTTTGAAAGGTCAATTGACTGGTCTTGGAGTCGAATGACGCTGGTTGCGATATGGAGGTTCGTGCTGGTGTTTTATACTTAGCATCGATCTCTGCCATCGCCTTATCGAGCAGGGTTAATCTAATTTTAAAGACATCAGTGTCATCGTCTTCGGGTGGTACATCCATATCTATGACCCACACAGCTTCTATGTCTAAGTAGCCCAGTTTCTCGAGGGCGATTAGAGTGTGTAGGGGAAGTGTTTTATCAAACCAGGTTCTGATCTCAGAACTCATCCAGTTATTGTTCTTGGTCTGATAATACTGACCCCTTAAAACAAAGGTATCCCCAAACTGTAATTGGAGTACTCGCAGGGTATCTAACATTGACTCTTTCTGCTTCTCGAACTTATACCAATTGATCGAGTCAATTTGTAGCTTATCGTTGATAAAACCGTTGAGGTAAATATCCAAGAGGGTATCCAGTCGTTTTTTGTTATTGGGTTTAAGCTGAACTGGGAACTCAAACCATTCTCCAAGCCCGAATTTTTTGAACAATATGGCTGAGTCGGCAAACTGTTTGAAGGTAAAGTTGTTGTCTAAGAAGGGGGCAATCCCTTTTGCCATTTTTTCAGCTTTGCCCTCTTGGTGATTTTTCAGAGTTTCCGCTCCGATCTTACTATATTGAGCATACAAATCTGTGTGAAAAATCATTCCATCAATTTCAATACCCCACAAGTCGAATTGTAGAGCGACTCTAAAGGCACAGTTATCGATGCTGTCTTGGGTGGGAGATAGCATATCCTCAAACCGCATCAGGCTTCGAGGCACTAAGCGTTCGGCGTTAGCATATTTCCACAGGGCGTATAACCCTGCCTCTGAGATATGGGGTATGGGGAGTTTGTTTGTTTGCTTGTTCATCTCTTTACTTTAGTTTACAATAACCAGTAAACATATACTCATAATGCAACCATTTATATGACGGTCTGTATTGGAGCTTTGGCTGAGAATGGGCAAAAGCTGGTACTTGTATCGGATAAGATGATTACTGCTAACATCCCGATTGCTTATCAGTTCCAGAAGCCAGATGTGCAAAAAATTTATCCGATTAACAATAATGCCCAAGTGCTGACTGCTGGGAATGCTTTATATGCTCACGAGATTGTCCGTATGGCAGTAAAACGGGTTGCGAAAGAGCGTCTCGAGGGTAAAGATGCTCATAGCGTTGAAGAGATTACGGAGATAATAAGATCTATCTACCAGGCGTTTAGATTGCAAAAGGTGGTTCAGCTTGTCTTGGAGCCAAGGGGGTTATCATTGGATGCCTACTATAGTAATCAACAAAGGTTGCACCAAGGAATGGTGGGCGAAATAGAGCAAAACTTAGTGAACTACAATATAGGAGTAGAGTTAATAGTCGCTGGTATTAACCCTGGGGACGGATGTCATCTGTACAGTATTACCCATCCTGGCGTATCCGCCTGTCACGACACGATAGGATATGCCTGTGTAGGTAGTGGAGCTCCCCACGCTCTCTATTCTTTAATAGCCTCTGAATATACTAAAGACAAATTGGTTGGGCAGGTTGAAGCGTATGTAGATGATGCTAAGAAAAAGAGTGAGGTTGCCCCTGGAGTTGGGACGGAAACCGAAAAGATCATACTTCCACCTGCTACAATAGAAGCGGTTCCAGAAGTAATGCATACAGCGGTGCCAGTATTAGATAATCCACAGCCACCAGTATGAACGAGGATTTTGAACAGAGTAAAGCGAATGTTGTCAGCATTTCGGTAGCCCAACATCAAGCGTATATGCGTTGGGGTCTTCAGTCTCTCGTCTTTGAGGGGCTTAAAGACGAAGGGTTTATCCGACAGACCGATGGGAAGATGTTGGCAAAGAAGCTGGTTTCCTCCGATCAGGATGAGATTACAGACTTGCCCAATTTTCAGCCCCATTTACTGCAAGTCCCGTCTTAAGGATTTGTAAGTCTGCTCTAATTTGTTTCCAATCAAGAGTTCTAAGTTTGTCCACGAGGGGGAGCCAAATGAAAACGAGTAAAGTGACCGAGGTGCCCCAAAGCGCCTAGTTCGGTCTGGGAGCCAAAAAATCCACATTGGCCCAAGAAAATAACCCCTTCGCAGGGGTTGTTTTTATGGTAAGCTATGGGTGTTGTTCCACAATCTTGAAAGTTTGGATATCCAATTTTCCTAGGGATATAGGGATGTTAGTACCGATAATCGCGGTTAAAAACGGGCAGATGCTCGAGTGCCGCGATTATCTACTCCTAGGAGCAAGAGATTGTGGAACAACCACCACGAGGTCTGCCCCTTTTTGATTTATATAATAATCGGCAGGTCATCGGGTAGGGAATCCACGATGGCTATTATTGTTTCTAAATCAGGAAAGAACGCTCAAAAAGTTGAGCGATCCAGAATCGAACAAGAGGATTATCTCCAACAATATACACTGGATAATCCGGAGGTGATTCCACTTTACGATATCAAAGAAGATATCAGGTTACTAATTCTCGCTCGAGAGTTTTCCACTAATAGCGGTCCCATTGATGCCATTGGTATCGATAAGGATGGCGAGATTTATATTGTAGAAACTAAGCTCTATAAGAATCCGGACAAACGAACAGTCGTTGCCCAAGCTCTCGACTATGGAGCGGCCCTTTGGCGACACTCCAATGATTTTGATTACTTTATCGATACTTTGAATCAGAGTGTCCAGAAGGTGTTCGGAATGACTCTCAACGACAAGATTGAAGCTTTCTTCGGTTTATCACAAGAGGAGATAGCTGGACTACTTGAGGGGGTCAAAAAGAACCTAGCCGATGGAGTGATGCACTTCGTCGTTCTGATGGATTCTCTAGATGATCGGCTGAAAGACTTAGTTCTATATGTTAATCAGAACAGTCAGTTTGATATCTACATTGTTGAATTGGACTACTACAAGCACGAAGAGTATGAGATTATCATTCCCAAGATTTACGGGGCGGAGGTTAAAAAAGATGCCGCCATCCAGAAAAGTAGTGGGTCTAGGCAACAGTGGTCTGAGGAAGAGTATCTATCTAGCGCTAAAGCTACCATAGACGGCAAGGTCTATCCGGCATTCAGTAAATTATATGAAGCTTGTAAGACCTCAGCCGATGGGATGCGATTTGGCACTGGCACGGTCAGAGGTTCAGTCGGTCCATTCTATAACTCTATCTCTCGGCGAACTATTTTTACTCTTTATACCGACGGCAAGTTAGCTTTCAATTTTGGCTGGTTGAATGAGCCCACTTCAGCGATTGAGTTTAGAGATAGATACTTCAACGCGCTGAAGTCCTTGGGGCTGAAATTGGAAGAGAGCGATATTTTGGTCTATCCGCATTTTCCGATCAATCAGTGGTCGCCTTTGGTAGAGAAAATCATCCAAGTGGTTAAGGAGACTGCGGTATGAAGAAAATCAAATCCGTCGAGCAATATGGTCAGTTATATATGAAACGATTTCTCCAGGACCAAATTGCTCACAAGGATGCTATTTATGATGACTGGCGAGAGGCCTTGGAGTTCTTGTTTTCCAAGGTCTTTTATCGGGGTAGGCGAGATGAGTTGTCAGAGAGATTTATGTGGGCAACTCTTAAAACTCTAAAAGAAATTGAGTTAGATCCGGACTATAACAAGCAATTACTTGATAATCGCCTACAATCCAATGGGGTGAACAATCACAAGGATCGCAAGATGGTCTGCGAAGTTCTGGATTTCGTCTTTAATCTTCCCACTCCTTACGGTCGCAATATCGTTAAATACACCATTGAGCGGATTAAAAATGGGAAGATTCTAGACATCTTTAATGAACTGAATACGATTTATGCCATCGGAGACAAGCTATCCTCGTTCTATATCCGAGATGTGGCGTTGGTATTTGATTTAGAGGATAAGCTACTAGCAGATGACTTCAAATATTGTCAGCCTATCGATACATGGGTGAAACAAGTAGCGGTTAAGCTGGACCTTATTGCTCCCCAAGAAGGGGATGTGGCAACAATCAAGTCAGCCATTATAGATGCGTGTCGAGGGGCAAATGTATCACCCCTACTTTTTAACGCAGGGGCATGGATGGTCGGAGCTAAATCCTTCGATTTGTTGATAGAGCGGTTTTCTACACAATAAACAATCCTACTGTTTCTGTTGGAGCTTACTAGCGGGCTGAAGTGGGTTCATCGATAAGCTTGGTTAGGGTAGTTTTCTTATTGTCTTGTAGTGTCAGTTTGCCTTGGTTCAATATTACTTGGCTTTGGATGTTTGCTAGTATCTCTCGCTTTTGTTCATTACTACCTTCCCGGAGAATGTACTTGGCATACATTTTCAGGTCCACTCTTGGCATTTTGGAGGTGGCGGAATCTATCCCCAGCACTCCCTGCGTGAATTTATTGTAGCGGTCTATCTCTTCCTGCAACCTATCCTTCATCCCGATTCGATCTAGAGTCAGTTTATCGATAATCTCCACAAATTGTTCAATGAGGTCTGCCTCTCTGACATAAGGTTGTTTGCACCCGATTCTCTTGCTATCTGTGCAGTGATAGTAGACATGGCGATTCATCTCACCATTCTTTAATCGCTTGAATTTTTCTTCAGCACTGACTCCGGCCCCGCACTGACCGCAGGTCATCATCCTTGTAAAGGCGAAGCACTTTTCACCATGACGGCCATGTGGGGGTTTAGAAATTCTAACTTGCACCTCATCAAATAACTCTTTGTTAATTAGTGGTTCGTGTTTGCCTTGGTAGCTTCCTTCGCCATAGGTATATTCGCCATAGTAGAAGCTATTCTTGAGAGTCAGAAAGATTGAACTTAGTGCCATCTTCTTGCCGCTTCGAGTCGTGAAGTTAGTTTCGCTATTAAGCCAATCTAAGATGTTCCTGCCGGAGTAGCCATGTTTGGCCACCTTATTGAAGATCTCTTTAATGGTGGGAGCTCTTTCTTTGTCGACCAAGATCGTGTTGTCGGCATAGTTGTTGAGATAGCCGAGTGGGGCGACTCCTGGTCGCCAGCCCATCTCACATTTGGTTCGCATCCCTCGTTTAACATTCACGCCCTTGTTATCGTTTTCCAATTTGGCTTGGGAACAGAGAATCATTAAGAGGAACTTCTCGTTAGGGGAGTTCCGGAATATCTGACCATGGGTTCTGATTTCGTGCAGAAGTCCTTGGTCCATAAGGTCGACCAAAGAGCCAAGGTCTCCGGCATTACGGCTCAATCGGTCTGGAGCCCATGTCATAATTCCATTGAAATCGCCTTCTCGGATTCTCATCAGAAGCTCAGTAAAGGCGGGTCTTTGGCCGGAGTCCTTAGCCGAGTGGCTTTCCTTGATAGTCTCTACTATCTCTATCCCATCCCTCTCAGCCATCGCCAACATCTCTTTGATTTGGCTGTCTATGGAGAGGGCTTGTCGTTCGTCCTGCTCTGAGGACTTACGGGCATAGAGACAGTACTTGGCTCCCTGTGGTTGCTCCATGGCTTCCGAAGACCCCTCGGGAGCTCCTGGAATCGTCTCGTTTTTCACCATATTTGCCTCCATTTGTCTATAGGGCTATATCAAGGGTAAGGATGCCCGAAAATTGGCCAAAGTCCAGTCCCAAAACGCTTTATTTTGAGTTATACTAAAGAAGTCAAATAACCCCTATGGAGCTAGCAGACAACGAAAAGCGGGATATTATCAAGTACTTGGAGGCAGGGAAACCCCTGCCAGACAAGTACCGCTTTTTGCTATTCGGGGATAAAAATGAGGTAGAGTTGGTCTGGAATGGTAAAACCGACGAGGTTACTAATGTGGCTCTGCCTTTTCAGGTTATAGAACAGGTGGACGAGGCTAGGAGTGAAAAAGAGGTAAAAATCCAGACGGGTCTATTTGATGAGGGTGGCCGTCAGATTGGAGGTTGGGTCAATAAGCTGATTTGGGGCGACAATAAGCTCATTCTTTCCAGCTTGAAGAATGGTCCCATCAGGGAAGAGATAGCGAGACAAGGTGGGATAAAACTGATTTACATAGATCCGCCATTTGATGTCGGTGCTGATTTTTCTATGGATATTGAGATAGGTGATGAGCAATTTACCAAACAGCCAGGCGTATTAGAAGAACTGGCGTACAGAGATACATGGGGTAAGGGTGCTGATAGTTTTATCTCTATGATTTATGAGCGTCTAAAGTTGATGAGAGACTTATTGGCCGATGATGGCAGTATATATGTGCATTGTGATGACAGATTGAGTGGGTATTTACGACTAGTAATGGATGAAGTTTTTGGAAAAAATAATTTTAGAAATCATATTATCTGGAAACGCACCTCTTCACATAATGATTCTAAAAAGATTGGCAAGGTGTCAGATTCAATTTTTTACTACTCCAAGAGTGAAAATGCTATATGGAATCCACAATTTAGGCCTTACGATCAAACTTATCTTGATAACTTCTATCGGCATATCGAAAGCGACGGTCGTAAGTATCGTCTGCACCAAATAGAACGTAATCCAGCACTAGGTCTTCGTGAAAATCTAAAGTATGAATACAACAACTACACACCTCGGTATGGCTGGATGGTGGAGAGAGGGAAGCTTGAGGAACTTGATAAAAAGGGTATGCTGGTTTGGTCAAAAAACGGTAAACCCCAAAGGAAAATCTATATAGGCGAGGACACTGAAGGACAGCCGATTCATGATATTTGGGATGATATATCAGCAGTTGGTAGCCAGAGTAAAGAGAAGACTGATTATCCAACACAAAAACCAGAGTCATTGCTTGCAAGGGTTATTAGAACCTCTACTAATGAAGGTGACATCGTTGCCGACTTTTTTGTGGGTTCTGGTACTACTTTGTCCGTTGCCGAAAAATTGGGACGTAAATGGATTGGTAGTGATTTGGGAAAATTCTCCATTCATACTGCTCGCAAAAGAATGATTGGTGTTCAGCGGGAACTTAAAAAAGAGAATAAGGGTTATCGAGCGTTTGAGATTCTTAATCTTGGTAAATATGAGAGGCAATATTATGTGGGAGCCAATCCCGATTTAAGAGATGAAGAAAAACAAAGACAGCTTGACCAAAAAGAGCAAGATTTCGAGAAGCTTATATTGGGCGCCTACAAGGCAGAGCCGGTGGACGGCTTCAAAACATTCAGAGGGAAGAAGGCCAGCCGATTGGTATCCATTGGGGCCATTAACTTACCGGTTACTCGTAGGTTTGTGGAAGAAGTCGTAGAAGAATGTCTCGAGAAGAAAATCACCAAGGTAGATATTTTAGCCTTTGAGTTTGAGATGGGTCTATTTCCCAAAATGCAGGAAGAGGCCAAGGACAAAGGTATTGATATGGCTCTTAAATATATTCCTCGAGATGTGTTTGACAAAAGAGCTATCGACAAAAATCAAGTTGTCTTCCATGATGTTTCCTTTATCGAGGTCAGGCCTATTATCAAGGGTAAAAGTGTGGCAATCGAGCTAACTGATTTCTCGGTTTTCTATAATCAGGATTCTGTCGCCCAGGTTGAATCTCTACTCAAGAATGGTAACAATAAGATTGTGGTTGAAAATGGTCAGATTATTAAAGTGCTAAAAGACAAGGATGGCATAGTCACTCAGGAGGTACTAACTAAGAAGTGGTCTGATTGGATCGACTACTGGTCTGTAGATTTCAATTTCGAGAGCAAGCAAGAGATTATCCGTATCCAGAAAGATGGTAAAACTGAGGAGGTTTGGACGGGAGATTATATATTTGAAAACGAATGGCAATCTTTCAGGACCAAAAAGGACCGTAAGCTGGATTTTGTAAGTGTTGCGACTGAAATGACAAAAGGTCGACATAAGGTTGCTATAAAAGTGGTCGATATCTTTGGCAATGACACTATGAAAGTTATGGAGGTAAATATCTAATGACTGACTATGCTATCAATTTGGAAGAGACTCTATCTATCAAAGATAGTTGGGGATATGAAACTGAAGTAGATGCAGTTATTTATCGCAACCAATTTGATAAATATTATCAGGCATACTCAAAGTCTGGTTTGCAGGAAGACCTAATGTTTAGTTTTATATTCCTTCAGATTTATATAGAGTGTTTTTTGCATGGCTGTATGAGGAAAATTGTTGAAATGGAATTCAAGCCGCCTCGTATAAATGTGTACAAAGATTGGACTGGAGGAGAAAAGCGTTCGGTTCAAGACAAATTAGATGCCTTTGTGGGACTCTTTTTTAGTCTCATAACTGACAAGATCAACGATGATAAAGATGAAATTAAGAGACTCTTCGGTAGCATTAGCTATATCCGCAACCTACTAGTTCATGGCCACAAAGTTGCAATGTGGTCGAATTCTGATGGCTACTCTGGTATCAGTGAGGCTAAAGCATTCTTAACCTCAGATCAGTTGGGCAACACAGTCAAGGAGGCAAATAAACTTGGGGCATTGTGGAATCAGTTATTGGACACAATTTTGCCACAACTCAAAGCATTACAAAGAGTGAGTGATTTTAAGTATAAAGAAATATAATTCGCCATGGCATTACATCCTAATTTCCCAAAATCTCCCCATGCTATCTTGAACCCAGATTTACGCTGGTTTCCGGCAGATGAAGCATTGAGAGAGAAAGATTACAGCAAATTGTTGCCACCACTTGTGGCAAAGCTTCGTAAGGAAGTGGCAATTTGGCGTGACAAGAACTACGAGGGGGCCACGGATACCAGTAAGGGCTTATTGCAGTGGTGGTTCAAGACGGATCACCCCATGGATGATAGCAATGGCAGAACATACTTATTTGAATATTATTTCGCCCAGCGAGAAGCGGTAGAGACTGTTATTTATCTCTATGAAATCGCTGGCGTTAAACAACCTTTAGATCTTCTGAAGTACGATAGCTCGGGAGCCATCTCTACTGGGATGTTCGATGAATCTTGGTTGAGATTTGTCATTAAGATGGCTACAGGTAGTGGCAAGACGAAGGTCTTAAGTTTGATATTGGCTTGGAGCTATTTCCATAAGATGTATGAAGAATACTCTCATTTGGCGAGAAACTTCCTAGTGATTACCCCGAACATTATTGTATTGGATCGTATCCGGTCTGATTTTGATGGACTCAAGATTTTCTTTCAAGATCCAGTTGTGCCAGATAACGGGTTTGAGGGTAAGAACTGGCGAGATGATTTTCAGCTAACACTTCATATTCAGGACGAGATTGGGGTAGTCAATAAAACGGGAAACATTTTTCTTACCAATATCCATCGGGTCTATGAAGGTAATGTGACTGAACCGACTTTTAAAGATGAAGACACTACTAACTATTTTCTAGGTAAAAAGCCTACTGGGGCGACCAATGAATCAAAAGTGGATCTTGGTCAGATTGTGCGTGATGTAGATGAGCTGGTAATCCTGAATGATGAAGCCCATCATATTCACGACCCGAGAATGGCCTGGTTTAAGTCCATCGAAGACATCCATAATCGGCTGAAGATGAAGGGGGTGTCGTTATCGCTTCAGCTAGATGTGACAGCCACTCCCAAACACGATAATGGTTCTATTTTTGTACAAACAGTTAGTGATTATCCGCTGGTCGAAGCCATCCATCAGGATGTGGTGAAGCATCCGGTTCTGCCGGATTCGGCTAGTCGAGCCAAGCTTCAGGAGCAAAAAAGCTCTATCTTCACCGAAAAGTATAAAGACTATATCCATCTGGGCTTTCTGGAATGGAAAAAGGTATATGAGCAACACAAGAAACTCGGCAAGAAAGCTGTTCTGTTTGTAATGACTGATGACACTAAAAATTGCGATGAAGTGGCTGAGTATTTACATAAAACCTATCCCGAGTTTAGTAATCAAGATTCAGTACTGGTCATTCACACCAAGAATAATGGTGAAATCTCCGAGAGCGTAACTGGCAAAAATGAAGAAGAGCTTAAAGAGCTTCGTCTAGCGGCCAATAGTATCGATTCATTTGATAGCCCACACAAGGCAATTATTTCTGTGCTGATGTTGAAAGAGGGTTGGGATGTAAAGAATGTAACGACTATTGTTGGACTTCGAGCCTATTCTGCCAAAAGCAATATCTTGCCCGAGCAAACACTAGGCAGAGGTCTGCGACGAATGTATAGGGCGGAGAATATTACTGAGATGGTGAGCGTGGTGGGTACCGATGCGTTTATGGACTTTGTTGAGTCTATTAAAAGCGAGGGTGTGGAATTGGAACGTCGCAAGATGGGTGAGGGTACTGAACCTAATGCTCCGTTAGTCATTGAGGTTGATAACGAAAATACCAAGAAGGATATCGCTAAACTGGACATTGAGATTCCTGTTCTGACTCCTCGGATCTATCGGGAATACAAAAACCTGTCGGATTTGAATTTGGCAGGTCTTCAGTACAAGAAAATCGAGCTTAAACAATTCTCTAAAGAGGAACAGCGAGAGATTGTTTTTAGGGACATAGCTACCGGAAATATTACCCATACCACCAAGTTTGATACGGAGTTTACGCCGAATTATCAGAGTGTTATTGGCTACTTTACGCAAGTGATTATGAAGGAACTTCGGCTGGTTAGCGGTTATGATGTTTTGTATGGCAAGGTAAAAGAATTTATTCAAAGTAGTCTCTTTACCAAGTCGGTAGATTTGGAAGACCTTAACATACTGCGTAACTTGTCAGAACTAGAAGTGACCAAGACTATAGTTGAGACTTTCAAAAAAGCTATCAACGCTCTGACAGTTCTGGATAAAGGGGAGGCCGAAATCAGGGACTACATTAAGGTCAGTAAGAGTCGGCCGTTTGTCACCAGAGAGCAGGGTTATCTTTTGCCCAAGAAAAGTGTCTTTAACAAAATTGTCGGAGACAGTCATCTTGAGCTAGAGTTTGCCAGTTTTCTAGAAGAAGCCGAGGATGTAGTTTCTTATATCAAGAATTATTTTTCTGTCTACTTCCGAATTGACTATCAAAACAGTAGTGGTGATATCTCTAACTTTTATCCCGACTTCATCGTTAAGTTGTCTGAGAAAGAGGTCTATATTGTCGAGACTAAAGGTAGGGAAGACCTGGACGACATTGAGAAAATAAACCGACTTCGACAGTGGTGTCAGGATATCAACGAAGTACAAAAGAAGGCCACCTACAAAATGCTATATGTGAAGCAAGAGGATTGGGATAAGTTAGACCATAAACCAGGGTCTTTTGCCGAGGCTGTCCGACTTTTTGAAGATAAATAAATGGAATATGTCATTTCTACCAAAAATCTTTAATGCATTATCTCGGCATACCAACAAGGGGGTTGCGGTTGCTACGGTGGTTGGGGATACGAATAGTATCGAAGTCACTCCAGAATACAATAAGGTATTAGATTTAATTGAGGGTGGAGCTCCTATCACACTAGTTAGTGGTGCTGGTGGAACTGGCAAATCGACACTTATCAAATTTCTGGAAAAGACCCTGCGTCGTAAGATAGTGAAATTGGCACCAACGGGGGTGGCCGCGATTAACGTTGGCGGACAAACACTTCATTCATTTTTTCAGCTTCCGCACCAAATTCTCACCAAAGACCATGTGAAGCGGATATATCAGAAGAAACTGTATCAGCAGATTGGGTTGCTGGTTATTGACGAGGTTTCTATGGTGCGACCAGATGTTTTGGATGCCATAGATCACTTTTTGCGGATCAATGGTCCTGACGGAGCAAGACCATTCGGAGGGGTTCAGCTATTGCTGATAGGGGATCATTTTCAGCTTCCTCCTGTGACCCCGACATCAGAGGATGCCGTTCTTAGGCAAATGGGATACAACTTTGAGCGGCACTACTGGTTTCATGCTAAGTGTGTTCAAGATCTTCCGATTGAATATGTTGAGTTAACTCATATCTATCGGCAAACCGATGCCCATTTTATTAACCTCTTAAGTAAGATTCGGGTTGGTAATGATTTGGCCAATGTGATTAAGGAAATCAATGAGAAATGTTTTGATACCGAATATCAATCGGATTTATGTACTACAGTTACGGCGACCAATAGGGTGGCTGATTTTATTAACCAAGCTAAGTTTGACGCCCTGCCGGGGCAGGTTTATAAATTTGAGGGTTATATCGATGGCAAGTTTGCCGCCGAGAAGGAAAAACTACCCTCTCCATCGGAGCTGTTTTTGAAAAAAGGAACTCGGGTGATGTTCACTAAGAACGATTCAAGGAAGAGGTGGGTTAACGGAAGTACAGGTATTGTCGAGGAGGTCGACGAGAAAGAAATCAGAGTAAAAATGCTAAACTCTAGTTTGGTTTATTCGGTAGAGAAAGCCAAGTGGCAAAATCTGAAATATGTTTACAACCAAAAGACGGAGAAGTTAGATACGGAGATTGTTGGGGAATATGTACAATATCCGCTGAAATGGGGATGGGCTATTACTATTCATAAAGCTCAGGGCAAAACTCTAGACGAGATTATTATCGACCTAGGTAATGGAGGGGCGTTTGAGACAGGTCAGGTCTATGTGGCTTTGAGCCGTTGCCGGACATTGGAGAATATTCATCTTAGACGACCTCTGAATCTTAGTGATGTAAAGTGGTGTCCGATTATCAAGGAGTTTGACGATTATCTGTCTGGTCGTATGGAGAAACTAGTGTCTATTGGTGAAGGTGAGCTTCCAGAGGACACTGACGACTTAGCGAAGGCGCTGGAGAAGAGGAGAGCACTAAGTGGCGAACTACATCAGGTAATAGCCAAGATTGGTAAAGCCATATCTAGCTCAGGTATCGATATAGCGGGTCTCCCGGGGAATGAGAGTAGGGATAAATCCTACGAGCCGTGGGATGAGACAGAAGACGATATGTTGCGTCTTCGTTTTCAAGAAGGAATACCAATAAAAGATATTGCCAAGCTTCATGCGCGGACTATTGGAGCCATACGCTCCAGATTAGACAAATTGGGGGTTACGGTGGAAGTCGGGTAATAACGTAACTAAGTAAATCAATGCAGCTCTCAAAATCTGATTACATGTTGTTTCTACGCCATCCGGCTTGGTTATGGCTCAAGAAACACGCCAAAGATAAATTACCCCCTGTGGATGAAGATACTCAGGCGATTTTTGATGCTGGTTTCCTGTTCGAGACATACGCTGAACAGCTTTTCCCTGATGCAACAAAGTTAGAATACGATCGAGGGGACTATCAGGCATATGGAAAGCTAACTGCCGAGACAAAACAAGCGATAGCATCCGGAGCTACCACCATTATGCAAGGTCGTTTTGAGGCTGGTGATATCACGTGCATTTGTGATGTGCTGGTCCGAGTCAAGGATAATGAGTTTGACCTTTATGAAATTAAATCTAGTACTCACGCTAAGCCCGAGCATGAGCCTGATTTAGCTTTTCAGATGGTAGTGCTAGAAGATTGCGGTTATACGGTTAACAAAATCTATGTCGTTCATGTAAATAATGAATACGTTAGAAACGGAGAGGTCACAGCCAAGGATCTAGCCAAGATGACTGAAGTTATTGACCAAGTTAAAGCATTGCGAGAAACTACCAGGGAGAATATCAAACAAGCTCTGGAAGTTATGAATTCCAAAGAATGTCCAGATATCTCACCATCCTTGGCGAAGCTGGGAGCTTTTAATGATTGGCTGGGAATCTTCAAGACTCTGGCAGAGGTAGAAGAATATAGTATTTATGATCTCTGTTCTCCTGGTGCAAGTAAGATTGGCAAACTGGAAGCATTGGGCATCAAGCAGATAAAAGATATCCCAGAGGATTTTGCTCTAAGTGTAAAACAGCAAAGCCAAGTTCGGGCAACTAAGACTAACGAAGTATGTGTGGACAAGCCAAAGATTAAGCAGTTTTTGTCTGAGCTAAAATATCCTCTATATTTTCTTGATTACGAGACCCTATCTAGCGTAGTGCCATATTTCGATGGGCTAGGGCCTTATAAGCAATTGCCATTCCAATATTCTCTGCATGTTATTGAAAAGCCGGGTGGTGAAGTAAATCATTTTGAATATTTGCATCAGGACAACAGCAACCCAGCACAACCAATCTCGGAATCGCTGAAGTCGCAAATCGGTGATAGTGGCACAGTCTTGGTTTGGTTTGAGGGTTTTGAAAAAACCTGCAACGAGCTATTGGGTGCCCTGCTCCCAGAGTTCACAACTTTCTTCAAAGACCTGAATGACCGCATCGTTGACCTAATGATTCCTTTTTCGACTTGCTCCTATGTCCACAAAGATTTTTTCGGGAGTACCTCGATTAAACAGGTATTACCGGTCCTGATTCCTGAACTTTCATATAAAGATTTAGATATCCATGCTGGTGGAGCAGCTCAACGGCTATGGATGGAGGCGGTATTGGATGGAAAAAGAGCTGATGAAAAAGATAAGATTCTTAAGGACTTAAAACAATACTGCGAGTTGGATACCTACGCGATGGTGAAGATATTCCAGTTCATTTCTGACATCAAATAGCTCCATACTTTGTGCAACAGCTCTGGCGGTGTAAAATAGGGCCAGTGAAACGATTTAGGAGACAATAAGCAAACGCAACCAAGTCGGGTCCGGAAACGGACGAGACGGAATGGTTGTGTTTTTTGTATGCCGAGGTAGCTCATTGGTAGAGCGAGAGCTTGAAAAGCTCTGCGTAGGAGGTTCAATTCCTTCCCTCGGCACCAATGCCCCCGTAGGCTAACGGATAGACCAAGTCGCTTCTATCGACAGAGTGAGGGTTCGATTCCTTCCGGGGGCACCAGTTTCATTTTGTCAAAGTTTATTTTTTTACCACCTTCTGGAGGCGCGTCCCCAGCCGTGAGGGTCATTTTCCTCTAGATTATCGAGTAATCCACCTGATCGTCCTCTCCGTTTTCTGGTCTCGGTTTCTAGAGTTTCCCTCTCCCAGCCAGTAGTGCCATCAGGGGAGTAACAAAGATCACCATTTCTATCTCGGTATACGATACCGATATTACAGTTAATCTTGTCATCCGCCATTACCCTAAGCACTAGCATTGTAAACGCATCGGCTAAGTCATCGTATCTTTCTCGGCCAAAACCCGTAATCTGATGAATCAACTCTTCTGCTCCTTTACGAGGGAACAATACTTTACCAGTTTGAATCAGGGCAGTGGTGGTGGACAGACGAGACCGTTTATCATTCTTACTGGTAAATTCCTCGGCGGTGATACCTTGGGTTTTAAGGTGTTGACCGAAGGCCGCTTGGTAAGCCGTGCTGTCGAAACAGAGTTTTACCGTGTAATGTTGTTTAGTCCAAGACTTGTAGGATTCGATAACGGTTTGCACCGATGTCGGGAAGTCCATCCGCCGATTAATTGGGCCGGGCAGAATGTTGATTTGTAAACCATTCCTGCCACTATAAACCAGTGCTGTAACCACGGCAGTGTAGTTAGCTGATTCTTTTTCCGAAATCGCTAGATCAACCGCCATCGAAACATATCGCAATTTGGGGTCGTTCATACCCGGGGTTTGGTTTGGCAACTCATCATAGTAATGTAGCCACTCGGGATGCACAACTCGTTCGGCATCGGAAATAATCTTCAACAGATATTCTCGGCTCCAATCGATATCATCTGCTACCGTGCGCTTTTCATCATTGATGGCATCTTCGTCGGGATACTTGCCTGGCCAGAGACAATTGCCGTCGTAATCGATGAGGGGGTAGAACTCAAACACTCCGTCTCGTTTACTCTCTCGGATTTCTTTGCGTAATCGCATAATTAACGAGTCGTCGTGCAGTAAGTTTCCGATGACGACAATATTGGTGCGCCGGTCGCCAGTCGGAATTAGATCGCCCTTAAACCAGCGATAAGTTTTATCTCGGCTATCTTGGGTGGCGACAGAGTTCAAATCTTCGACATCATCACAGATGATTAAATCTGGTCGATAGGTGCCATACCTGATGCCTCGGATACCTTCTTCAACCGATGCCACTACAATTCTAGCTTTGTATTTAGACAGCTCAATCGTGCCACCACCCCACTTGGTGTTGCTACTTCGGAAAGGTCCCATATCTGCTTTAAGCAGAGTGTTGTCGGTTAGCTCCGCCTTCAAGCTTTCCAGTAGTCGTCTCGCCATGTCTTGAGTTTTGCTGGTGATAAGAATGTGCTTTTTTTGGAGCTTGCCCATAATCGCCCACAGAGGATAGGACAAGCTAATTAGGGTGCTCTTGCCCGATGCCCTAAAGGCACAAATTACTAGTGTCTTTATTTTAGTGTCTTGAGTTAGCTCGAAGATCTCTTTCTGGAAATCGGCGGTTTCGTATTGCACATAGTGGGGGAGATAGATACTGAAAAACATCAGATGAGCGTCCCTGGCCGCTTCAATCCGCATCCCCTGGTTGTTGATAATCTGACTAATCCACTTATCTCGTTCGTCATTGTTTAACATTTTTCCCTCCTATCGGTTTACCTTTATATATTCCAGCCAATGACAGAGCTTTTTTGATGAGAGCCCGTTGGGCTGGTGTTAACGGACTATCTTTGTGTTCCACTTTCGCCATTACTTGCAATTTCTCGGCATAAGACGAATGTCGATTGCGGAGCCAAAACATCAGGGCAGTCATGTTTTGGTTCTTAATTGCCGTCAATAATTGAGACTCCGCAAGGTCGTTGATCAGGTCGCATCCCTCTGCCAACGCCTTGTCCGCTTGCTGGGCAAAGGTTTTACTTTCTCGTTTCCACCGATAGAAGGTCGCTCGGCTGATGCCAGTTTTCTGGCAAGCGGTCTGAACAATAGGTGTTCGGCGGAGAATTTCCAGTACTTCTTCTTTTTGGCTCATTGGTTTCATCGTACTTTTACTCCTTTCTGCCCAGTCAGTTTTTCCCATCTATTCCGGATTACACAAGCGTATGTAGGAGATTTTTCGGAAATATAACATTTTCTTCCGAGTTTTTCACAAGCGATTAAAGTTGAACCTGAGCCACCGAATGGTTCAATCACCCAGTCACCACGCTTGGTCAACACCTTGATGTAGGGGATTAATATCTCAATTGGCTTAACGCCAAAGATAATCCCTTGACCAGAACTCTTCTCATCCGCCACATTGAACTCGATGAAGTCAGTCGGCTGGTACTTCTTGCCTTTTTCATACCCCTCCCATTGGGGTTTACCTTGGATGGCAAACAACGCTGTTTCGTATTCGTTTTGGAGTAGCTCATCCTCTGGCTCTAAGTTGAAGGATGGTTCACCGCCTTGTCCGACCATGGCGATATCGTGTTTGCTGAAAAACTTATATTTAGCCGCGAATCCTTGGTTGCGATTGGGAGTGTGCCAAACGATCATGTTTTTTACTTTCCAATGTTTGGCCATCTCACCCCAAATGGTGGGGATATTCTTCCAGTTCTCATAACATAGGATTGAAAAGTTGGGAGAAGCCATTTTAGCGATGTTCGTCATCCAAAGCTCCGTAAAGTTATCCGGCAACTCATCGGTCTCCAAATACTTGCGGTCTCGCTTGAACCCGAATCCCTCAGTCGGTTTGCCATGCTTCTTCTTGCCTTTGAGATAATCCAAAATGTACGGGGGGTCCGTGAGGCAGAGAGATGGCGGTGTTTCGCAGACCAGTCCAGTAATATGAGCTTCGTCAGTTGAGTCGCCACAAGCAAGATAATGATTACCTAATTTCCAGAGGTCGCCCTTTTGGATGTCTATATCGGTGATACCTATCTTGTCTAACTCTTTTTGTAGGTCGAACACTTCGGGGGTCTCGTCGATGCCAGTAATCTCGTCCATTTCTTCACTGGAAAAACCAACATCAGTTAGCAGCGCTGGATCAAATTCTGCCAGCAAGTCTAGGTCCCAAGCGCCAAGGTTGCGGTTTAACCTCAAGTTCAGTTCTCGTTCACGCTCTATCTCGGGGATGTTCACAAACACTACAGGCACTTCTTTGATGCCGAGGTCTTTGGCCACCTTCAAGCGGAAATGACCCCCTATAATAATGTTCTCTCTCCCGGGAGCATTATTGCAGAGGATGGGATCGACCATCCCAAACTTACGGACGCTGTCAGTCAGCTGTTGAATAGCTGACTCATCCCAACGACGAGGATTATATGTGCTCGGCTTGAGCTCGGAAACCGGCAGGTAGCGAACGGCCAGATTATCTTTATCCATAGTATTTTTTTAAAAATATAACTGACCCAATCGTAGAATCAAAAAGAACTCCCAAGGGGGAGTTCTTTAATGTTCCGGATGTGTTATCTGTTATTTACTCGGTTGTTCCGGTTCGTGCCATTCGATGCCGAAGTCCTTGAGAAGCTTTTTTATTTCGAACGGAGACATCTCCAAGTGGTCTATAATCTGTAAAGTGTGTTTGGTACAAACAGGCATAAAATAATGCCTGAATGCTTTCCAATACTTCATCTTGCGAAAGGCCTCGTCGATTGGGACTTCGGTAGCTTCATCAATAGTCTCAGATATATCATCCTTGCTTACTTTGTCCCCTGTACGTCGATTCAGTAAGTAGTTCATCAATCTATCGGGGAGGGATTGATAATGAAACTTTTGGATCTCCTTGTCTATCTCTAATGCGTCAATAACTAAGAAAAGTTTGCATCCTCTCTTGACCAACTTAACCATTGCTGGTTTCCCATCAGTAGCTTCTTCGACGGAACGATAGATAATAACTGGTGGATGGTTCGGTTCGTAGCAAGCCTTTTTTATATTGCCCCGTTGAGCCCATAAGATTGTCTGGATAAAGACCTCGAGCTCTTTTTTGTGGTTTGGTTTTGTGGGTACCTTCATTTTGTCCTCCTAATCTTAAGCTGATATAAAAAATCCCTAAATCGAAAGCAGTTACATCAGTAACCTGACTTTCGCTTTTCTAGGGGTTTCCTTACTCAGCGAAAGAAACAGACAGTTTCTTCAATATCGAATTGTGACTCTACATTGAGATTGTACAACCGCATCATAATGGATGTCAAATGGCCGTCCGTGACAAGGTTATCACCTAGAGGCAAGAGTATAATGGTTAAGAGCAGATGCTCTTAATTTTTTGAGACTTATGATGTTTGGAACTGTAGATATTAAAATCAGACCCCTGAAATTCGCTTGCCTCGTAGACCCTAAAAGCTCCAAGCAGACACGAGCGGCTATCAGGCTGTGTTCCAGTCTCTGGGGAGGGGCTTATTTTCCCATTATCCCTATTTATAAAAAGATGCCGACATCGTGGCGGGGAGACCAATTGAAATTTGGCCCAGCGAGCAAAGTAGTCACAGGATATATCGAGGCATTTGACCCGGACATTTTAATCCAATTTTCCGACAAGATACCAAAATACATAACCAAATTGGGACTTGAAATTGTTCAACCGAATGAAGTATGGTCACCATTAAAAGACGACTATTCGCATCCACGTTTCGGGATAGGAATTTTTGAAATTCTTAGCGACGTTTTCCGGGAATATTTTAAGTACCAAGTAAAGTACCCAGTAAAGGTGTTCTTGCCCAAAATACCTACTCAACTTTCTCTATTTTGGGCTAGCTTGTTTGGAGAGCTGTCATCAGATATTACAGCAATAGTAGATCGGGATTATTCTGAGCCACTTGCGGTGGAGAAAGTGAGTAATGTCATAGATCGTCTGTCGGAAGTAATGGCTTCTGATGGTATATTCCCAAGACGCTTAACGCAGTGGGGTTTGACTCCGTATGGTGGGTCTGCTCGTAGAAATGCCGCTGTCTTTTTTATGGATGCTACCAAAGTGGAGGACATAGTAGATTTTTGGAATTTGCGAGCTATTGGTATGGATGTCATGCCAGTCCCCAAACAGCTTTCTGACAATTCACAGCTACACGACTTGGTAGCTAATTTTTTCAAAAATCATCGGATCCCATGGAAACACAACAAGGAAGTTTGTGATTATGCGTCCATTATTAGGGCTGGGCACTGCACGATGGAAGAAGTGCAGGAATACGCTAAGACCTTCCAATTGCAACCCGAACCCAACGATCCTTCTAGGGATGGATTCTTTTCGTTACAACACTGGTATCCCCGAATTTGGGATGAGTGGGCTAGGGATAGGGATGGGGCTAACCCAAGAGATATATTAGGCGAAGAAGAGCATAGTATCGATATTTCTGATGCCAAGGCATTAAAATTACACTTGCCTGCGATTTGGCCTAAGTTTGCTTTTAGAAAGTTCGGGTATGGCGACCCAAGGTGTGTTAATGAGGTGAGTTTGCGATTTTACGGTGCTGAAGAATATATAGCCGAGGCTTTTCCCAAATTATCCGGAGACAACTTTAACCGAGCAATCTCTGGGAGATTTTCGATGATGGGAGACTGGCGAATAGGAAGGAATGGATTGGTCAGGCTCGTGAAGGATGATCGAATTGACACTAGAGATATTCCTGCCGCTGAAGATATTATGTTGGCATGGATTAAAGATCAGGGATGGGATGATCCTAAGTTATCTACTCCCGGTCTTTTGGCCAAGCGAATATATGAAATATTAGAAGGTCATCCGAAGTCTTTGGCAAATGAAAAACTTCTTGGTCTGCTGGAGCATATGAACGGCGGGCTAGTTAAAAAAGATGGTACTCCAGCAGAAAAGACCAAACTTAGTAATGAACGAGAACTCTCTTCTGCTGAGCTTAAGGAGCGATTGGGCGTGGGTCTATATGAATATCTTGTTGGGCGTGGGATTTTTAAGATAGGATTGCGAATACAATGTCCAAATTGTTCCAGAAACTCCTGGTTTCCAATGGACAACTTGCGAGATCAATTAACCTGTCCGCTGTGTCTATCCGTCTTCCCAGCCATCGGGCACGTTGATGATAAGAGCAGTTGGTGCTATAAAACATCGGGTCCTTTCAGTGTGCCTGGATATGCAGACGGAGCCTTTGCGGTGTTGCTTGCCGTAGATTTTTTCGATGATCAATTGTCTAATTTACACACAACTCCCATTCTTAGCTTTACTGCCAAAGCATCAGGGAAGAAGGATTTAGAGGCAGATTTTGCTTTATTGTGGCAAGAAGCTGCCTATGGGGAGAATGAGGAGGGGGTTATATTTGGCGAATCAAAAACTTATGGACAGTTCAAGAAGAAAGATTTTGATAGGATGCGATTTTTGGCAAAAACATTTCCGGGAGCAATTTTGGTGTTTAGTACACTGCGGAAATCGTTGACTCATGAGGAGCTGACAGCAATAGCAAGTATTGCCAAAAGAGGGCGAAGATACTGGAAGGCTGATCGTCCTATCAACCCGGTATTAGTCTTAACGGGGGCAGAGATGTTGGCACACTACCGACCTCCGTATTGTTGGAGCGAGACTTTGCAGAAGAAATTTGGACATCTCAGTGGTCTGCTAAGCATTTGCAACGCAACCCAGCAAATTTATCTAAATTTGCCATCTTGGAGTACGGAGTGGCGTGAGAAGCATGAAAAAAGATTACAGAAAAAGACAAAAAATACTCGTAAGACTAAGGCGACAAAATGTAAGGGCGAATAGATATCATGGATCAAAAGCGTAGCCAGAAGCACCATTATTTGCCAGTTAACTATCTTAATGGTTTTACTGACGACCAAGGTCTTTTCTTCGTTTATGATAAAAAAGAGGACCAAATTGTTCAGAAGGCGGTCACGCCAAAGTCGGTATTTTTTGAGAACAATCTCAACACCATAGCATTAAAAGATGAGTGTTCAGATTTCCTTGAGGGTCTCTATACCCAAACGGAGAATATATTGTGGGCTCCTTTTGAAACTATCAGACGATCCAAGTCTACTGATCAGATCCAACCTCTAGACAGAATGCATTTGTACCTTTTTCTTACATTGCTGTACTGGAGGTTGCCCAGCAATTTCAATCAGGTAAAGAGCTTTTCAAGTAAAGCATTTGCCCACAATAATGAAATCGATTACTTTCAGCTAAAATCTCGTAATGGGGATGTCTCCAATGAGATGATTGAGCAGATGAGAGGGTCAGAGTCGTTTAATAAATCAGTAAGACTGATACTTCCATTTGCTCCATTCCTTAAGAACAAGGAGTGGTTTTTGTCAGTTGTGAAATGGAAGTTCGTCTATATAGAGCCGAATACGACAGCTTTTATTACTGGAGATAATCCGATTATTCTCAAGGATGAGAGTGGTGAGGCCGTTGATCCGCTGGGCGAATTTATTTTTCCGATATCTAGTAATATTCTGTTAGCGAATTGCGACCATGCTATCAAAAAGGAGTTGGATCCAGCATTCGTTCTACAGGCCAACATTGCAATCATGGAAAATGCCAAGCGGTTTGTAATTTGCCGGAGCAAAGAATTTCTTCAGGGGTTAGTTAAATACTACAAAATATATAGTCAATACGGGAAAACTCCAACGATAGCGCCAGAGGTATTTGCTATGCTTATAGATACAGAGCTGGAGTATAAATAGTATGCAACTCACTGATAAAGAAATAGTCGAATTTCAGCGAATTTACGAGAAGGAGTTTGGAGTCAAAATTAGCAAGCAGGATGCTCTTGAACAGGGTACGAAGCTACTAGTTTTGATGAAAGCCATTTACCAACCCATCCCATCACAAGGCCATAAAATCCCTCAAAAATCCAGTCCAAAACAGTAGGCCCTGCCACTGTCTCATTTGTCTCATTTTCTCCTATGGGTTCTACAACTGACCCACTTGCCCGAGCTCCTTTTCAAAAGCCCCAAATTATCTCCTTAGGAATGCAATCCGAACCGAGCTGTTGAGCCAAATGAAAACGAGTCAAATGACCGAGGTGCCTATTTCGGTCAATTTGCCGTTGGCTGAAGCGATTGAGCGAGAATATCAGCAGGTTCAACTGCTTCTGTAACCGTCTCCTTGGGAAAGAGGCGGTTTTTTTAAGTGACAATAGTTCGGACTTCCTGTAGCCAACGGAGCCAACTAAGACAGTTATCGAACTCCTCCTTTGGGGTGACGAAAGTCGAAATGACCTAGATGGGTTGTTTTGGTTTACTCCTTAAAATGGTTCTGAACCGCTTTGCCCCGTTGGGCAAAAGCCCTCATCAAGTCATGAAAATCACCCAAAGTCCAGCTCCCCGAGGATTAGGGCGGATTAGTAGAAATATGTCTCCAGAGCATAAAAATACTTGACTGGGAGCGACTTTTGTGGTAACATCTGGGTGTTAGCGACTGTGCTGACCCAACACTGAGGAGGCGGTATAACCCGCAAGTTCCGGACACCGGAAAGCCTCGCAGACAGTTGGTTACAATAAGGGAGACTTCAAATGCAGAAGTCACTTACCGCAGGCCAGATCAAGCAGATCTTGGGCTTTCTGCGTGACGTGCTGATCGTCATCGGTCTGGGTTTCTACCAGGCTCAGGCTTTCATCAACGACAAGACCCGAGTGGACAAGTTCAAGGAGGACTTCAAGGCCCTTCTGAATGCGAGCCTCAAGGTCAACCCGTACATCAAAGAACGGGTCAAGCAGGCCTGGTTCTATCCAAAGAACTGGAAGGTCAAGAATGTCACCGAGCAACTCGCCAAGCTCACCGAACTCTTCCCGGGTATCGACCTGTCACAGGTCGAGGCTCTGGTTGCCAAGGTGACTTTGCAGAAGTGGCATGACGGCATCGCCGTTCTGCCCAAGCTCTCGTTTCTGGGACTGCTGTGGGGGATCGCTGATCCCTATGGCAAGGGCTACGGTCTCATCTGCGAGAAGCTGTTCGAGCTGATCGCTGGAAGCCGTGCCTTCCATAACTACCGGGCTGGGCAGATGAACGATCAGTACATTCGCATCATGGAGCAAGTTCGCGAACAGCTGAAAAAGCTGGAAGCGGAAACTCCTGGCGATGTTCTCGTTCTCGCCTTCGACTTCGGCAAGACCTATGCCGGATACAGTCCACGCAACGCTCGCCACGAAGCACTGAACAACAATCAGCTCCCGCTGATTACCGCTCAGGTGGCGTCCCTTCTGCTGACTATGCCCGACCGTCTCACTGCCTGGGAGCAACTCTTCATCGATTGCTCCGGCGACGAGTGGGATTGGGACGCTGTTGGCCGCTGGTTGTACTCCGTCTGTTTCCGCTTCGACGACGGCCGGTTGCGCTTCGACAGCGGGAATGCCGACGCTCCGAGCGACGACTATGGTTCGGTGGTTGCGTCCCTCGGGAGTGTCCCTGGGGTCTAGATCCCTTGTCCCTTTTGACCCCTGTGTCCTTGAGTTCGAGTTTTGTGGGGCAGACCTAGTCTGCCCCTTTCTTTTTGCCAATATTTAAGTAAGATACCCAAGAGAGTAGGTTTATGTCTTGGGGTTTACGGATCTCAAGCACCGAAATTGTGTCTTTCGTGACCCAGTCCGAGTCGGGCATGACTCCGGTCTGCCCGAGAGCACTGACCGATTTTAGACACTCCTTGCCTCTCATAAGTTTGAGGGTTAGTCCCCACATAAAATACAGCGAAGGCTATCTGACACTTAGCTCGCAGTGACCTGGATAGTGAGGAGGCAAAATTGGGACGCTGATGGCCACTGGTTGAACTCCGTCTATTTCAACTTCAACGACGGCCAGTTGAACTTCGACAACAGGAATGCCAACGATCCGAACGACAACTATGGTTCGGTGGTTGCGTCCCTCGGGAGTGTTAACGATTAATGCTTCGCATCCAGCCTCCAAGCATTTTGCCTAGCTCCTGGAGGCTGGATTGCAGAGCTAAGTATTGTTTGTCGCTAATAGCTTTCACTTCAAAACTCATTCTTACCAATATCTTAATAAGCTCCAGTTTGGAGTTAGCGTTATGCAGGAGTTGAGTTTTTTCAGTTCCAACTGGTAACTTGCTGGCACCCAGCAACAACTCCAGCAACTCAAGGGTTTGATGCGTAACATTCTGACCCAAGGTGTGTTTGTCTGCCTTGGGAAATTTGACTAGAATTCTGTGAAATTGGAGGAAGAAATCATGAACATGCTGAACAATCGGGATTTGCTCAAAAAGTTGCGGGGGGGGGGGCGTTAAAAGGCTTCTTTTCCATAATGGGGTGTTTGACCAAATTATTTCGTTAGAAAACTTGCTTACGGCCTGGTACGAGTTTCGGAACGGGAAACGCAGTAAGCCAGATGTCCAAGAATTTGAATATACACTTGAGGATAACATATTCCAGCTACATCGAGAGCTGGTGGCGGGTACCTACCAGCATACGAGTTATCACCAGTTTCGGCTGAGTGATCCGAAGCCCAGAATCATCAGTAAGGCGACTGTTCGAGATCGGATTCTCCACAAGGCAATCTACCGAATTCTCTATCCGGCTTTTGACACTACCTTTATATATGACAGCTATTCTTGCCGGGACTATAAGGGAACTCATGCGGCATTTCTAAGGACTAAACAGATTGCTCGTAAAGTCAGCCGGAACTACACCGGGCAGTGCTGGGCTCTTAAATGTGATGTTCGTAAATTCTTCGATAGCGTTGATCATGAAATATTGATGGGCTTACTCGAGGAGAGAATCCATGACGAAAAGATGATGGGTTTACTTGCGGGAATCATTAGAAGCTTTGAGTTTAAGCCTGGGCAGGGGATGCCGCTCGGTAATTTGACCTCTCAGCTCTTTGCTAATGTTTACCTTGACCCGTTAGATAAGTTTGTTAAACACCAGCTCAAGATTAAGTACTATCTGCGGTATGCTGATGACTTCATTTTCTTTGCTGACAACCCAGATGAATTGATGGGTTATTTTATAGAAGTGGCCAGGTTTCTAAGGACCGAGCTTAAGCTACAAGTCCATCCCAATAAGACCATACTTCGGAAACTCAAGTGGGGGATTGATTTTGTCGGATATATGGCTTTTGCTCATCATGATTTGCCCCGGAGAAAAACAGCAGATCGGATAGTTAGAGGTTTGGAGAGCTCAATCGCCCAAGAGGACGAGAACGTTGAAAGCCGGTATCAGTCGTATCTAGGGTATCTATCCCATGTCGATAGTTTCGGGCGAAAAAGCCAGTTAGCTAAGATGATGGGGTATGCCACGGATCCGGCTGAAGTCAAGAAATGAGACAGCAAAGCCTATAGCCCTGCCACTGTCTCATTTGTCTCATTTCCTCCTAAGGTTCTATAATTGACCGTGATGCCTCAACTGCTTCTCAAAAGATCCGAATTATCTCCTTAGGATTTGGTTCTGAACCGAGCTGTGGAGCCAACCAATGCGCGAGCAAAGCGACCCAGATGCGTCAGTTCAGTCCAGAAGCGGAAAACCTCTTCTTAGGGGGCTGTTTTGTGCTATGACGGGGTACATTATATAGTGAATGGAATGCTATTTATAGTGTCCATTCACTAAAGATTGACTTTTAGAGATAAATAGAATATACTGTCTCTATGAGCATTATTAAAACCTATGGCTATAACAAAACCAATTAAAGGTCGTATTCAGGCTCTTAAAGCCCAGTATGATGTTCTCCGCAAAGGCAAGGACTCGCTTTTGGTTATGATCGATGAGGCGGAAGTACCGGAGAGTGTCTACAACTCCAACGCTATCGAGAACTCGACCCTTACCCTCAAGGAAACTGAAAAAATTCTCTTAGATATGGAAGTTGCTCGAGGTGTTTCTTTGCGTGAAGTTTACGAGGCAAAAAATCTTGCTCGAGTCATCGACTACATTCGCACCAAATCAAAAGAGACGGAAGTAAACCGTGAGCTTATATTACTCCTGCACCAGATGCTTATCGGTGGTATTGATGATAAAATCGCTGGTCGCTTTCGTGGCCCAGGCGAATATGTCCGAGTTGGTACGCACATTGCTCCTGCTCCAGAACAAGTGGAGAAATTGATTGCATCTATCATTACCGAATACACGAGTGATATGTCTGCTTACTTTTTGGACAAGATCTCCAAGTTCCATTTAGAGTTTGAAACTGTTCATCCGTTTAATGATGGCAACGGCCGTATCGGACGGGTACTTATCAACTATCAGCTCCAACGGCTTGGCTTCCCGAGTGTCATCGTTCGGGATCGGGAGAAAAAAGAATACTACAAGTCCTTTGGCGATTATCGTGACGACAAAAACACCAAGACTCTTGGAAAGGTAGTCTATCTTGGGTTGATGGAGTCACTTCATAAACGGATTACTTACCTCAAAGGAGACAAAGTTATTCGACTTTCTGAATATACAAAAAGCCACGCCAAGTCTGCTTCGGCAATAACAAACGCCGCGCGTCGACAGAACATCCCTGCTTTCAGAGAGAAGGGTGTTTGGAAGATTCCGGAGAATTTTAAGTACGAAGCAAGCAAATAAAATTTATGTTAGAGGAAATCGCCACACAACAGAATCCAACCGAGACCGAGTTGTGGAGCCAGAGAATAATCAGCTATGGAAGCTGGTTATTTTTATACCCAAGTGATATGTTAGAACCATGAAAGATAGAGATAGGGTTGCAGGTCTGATTATCCAAGATGGCAAATTGTTGCTAGTCACTGGATACGACGCTGACTACTATTGGACGCCAGGAGGGAAGATGGATGGAGGCGAAGACCATGAACAAGCCCTAAGAAGGGAGATGAAGGAAGAGCTTGGTATTGATATCAGTAATCCCAGGTTCTTTACTCAGATGGAGTACTTCAATTCTCACAGCGAAAAACAACAGGTGAGCCATTACTACTTAGTGGATTACCGAGGAGAGATTAAGCCTGCTAAGGAGATAACGGGATATAGATTTTTTGGTGCAGAAGAACTCCCTAGGTTTACTCATTTTGTAAATGACGACAACCTTCTGTCTAAGCTTTTGTCGGAGAAGCTAGTTCGATAGTTCTGACTTCCTCCAGCCAACGGAGCCATTCGCCAAACTCATGGTCTAGTGACCAAAAAGAAAGACGAATAATATGCCACAAGGATTTTGGAAAAAATTGAAGCGGCCGATTATGGCGCTGGCGCCGATGGCGGATGTGACTGACGCGGCTTTTCGTAGGTTAATTTCCAAACATGGCAAGCCGGATGTGATGTGGACGGAGTTTGTGTCGTGTGATGGATTGTGTTCAGACAAAGGCAGACCGATGTTGATGCGAGCATTAAAGTTTGATATATCGGAGCGACCAATTGTCGCCCAGATTTTTGGGAGTACTCCAGAGCATTTTTATACATGTGCCAAGCTTTTAAAAAAACTGAAATTTGACGGAATTGATATCAATATGGGCTGTCCTGATAAAAAAGTAGAGAAGCAGGGAGGCGGGGCTAAACTCATGCTAAATCCAAAATTAGCGCAGGAAATTATTCGGCAAACTAAGCGGGGAGCGGGTGGCTTACCGGTCTCGGTCAAGACCCGGCTGGGTTACAGTCAGCGAAATATCCAGGAATGGGTAAAGGCGCTAATCGAAACTGAACCAGCGGTAATTATCGTTCATGCCAGAACCCGCAAAGAAATGTCAAAGGTGCCAGCGGATTGGAAGGCGATTAAAGAGGTTGTACAATTGGTGAAAAAGTCGGGTAAAGATATTTTGGTGATTGGAAATGGGGATGTAAAAAGTGTGGCGGAAGCCAGGCGTCTGGCTAAAATATCTGGTGCGGATGGGGTGATGGTGGGTAGAGGGGTGTTTGGCAACCCTTGGTTTTTTAACAAAACTAAAAATAAGGTATTACTAAAGGAAAAGTTGACCGTGATGGTCGAACATGCCAAGTTGTTTGAAAAACTGACTCCCAATCAAAGTTTTTCGATTATGAAAAAGCATTTTAAGGCCTATGTGGCCGGATTTGATGGGGCAAATCAACTTCGGGCTAAGTTGATGACGACTAAAAACAGCGCGGAAGTGGCTAAATTGGTCAAAGCTTGGGATTTAGTCATTGTTCGGAAATAATTTTGGCAGTTATCCCCATTCTCTTGTCTTTACTTTTGACGGGAAAGGCCAATAATTAACTTGATATCATTAATGTTTTTGGGGAGCTCCAAAATGGCAAAGAAAGCAAAGAAGAGGAAGTAAGGAATTTTCTGATTTCGTATTTTAAAGCGTCCCGATACATGTCGGGGCGCTTTTTGGTGTCAAACCTGGAGCAATGGTAAAATAGAAGCAGGGTCGAAATCGGCATATCAAGTTTCATCGAGGTATCATAAATTATGAAGTGGTTAATTTTTATCCTGGTGGTAGTCGGTGCGATCAACTGGGGACTCTGGGGTTTCTTCAGTTTTGATTTAATAGCGACCCTGTTTGGCGACATGAGCACTCTAAGCCGGGTAATCTATGGCTTAGTTGGCTTGTCCGGTCTCTATATGCTGTTTACCTACGGCACATGGGTAGGTAAAAAGTAAATTGTTTGTTTGTTAGTTAATTGATGAGCGTCCCGCCAATTTAGGGTTAGTTAACGAGATTGCCTCGACGACGAACTTTAAATTGGCGGGACGCTTAATTATTTTCTCGGTAATGGTTCGAGGTATACTACTTATCAGCAATGGCAAAAGAACGACTACACAAATTTTTGGCTCGGGCGGGAGTGGCTAGCCGTCGTCAGGCGGAGGAGATGATTCGTCGAGGACTGATTCGAGTCAATGGAGAGAAATCCAAGATCGGGGATTCGATTGATCCCAAGCAGGATAAGGTGTTCTATGCTGGTCGACCAGTGATGGTCAGGACAGCGATTATCTATGCTTTCAATAAACCAGTTGGAGTTACTTCGACCCTTCGCGATCCGCATGCTGATAAAACGATTGGGGATTTTTTCCCAAAAGACAGACGCGTTTATCCGGTTGGACGATTAGATAAATACAGCGGCGGATTAATTTTGGTGACCAACGATGGTGAGCTGGCCAATTTATTAATGCATCCTCGTTATAATCACGAAAAAGAATATGCGGTTGAATTACGGGGAGAAAATGATAGTAATTTACAAAAGTTTACCGGCCGATACGAACTGGATGAGTTAAAGACCCAACCAATGCAATTAAAATCAATTCAGCGATTGGCTACCAAACGATGGCGAATTCATTTAATTTTGAAGGAGGGTAAAAAACGGCAGATCCGTCGAATCGCACAAATGTTAGGTTATCAAGTCGAACGACTAACCCGTCTGCGAGTTGGTAAATTGCGGTTGGATGACCTAAAGGCCGGCAAGTGGAGAATTGTGAAGCGGGAGGATATAATTTAGACGGATTGATAGGTTCGTTGATTCTCTAGGGTGGGCTCGTAGCTCAGTGGTAGAGCAGTCCCCTCATAAGGGACTTGTCCTTGGTTCGATCCCAAGCGAGCCCACCCTAGAGAGTGAGCAACGCTATCATTATCCATTTCAAATCAAATCGCCCCGATAGTACGGGGACCCCGAAATAGTCTAACGCAGTGAATATTTTGGGGAGAAAGAGAAACGATTGAGTTCTAAAAGCATCCTGGCTTGCCGGGATAGCGTAACGCGAAATTGTTTAGACGTGGTTGCGGGGGTGAGATTCGAACTCACGACCTTCAGGTTATGAGCCTGACGAGCTACCACTGCTCTACCCCGCGGGTAGATAGTAGCAACTGAAATAGATTTTGTCTACCCTAACCGAAGAAATAATCCCACCATTTTTCAGGATTTCCTGGCTGATGTCGGGTTTCTTCAATGGGCTGATCTTTGATATTGCCTTCTTGGAACCGAGCCGTATCATCCTCGGGAATAATTAACACAATTTCGCCAGGTTTCTGATAATTTAATTTTGCTCTGGCCTCTTTGTCTTTGAAGGAATCGGTTTTGCGGTAGGCAATCAAATTCTGAAGATATTTATTTTGGAGTTTTAATTCAGCATTGTTTTCACGTAAATGTGCCAACTCTCTGTCTAAACTGTAGTTTTGCCAAAGTGCCTGGACAGTCGAAACCACCATGTAGACCGTAATTACAATTCCCACCGTCATAATTGCCCGGATGCGAAGCTCTCGGCCTTGGGGGAGCTGAATTATCGGTAGTTTTTTAGCCATGGTATCCTAAGTGTAGCAAGAACTTAAATCAAATTTATGAACCAAGAGAGACAATATTTTGGAGAGCTGGATGGTAGTAATTTGGAGAAGATGCGCAAAACCCCAGAAGAAGTAGCGGTCGATACAGCGCGAGAGTTATTTGATTTGATTGGGCCTGAAGGGATTAAATTATTATTGGAGCGGTTGTCACCGGTCCAAACTGGAAATAAACCAGAAGGATCCAAGAGATCATATCGGCGAGAAATGGATGTGGTTTTTGAAGAGTGGAGACGCCTGCTCAAAAAATTGGCATAATAACCTTCAAAGAACAGGATAATTTTGGTGGTAATATTTTTGGTGCCAGCGACAGGACCCTCCTGTGTTTAATCTTATCGCAAGTAAATCACTTGTCTCTTGCGATATAGATATCACTATGGAAGGACAGGTTCGCAGCCCAAGGATTACTTGTCCCGTTAAAAATTTTGGTGTCAGGGGCGGGATTCGAACCCGCGACCAGCGGCTTATGAGTCCGCTGCTCTACCACTGAGCTACCCTGACAAAATTTTTAACCGGGATGAGTCCGCTGCTCTACTGCTGAGCTACGCTGGCGCATTCTCACCTTGGATGGGTGTGTCTTTAGTATAGTAGAGATGAGCCAATGAAAAAACAAGACCTATCATATCTGATGTATTTGGGGTTGGTTGGCGCAGGGGTGAAACAGGGGGATGTGCTTGTGCTGGCGATTTCGGGTGGGCCGGATTCAATGGCCTTATTAGACATCGTTAGACAATTACAGCCACAGGAAGGGTGGCGGTTAGTGGTAGCTCACATTGATCATGGTTTGCGGACAGAATCAAAGCGGGAGGCCAAATTAGTTGAGAATTATTGTGAGCAATATAATTTGGATGGTGTGGTGCAAACCCTTAAATTACCTTTGTCAGTTAGACGGCAATTGACTCGAGTAGAAGAAACGGCTCGGGAATTACGCTACCAGGCCTTGCGTCAAATTGCCAGACGAGTCAAAGCGCAGTTTATTGTTACTGCTCACAATGCTGACGATCAGGTGGAAACAATTATCTTAAATTTTCTGCGAGGAAGCGGGATTAAAGGACTGGGTGGGATGCGAAGCGTATCGGGTGATATTATCCGGCCTTGGCTGACGGTACCAAAAGCCGATTTGTTAAGTTATGTGAAACGTCACAAAATCTCTTTTGCGATAGATACGACCAATGCTTCAACCAAATTCACTCGTAATCGAGTACGCCATAAATTGTTGCCAATTTTGAGGGAGTATAATCCTAACCTGGATGAATTGTTGTTAAAAAATAGTCAGCTGTTTTTACAGGCCGACATGACTTTGCGTAATTTGGCCAGAGAACTATTGGGCTTGATGGGAACAGGCAAAAGTGGTAAGGTAAACCTCTCGATTTCAAGGTTGTCAGAACTGCTGCCATTAATGCAGGTTGAGGTGGTCAAGCAAGCAGTTGAGCAGGTAGCGGGGACGACTTATAACTGGAAGGGCTCTCATTTTATGGAGATTGCCAAGTTGATAACGAGTCGTAGTCCAAATAATCAAAAACGGCTTCCAGGCAAATTGTTGGTACGCAGGGCCTATGATACGATAACCATTAGTCAGGAGTAGATGGATTTATCCCGTTAGAAATCACCTAACGGCACCTCCATTAACTAATAACTAGTCAGACCGGTATTTACAATAAAAACATACACTTATATTGCTAAAATATTAGCGTGGAAACGCTAGGTGGATTTTTAACGGGATGAAACTCAATTTAGGCAGAATAGTAGGGTATTTGTTGGCTGGGTTGGTGATAATCGCTCTGCTCTACAGTTTGTTTGGTTATAGCGATACGGCGTCACAGCGGATTCCGGTTTCTGATGTGGTGCGGTTGGTTGATGCTGGGAAAGTTGAAAAGATCGAAGTAAAGTCCGATGAAATCACGGTAATTACCACTGATGGTAAACGATTTATCGCTCGCAAGGAAGCCGGGGTATCTTTGAAGGACAGCGGGATCGATACTTCCAAAGTTGAAGTAGATGTGATGGATGCTCAAGCCGGAGCGTTGTGGATCGGATTTTTGTCGTCTTTCTTGCCGTTCTTACTTATCTTAGGTTTCTTGTGGTTTATGTTTAGACAAGCCCAAGGTTCTGGAAATCAGGCCTTGTCATTTGGCAAATCCAAAGCCCGGCTTCAGGTTGGGACCAAAAACCGGGTGACATTCAAAGAAGTGGCGGGGTCACACGAGGCCAAGCAAGAGTTAATGGAAGTGGTTGAGTTTTTGAAATACCCCAGCAAATTTATTAATTTAGGCGCACGGATTCCAAAAGGCGTGTTACTGGTGGGTCCTCCCGGTACCGGTAAAACTTTAATGGCAAGAGCAGTCGCAGGTGAGGCCGGTGTGCCATTTTTCAATATTAGCGGGAGCGAATTTGTGGAAATGTTTGTGGGAGTTGGGGCGAGTCGAGTGCGGGATTTATTTACCAAAGCCAAGCGCAATGCGCCAGCAATTGTATTTATTGATGAAATTGATGCAGTTGGTCGTCAACGCGGAGCGGGTCTGGGCGGTGGGCATGACGAACGTGAACAAACTCTAAATCAAATTTTAGTAGAGATGGATGGGTTTGAGACCAATACTAATGTAATTGTAATCGCTGCGACTAACCGACCAGATGTGTTGGACCCGGCCCTGCTTCGGCCTGGACGGTTTGATCGGAGAGTGGCATTAGAGAGGCCCGATATTAAAGATCGGGAAGCAATCTTACAGGTTCATACCAAAAACAAGCCATTGGATTCGACGGTTGATTTGCATCAAGTGGCGGCCCATACGCCAGGATTTTCAGGTGCGGACTTGCAGAATCTAGTGAACGAAGGTGCGATTTTGGCGGCCAGACACAATCAAAAGGTAATTACCAAACAGGACTTAGACGAAGCAGTGGAAAAAGTTTTGCTTGGACCAGAACGCAAAAATAAGATTTTGTCTGAACAGGAAAAAGAGATTACGGCTTATCATGAAGCGGGACATGCAGTCGTGGCACATATTTTGCCTCATACTGACCCAGTGCACAAAGTGTCGATTGTGAGTCGCGGGATGGCATTGGGTTATACCTGGAGTATGCCAGACAGAGATAGGCATCTGCATACCAAGGCCCAATTCATTGATGAGTTGGCACATATTTTAGGTGGGAGGTCAGCCGAGAAATTGATTTTCAAAGAAGTAACGACTGGTGCATCTAATGATTTACAGCGAGCGACTGAATTGGCGCGTCAGATGGTAATGCGGTTTGGGATGAGTGAGCGATTGGGACCAATTACTTTTGGCAATAGTGATGAGATGATTTTCCTGGGTCGCGAAATTCACGAAGCCAAGAACTACAGCGATAAAGTTGCGGCAGTCATTGATGAAGAAGTGGCGGCGATTATTGATACGGCCGATAAAAAAGCCGACAAAGTGCTTCGAGATTACACCAAAGAGTTGAAGGCGATTGCGACACAACTAATTAAGACAGAGAGCTTAAACCGTGACGAATTTGAATCCTTCTTCGACAAGTAGCGCATGATTAAACATCTGATTACCCGAAAATCCAGTGTATTGGAGGCAACGGCCATTTTGGCAGTTGCCTCTTTGGTTAGCCGGTTGTTTGGAGTGATGCGGGACAGTGTGATTGCGGCTCGCTATGCGGGAGATATTTCCGATGCGTATCTGGCTGCGTTTGTCATCCCAGATTTCATTTTTAATCTGTTGATTTTGGGAGCGTTATCAAGTGCATTTATCCCAATTTTTACCGAATATCTCCAAAAAACTGGCTCCGATAAAGAGGAGGCCTGGGGGATAGTCAATTCACTAGTTAATCTTGGAGTAATGCTGCTGGCGGTGATTTTGCTGGCGGTGGCAGTATTTGCACCGACTTTAGTTCATTTAGTGGCGCCAGGATTTGTAACCGATAAAAAAGAAATGGTGGTTGTATTGATGCGAGTAATGCTGTTGTCACCATTGTTCTTTGGATTTAGTAATTTGGCCGGTGGGATTTTAAATTCATTCAAAAACTTTTTTGCTTATGCGATTGCCCCGATTTTATACAATTTGGGGATTATCGCTGGAGCAATTTATTTGGTTCCAAAGTTCGGGTATATCGGATTGGCCTATGGAGTAGTTGGCGGGGCTTGCTTGCATATGTTGGTGCAACTGCCGGGAGTGTTCGCATTTGGGTATCGGTATCGGCTGCATATGAATCTGCGTCATCCGGCAATTCAGCGGATGGCGATGTTAATGATTCCAAGGACTATTGGGATAGGAGTAACTCAAATCAGCACGATTATTAATACCGCGATTGCGTCGACCCTGGCTGGGGGGGCGGTCTCGGTCTTTAAATGGGCGGATAATTTGCAGAGTTTACCAATTGGGATTTTTGGAGTGTCATTTGCGGTGGCGGTGTTTCCGACCTTGGCCGAAAAATATAGTTTAAAAAAAATTGATGAATTCAAAGAAGATGTGGTGCAGGTTCTGCGCCAGGTAATGTTTTTTATTGTGCCGTCGATGTTGTTGTATTGGTTACTGCGAGCCCAGATTGTTCGGTTAGTTTTTGGGTATGGATTGTTTGGTTGGGACTATACTCGGTTTACGGTTTCGGCTTTGGCCTTTTTTACTTTTGGGATGTTAGGGCAATCCATTATTCATCTGTTAGCTCGGTCTTTCTACGCTCTGCAGGATACTAAAACCCCGCTACTGGTGAGCATAGGATCGTTAGGACTAAATGTGGGATTGGCGCTAATCTTAGTTCAATACTTAGATGTGGTAGGGCTGGCGGCGGCAATTTCAATTTCGGCCACAGTTAATGCAGGATTGTTGTTGGTGATATTGGGGAGGCGGCTTGGCGGGTTGCCCTGGCGAGGATTGAGTGAATATTTAGTAAAAATTATTTTTGCTGGTTTCATTATGACTGGGGCGGGTTATTTGATGCTTCGGGTAATGAACTTGATTGTAACAACTCATACGGTAATAGGATTATTTGCACAGACAGTTGTGACTGCCGGAGTGGCCGTATTGGTATATTTGGCGATTACTAGGGTGCTAAAAATTCCCGAAGTAAGTCGGATACTTAGTCCATTTCGGCGGTTGGTGAGAGTTGGGAAATAAAAAAATCCCGCTCCGTTTTCCTGTCTGTCATCCTGAACTTGATTCAGGATTTAGATGCTGAAATAAATTCAGCATGACAGGAAAACGGAGCGGGATGGCGACGACTTCTTAAAACTCACGCCATTCTTGTAACATCCAATCTGTCAGAGAACCTCTCCATCCAAAGCGGGGGATTCTACTGACGATTTCAATCGTTACGAGGGGCGCGACGAATAAGTGAGTGTAGGCGATTAATGCACCGAACGGCGAAAAGCGCGTATTAATGGTTAATCCGCACACCCACATGAGGACAAGCTCGATCAATCCCAGTAGCAGGATGACAAAGCTAATTCTGGTAGCCCAAAATGTAATCTTGGAATAGGGGAACATCATGAATGTTACACGGGCAACTATGAATGTAACTATTCCAAATACCACCACCGGCCACCACATATCAATCTGACTCATCGCTTTCTCCTAAAAAAGAATTTGGCGGCGATGATTTTTACAAAATACAAATTGGTGTCTGGGGGCCTCCGTCTCTAGCGACTTGCGTCCTAAAGGGGAGGCCCGCAGATCCCCTGAAATATACTCCAAAAGGGGCCTATTGTCAAGTGGTTTATTGCTCTGGGAGCGAGAAAGAGTAAAATGAAGGTATCTTTGTACCAAGGAGGAATCTTGGATGGCATACGGTGATTTTGAGCCCACTCTCCTCGTTTTTTTATGTCGGAGGGATGGCTGTCGGGCTCCGTTAGTCCAGACAGCAGGTGATGATGACGATGGCACTTCTACTTGGGAATGTGCCAAGGGTCACAAGAACCTAATCCAGTTGCATCGTTTCGGCGGACGGGTAGAGATTGTTGCACCCAAGAAATCAGAGTCGCAAGCGACCAATTGTCTCACAGGGGCCGTAGCGACATGATGCATGTACCTTAAAGGCGACCGAAGCAGCGGTCGCCTTCTCACTTATCCAGTAAGATGTATTTATGACCAACATTAGAAACTTTTGCATAATCGCGCATATTGATCATGGGAAGTCGACTTTGGCTGACCGGCTTTTAGAGTTGACTAATACAATCTCCAGTCGCGAAATGAGAGCGCAGTATTTGGATACAATGGATCTGGAGCGGGAGCGGGGGATTACGATTAAACTTCAGCCGGTGCGAATGCATTACGATTACCGTCATTCTGGCAAGGGCGCCGAAGGTGGCCGCGACCAGAATCTTATACGATCCTGGGCAATCCAGGATGACGAGATCAGTGATGGCTTCTATGAATTAAATCTGATAGATACACCAGGGCATGTTGATTTTACTTACGAAGTGTCGCGGTCATTGGCGGCCGTAGAGGGGGCACTTCTGGTGGTGGATGCGAGTCAGGGAATTGAAGCCCAAACTTTGGCGAATCTACACTTGGCTCAAGAACATCATTTAACAATTATTCCAGTTGTAAACAAAATTGATTTGCCGGCAGCGGATCCGGATAGAGTTATTCGAGAGCTCCAATCGGTAATTGGGATTGAACCCGAAGATGTCATTTTGGTATCAGCTAAAACCGGGGAAGGAGTGGAAAAAATTCTGGATGCGATTGTCGAACGGGTGCCAGCACCCAAGGGGAATGCGGACGCACCACTTCGGGCGTTAGTATTTGATTCGTATTTTGATCAGTTTCGAGGAGTGGTGGCGTATGTGCGGATTGTTGATGGTGAGGTTAAGGCCGGTGATAACATTGTGATGATGGCAAGTAGGGCCAAAGTCGAAGTAATGGAAGTTGGGTGTTTTGCTCCAAAACTAACCAAACAGTCAATTTTGGAAACGAGTGAGATTGGTTATATCGCAACTGGTTTAAAAGATGTAAGGTCAGTGCGAGTGGGAGACACAATAACTTTGGTGGAACCAAAGTTAAGTGAAAAGTTAAAAGTGAAAAGTGAAAAGTGGGAGGGAGTGAAGGCGTTGGAGGGGTATAAGCAGGTGATGCCGTTTGTGTATGCGGGAATATTTACTATCGATAATGCTGATTTTCCGCAATTAAGGGATGCGTTGGACAAATTACAGCTGAATGACTCTTCGTTGATATTTGAGCCAGAGAGTTCACCGGCTTTGGGATTTGGTTTTAGATGTGGATTTTTAGGTCTACTTCATTTGGATATTGTCCAAGAACGATTAGAGCGGGAGTTTAATCTGAATTTAGTAACCACTACTCCGAGTGTAAGTTATGAGGTAACAATGCCAGGGGGTGACAAGAAGATTATTCATAATCCAACTGAATTGCCACCGGCTGGAACTTACAAGGAAATTGCCGAGCCGTGGATTCGGCTGGAGGTGGTGTGTCCGGCGGAATATGTCGGGAATGTGATGCAGTTGATTCAGGGGAAGCGGGGAGTACAAGTTGATGTGAAATATCTTGATCCGACTCGGTCAGTACTAATTTATGAAATTCCGTTGGCTTCCGTGGTAACTGAATTTTATGATCAACTTAAAAGTGTGACTTCTGGTTATGCTTCGATGGCATATGAGATGTTGGAATATCGGGTAGACAATTTGGTGAAGGTAGATATTTTGTTAAATACTAAACCAATTGATACTTTGTCAGTGATTATTCATCGGAGCGAAGCCCAAAGAATCGGCCAGAAAATCGCTACCAAACTAAAAGAACTTTTGCCGCGACAGAATTTCAAGATTGTTATCCAGGCCGCGATTGGTGGGAAGGTAATTGCTCGCGAGGAGCTTTCGCCGTATCGGAAAGATGTGACGGCAAAATTGTATGGTGGAGATGTAACACGCAAGAATAAGCTGTTGGATAAACAGAAAAAGGGTAAAAAGCGGATGAAGATGGTGGGAGATGTTGAGATTCCTCAATCAGTATTTCGGAGCATGGTGAGTAATTAATTTTGTTACCGACCTGCTGTCGATGCCTACCAAACGCAAGCTGGCGTTTGATCCAGCGTCTCTTTTTGCTTGTCCAAAAAGAGACATGAAAAAAGACACCCAACTTACCAATTGCTATCTGAAATACAAAATTTTCTTTCTGGCTTTCGGCAAACTCGGAGCTAGCCGGCTCCTCAAACAGTGCCTTCGCTGCGAAAATTTTGCATACAGATAACGCAATTGGCTCGATGGGATTAGGGATGGTGGTAGGGATTTTACTCAATTGATGACGTTTCTTCTTCTATGGCGGGGAGAACGGAATAAGAGACGAGATAATCGAGTTCTGATAATCAAGATGATTTATTTTAGTAATACTTTGCTCTAAGAGAGAGTTTGTGGTAGGTTGAGAGCATCTTAGTACCTTAGGAGGAAGTAGTGATTAGCTGGCTCGCGATAGTTGGGCTGACGATAATCGTCGGCTTTATTGGTGGCATCCAGGGAGGGCGGAGACTGGCTGGTGACTGGAAGTCACCAGAGGAGCAGGTTTTCAACAGCCATCCGCTACTCGCTTGGATACACGCTCTGGCAGCTGTTGCTGGACTCGTGGCGATTGTCGAGGCGTGTCTGGCGAGTGGGTGGCAGCAGATTGCGCTTTGGTGCGTTGCTGCCTGGCTCTGTCCGGTACTGATGCTTTTGGTATATCGGATAACCTACAGCCAAATTTCCTACACGTCCTTCCCTCAGTGGCCAGATGTTCGGGGTTGGCTGGCATGGCCGGTGAAGATCGCTGCGGCTCTCCTAATGTGGATCTGCGCCTTGTGCTCGCGGGATGGGTGGGAGTTGATCCGTGATGAATTCAGCGACCGCTAACCATTTTTGTCCTGTTAATCAAGCCTCGTTGTAAAACGAGGCTTTTTACTAGCAGTACTAGCACTCTATTGACAAGAGTGCTAGGGGGGTGTAGAGTGGACTTTGCTACCGCCAATGGCGGGGTTCCGCAGGATGCGGTGATAATTTGACTTTTGGTGGTTTTGTATTGAATACGACTGCAGACATGAAGTTAAATACCAGGCAAAAACAGGTCCTGAAGACGATTGTGGAGGAGTATGTGAAACATTCTCTTCCCGTCGGCTCTGCCCATGTGGTAGAGATGCTACCGTTTTCTGTCAGTTCGGCTACTATCCGAGGGGATATGGTCGAGTTAACCGAAAGTGGACATTTGGCACAGCCACATACTTCAGCGGGACGGATTCCAACTGAAGCCGGGTTTAAGGACTATATTGAAACAATGTTGTATGAACACAAAGAATTGTCTTTGCGCCAACAAGAGGTTTTATCGACACATTTTAAGCGGTTAAAAAATTTACAGGAAAGATTTAAAGAAGCAGCACGGATGTTATCGGAATTATCTGGGAGCGTGGGACTATTGATGGATGATGCAAATCAGATATATATGTCAGGTCTATCCAAGTTGCCACAGTTGCCGGAGTTTCGGGATGAAGAATTTGGGGCGGACTTCATGGAACTACTCGAGAATCCGGCCGAAAGTTTTAAGGCATTGATGAAACAAACCAGTAGCCAGCCACAAGTAGTGCTTGGTAAAACCAGCATGGTGGTAACTAAGTTTGGACCGGGTGGTAGACAGGTTATTTCAGTAATCGGACCAATGAGAATGAGTTATGGGAAAACTTTGCCCGCCGTCGAGTACATTGCAAAAATCCTTAATCAGGATTTTTAATATCCAATATCCAATACCCAATGACAAATGAATAAGAAAGCGAAACAATCAGAAGGTAATGTGCCAAAAATCGACTGGGAAGTGAAAGCGAAGGAATATGAAGCGGGTTGGAAGCGAGCATTGGCAGATTTAGATAATTATAAAAAAGACGCCGAGAAACGGCAGATGGAGATGGTCCAGTTTTTGAAAGCCAGTTCGCTGATTAAGTTTTTGGAGATTTATGATGATTTGAAACGAGCAGTTGAATTTGTAACAGATGAGCAGGCCAAGCAAGGATTGATTTCGGTACAGAATAAATTCAAGGATTATTTGCATCAAGACGGCCTAGATGAAATTGAGTTTAAGACAGGGGATGAATTTAATCCAGAACTGGCCGAAGCGGTGAGTTATGAGGAAAACGAAGTCGGCGAGGGGAAAGTGATTGAAACAATGGAAGTTGGTTTGAAATATAACGATAGAGTAATTAAGCCTGCGAAAGTTCGAGTCGGAAAGTAATTCCGACGAGAATCCCACCATCACTTGTGTATGGCGGGATGAGAGAAAGAAATGAATATAAGTAATAAAGTAAAAATCGTCGTATTTGTGCCAGCATCGCATACCGACATTGTTCGCGAGGCTATGGGCAAGGCGGGAGCTGGAAAGATCGGCAACTACACAAATTGTAGTTTTTCTTCCAAAGGCATCGGACGATTTAAACCAGAAGCCGGTGCTAACCCCACGATTGGTGAGGTCGGCAAACTGGAATCCGTTGAGGAGGAGCGCATAGAGATGATGTGCCCAAAAGAAGTCCTGACAAATGTAATTGCAGCCATCAAGAGAGTGCATCCGTATGAAGAAGTGGCGTTAGATATTTATCCGTTGGATATTGAATAATTAATTTTAAAAGCGAGGATGGAAAAGTGAGCAAAAAATTCCAAATTATTAATGGGTTTCAGGGGGAGGTAAAAGTATTTAACGCCCTGACTGATTTACCGATAGCCGATATAGCATCGGGTGTGCCTTTTGTGAATTCTCTGCAGGAGAGAAAACCCCAAGATTTGGATATTCTATTAACGCTAAAAAGATTTTCCATTCCCACGACTGACTTCAGGATGGAAATCATTTTTGCTATTCAGGTTAAGAGTAGTACCGCCGGCTGGCTGATTGACACGGGATTTGACGAAATGACCAATTATCCTAAGAATAATAGGGATTATTTTTACATGACGCCTGAGCGATTCAGGGGCGCGTTTGACAGAGAAGGGTATGGCGAAGTTTTTTATTTAAAGCTCATTAGCGGCTTGTACGGGCGTACTCCGCTAATGCATACTGGTTGGCAATTATTTGAGGATGGTAAAGATGGCCAAGCGGGTGTCTTGAAAGATCGAACGGGACAGCGTGATGAGCCAATATATAGGGGGGCTATAAATGCCCTGGGTTTTGCCATCGAGAAATATCATACGACACTTAATGACTGCGGAGATGAAAAAAATGAGGAGGAATTCAATAGTATAAGGTGGATAATACCAGTTGTTGTCTTGGACGGAGCCCTGTATGGAAGGGATTTTAAAAAAGAAATCAAGGGCAATGAGATTGAGCCAGAGCCAATCGAGGATAAATGGTTTGTGCGCTATATGTGGCTTTTAAAGAAGGGCAGTAACGAAAATTATAATTATGAAATGTCCCCCGTTTTCTATGTGAAATCTGAAGATGTAAAGGAATTCATAGAATACATTAAACAACAGGTTGAAAATTATAACGCGGATGAAACATTAACTGATTTCAAAAAACGAATTAATTAAGGAGAATCTATGAGCAAGATCATTGGAATTGATTTGGGGACAACAAACAGTGCGTCAGCAGTAATGCGTGGTGGGAAGCCGGAGATTATTCCATCATCCGAAGGTGGACGGACAGTGCCGTCGGTGGTAGCACAGAATAAAGCCGGTGAGATTTTGGTTGGGCAGGTGGCCAAGCGGCAGGCGGTGACGAATGCCGAAAATACGATTTATTCTGCCAAGCGGTTTATTGGCCGTCGGTTTTCTGATTCGTCAGTTCAGGCCGATATTAAATTAATGCCGTTTGCGGTAAAAGAGGGCAGTAATGGTGGGGTAGTGTTTGCGATGGGCCCCTCGGCGGACTCGGGACAGGTGAGAAATTGGCAACCAGCCGAAATTTCTGCAAAAGTTTTGCAGAAGATCAAGCGGGATGCCGAGGCCTTCTTGAGTGAACCAGTAACTGAAGCGGTGATTACGGTTCCGGCTTACTTTGATGACTCTCAACGCCAAGCTACTAAAGATGCCGGTAAGATCGCCGGGTTAGATGTAAAACGAATCATCAATGAACCAACCGCAGCCACATTGGCATATGGTTTGGGCGCCAAGAAGAACGAAAAAGTGGCCATCTATGACTTAGGCGGTGGAACTTTTGATATTTCCATTTTGGAAATCGGAGATAGCGATGGTGAGTCTGTCTTTGAAGTAAAAGCTACTAATGGTGATACGCATTTGGGTGGTGATGATTTTGATCAAAAAATTATTGATTGGATTACCGAAGAGTTCAAGCGCGACCAGGGCGTTGATTTAAAAGAAGATAAATTGGCAATTCAGCGGTTGAAGGAAGCAGCCGAAAAAGCCAAACATGAATTGTCTAGTGCGGTTGAGACAGAAATTAATATTCCGTTTGTAACAGCCGATGCAACTGGTCCAAAACATTTGGCAATGAAATTAACTCGGGCCCAGTTAGAGCAACTAGTGGCCGATTTAATCGAACGGACGATGGAGCCGATGAAGAAAGCGCTATCTGATGCTGGCCTTGGTGTTTCTGACATCAACGAAGTAATTTTGGTCGGTGGGATGACCCGAATGCCGGCGGTGCAAGAATCGGTCAAGAATTTCTTTGGTAAAGAACCAAACCAAAGCGTGAACCCAGATGAAGCAGTAGCACTAGGGGCTGCCATTCAGGGTGGCGTATTGCAGGGTGATGTGAAAGATGTCCTGCTTCTAGATGTCACACCATTGTCACTGGGTTTGGAAACTTTGGGTGGAGTAGCGACTAAATTAATCGAACGCAACACGACTATTCCGACCAGCAAGTCACAAGTGTTTTCTACGGCGGCCGACAATCAACCAAGCGTGGAAATTCATGTAGTCCAGGGTGAGCGGGAAATGGCATCCGATAATAAATCATTAGGTAGATTTGTGCTGGATGGAATTGCGCCGTCTTCTCGTGGCGTTCCCCAAGTCGAAGTGACATTCGATATTGACGCTAACGGGATTCTGAATGTGAAAGCCACCGATAAAGGTACCGGCAAAGAACAGCACATTACCATCACCGGTTCTAGCGGTTTGTCCAAGGAAGAAGTTGAGCGGATGGCGAAAGAAGCCGAAGTCCATGCGGCCGAGGATAAACAAAAGAAAGAAAAGATTGAAGTTCGGAATCAGGCCGATAGTTTAGTTTACACCTCGGAAAAAGCCCTGAAAGATGCGGGAGATAAGGTGGATACGGCAACTAAAGGTCAAATTGAAGACAGAATTAAGGCGGTTAAAGAAGCACTAGAAAAAGACGATACGGATGCAATAAGAAAAGCGACCGAAGAATTATCAGCAGTGATTCAAAAGATTGGTCAAGCCATGTATGGACAATCTAACCAATCTCAGCAATCTGATCAATCTAACCAATCCGGACAGGCGGAGACCAAAGACGCTGATTTTACACAAGAATCTAGTTCAGACGAACCTTCATCTGACTCTGTCAAGGACACATCGGACGAGTCCGACTCCGCTGACACTCCGCCGGACACGCAAAACGATAATGATGAAAAAGCACTTTGATAATCAATTGGTCTAAAATGACCAAAAAGAATGTGCTATGATTTAAAGGGTCAAGGGGAACCTATGGGGAAATCAAAAACTGTCTTATTGTTAGTTGGATTATTTACAGTGATAGCACTGGCAGGTGTTAGTTGTAGCCGTGGTTTACAGACAACCGATAATGCAGTTGACAATACGCTGGACAACACGGTAGCAGATAACGCAGTTGTTGACAACACGGCAGTAATCAACCCAACCAATCAAACCACCACGACAGTATCTAGTTCTGGTTTGCCAGACCCAGCCAGCGTTAAGGCCAGTTTGGCCACTGAAACATCTGGTGCAGAGACAGCAGTCAAAACATTGCAGGCAGATGCAGTATTGCAGTTGGTATCGATTAAGTTCATCAATTCACTGTCTGACCAGACCGGGTTATCGACTAACTATTACATTTACGCGTCAGCTTCGAATCCTAACTTCTACTATTTGGTGAACATGCCAAGAAACGGTGAGAAGTTGAAGCGGTTCTTAATGCCGGTTGAGGATTTGGATTTGCCGTTTGATTTGTTGCAGATTCCAGTTAAGTATTGGAAATTGTCTTACGCGGAGGCCCTACAAAGTGTTGAGCAACGAGGTGGCAGTGATTTTCGGGCTAAGCACAAAACCTTTGAAGTGTCGGCGATTCTGGCAATTCCAGCTGGCCAGTACTTGAGTTGGTTTGTGACTTATCGGGCGACCGATGGAACCGGAGATGTGTTGAAAGCGTCGGTGGATGCAAATTCGGGTGCAGTCAGTTTGATTTGACGAAAACGGATGATTATTTTCGTTATTTCCGTGCCCGTCCGCAACGATTCGCCAGCCCGTAGTGGATACAACATTTCTGGCGGGCGTAGCGATTCTGGCAGGAAAACGGGAATCCAGAAAGAAACTGACGTCCTTGCGTCATCCTCGGGGCCACCGCTAGGTGGAGCCCGGGGAACCAGACATAAAAAGATTTTTATTTTCTTTTCTAAATCCCCGGGTCAAGCCCGAGGATGACTTAAAGGACGCGCACGGGTGGTTTGAAGAATGTTCAGGGGTGACTTTTGAAATTTATTTATGGCGAAAGATTACTACGACATTTTGGGCGTGGCAAAAGGTGCTACGCCTGATGAAATTAAAAAAGCTTATCGGAAGCTGGCTTTAAAGTACCATCCTGACAAAGGTGAAAATGGTAACGCGGAAAAATTCAAAGAAGTGAATGAGGCCTATCAGGTATTGGGAAGCGAAGAAAAGCGGCGGCAGTACGACCAGTTTGGTCATTCATTTGAAGGAGCCGGTTCTGCTGGACAGCATTATGATTTTAGCGGATTCAACACTCAAGGGTTTGGTGGGTTTGAAGATGTGTTCGATGCTTTTTTTGGCGGTCAAAGAACGGCTCGGCGCCAGAGCCCAGCCGATATTAAGCGAGGTGCCGATTTAGAAGTTGCCATTGAAATTCCTTTTGAAACCGCCGTATTTGGCGGTAAACAGACCATCCATTTATCTAAAGACACAGTTTGTGAAAGTTGTGGTGGGACTGGCTCAACGAATAAAAAAATGAAGGCCTGTGCCAAATGCCATGGTACTGGTCAGATTGATCAAGTCAGACAAACATTGTTGGGAGCAATTCGTCAAAGTCGGGTTTGTTCGGAATGCAAGGGATTAGGAGAAATGCCGGAACAAACTTGTCGGTCATGTACTGGGGCAGGACGGACTAAACAACCAGGCGGAGTAAATATTACCATTCCTGATGGGATTGATGATGGACAGACCATTCGAGTGCCTCATGAAGGATCAGCTGGCTTCCGAGGCGGTAAACCAGGCGATTTATATGTGACGGTTCATGTTACACCTAGCCGAGAATACAAACGGAAAGAATTTGATTTGTACAAAACCATTTCCATTCCATTTACAACTGCGGTATTGGGTGGGAGCGTGAAAGTTGAAACGCTAGACGGCAAAATTGATTTAAAAATCCCGTCAGCAACGCAACGCGGAGAAACCTTAAAGGCCAGAGGGTTGGGAGTGCCGAAAATTAATTCAACTGGCAGGGGAGATTTGTATTTGACGATCGATATCACGGTTCCAAAACGATTGACTTTGAAACAACGCAAGTTACTACAGGAGTTAGACAGAGAGTGGAAGGAATAAAAATGCCTCACGGTTAGGTGAGGCATAAAAATGAGAAATTCGTCTAAGTCAAACGCAAGTGGGACATCTCGCGAAGTATTTGTCGAGGTACATTCGGGTGTCGATTGGTATGGTTTTGTTTCGATGAATTTTGCTAAGTTCAACAAAACATTCTTCGTTTAGACATCCTGCGGGTGTGGTCAGGTCAAAGGGAGGATATCCCAATAAACTTTCCCGATAATCCCCGCATAGTTCGCGAACCGCTGTTTGGATTGAATGCCAGTCGTTAACCGACTTGAGTTTGCCTAGCAGTATTTGCAGGCGATCGATGCAGCTCTTGGTGTCAATGGGATGACATTTGACGATTTTCTCCAGTTTAGACGGACCAGATGCCATGTGCGATACCTCCCGAAATGTTCAACAAGCGCTACTATATTGATATCTGTAGCGGTTTTTGTCAACTGAAAAATAACTTTACTTTTTCGTCAATTTTTGGCATGCTGGGAGCGACATTTTTTACAGTTAAAAATTAGTTCTACAGATGGTTCCAACATGGGATTTAGTTTTGCTGGTATTTGGGGGCGCAAGTGTGGTCTATGGTTTAATGTTGCGTGAAAGGGTGGTGGTTACGCTCTTGGGGGCTTACGCTGCAATGATAGTCGCTGACCGCTGGGGCGAGTCGATTTATCGGATGGTGACCGACCAAAGCGGAGCTGTCCTGAATGAGCAGTTCGTGAGTGGTAATATCTCGGTTTTCACGGTCCAGGTGGTGTTATTCGCAATTGTGCTTTTGATTGTGGCGCTGAAGGGTGGTATCTTGATTCATCCAGATTCGCTCGGAAGCGGGTTTATGTCTTACGGCGCATTGGCGATGTATGGGTTGCTGTCGGCAGTTTTGATTGCTTCGGCGGTGTTAAGTTTTCTGCCGGCCGACCAATTACAAGTGATTTATGACCATTCCCGTTCAGCCAAGTATTTGGTGGATTATCAGACATGGATATTGATTGCGCCAATGGTGGTAATGTTGATTTCGGGTTGGGGACACAAGGCGGAATAGGGAAGAGTATCGAGTGATGGGTAACGCGCAATGGGCGAGGGGAAACGCTCGTAATTTCTAGGATGATATCCACTCTCGTAATTCACAACTTATTACTCATAACTAGTGTGGGCATATGCAAATTAAGCTTCTGGGGTTAAATGGCGAGAATGTGCCGTGGTTGCAGTGGAGCCGATTTAAGCGACGGGAAGATAGTTTATTCCTGTTTGTTTGGGCAGCAGTGCTACTGCATATTATCTTTTGGGTGTTGTGGCATTTCTTTATCGCGCCATACCCAATTGCGCTGACAATCCCATTAGCGGCTAACTTGGGTCAATTTAATTTTTTGTATGATTATTTTTGGCCATTGGCTAATACTTTGGTTTTGGTTTTAAATACTTGGTTGGCCTTTCGAATTTATCGAAAAGATATTTTTGCCAGTTGGCTGCTAATCGGGGCCAATATCTTTTTGCAGATCGTGGTTTTGGCTATCACTCTGTTTCTTATATCATTTAGTCGACCGGTTTAATGTTGACTCCTGCGGCTCGCCGTTTTTGGGAAATTTTACCTGGGGCTACTAGTTGGACGGTGCTGGTAGCGCCATTTATTTTATCGTTTATTTGGCCAGAGGGGATTGCCTATTTTATCATCGTGTTCGATACCTACTGGCTGACCAAGGCATTGGTGATGGGCGGTCATCTGGTGTTTGGTTATTACCATATGCAACGGGCAATGCGAATCGACTGGCTGGAGCGAGTGAGGCAGACCGAGGATATGGAAGGTCTAAGTAATGATTTACTGCGCCGATTTCACTTGGCGCGCGGATTTGAAGCCAGACGGTTAAAGGAAGAATGGGAACAGGTCGAGGCAATGCGTCGAATGCCGGCCATCCAAAAGGACTGGCGACAAGTGAGGCATGCAGTGATTTATGCGATCTATAAAGAGAGTTTCGAGGTAGTTGAGGGAAGTTTGCGGGCTTGTTTTGAAAGCAACTATCCCAAAAATAAAATGATAATCGTCTTGGCGCTAGAAGAGCGAGCTGGAGCGCAGGCGGTGGCGGTGGCGGAAAAAATTAAAGAAGTGTTTGATGGAGTGTTCGCCGACATTTTAGTAACAATTCATCCGGATGGAATTATAGGCGAATTGAAGGCCAAAGGAGCCAATGTTTATTATGCGGGGCAGGAACTCAAAAAATATGTGGATGCGAGAGGTTGGCAGTACGATGATGTGATGGTGTCATGTTTTGATGCTGACACCCTGCCGTCCAGGCAGTATTTTGCCAATGTGACCTACAACTATATTTTAAATCCAGAGCGAACATTCAGAAGTTATCAGCCGATTCCGTTGTTCAATAATAACATTTGGGACGTGCCAGTGATTAATCGACTAGTAGCGTTTGGGTCGTCTTACTGGCAGATGATTGAATCAACCCGACCTCACCGATTGGTGAATTTTTCATCCCAAACCATGAGTTTGAAAACTTTAGTTGATATTGATTTTTGGGACAGAGCGGTGGTATCGGAGGATTCAAAACAATTTTATCGGGCGTTCTATCAATATCGCGGTAATCATCAAGCCATTCCGATTTTTACGCCGGTGTCGATGGATGCGGTATTGGGACGGACTTATTGGGATACTTTGAAAGCCCAGTATATCCAGAAGCGGCGCTGGGCATGGGGGATTGAGAATTTTCCTTATGCGATGGAGAAGTTCTTTGCGATGCAGGGGCTGATGACCTTAAAGGACCGAATTATCCATCCATTTCGAATGCTGGAAGGACATGTATCCTGGGCAACCTCTTCGCTACTAATTGCTTTGGGCGGATGGCTACCAATCCTTTTGAATATGGATTTCCGAAGTTCAATCTTAGCTTATCATTTGCCAGTGTTGGCCCGGGACTTGCTTAGTTTGACTTGGGTGGGAATTATTGTCTCGACGATTGTAGCATTCCAATTATTACCACCTCGGCCAGCCAAGTATGGCAAAATAAAAACTGTTGAAATGCTGTTAATGTGGGTAATGGTGCCAATTTCCGGAATTATTTTTGGTTCCATCCCAGCGATTGATGCCGAGACAAGATTAATGCTGGGTAAGTATCTAGGTTTCCATGTCACCGAAAAAGAGCGCAAAACAACCTTTGCGCCATCGGTAGTGGACAAGACCGTGGTGTCCCGGGTAAGTTAAATTACATATCCAGTCGATACTCGGCCCAAAACTTTTGGGTGGATTTGTGTTTGCGCAGTAAATTATAGATTTCCATTACTCCGGGCATTAACTGCCCGTTAGTTAATGGCAATTTAGCCCAGAAACATTTACCCATAGTAGTTTGAGGCCGAAGGGCCCCTTTTAATCGGCTGGTAGTAAAAATATGACAAAGCATGTGAGCCAAAAGTTCGCCTTGGTCATTAATTACCAAATAAACATCTCCGCGGTGAGTTAAATGTGCAACTAAGTCGGTTTTTTCGGTTAACTCACGAGTGGCGGCGGTAACTAAATTCTCGCCCAAGTGGGTCTTACCGTAAGGAAATCCGCACATCCCGTAAAACGGCTGATGGTGGCGCTTGTATAGTAAATATTCATTTTTATCATTTTTGCAAACGATCAGCGTAACGATTTTTGGCTGAACCCGGGGACGGAAATGTTTTAAGCTAAGTTTATCAACATACCGACGGCCATGCGGGGAGAGATCGTATAGATGTTCACCGGTCTTGGCAATCAAATCGTTTTTAATTAATAAATTTAAATGATAGGTAAATAGATTACCTTCCATCTCGGTGGGCTTGATTTCGGAATAGCGAAGTCCGGGATGGAAAGTCAGCCGAGCCAGGATTTGCTTCTGGATGGTATGCATACCTCTATTGTGGCACAGGTAGGGGAGGGGGCGACAAGTCAAATTAATTTGACTCAAAAACGCTTGTCTAGACGCTAGTTTTAGTGTGGTTCACGCTAAGTGGGGAAGATGCACCTTTCCAATCTAAGTTGTCCAGGAGGACAAAATAATGCAGGTATCGAGTAAGAATGTGGCGACTCGTTGGCAGGATTTTGAGCGTGACTTGGTTGAAATCAGCACCAAGTTAGAAGCGAAGCGGATTGAGGTGATACCAATTCAAACTGAATACAAACGACTTGCCGGAGAGTTAGAGTCGATTGAACAACAGTTTGAAAAGGTTAGAATCCTCATACAGGGATGGAAAGTACTTTTATTGATTGCCGAGTTGGCCGAGCAAGGTCTGGGATGGTGTAGCGAGTGTAAGCGGGTAGTTGAGAGCCAGAACTTTGTCTGGGTTGAGGTAATCTATCAAGTTGCTAACCATCATCATGAAAGCTGGAGCGGAACCAGCGATGCTATGAGTTTGAAACATCTCTGTTTGTCTTGCCAGAAGAAATTACGAGAACAGTACAAGTACGGCAAGTTTTCTTTTTGTGCTGTCGAGGTGATTGACAATCGATGGGGAGTCCGTTGTGGCGCGACAAATATGTGGATATCAGCTCTCCAGGCCTGTGGTGGCAGGTTGTTCGGTTTGGATTGGGTTTGGAATGAGAGGGATTCTACTAGGCTCGATGGACAGATTTTCAATGATCTTTGGTGTGAGTACTGCTCGTCTTTGCTTGGCCTGGACCAGCCAGTTGCGGATTAGCACCTTGTGTTTAAAGCCGTTTTTCTACTTAGGGAAACGGCTTTTGTATTTTTATTAACTTTACTTTTATCACCTTTAGAGATATATTAAATCGTTCTTTTTGCGAACTTTGAAAAATCGCTTAGGAGGTGATTTAAGTGGAAGATAATTGGTGGGAGGGATTCTACAAACGCTCGTTACTATGGGGCTTGGCTTGGATCCCGGTTTTAACGATGTGGCTGTCAGTGGCAATTTTCAAGCCAAGCATTCGAGTCGGTGGACTGGTGTTTACTTGGGATGAAGCCCGACGAATGACTGAGGCAGTCGGAGACATCGGGCAAAAAAAGTTTAGCATTGCCAATGTTGGGATGCATCTATGTTCTTTCGGCCCACAGTACTCAATCCGGATGGAGGATGGATTTGGAGCGATCTTGAGTTCGTTCCAGGGAAACTTGATTGCAGGGCTTTTAGCGCTCCTGATCGGTTTGCTAATTATTGGGTTGGCCACAAAGGATAGTAAGGATTGTTTCTATGCGGTTGGTCCGTTCCTGGTTTATTCCCTGGCCGCTATTTTTTGGACAGTTGTCTGGATTGCGCCGCACAATTCTAGCTATCTCACAAATGCTGACAGTATAATTGCCCAGGTTGTAATCTACTCGCTTTTGGCTGGATTTGTAGCCAAGATGCTGTTAATGTCGGCTCACAATAGTGGATTGGTTGAACTCACAGAAGGAGCAGATTTTTCGTCTTTGTCTAACCGTCCGCGAGGAGTTTCCCGTGATGTAGCCCAACTAAGAATCGATCATGTAGTGTTGCCGAATTCTTTAATCAGAAGCAAGTCATCAACGGTTCTGGCTGGTTCAGAATCCCAACCAGTACAACCATCTTCGTTTCATGAAGATGACGCTGTCCCACTTACAACCATGGCGGAAGAAGTGCACCAAATTGTTAAGTCAGTAGTGGTGTCATTGGTGCTGATGGTTGCTTATTACTGTCCATTTTGTGGGGGAGCCATGAAACGATTCGCGCGCCCATTCGGTGTTAAACCCTGGATTTGTAGGAACAGGGTTTGCGGGTCGAACCTGGCTCCTTTCAAAGAATCAGAGGAGAAACTTTGCAGTAACTGCAAAGGGTGTCTATTGGATGCCTCTTCGGCAGTTTATTGCCACCATTGCGGGTGGAAGATCGGGAATGAACTTCCAACTCTTCCTGGAGGTGGTCAGAATGTGGGGATTTGAACCTGGAACTAAGCCGTTCTGCTGTTACAGCAGAACGGCTTTTTCGTGCCTGGATTGTTCTCCTTGACCCCGTTAGAAATCCGGCGCCACTTTAGTCGGTACCAAAGGAGATAGTTTGGCGAACGGCGCAACCGCTCTGATACCCAACACTCACTACTGGCCGGGCAATTTCTAACGGGGTTGACATACCTGTTAGAGGTAGGTATCCTGGTTCTGGTATACCAGTAATCTTTTAAAAGGAGTTTAGATAAAGGGTTTCTAGCCCCGACTTGTCGGGGTGATAGAGTTCCCCCGGTTCCTGGATGTCAGGAGCTGATTTTTATTTGTTCTCCTTTTTGTAAGATTGTCTGGATGTACTTTTCCAACCAGTGAGTACTCAGAGAGCTTTAGTTTTGTTTTTCATCTTGTACCGCAAGGTGCAAGTTATTTACCGTTTTGAAATTTGTTTGTTGCAAAACAAATAACTTTTCAGAACTTTTTTGAGAGTTTGATCCTGGCTCAGGATTAACGCTGGCGGCATGCCTAACACATGCAAGTCGAATGCCCAGTGCGTAGCACTGGGAATGTCAAATGAAAAATGAAAAATGAAAAATGTTGGTGTCTCTGGCTTCGCCAGGATTCCGGCATTTGTAATTTGTAATTTGTAATTTGGTGTTTCCAATGCTTCGCATTGGTAGCATGGCAGACGGCTGAGTAACGCGTGGGAACTTACCTCTAAGTTGGGTATAACCTGCCGAAAGGCGGGATAATCCCCAATGTGTTCGCAAGAACAAAGATTTATCGCTTAGAGAGAGGCCTGCGTCCGATTAGCTTGTTGGTGGGGTAATGGCCTACCAAGGCACTGATCGGTAGGGGGCTTGAGAGGGTGACCCCCCAGACTGGGACTGAGACACGGCCCAGACTCCTACGGGAGGCAGCAGTGAGGGATTTTCCGCAATGGACGAAAGTCTGACGGAGCAATGCCGCGTGAAGGAAGAAGGTCTTCGGATTGTAAACTTCTTTTGCTTGGGAAGATTATGACGGTACCAAGCGAATAAGACGCTGCTAACTACGTGCCAGCAGCAGCGGTAATACGTAGGCGTCGAGCGTTATCCGGATTTACTGGGCGTAAAGCGTCCGCAGGTGGGTTGACAAGTCCGATATTAAATATCCCGGCTCAACCGGGAAAAAGTGTTGGAAACTGTCGATCTTGAGATTGGGAGAGGCTGATGGAACTTATGGAGTAGGGTTGAAATCCGTAGATACCATAAGGAACACCAAAGGCGAAGGCAGTCAGCTGGCCCAATTCTGACACTCATGGACGAAAGCGTGGGTAGCAAACGGGATTAGATACCCCGGTAGTCCACGCCCTAAACGATGGATACTAGGCATTGGTGGCATCGACCCCCTCAGTGCCGAAGCTAACGCGTTAAGTATCCCGCCTGGGGAGTACGGTCGCAAGACTAAAACTCAAAGGAATTGACGGGGACCCGCACAAGCGGTGGAGCATGTGGTTTAATTCGATGGTAAGCGGAGCACCTCACCAAGATTTGACATCCTGTTGAAAGCGACTGGAAACAGACGCCTCCTTTTAGGCAACAGTGACAGGTGCTGCACGGTTGTCGTCAGCTCGTGTCGTGAGATGTACGGTTAAGTCCGATAACGAGCGCAACCCCTATGTTGTGTTGTATTTTTCACAACAGACTGCCGTGGTTAACACGGAGGAAGGTGGGGATGACGTCAAATCAGCGTGGCCTTTATATCTTGGGCGACACACGTGCTACAATGGGTAGGTCACAATGGGTTGCGATGCCGTAAGGCGGAGCTAATCCCACCAAAACTACCCCAAGTTCGGATTGAGGGCTGCAACTCGCCCTCATGAAGCTGGAATCGCTAGTAACCGCAAATCAGCCATGTTGCGGTGAATACGTTCTCGGGTCTTGTACACACCGCCCGTCACACCAAGAAAGTGAGAAACATCCGAAATCCTCTTTTAGAGGCCTAAGGTGGAGCTCATGATCGGGGTGAAGTTTAACGGCTTCCCATGCAAGTAATTGCATGGTAAAATCTAACTATATCGGTGAACTCCAAAGTAATTTGGACAACGCCGAGGGAAGTTGGGCTAGAAGCTGGGAATGTCCCAAACAAAGCAAGGAAATCTTATCCGACAGAGTCCGTTGACATCTCAAGAAGTTGAGGTGATTCAAGGGTGTTTACTCGGAGATGGAACACTTTCCAAGTCAGGAAAGAACTATCGTCTGCGAGTTGAACATAAGTCATCACATTGGGAGTATGTTGAGTGGAAATTTGCCCTTTTAAGGCGGATTTGCATGAACGAACCTAACTATGTGCCGACGCACGCATCATTGCGTTTTGGCTCAATCGGACATCCAGAGATTACTGAGATGAGAAGACAATGGTATCGTCCGTATAAACAGATACCGTCAGGATTAGTGCTGACACCGCTAATGTTAGCGGTTTGGTTTATGGATGATGGCACCAAGCATCGAGATACAGTTGATGTATCGGTGCAAAGTTTTTCTAGAGAAAACTTGCAGAGTTTAAGAGATCAGTTGTTGACAATGGGAGTGCAAACTACCATCAACAGTGATTCTAAGGGCAATCGACTATACTTTATTAAAAGTAGTTACCCAGTATTCAAAAAACTTGTTAAACCATACATTGTGGAATGTATGGCATATAAGTTGCCTTAACCCCGTAGAGACTATACGTTGGCTCCGTCGAAAGACGGATGAAGACATAGTCCGGCACTCTCGGTAACGAGAGGTAACAGTCGCGTAACAAGGTATCCGTATCGGAAGGTGCGGATGGAACACCTCCTTTCTAGGGAGAAAAATTTAATGTTTGGCAATCTTGAATAAAGAAAGTTGAATATTCAAATTCTTCCCGAGAAGAATCGGTCGATTCTGCTATTTCTATAGCGGAATACATAGTTCTCTGGGTACTCATTGGTTAGAAAAATAACGAGCACCGCCGAAAGGCGGTGCTCGTTATTTAAGCGTTCACGCCCCGCTTGACTGGGCGGTTCTTTTACCACCCCATTTGCTTGCCTGCCTGCCGGTAGGTAGGTCCAAATGGGGTGGTGCCCCAAAAGACACCCCACTCACAAATTATTAGCCAAACAGAAAAATTTTCTTTCTGGCTTCCCGCCCGCACCGCATACGCGGAGCGTTTCGGGCAGGTCGGCGAGCTCTCTCCCTTCGGTCGTTCAAACAACGCCTTCGCTGCGAAAATTTCTCTATTGGCTGACATAATTTGTTCGATGGGTCCCAACAGAAATAGATAACTTCGTCCTAGGGCCATTTAAAAGAAGCTCAATTCAGCCTGCCTGCCGGTAGGCATACTCCGATATTCGATTAAGAAAAAATAATTTCTCGGTTAGCACGGGACCTCGCTGCTCATTTTTTCCACATTTATAATAACAAAACAGAGCCGTTAGGCGATTTTTTGATGTCTGGGAGTAACTTGTCAGATAGGGGAAGGTCTGGTACACTCCGGCCATCTGTCCCTGATGGGATGTTCTTTTCTAAGGAGGTTATGGTTATGGAAAATCCTGTGGCCACTCAATGTCGCAGTATACCGAGCCAGGAAGAGGTACGGAACGAGATTCGGCTGATGGCCAACGAACTGGGTGTAGAGGATAAAGATGTTGGCCAGTTGCTGAATTTTTATGCCGGGGACCGCGGGAAACTATTCGGCAACATCACCGTTCAGCGCGGTGAAGAACTGTTGGCGCATGGCGTTCTTGGTTTAATCTGGCTATTGACTCACTTTCCGCTTCAAAATCAGCGTACTGTGGTGTTACGCAACAATATCGCCCAGGCCTTTGTAGCACATCCGGCTACATCTGAGGACGATCTTAAACTTGGTGTGGGCGATTATCGGCGGGCGTTATTGGCTCTGGAGGGCGGATGTTGTCCGCGAGTTTGTCGCTGGCTATTGCGCTATGGTGGCGGTTTTGGGGCCAATGAACAACAGATAGCCAACGAATCTGCTACTAGATTAATTCAGCACGTCCAGTATGCCGATGATCTACTATTAATCATCGGACATAGTTATGTCAGCCAGGAGTTGCAGATACAGGCAATGACGATGTTGAGTCAAAGAGCCGGCCAATTTCACATTGTCAGCGATCAGTACCTGGTTAACATGATGCGCAAAGTGATTGGTAGACCGGCTTTGTATGCAGATGCCTGTCGAGTATTGCTGGAATTGCCGGTACATCTTGAGGAAAAGCGAGAGGCCATCTACCAATCAATCAAGTCCTGGGAAAAAACGCGCTATCTCGGCGATGATGGTGAACCCATATCGGGAGTGACTAGTGATACTCATTATGTCAGTCCAGAGGTGGCGAACTCGGCATATCAGGTCTTATTCTCACTCGGGCTGACTGCCCGCGGAGTGCAATGGCTATATCAAGCAGGTCACGGAACGCGACTCCTGCCGATATTATGGGCTAGACGTAACGAGTGTGAAAGTGTCTTGGCCAGATTAGAAATTTTAAGCTGGGCTTGTCGATGCCATTGGGACTATTGATGTACTTTTTTATTGCGACTAAAGCGCCGTTACTTGGACGGCGCTTTTTATTATTTATGGTGGACCTGTCTGCCGACAGGCAGGCCCGGGCGGACTTCCCTGCTGGCTACGGGGGCCCTGCGCTCGCTACAACAAGGAAGACAACAATTCATATAAGCAGCATCGTGAGCGAACCGCCACTATCTTTATTGGTGGAGATGGGGAGATTCGAACTCCCGACCTCCTGCTTGCAAAGCAGGCGCTCTAACCAACTGAGCTACATCCCCAATTTATAAATGCAGTGTTCTACCAGATGCCTGTCCACCAAAGTGATATCTATGTTCCAAGTGGCTAATGACCTATTTGTGATGAGATTGAACGACGGTGGAAACTACGGGCCCCTAAACCCCAAAAAATCCTAATGTGATGCGGTCAAATCCTATCAGAAAACCCATAGCGATGGCAATTAGTCCGAATAAAATATAGGCCGTATAAGTGCCACCGGCTCCTAGATAGCGTTCTGCCCAGCCAATCTTGTATCCAATCAAGGTAGCTAACTTTTTATGATAGATAACAAGTAGAGTTCCCCCGAACACCCCCAAAATAAAGAAGAAAAATCGCATGCTGTTATTATACCAATTTCATTGATACAGACCGATTTTTTTGGTACTCTGGCAGGTGTTGGTGCCTAAATTCTCCATCCAAATCCGTGAACTAGGCCGTAGGCCGTTTACAGATTTGAGAGGAGCAACACCGAGCGCCAAGAGCCGAGCGAGCATGCCGAGCTCGTGCGTACCTCGAGGTTGTTGTGACGAGGGGCGTGTAGCTCAGTTGGTTAGAGCGCTGTCCTGATAAGACAGAGGTCCCTGGTTCGAATCCAGGCACGCCCACCAGTCTTCGCTACCTTCAGTAGCTACGCCTGGCTCCGCCAGCGAACTCGAAGACTGCCCTGCGTAGCTCGTTAGAGCGAAGCATGGGCTAATATTAAAAAAGCAGGGTGCCATTGGCACCCTATTGATGTACTGCTAGCGATTTGTCCTTGCGGACGTTTTCTGCAACAGCCCTTTTGAGTGCGACGGAAAGGTCGATGGCTGATTGTCTCATCTTGGGAGAACGTTCTTGCTGTTCGCGTTCGAGTGTCGCAAGGCACTTCGTGCAAGTTTGGGTCGCTCGAGAATCAAGCAACGGTTTGTGGCATCGCCAACAGTTCGGTGAAAAAGTTCTAGACAAAGGAACACCTCCTAAAGGACAAATAACACTTTGATTATACTTTAAAACAGCCGATATTATTATTGGTTGACCGCAGTCAAACACAATGCTATCCTATAGACGATTTTTAGTACCTTAACATCACAGGGGGTGATGTGCTTTGAGAAAGTTTGTTTTATTGTGTGTTGTAATGCTGTTGTTGGGATGCCAGGGTAGCGCCCCTTGTGTCAAAAGTAATATCCACCACAATGACGCACTAACCAGTAATCCGTACTATGTGTTGGTGTCTAAGTTTTGGGAGGAAAGAGCGCGACTAACCTCCAAGCCGTCTTTTGGGGGAGATGTAGCAGTAGGCGACTTGCATCATATTCTTGAGCCTCTTGGTCCCAATAGTATAGGGATTTCTGCGCTACCTCCAGAAAGATACAGTTTGGTCTGGTCGTATCGCAATGTCGGTGATTACGATTGGGACGGAGAAGTGTCTGTTGCTGATATTACTCAGGTTGCCGACTTTTTTGGCTATACAGCACCTGATGGTCAAACTCCCTCGTACAAACTAAAGGCTGACGGTGACGGGAACGGCGAAGTGGGAGTATCGGACATTACTCCGATTGCTTACAATTATCTATCTGCAGTTAGCGGGTATATCATCCAGGGTTCGCAACTGGATGGTGAATTTACCGACATTGTTCAAATTGACGACGAAGCTTTAGGGGTGCAGATATTCCACGGTTGGCACAAGACGATTTCATGGGATTGTACTGGTCAAGAGTATGACTTGTTTAGGGTTGTCCCGGTGGACCTCAATGGTCAACGGAGTTCTCCCTCCAACATTGCTGGATCGGTCTGGATTCAACCGAACATTCTCTCTGTTTCTCCAACGTGGGTTTGGTCGGGGGGTGGTGAGCCAAGCTATGTAGGACAAGAAATCACATTTTCTGTCGAACTATCCGAAGAGTCGGTTCCTCCGTTTGCTTATGATTGGGACTTTGGCGGGGCGTCTGCTCCTAACACATCAACGGAACAACAAGTGATGGTAAATATGACGGAAATTGGAGAGTTTTGGATTCACATCTCAGTTTCAAACCAATGGGGAACAGATAGCTGGTCATTTCCAGTTGTTGTTAATCCGGTTTAAAAGTAGTTCTTTTGGGCGCTCACGATAAGTGAGCGCCTTTTATTTCTTATGTGAATTGGACTACTTCTCCCAATACTTTTCTTCGATATTTCCAGCAAAGTATTCGTAGCGTTCAAGGGTAAAAAGTAAATCCGACAACCGATTGGAAAACTTGCGGATGACTGGGTCAACTTCTTCGGTTTCAGCTAACGAGACAATCATTCGTTCGGTTCGGCGACAAGTAGTTCTGGCAACTGACAAAAATGCCCCGGCTTTGTTTTGCCCTGGGACAATAAAAGTGGTGATAGGAAGCAAATCGGTATTGAAATAATCAATGCATTTTTCTAGTCCGGTCACTTCTAGTTCAGTGATGATTGGTAACCGAGCTGGCCCGCCTGCAGCGCTATGCCAGCCCGCAGTAGTTACAGCGTTTCTGGCGGGCGTAGCATTGCGGGCAGGGTCAGTATTGTTTAGTGGGCTAGCCAAAATTGAAGCACTATTCATTAATTTATGCTGAATCCGCTCCAGCAGTTTTTTAATATCAGGCACATTGCTAAAAATTTTGGCCACACCGATGGCGGTATTTAATTCATCAATCGTTCCGTAGGTCTGCACTCTTAAAGAGGCCTTACTAATCCTGGGGCCGTTAAACAGGCCAGTAGTACCGTCATCGCCTTTGCGGGTATAAATCTTGGGGAGTTCCATCCCTCGGTACCTCGGGATTACATCTATAACAAGTTATCTTATCAGACCTCTGATAGAATGGAAATACTAAGTCCAAAGCACGAAATCTTGAACAAGCACCGAATCGCAATTGTTATAAATAATGTTTGGGATTTAGAATTTGGAATTTGTTTAGTATTTAGATATTAGGATTTAGAATTTAATTGTTTATGGCTACCATTAAGACATCGGGGATTATTATCAGGAAGTTGAATCTGGGCGAAGCAGATAAGATTTTAACTGTGTTAACGCGTGACCGAGGGAAAATTCGAGTGCTGGCCAAAGGAGTCAGACGACCCAAAGCCAAGTTGTCTGGATTCTCGGATATTTTTCATTACAACGATTTTATTTTGGCCGAAGGACGCAATTGGGACATTGTAACCTCGGCTGTAACAATAGAACGATTTTTGCGGGATGATACGGCTTTGGAGCAAATCGGTTTGATGTATTATGTTTGCGAATTGACGGATAAATTGATTGAAGAGACCCAGACCGTTCTGGGTAGTTTTGAATTATTGCGAGAGACATTAGCGTATATGAAAAATCATCCTGGCTCTACCATTGCCAGAAGTTATTTCGAAATGAAATTATTAACTTTACTGGGTTTTGCGCCCCAGTTAAATCGATGTGTGGTAGGTGGTCAACTATTTAAAGACGACGAACAATTGCGTTTCAGTTGTATTTTGGGCGGGGTGGTATCCAAAGCTCACAGTACGGCCGATGAATTGGCTCGGCCAATTTCGGTTAATGCCTTGAAATGGTTGCGGTTACTTCAGCGATATCCCTTGGAGGGGATTGATAAAATAAAAGTTGATGATGACACAATCAAGCAAGCGACTAGCGTGTTGTCGGATTTTGTGGAGTATGCAACAGAAGTAAAGACCAAGTCATTGTTGGTAATGGGGCAATTGGAGGATTAGTTGATGAGCGTTAGGCGACGCTCAACCCGTCGGCACTTTGTCTTGGCAAAGTGCCCAAACCGCCCCGCCAGTCGTCGGGCTTGTTCGCCGAATAAAATTAGCTTTCTTCGCTTTCGGCAAACTCGCCTACGGCTCAAACAGTGCCTTCGCCTGTGCTAATTTTATTGGTTCAAGACAGCCCTCCTCCAATGGCGGACGAAGAGGAATAGAGAATCAACTTTGCTGGATGTGGATTTCAGGATCTAGATGCTGAAATAAATTCAGCATGACGGAGTTAGCGACGGCGTTTGTTATGAAAAGCTTGATGCACCCCGGTACCAAATAAACCGGAAATTATTGCCGTAATTTCAGCGGTATGTTGGTACGGGGCAGGCTTCTTGAGCGTGTGGCTATCTCTGTCGTTTGTTATGAAACGCTGAATGAACTTCTCGGAGTTGTTTGTTGGTAATGTGGGTGTAGACCTGGGTGGTGGTAATCGAAGCGTGGCCGAGTAGGGCTTGGACCGAACGAATGTCGGCACCATTAATTAACAAATCAGTCGCATAGGAGTGACGCAGAGTATGTGGCGTCACTTTTTTTACAATTCCGGCTTTGGTGGCGTACTTTTGAATAATTCGTTGAACTGAGCGGGGGGTCAGGTTTTCAGCGTTGGTATTTAACGCGTGTGCAATAAATACAAATTCGTTGTTGTCTTTCCGTTTGTCTAGATAACGATGTAAAGATGCTTTGGCATCACCGGATAAAAAGACCACTCGCGGTTTATCGCCTTTTCCGCGGACCATAAATTCACCGCGTTGAAGATTAATTTTATCGCGGGTGAGGGAGGTTAGTTCCGAGACCCGTAAACCGGTAGAAAATAATGTCTCGAGAATAGCTGTATCGCGCAAATTTTGTAAGTGATTATTTTGTGGTACGGCTTCTAAAATATCTTCGACTTCGTTTGCCTCCAAGAACTCAACCGTGCGTTCGGGAATTTTACTTAATTCAATTTTTTCGGCTGACAGGGTTTTAACATCTTGTTTGGATAAAAATTTCAGAAAAGCTCTAAGGGCAATAATGTGGTAGTTTTGAGTAATTAATTTAAGTGGTCGGTCACTATTATCAGTGGTCCGATTTAAATGTTGGCGATATTTGCGAACTAACGGCAAAGTAATGTGGGCAGGGGATAGGTTCTGTTGTCCAGCAGAATTAGCAAATTCTACAAATCGCTTCAGATAATGATCGTAATTCTGCAGGGTTTTTGGACTCCGGTTTTTTTCGATCTCTAAATAATCGAGAAAGTCCTGAATGTAGTTTTTTAGGTTACTGCTCATGTTAATATTGTACGACATTATTGGTCAAAAAGGTTTGACTAGAATTGAATTTTTATTCGACTGACAATGAAGATGGTTTTGTACTTTAACAAGGAGAGTGATTCAGGTGAAAGGAAAGGTGAAGAGACGGTCGATTGCGGAATTGATTGGGATAACTTCGGCGGGTGATGCCGAGATCCAATTCGATACCGAAAGAGTCACGCCTAAACGAGAAGGTAAGGTGATTACTTTGCCACTTGCAAATCCTCGGTGTGAGGAATTTTATCCGCTGGTTGGGGGGAGACAGTTTTTGTACCACAGCAGTAGCGGACAGTTGTGGTTCGGGGGGACGGAAGAAAAACCGTTTCTGGTCGAATTGAATCCGACGGCGTCTCTGGACTATCTAGGGAGTTATCTCGCGGACGGTGAGGAAGGGTTTTTTGACTTGTTGAGACCTCGGTTTCTTAAGCGGATAGAGTCGGATCTAGGGATAACTGCCAAACGCCAAGGCGATATTTTTGCGCTCCGGTTGACGGGGGGTTGGGCTGATTCTGAACTGAAGTTCTTTATGCGAGCATTTGAAATGAGTGTGGGTTCTCCCAAACCACAGGCGGGAAATCATTTCGTGTTCGAGACGCGACACAAACTTCAGGGCGAATATATTCTTATCAAGCTCGGCCAGGGCACTGATATCGCTCTGGGGGCTGGAGTGTTGATGAATCCTGACCATACGACGATGCGGCTTGAGGATGGGATTTATTTAATGCAACAGACCGCTGGCTTGATGAATCCCAAACAGGCCGATTAGGTTGTACCTTGCGCACCTTAATACCGCTATCCAATTTTGGATAGCGGTATTTTTAAATATCCTTTGGCCCTACCTACCGGCAATCCCAATTGGTTCGATGGGTCTCGAGAATATCGACATCACATCTCGGGTAGGGTGGAGTGGGGAGCAGAGCCACTTGCCCTTTAGGGTCGGCTTTTGCCGATGGCTCGATGAGGGGAGAACACACCTCGTGCTCACCTCATAGTGTTTACTTCGGCAAATAACTTAACGGGTTCAGAGGCGTTCCATTGTAACGAATTTCAAAGTGAAGATGAGGACCAGTTGACCGGCCGGTTGAACCCATGATGGCAATCAGTTGTCCTTGTTGGACATAATCACCTGATTTAACTTTGAATTGACTCAAATGGCCATAACGGGTAATCCAGCCATTGCCATGATTGATATCAATGTAGTTGCCATAACCGCCCCGAACTGAATAGGTCCGGATAATCCCAGCGGCGGAAGCATAGATACCCCAGCCATTGAGGCGGTTGAGGTCAAGTGCTCGGTGATAGGTCCGATATCCTTGCGAGATAAAATGGGTCGGCGAAGTGGTTGGCCAAACAAATTGTCCGGCTGAAGCCGATGGATTGAAGCCGGGCAAACCCTGGATGTTACCAGATGGAACATATTGGCTACCGCTGGATGATTTGGGAGCGACCATACCAGGGACCAATAGTTCTTGACCAGAAAAGATTGGAGCGCTGGTGTCTAGGCCATTGTATTTGACGATATCGTCGACATTGACTTTGTAGCGCTTCGCGATGGTGCTTAAAGTATCATTTTTGTTAACGGTGACATAAATACCGTCAATCGGCGGGATTTTTAACTTTTGTCCAGTCGAAAGTGCATTGCCAGTCAGTTTGTTGGCGTACTGCAAAGTATCAGGGCTAAGACCAAAATCCCTAGCCACAGACGAGACCGATTCGCCCGGTTTGACTTCGTACATAATAGTTTCGCGTCTAGCATTGCGGGAAATGATGGTTTCAGTAGCACCAGTTTTGAAGATATAGTCATTGCTGTCACCGACGGTGGTGATAACTTCGTCGTAGACCACATCTTCGTTGAAATATTCAGTTGAGGCCAATTCGGCAACTGTCCGATAACGGACTTGATTTTGATTGGTCTCACCACCGACCGCAATCATGGCTTGGCGGGGAGTGAGGCCGGACAAGATTACGGTGATAGCCAGTAAAACGATTGCCCAATGACTGCCGAAACTATTCAACGATCGGTAGATTGGTTTAATGGATAAAGCAGGGAGAGAGACCCGTTTGATGGCATCGAAACTCAAGCCACGAAGTGACCGACGGGGTTTATGACGAACTTCAACTGGCTTTTTTGAACCAGTTTCCGGACGCTTAATTGGGTCTCGTCCTATCTTTAACCGTTCCGACAACCGAGTAAAACGAGATGGCTTACCAGTGTTAATGGCTGATGTCTTTAGTGATATAACGGGGGTCAAAAGACCAACCCGAACATAACGAAAAGAGCTACCTTAACAAGTGCTCTAAGACACTTATCACTCTACCATTTTTGGGGCGATTTAGCAAGTCAGAAAATCACAAAATCACCATATCGCTAAATTGCTATTTTCTATCTTGAAATTACCGTTAATCGGACAATCTGATCGAAACGGCTAGTGTTGCCGGCTTGATCAGTTAGAACTAACGAGATGGAATAAGCGCCTGGTTGGTTGGGAGCAAGCAATGTGCCGGTAAAAATACTTGATTGATTGTGATCGAACAATTCATAAGTTTTGCCTTCAAATTCGGCAATGACTTTGGTGGTGTTGAGAGAAGCTGGCACAAACAATCCAAAGCTGCTCCCAGCCACTGCTCGGTTGGGGCTGATTCGGATATTACTAGTATCTAGTTTGACTGGCTCGGTTTTGACTGTTACGGTAACGAGATTGCTAATCGGGCTATTAATCCCTAGGTCACTAACTGCTGTGGCTGACAATGTGTGTTGGCCATTGTAAAGCGGTTCGGTTAAATGAACCCGGAATTGGCCGTTAGTATCAGTGGTGGTCGTGGTGTTAACCGCGCCGTTATCAGTGATGATGATTTTGGTATTCGGCAGACCAGTCCCCGACAGTTCGGGCTTGGGTGTGTCGATGGCACTACCATCGGGCGGGGAAATAATAATTGGTGTAGCGGGAATAGTAGCGACTGCCAAAGTGATTTTGACAGTTTGTTCTAGGGCTCCGGCTTTAACTAAGATTATTACTTCGCCGGGATTGGTGCCGGCGGTATAGGTAAATTGATAGGGATTTTCGGTGGTGGGAGTGCGTTGAATCTGACCGTCACCCTGAATGATACTAGCAGTAACGGTTTGGCGGAGATGGATCAGAGTAGCAGTAATTGTGGTCTGGCTTTGCCCATCAGCCGGCAAGGTGGTCCGATCAACTTTGACCAGCAAGTTAAATCCGAATAACCGAGTGGTAAATTGACTGATTCGGTAAAACATCTGGCGACCATTGACTCCGCTTTGATTTAATCCCCAAATTGATCCGCCGATAATAATGATTACCGCTAGACCAATAGCAGAATAAAGTAGAAAACCAAATTGTGGGCGGGGCGGTTTGGCTGTAGACATAACGCTCATATTGTAGCGGTATTGGTTGGATTGAAGCAATTTATGTTGGCCTAATCTGTTTTGTGCTATATTAGGAATGCATATAACAGGTCTTAATTATTTTTTGAATATGGTCAGGATTAAAGATGAGTCATCAGGTCGTCCGGTTAAAGTAACTAAGCGTGAACCAATCCGGCGTGAGTCGGTTGAGTCGGAAGTACCGGCCGGGGCTAGTCGGTTGAGACGGTCCCACCGCGGTCGGGGTGCCCGTCGGGCAATTTTTACTACTGTGTTGGTAGTTCTGTTGTTGGGAGTAGGTTGGTTTACGGCTCGGGCAGCCATTGTTGGCTTAGGATTAGACACTAGTAACAGTTTCTTAGCGAGTTTGTTTAATATTAAGACCGCTAAGTTAATCGGCGAAGAAGATGGCCAGGTTAACTTTATGCTGTTTGGTAATCCGGGTGGGACTGATAATGATGGCCCAGATTTGACCGACACGATTATGTTGGCCAGTTATAATACGACCACACAGTATCTGCATCTCTTTTCCTTACCGCGTGATTTGTATGTCAATTTAGACGGTTATGGCATGACTAAAGCCAATGCGGTGTTTGAATTAGGTGATTCCAAATTTAGTGATGGTCCAGGTACGGCGATGAAGACCTTCGGTGATTTGTTGGGAGTAACAGTACCGTATTATGTGAAGATTGATTTCGACGGTTTCAAGCAGGTGGTGGATGAGTTGGGCGGAGTGACGGTGGAGGTGAAGAAAGACCTGTTCGATACTCAATATCCAGACGGGAATAAAGGATATGCGACAGTTGATATCAAAGTCGGGACTTACACGATGGATGGCGAAATGGCGCTGAAATATGCGCGGTCGCGTCAAAGCACATCCGACTTTGATCGGGCTCGTCGTCAACAGCAGATCTTGGTGGCGTTGCGAGACAAGGCCAAAGATTTGGATTTGTTATCGTCACCGACCAAACTCTTGGACATTGCCGAAATCGTTAAAGATCATTTCTCGAGCAACTTAACCAGTTCAGAAATGAGTCGGTTGCTTCAACTGTTGTCTGACTTTGATAGTACTAAGATCACTAACAAAGTATTTGACGACAGCGCTACTGGTGGTTTGTATGCCACCAAAGTTGATGGAGCGTTTGTATTGAAACCAGTGGATGATGACTACACCAAATTGCAAAATACGGTGGAGACAATTTTGAACCAAGCTGCGCCGAGCAATGATCAGCCGGTGGAAGATGCCGTCACCACGCCATTAAAAGTGGAAGTATTGAATGGTACTAATGTGACTGGTTTAGCGGGTAAGACGGCCGAAAAAGTTAAGACCGGTGGATTTAATGTGGTTAAGACCGGCAACAATGTCACTAAGGGTTTTGCTGATTCGGTGATTTATGACGGCACCGGGGGAACACGACCTAATGCAATTCGGCAACTAATCGAGCTGACCGGTGCAACTTTGAGCACCGAAACGGTCACGCTGTCTTCGGGGGCTGAAGTGCGATTGGTCGTGGGCGAGTCAGCCAACAAGTAATTGTCCCCATGCAAAAAATCGGTCCCTGGTTTTGGAATAATCGTAAAAGTTTAATTACCACGGCGCTCTTCGGGGCGCTGTTGGAATTGTTGTTTATTTTTCCGACCTATTTGGTTTGGTGGGTGGTGGGACTGGCAATTATTTTGACAATGGGAGTGTGGTGGTTAGCAGGTTTTGGCCGTGACATCCAGAAATGGTGGTGGCTATGGGCGGAAAGTATTTGGGTCACGGCTGGTGGGATTGGTTTGGTGATTTTCAGTTTGTTGAATATTTGGCAGTTTCAAATCGTGACGTTGCTAATCTTGCTGGTGATGTTCGGAATCTTTAAATTTTATAATCAGTATTTTCAGGACAATACCTGGCCAGTTCGGTCATTTTCGTTGTTAAGCTTTCTGAACCTAGTCGCTTTTTTTGCGACTGGCGCTAGTTGGCTGATGGCAGCCGAGTTTTATAACTTGGATTCTGGCTGGTTGATGTTGGGATATTTAGCCCAAGTAGTTTTGGCAATCAATTTGCGGTTCTGGCGAGAAGGGGTAATGAGTGTCAGACGGTGGTTTTATATTCTAGTAACTGCCCTGGTATTAGAAGAAGCCCTGTGGGTAATTAGTTCCTGGCACAGGGGAGTGTATCTGAAGGCCTTTTTACTGGCGATGATTTTTTATGTGTTTATGGATTTCATTCTTCACTACAGTCGAGGGACGCTGACAGTTAAGGTGGTGGTGGAATATGCTAGTTTGATCGCTTTTCTGTTGGTAACCATCTTTGTGTTTGACTGGCTGTTAATTCTGCAGTAATAAATAGGGCAGGATGTACGGAGTAGAAGGTGGTCCCTCGGTTCCTCGGGATAAAATTAATAAATTAATTTATAGAGGGAGGTTATGAAGCAGATTAATTGGAAGCAATTGGGTCTATTAACAATTGCCGGGGCAATTGGCGGGGGATTAACCTTATCAGGATGGCTTTGGTTGGGTCCTAAGACGGTTGGCCAATCAGGAGGGCCGGTTACCTCCGACAGCACAGTTCAGCCGGGAGATAATGGTGGGACGCTGACTCAAACTTCTTCGACGGTAGAAAGTGCAGTTAAGAAAGTTTTGCCTTCGGTGGTGTCGATTACAAGCCAGGATAAAGTTCAGGGCTTCTTTGGTGGAACTTATAATCAGACCGGTGGTGGTTCAGGATTTGTAGTGCGTAAAGACGGTTTGATTGTGACTAATAAACATGTAGTTAGTAGTACAACTGCAACTTATACTGTGACAATTTCGACTGGTAAAACCTATTCGGCTCAAGTTGTATCGCGTGATCCAGCGGCGGACTTGGCGCTAGTGAAAATTAATGTCAGCAATTTAATCGTCGTGACTCTGGGTGATTCTAGTAAATTATCGTTAGGTCAAAATGTAGTAGCAATTGGAAATACTTTGGGTGAGTATCAAAATACGGTTACGACTGGAGTAATTAGCGGTTTAAACCGAACCATTACGGCGGGTGATGGTTATGGTTCTAGTGAAACGCTAAGTAATGTGATTCAGACCGATGCGGCGATTAACCCGGGTAATTCAGGTGGCCCATTGATCAACCTAAACGGCGAAGTAGTCGGAATTAATACTGCAGTTGACTCCCAAGGGCAGTCGGTTGGGTTCGCGATTCCAATTAATAGCGTTAAAAGTCAAATTCAAGTAGTAGCGGCGGGCGGAACTATCTCTCGCCCGCAGTTGGGGGTGCGGTATGTACCAGTAACAGCTGATATGGCTAAAGAAAATAAGTTGAGCGCTAGCGAAGGAGCGTTGGTAACCCACGGGAGTGGGATTAGTGATGTGGCGGTTACGGTGGGTGGGCCGGCGGATTTAGCCGGGGTTAGAGAAGGGGATATTATTATTTCGGTTAATGGTGAAAAAGTAACAGAAACAAATGATTTAGGTGGGATTGTGCAAAAGTTTCAGCCGGGTGATTCGATTACAGTTAGATTGAATCGGCAAGGACAAGTTAAAACCGTGACGGTTAGGTTAGGGAAGATGTAGTTTTTTTGGTGTTGATTTCTTATCACCCCGAGGGACAAGCATCGTCCCGACGAACGGAGGGGAGGGTTTTTTTATATGTCTTAATTTGTTTTCCCGAATCCGCCAGCTGGCGGACTGAGGGAATACACTTTTCTTATCCGTCATTCTGGCTCCCGCCTGCAACGATGTAGCATCTTCGGGTAGGTGACCAGAATCTTTTTCTTTCCAAGGGTCTACGCCACCCTTGATGGGCGGTTACTTTCGTCTTGGCGAAAGTAACCAAAGCCGTGGCCCGCTCACCAATTCAGTTGCCACAAACCAAAATCACCCTTTCTGGATTTAACCGCAAACTTGCTACGCTCAAACATGCTTATCCAGACCGGGCGATTTTGCTACTGGCAATCTGAATTGCTTCGAAGGGCCAATAAAAAGAGGCAGAGAAAAAGACCCCCGGAGGGGGTCTTTAATGTATCGTTCCGCCAGTTATATCCGGGTGAGACTACAGGCGGTGTCCATGATCTCCCCGGTCGATACCAGAGTCCACTTACCTAACCATTGCCAGCCATCTTTGGCGGCGGGGCTGTCGGTTGGGGTAGGAGAATACTCGTAGAGGTACCCACCCTCGTCAAAAGACGTTGCGTCAAGGCACAGACGTCCGACTAGGGGAACTTCTTTGTATCCTTTTTTGAAATGGAGATGATCGTCCATGAGTATTCCCTTGATGGCACCAGACCCATAACGATCCGTTACTGTTCCCTGGAAGTTACCCTCTTCGTCCGTTTCGATTTCCCCTTCAAACCTACTGCCACCTAGACAGTCGGCATAGATACCGGTAACCCGATATTTCATTACAACTACCTCCTTCAAAGTTCAATTGGACGCTTCAATGTACATCTAAAATCTTTGGTTGTCTAGCGACTATCTTTTTCGTCATTCCCGCGGAGGCGGGAATCTAGAAAGGATAATAAAAAATCTTTTTCTGTTCTTGGTGGACAGGATGGATCCCCGATGTCGGAGTGCTAATGCTTCCGACTCGAGGGTGACCATTCAACTGTATTCATGGTCATCTAAAACCCTCCGTCAGCTGACGGAGGGTTTTAGTAATAATCAAATTGAGATTATCGCTTGTGGCCGACTTCTTTGCGAAGATCGTCCAAAGTTTCAGAGGCAGCTTTCTGTCCACCCAGCCCAAAGGCAAGACCGCCAGCCAACGCAATCATAAAGAAGAGCGCGGTAATAAGCCGGTCGATGATGGAAGCAGCAATCCCCAACTGATTTAAGGCGACCAAAATAGTGAAGATGTAAATCGTCCACTTGGTCATTGCGCCCAAGAAATGAGCGGCCTTAACCCGAGCGGCACCAATAGTACCGCGAACCACGCCTGCGAAGAAGTGAGCGGAAAGCGTACCAATCAGCAGGATGGCGATAGCCACGAAGACATTCGGGACATACATCAAGATCTGATTCAAGAAATCAGTTACCTTAGACAGACCCAAAATGTCGGAAGCGGCCAAGAAAGCAATCAACAAAATAGTCCAACGGACTAAGTTGCCGACTACTTCTGACACATCCAAATCAACGCCTGACTTATCAAAGAAGGTCTTAGCGCCGATTTTATTCAGAGCACCGTCAATTTTCAGTTGCTTAAGAATTTGAGTAACCAACCGATCCAATCCAGCTGCTACAATCCATCCTACAATCAAGATGATGGCTGCACCAACTAAAGCAGGCAGAAACAGCAAAAAGCGTCCCCAAATATCCTGCAAAGGATTGAGAACTGCGTTACCCCAAACAGTAAAAAGATTATCCGTCATTACAATTCCCTTTGTTTAGTTTATATATACGCGTATAGATAAATCCTATTTGTTTTTCGACCCTATTATCAAAGGACTGCCGTCGCTTTGATACTCGCATTATAACCAAAAAGTCCCCAAATCGCTAGTCCGCAAAGCTACCCAGCCCGCATGTTGTAGCACTATGGGCGGACGATTAGCGTTGCTGGCGGGCTAGTGAGCCATTTGGAGATGGATAAGAAAAAAGCCCTGATGTTTTAAATCAGGGCTTTTTTGGTGGTTAAACACTGGCGACCAAACATACCGACGACTGTAGGTTTTTGTTTTCATATTTGTCCAGAGTGAGGCACTTAGGTCCTTTTATGAGATCCTCATAGACAATCACGAAACTACGATTTTTTGCTGTGGTGATTTTGACAGTATCTCCCAGGTGAATAATTACAAGGCTGTCTTCTCCGTTGCTTGGGTCGCTCGTCGACACAAGGCACTCGGGAACGCCCTTGCCCGCCACGACCCTCCCTGGTGTACCCATTCCACCTGCGTGGATGCGCACTAAGATGCGCTTGTCTTGTCTAGGCCCGGGATTCTGAAGAATCCAGTATGTTTTCGGACCAGTCGAAAAAGATGTTGGGCAGGCGCCGTAGACGATTGATCCATCCCTGAATGTGTCAGGGGGGTTGTTTCGGCAGAGTTTCACTCTGCTACTACCGTTGCCAAGCCGTATAACTTGTCCTAGATCTTTGTCGGCGGAGATGGCAATCCCTCTGTTCAAGACACCAAGAATAAAAGTGAAACACAACATGATATTCCCCCTTGTTCTGCTAAGGGCTTAAATTTATCAGGTGTCAAACTCCTGATAGGCCCCGGACAGTACATCTGTCAAAGAACGCCCCTATCCTACCTGATTTACGGGTGGTTGTCAAGTAATAATGGGCTCTGGGAGCCACTTATATCTGGTGCCCTAGGAGAGACTTCCACCGTCGTTCAATTCTGCTGTACAGCAGAATATCACTTATGAGCGGACCTTGCTTCTCGTCCTTTCATATCTACAATAACAAAACAGAGCCAAATGGCTCAGTTTCGTTATGGTGGGCCAGCCCGCATTGCTACGCAAAGCGTTGCTGGTGGGCGCGAGAGGACTCGAACCTCCACGGATTGCTCCACTAGCTCCTAAAGCTAGCGTGTATACCAATTTCACCACGCGCCCTCGTCGCAACGTCATTCCCGCACCCGTCCGCAACGATTCGCCAGCCCGTAGTGGATACAACATTTCTGGCGGGCGTAGCGATTCGGGCAGGAAGGCGGGAATCCAGAAAGAAAAATAAAAAACTTTTTCCTGTTTCTGTCTGGATCCCGGCCTTCGCCGGGATGACAAGATAAAATTATTTTCAAACAGTCACTAAATCTTTCAACTGTCCAAAGATACTGTCGCCAATTCCTGGCACATCCATCAAACCATCAATACTCTTAAATGGTCCTGAAAGCAAGCGATAGTCAATAATTCGTTGAGCCAGTACCGGTCCAATCCCGGGTAATAATTCCAACTCGCTACTTTCAGCTGAGTTGATATTTATTTTAGTACCACTTTCTGAAGTGATATTGGTGGCTGGAACATTGGAGTTGCTGGGTGGTACATAACTTTCGCCGATTTTAGGAATATAAATTTTACCATGGTTGGTCAGTTCTTGGGCGCGATTAATTGAATGGGCAATTGCGTCTAAATCGGCTCGACGACTGAATCCGCCGGCCGAGTTGATGGCGTCTTCGACAATTTTTCCAGCGTCCAACCAATAGACGCCAGGTTTAATTACGGCTCCAGCAATATCAACTACCAGTTTGCCGTTGGTGGGGTTGGCGGTTTCTGAATTGGCAATCGACTCTATCTCGCCAGCAGTTTTAATATCTGGTCCTGCTAAAGTACTTCTGGGTGGCGTTAGCATTAAATACACACCCAAACTCAATATCAACAGTAAACCGCCGAAAATGTAGTAGCGGTATTTTTCAAAGAAATCTGATTCTGGGGGATCAGGCGTGAGTGTAAAAGGTGAGAGCGGTGTCTCCATAGCGTTTATTGTTCCAAATCCGAAGATTTGGATTCTGGGGCGGTTCTTTATCACTACTGTGTTCAATAACCAAAATCCCGTTTTCGGTTAACAAATTTTCCCAGCCAGTAATATCTAGGATATCTTCGTACCAGGGGTCGGCAAAGACAATATTGTAGGGGGACTGGTTCGCAGTCAAAAAATCTTCCACCAACATCATCCGTACGGTTCCGCGGTCAGTCATCCCTAATTTATTTAAATTTTGTTTAATCAGGTTGTAATGATTACGATCTTTTTCAACAAACAATACTTGGGTTGCTCCACGGCTAATAGCTTCAATCCCAATCGCACCACTGCCAGCAAACAGTTCTAAAAAGTTAGCGCCAACTACTTTATCGTTTAATACATCAAACACGGCTTTGCGGACCAGTTCCATGGCTGGTCGTAAAGTTGGCAGGGTATTAATTAAATTACCTTTAAATTTTCCAGCAGTAATTCTTAGTTGCATCCAATTAAATTCTAAGCGCTAAATCCGAAATTCTAAACAAATCCTAAATCTTAATGTTCCAAATAATTTGTGATTTTGGGTTTGGAATTTGTTTAGATTTTAGTGTTTCGGATTTCGTATTTTATTCACTATGAGCCGTAATGGCTTCTAGATTAATTCGTTTAGCCAACTCGGGATATTTTTCTAAAGTGATATCCTCGTCCAATATAGCATTAGCCGCGTCTTGAGCCCGTTTGATGGCTCGGGTATCAGTCCAGTTGGCTAACCGATAATTGAGAAATCCGGATTGAGCATGGCCAAAGATTGCTCCCGGACCGCGCAACTGCAAATCAAGTTCGGCCAATTTAAATCCGTCGAGGGTTTTGGCGAATAGCCCTAACCGCTCCGTAATTTCTGGGGTATGGTCGGTTGGAATCACAAAACAATATGATTGCAGTTCACTTCGGCCCACTCGACCGCGCAGTTGATGAAGTTGGCTCATCCCAAATCGTTCGGCGCCTTCAATTAACATGACGGTCGCATTGGGAATATCAATTCCGACCTCAATCACGGTGGTAGCCACTAAAATATTTAGTTTGCCGGTTTTAAAGTCCGTCATTACATCGGTTTTTTGGTCAGAAGTTAACCGGCCGTGCAACAAGCCAACTTTGGCATGCGGGAAAATCCTTTGAATATTTTTATATTCGGCTTCGGCCGATTTAGCGGAAAGTTTGGTACTGATTTCAATCAGAGGAGTAATCACGAATACTTGATGGCCATTTTCGATCTCGTTTAGCATCCGTTTGTAGGCCACCTGACGGTGGTTGGATTCTAGAGCTTGGGTGATAATTGGTTTTCGATTTAGGGGTTTGTGCGGAATGACCGAAATGTCTAAATCGCCGAATACAGTTAAAGCGAGTGAGCGGGGAATCGGAGTGGCAGTTAGTGAAATAAAATGGGGAGTTGTTCCATTGTTCATTTTGTTTTTCAGGGCTTCGCGCTGTTTAACTCCAAACCGGTGTTGTTCATCAACGATTACCAAGTTTAAATTATTAAAATGCATACTGGTCTGGATTAACGCATGGGTACCAATAAAAACGCTGGCATTGTCTGGACCAGCTTGATAGGCCTGGGTACGCAGGGCGCAATTCACTCCGAATTCTTTTAATAAGGGAGCAATTGAAAAGTAATGCTGACGGGCCAACACTTCAGTTGGCACCATTAAGGCCGATTGAAAGTTTTGTTTGGCGGCTAGGGTCATTAAGATGGCAACTAAAATTGTTTTGCCCGAGCCAACATCGCCTTGCAGCAAACGGTTGGTGGGTTTGCCGTCGGCTAAATCCTGCAAGATTTCCCAGAGAGCGCGTTTTTGGCCATTGGTTAATTGATAAGGCAATTTGGCCAAAATTTGTTTGATCAATTCAATATCGGTGGCAATTGGTTCGGCTGATGCTTGTTTCAAAAATCTTTTGACACTCTGTACGGCCAATTGGGTGAGTAGTAGTTCATCAAATCCCAATCGATCTTTGGCGATTTGCAATATTTCCAAGTTTGCCGGAAAGTGAATCCCTTCTAGGGCAATGGAGAGATCGGTCAATTGATATTGTTGCCGAATAATTGTTGGCAGGTAGTCGGGGAGTTGGCGGATAGTTGGAAGCAGGGTTTTGATTAGTCGGCGAAAGATTTTGGTAGTGATTCCTAAACTTTCTGGATAAACTGGAACGATTCGACCGCTATGTAGGGGAGTGCGTTCTTCGCCGGCGGTTTGAGTGGGCTCTAAACTAGGACTCATTAAAATTAGTCCTTTAGCATTTCGTTCAACTTTGCCGGTCAAATAATATTCAGTTCCTTTTTTGAGGGTAGTTTTAAGGTAGGGTTGGTTAAACCAAACGACAGGGATAGAGCCGGTTTCATCGCTCAAAATCCCTTGGGTTAGCATCATCCGCCGGCGAGGAGTACGAAAGGCGGAGAAGGTGGTTAAATGTGCTCTAACCGTGGATTTGGAGCCGTCCGCCTGAAGTTCAGCGATGGGGGTTAGGTGAGTGAGGTCTTCCCAGGCCCGGGGGAGGTGGTAGAGCAGGTCAGAAACGGTTTCTAGGCCCAAAAACCCCAGTTTTTGGGCAATGGCCGGACCGATACCGGGGATTTTGGTTAGGGATGAGGTAGGGGAGAGCATAGGGGCAATTAAAAATTACAAATTAAAAATGACAAATGGGGGATAGGGATAAGTTAAAGGTGAAAAGTCCTCCTCCGTTCTGCTGTACAGCAGAACTACGGAAGGATCTGCGATGAAAAGTTAGGGAAGGGATAATGACAAATTAAAAATTAAAAATGGAGGATAAGGGGAGAGTGTATCTTCAATTTAACCAATTTATCCAATCTGTACCAATCTAACCAAAGCATTGTCATCCCGAGCGTAGTCGAGGGATCTAGTGGCTAGATTTCTTCATCCCGCCAGCTGGCGGAAGTCGGGATGACGCCCATATCTGGTGAGTGTCCAATAATTGGCTCTGGGAGCGATAAAACTCTTGACTGACCCTGATAAATAGAGTATACTTAAAGGATAACAGAAGAGCGGTCCCTCGGGGGACTCGGGAACAGCGAGGGACAGCCAAAGGAGGGTGGTTATAGCAAATTAACAAACCACCGAAGAATGCAAAAATCGCAAAAAATCATCGATTTTTCCGGAATGCAGTTTGATGCCAATCGGCGTCCCAGCTGGCGTTTGCGTCAGAAATCTAGAACCATGCGGTCTCGTAATCATGTTGCTCGTAATGTTCGTACCATTGTTCAAAATATATTCGGAATGTAAGTTGGCTCTGACTCGTTCAAGCGTGTGGGTTAAAGATCGGTTTGAAAGTTTAGTGGTAGTGATGGAATCATTTACTGCGGGATTAGGACTGTAGTTTTTTTATTTTTTCCCGTCATCCTGAACTTGTTTCAGGATCTATTTTTCTTATCCGTCATTCTGGCTTGCGTAGCCCTTCGTAGCTCGGAGAGCGTAGTAGGGTCCAGAATCTTTTTTATTTTCTTTTTCGAGCGTAGAATGACGCTCGACCCATTGGCACTTTTTGCTTGTCCAATATGCTTTTGCAACGCCTGTGTCGCGTTGCATCGACAGCCACTTTGTCTTGGCAAAGTGGCTCAAACCGCTGGCCAACGTCCTCGGACTTATTCACTGACTAAATCTCTGGGTGTTCCCGCCGAACTCCTCCTCATTTCATTCGTCGTCAAACATGCGGCTTCACCCACCGAGATTTAGTTCAGTTCAGAACAGTCCTCGTCCTAGGGCCAATTAAGAAGAAAACAGAAGACACAGTTTGTTCGATGGGTCTTGGATGAAATTGGCCCTTCAGTGAAGGGTTGTTCTGAATTGAGCTAAATCCTCGTTACAGGGAGATGTTTGAGTCCTGCTGTCCAGCAGGACGAGTTTCGACCATTAGCAGAAAGAGGATTTAGCCAATGAATAGACCCGGAACTGTCCGGGCCACGGCTTCCCGCCTGCAACGCTATGCCAGCCCGTAGTAGATACAACGTTTCTGGTGGGAGTAGGCATTGCGGGCAGGTTGTTACTTTCCTTTGGGACGGAAAGTAACGGCGGGTTGAGCGTCGCCTTGCGCTCAAAAACTATTTCAACTGCAAAAATTTTCTCTTCCCAACTTGAATGATGGTGCCTTTTTTGGGAATCACTTCAAAGTTAGCATCTGAAATTACCTGGTGGTCAACTTTGACACCGCGTTGTTCAATTAATCGTTTAGCATCGGATTTAGAACTGGCCAAGTTGCTCTCGACTAACAGGTCAGCCAATCCCCTAGCTTTTTTTAAATTATACGATTCCATTTCGTCTGGCTCACCTTTGGTTCTAAAGACCCGAACGAAGTTTTCTTCGGCTTTTTTAGCTAACATCTCACCGTGATACATCGAAGCGATAGCAAAGGCCAGTCGCATTTTAATATCGCGAGGGTTGGTCTTGGTAGATTTCAGCAACTTTTTGATTGCACTTAATTCATTGGCCGAGATATTGGTTGCCATTTCAAAATATGTGGCGATGCATGAATCCGGCAAAGACATAATTTTACCGTACTGGCTATTAGCATCTTCAGTAATCCCGATATCATTGCCCAAACTCTGGCTCATTTTTTGTTTGCCGTCTAAACCAACTAATAATGGGACGGCAATAATTGCTTGCGGGGCCTGGCCGAAATCAACTTGCAAATCTCGACCACGCATTTCATTAAAGATTTGGTCAGTACCAATTACTGTGGCATCACTTTCAATCGCGACAGAATCGTAGCCCTGCAACATCGGATAGATTGGTTCATGGAAACCAATTTCAAGTCCTGCCTTCATTCGTTTTTGGAACATGTCTCGCTCAATCATTTGAGCATAAGTAAAATGTCCCATTAGTCGGATTAAATCTTCGGCCGACATTTTGTCTAACCATTCACCGTTGTAGCGGATTTCGGTCTTTTTCGGGTCTAAAATCGTTAAGGCCTGGCGAATGTAATGTTCGCTCATTTTTTTAACTTCTCGGGCGTCGCGTAAAGTGCGGGTTTTTTCTTTGCCAGTCGGGTCACCGAATCTGGCGGTAAAATCACCAATCACATAGGCCACAGTGTGGCCGAGTTCCTGGAACTCGCGGAGTTTGTGATAGACAACCGAGTAACCCAAATGTAAATCGGGTGTGGTTGGGTCCACGCCATGTTTAATCCGCAGTTTCCGACCAGAGCCAAGTTTGGCTCGAAGTTCTTTCTCGCCGATGATTTTATCAACTCGACGAGTCAGCAGTTCTTTTAATTGAGATTGACTGGGTTTCATGAATTTATCGTATCAATTGCGAGGCGGGAAAATATATTCATCAATCTTGGTATCAGTATTGTTGATATAGTTTTCGATGGTGTGGCTAATCCTGGTACCTAAATTTAATTGCAATGCTTCTTCGGGGGTGAACCAGGCCAATTCAGTGATTTCTGTAAGATCGGCTTGAGTATCTGAATTGGTTGCTTCACAGAGGAAGTGAAAAAATACTAATTGGGTTGCTCGATGAAAGTCAGGGTCATCGACAAGATTACCCATATTGATACATCTAATCACTTTAGTGTCGAGGCCGGTTTCTTCTTTCACTTCGCGTACGGCAGCATCGGCTAACGATTCGCGATAGTCAACATGGCCACCAGGGATAAGCCAGGTGTTATTCCATTTAGGTGAGCGGATAAGCAAAACCTTACCTTCGGAATTTACCACGAGGCCAGAAGCGACTACTTCAACTTGTCCTGGAAGCCGTTCATTCACCCTGATATTGTAGCAGAACGCCAAATTGATCGGATGATATTGTAGCGGTAGATTATTCCTTATCCGTCATCCTCGGGCTTGCGTCAGCCCTCCGTAGCTCGGAGAGCGAAGGATGGGAGCCCGGGGATCCCCGCCCGAATGTACCATTCAGTACGGGCGGGCAGACCAAAAAAGATTTTTTTGGCTTCGTCAGCTGACGAATGACCGATATAGGGTCGTATCCCCATCTGGGGCGGACCCCCCTTCGCTCAAAAGCTACGGATGGGCAGGGTGCTATAATGTAAGCCGTTACTGGTTTAATATCCAAATTCCAAATTTCAAACTCCAAAGGAGATGTCCCTATTTGGTTATTGTGATTTGATGATTGATTATTACGAGCAATGAGCGAGTTAATGCCTTTTGGGCCAAATTACGACAAAATCAGGCAAAAAATGATTGGTCGGCGAGTGATTCGTAAGACCAAGAAGAAATTGTTTGCCTGGCTGACACCGCTAGGGATTTACAATCCTCCCCGGCTGATTTTGGCGATTGGAATTGCATTGTTATTTATTTTTAGTTTCTTTACGGCAATTTTCTCGATCGGGCTCCCCAATCCGGCACGATTAACGATTTATGCAGCGACCGAATCAACCAAAGTATTTGATCGTAATGGAGTGGTGCTGTACGACATCTTCAATGAGAAAAAACGCACTACAGTCCCCTTTGATCAAATTCCAGAAATAGCCAAACAAGCCACAATCGCAATTGAAGATAAAGATTTTTATCATCACAAAGGTTTTGATATCAAAGGTTTACTGCGCGGATTAATCCTCAAACCATTAACCGGCAGTGGATTTCAAGGTGGTTCAACCATTACCCAGCAGTTTGTTAAAAATGCGTTGCTTAGTTCTAGCCGGACAATCACACGTAAGACCCGGGAATTAATTTTAGCGTTTGAAATTGAACAAATGTATTCCAAGGACAAAATTTTGGAATTGTATTTGAACGAAATCCCGTATGGTAATGCGGCTTACGGACTGCAAGCTGCCGCGCAAACTTATTTTGGTAAGGATGTGAAAGATATTACTTTGCCAGAAGCAGCGCTGTTAGCTGCCTTGCCTCAAGCTCCGAGTCGATACTCCCCTTACGGTCAAAATCCGGATTTGCTGATGGCGAGGAAGGATTTAGTGTTGAGCCAGATGCTTAAGCAGGGCTATATTACCGCCAAAGAAATGGATGAGGCCAAGACGGCGGAGATTGTAATCCAGCCACGCAAGGACTCGATTCGGGCACCGCATTTCGTAATGTATGTTAAGGAACTGTTGGCGGATAAATACGGTGAAAAAGCAGTTGAGGAAGGCGGTTGGAAAATTACTACCACTTTGGATTGGGACAAACAAAAAGCTGCCGAGGATGCGATTACGACTTACGGTGAATCGAATATGACTAGGTATAAGGCCAGTAATGAATCGTTGGTTTCGATTGATCCAAATACGGGTGAAATTTTAGCGATGGTGGGAAGCCGAGATTATTTGAATATGGAAATTGATGGTCAGTTGAATGTAGCATTAAGACCGCGACAGCCCGGTTCAGCAATTAAACCAATTGTCTATGCCACGGCCTTCAAGAAAAATTATGGGCCAGCCACAATGTTAACGGATGTGTCGACTAATTTTGGTCAGGGCTATCAGCCGCGAAATTATGACGGAACTTTTCAGGGTCCGTTGCCGATTCGGGAAGCGTTGGCAAATTCAATCAATATTCCAGCGGTTAAGACATTGGCTTATGCCGGAATTCAAGATGTGATTGATACGGCTCATGATATGGGGATTACAACTTTAAATGACGGACCAGACCGATATGGTTTGTCGTTAACTCTGGGGGGTGGGGAAGTGACCTTGCTAGACCTGACTTCGGCGTATGGTGTATTTGCAACTGGCGGGATGTATTCCAAGCCGATGGCAATTTTGAAAGTGGAAGATAAAAATGGCCGGGTACTGGATAAATTTGAACCGGATAAGCCCAAGCGCGTATTGGATGCGCAGGTGGCTTATCTAATCAACAACATTCTATCAGATGACAGTGCTCGGGCGCGGATTTTCGGAATGGGTGGTCCGTTAACTTTATCGGGCAGAACGGTAGCGGCGAAAACAGGGACAACTAATGAATATAAAGATGGTTGGACAATTGGTTATACGCCTGATTTAGTGGCCGGGGTGTGGGCCGGAAACAATCGGGGCGAATCAATGACGGCGGCCTCGGGACTAGTAGCCGCACCGACTTGGAATAAATATATGCGGACGGCGTTAGCGGGAGTTGGGAATAAATCATTCCCGCGTCCTGACGGGATTCGGGAAGTGGAAGTAGATTCGTTATCGGGCAAATTGCCAACTGACGCATCACTAACTAAAAAGACCGAAGTGTTTTCTAGCTGGGGTGTACCAACCGAAAGTGACGATATTCATGTCAAAGTCAAAGTGATGGCGTCTGATCCAACTAAGTTGGCACCTTCGGACGCGCCAACTGATTTAGTAATTGATAAAATCTTTACGGTGATTCATTCGGAACGGCCAGATAATTCCAATTGGGAAAATCCAGTAATCGCCTGGGCCAAGGGACACGATATGAATAATGTTCCAACCGAGACCTATTCTGGTTCGTATGATGGGATGTTGGGTGGTGGAATTGGTCTGGTCTCCCCTACCGCCAATCAAAAAATTACTGGCGATTTTGCGGTGGCAGCTACCGTTGGTGATGCTAGTGATGCTAAGCGGGTGGACTTTTTATATGACGATGTATTGATGGGCCAGGTTAATTCGCCCGGACCGTACACTTACACAATTGAGCCACCGAAGTTGGATGGGAAAATCCATACGGTGAAAGTACGATTGGTCAGAAGTGATTCAACAACTGCGGAAGCAAGTGTGTCGGTAACAAGTTAGTGGATAAGAATATACTTAAATGTCATTGCGAGGAGTCCCGGTAAACCGGGACGACGTGGCAATCTATTTTTCTTATCCGTCATTCTAAGTTTGTCGAAGAATCTAATCCCGGCAGGCCGGGATGTTATATTCCTTAACTTTTAACTTACATCAGACACCGGATGTCTGATGTAATTTTATTATGCAAAAGGCGGCCGAAAGGCCGCCTTTGAAGTTGACACAAAAAGTGCAGATAACTAATCCTAGTTTTTATTTTAAATCTAATTTTCTGACGGGGGACTATTATATGCCTGCATAATCCCAGTGTGAAAATCGACTTGGCGGTTAGGTGGGATTTTAAAAACGCGGATGAGGGTTTCAGTTTGAGTCCATTGGAGCAAACGCTCTGGCGGAGTTGGTATTGGATAACAATCGGTTGGCACATCTTGCAGTTCAAAACAATGCTGAGTGATGACTAAGATGTTATTCGGAGCCGGAATCCAAAACCCACTTGGGTAATGAGACGACCGACCAAATGTCATCGGAAAGTACGTGGTTCCGTCTCTGAATACTCGCATTAACCTTAGAATCACTTGCCCCAATGTTTCTTGCTCGGAAAATACGACCGAGTTCCATGGCTGGATTCCACCCTGGATACAAAATATCGATTGGCCCCAGAGTCGCAATCTAATCGCCTGATGCCCCGCAGCGGCTTTGTCTGGGTCGAACTTTGATGGATGCGACAGATAAGTGTTGTTATATGAAGCAAACAATATTGGGCATCCACTTGTTACTACCACCTTTGTGTCATCTTCCAAGATTGAGATGGGCTCGTTAAAATCCTGCTCTTGTCGATGTTGGGCGACGGCGTTTGTTCGATGCTGGATGTTCTTAAAAAACGGGAACTCTTTTAACAACGATTTCAAAGTACTCTCGTCCTTGCTCATGTTAGGAATCTCCCTTCAATGACACTCCGAACTTCGGAGGAGCTTGTCATCTAGTCAGTTTGGTAAGGTGCTGACAACCTGGATTCTTTAGCATACACCCGTCTTGGGGCATCCCGTAATCAATAAGGTTGCTATATCTGGTGGGGCATGGTAAGGTGTGTGCACGCAATCCTGCTGGACGGCAGGATTGGGAATAGTTGTTATATTAGGTTAAGTAGGGAGATTTCATATGAACGACGAAATGAATACGACTCCGGCTGACGATCAAGCTACTCCGGCCGTGTCGGCTGATGCCGAGATGGAGGCCGAGGTGACGGCAGAGGAAGCTGAAGCCGAGGCCGAGACCCCAGTGGCCGAGGCAGTTGAGGCCGAAGAGGTTTCGGAAGAAGGTTCCGACGAAGTAGCAACAGCTTAAGTAGTTATCTCTCGAGAGGGACCCAGTGGGTTCCCTCTCGACGACCGTTGGCTAAGCCAAGTTTCGCTTTGCTCAACCAAGCGGTCTGCTCTCCCTCCCTTTTGGGACGAAGAGAAAAAACCGTTCTGCCATATGGCAGAACGGTTTTTTTGGTTGGACTTGACGGTGGGCAAATTCAACCATATCTTGGGTTAGCGGACAGAGGGTTCCTGTTCGTTGTACCTCCTATCCCTCGGCGCTAACAAGCGTCGAGGGTGTTTTTAATGTGCTACAATAATTCGTCGAGTTGTAATTTACCAATTTGCAGGAGGAAATGGGCATGAATTTTGCTCAAGTTGAGATGCAGACCAAGTTGGCCAAGACCCCTGAAGAACTTTTGGCTTTGCTGACGGAAGTGACGGCTCCGATTTCCTGGTTGGGTTTCAAACAGTCGGGCGAAGCATCGAAAGTGCTTAAACTGATCGAGAATCGCAATCGTCAAGTCGCCGAAGCGAGAACACAGGCAATCGAGATTGCCAGGCAAGAGGTACAGAACAAGATTGGTCACATTCGAAAGTTCCCGAATGCTTACAGCTAAATGGACGAGGGGACTTTTCTGTCACGTTGGGGTCGTGATATAGTGAGACCGTAGTTTGGTTTATCTCCCTTTCCCTGCATTTTGCACCTACATCCACGCCCCGTTGACCTCGCCGTAATCTTCTTATGGCGGGGTCTTCTTCTGGCTCTGGAAGCGGATAATGCTTGACAGAGGCGGGGATAGGTGTATAATGGGGGTACTTTATTGTTCCTTAAGGAGGCAAAGGTGATGAGAAGAATACGAACGTGTGAGTCGGCAACCGCCGGCACACAAAATGGTTACAGCATCAGGACCTAACGATCGGTCCGCGACGGGTAGCAACTAACTAACGGCCACACCGAGTATCGGATGCAAACTTTATCGCGCCACTCGGTCGGATCATGATAGGCTACCCACAGTTTCTGATTTTTCACATTAGTTTCTGATTTTTCACATTTTTCGACTTTCGTTCTTCGTACAATTCTTTTCTTTTGGAGGTCACGTACATCATGCGTAGAATCTTCAAGTTTCCTGTCTAAAGCGGGATGCCACCCGCGAAGAAAATGGCAAATTGGTTTGATTGAACATGACCCGCTGGCAATCGTCAGCGGGTTTTTTCTTGTATGATTAATTTATGAATCCAAAACTTTTATGGATAGTGGGAGGAGTTGTAATTGTTGGTGTGGGAATTTGGTTTGTGGTTAGGACCAATCGGTCGGAAGCGGAGAATCCGCCAAAAGACGATATTGCAACCGAGCAGGATGCATCGCCGTCAACTAATTCGACGCCAACCTCATCTAACAATGCTCAACCGACTAACACGGCTAAATCCACGACTACTTATTTGCCAAGTCAAACGCCGTGGGCGCAAGGGCCAAGTGACCAAACCATTCCGTCATCGAACGGAGGAACCATTCCACAACAAACTCCATGGTCGCAAGGGCCAAGTGATTAATAGTTCCAGGGTTGGTTATTGTGGTTGGACTTTTTCAGGTGAAGGAGTTAGTCATGGGATAGAGGTAAAATTAGGACGATGCAAGATAAATCTTGGGGATTGACAATATAGCAATTTTGTTATATTATGAAAATAGAGCTGAAAATCATAGAATACGTTGCGGACTTTTTGAATGACTTGCCAGCGGAGTTGTACGCTAGGTGTGTGAAAAAGTTAAAACTTTTTGAAGAATATGGTTTTTTCCTGACGAATACGGATCTTAAGAAGATTAATAAAAATCTCTGGGAGTTGCGAACGAAAAATACTCGGATTTTAATGGGCAAAACGGGAGATACCATCTGGGCAGTACACGCTTTTTATAAAAAGACCAATAAAACTCCCAAGAAGGAAATAGATTTAGCTGGGAAACGTTTAGAGAAGTTAAAAAAATGAGCAAGGAAAAATTTTACACGGTTAGTGAACTCGAAAAGAAAGGGATGAAAAATCCTAAGTTTCGACGGGCCTATGAGGCATTAGAGCCGGAGTATCAAATTGCTAGAGCGGTGATAGCCGCTCGTCTTAAAAAGGGAATGACGCAGGGAGAACTAGCTCGGAAAGCGGGGACTAAGCAACCGGTTATTGCGCGGTTGGAAAATATGAAGAGTGCCCCTTCCTCTAGGAGCATGGGGCGGATTGCCAATGCACTAGATCTCCGGTGGAATTTGAAGTTAGTACCGAAGACGAGATAATTTTGCAGTCATGACAATACGATGCAATGTCTTATTGGACTGGTTTGTGATATGATATATATGTCATATGGTGCGAATGGACGTTGGAAAAGAGATATGAATAAAACATTTATCACTAAAATCAGACAAGATAAGGAATTCCAACGACTTTATGATATCGAGAAAAAGAAGCTTGATATTGCCATTGCTTTGGCGAAAGCGCGCCAGAAAAAAGGGATGACGCAGGGACAGGTTGCCAAGAAGGCAGGGGTAAGTTGGGAGACAGTGTCTCGGATTGAAAATGGGAGAGTAAATTCTAGCGTGGAGGTATTGAGTCGGTTGTTTGCCGCGGTAGGAAAACGGTTGGATTTTGAGATTTCTTGAATCCGCCTACCAATTCACCCCAAAGGGGCCCCGTTGGGGCTAAATCACTATTTCACTAAATCACTTTTTCACCCTTTAGGACAAGCCAAACAGTATTGTCACCCTGAACTGACCGGCCTACGGTCATCCCGAGTCCGCCAGCTGGCGGATCGAGGGATCTATCTTGTTTCAGGGTCTATTTGTGTATAGGATGGGGGCTGGGGGATATATGAGTAACCCCGAGGAGAAACAAAGATGGAATTATTATGGAGTTTGGGCTGGTTGGTGTTGGTAGTTATATTGGTATCAATCAAGCAGATTAACCAATATCAAAAAGGGGTGAAGTTTACGCTGGGGAGATACTCGGGAATTATGCAACCGGGGTGGCGGTTAATTTTTCCAATTTTCCAATCGTATCGGAAAATAGACATTCGAGTAAAAGCGGTAGATGTGCCAACTCAAGAGGCCATCACTAAAGATAATGTCTCGGTGAGTGTGAATGCAGTAATTTATTATCGGATTAAACAAGCCGACAAAGCGGTGTTGGAAGTCGAGAATTTTTTCTATGCGATGTCGCAATTGGCGCAAACCACCATGCGGAATGCAGTTGGCCAAGTCAGTTTGGATGATTTATTGTCGGAACGCGATCGAGTGTCGGATCAAATCAGAAATATTGTGGAGAAGGCCTCTGACCCATGGGGAATCGAAGTAATGAATGTCGAGTTGAAAGACATCACTTTGCCAGAGGAAATGAAACGAGTAATTGGCAAACAAGCCGAAGCCGAGCGCGAGAAGCGAGCGGTAATTATTAAAGCCGAAGGTGAAGTGGCGGCATCGGAAAATATGGCGAAAGCCGCTCGGATGTTATCGGGTGCTGATGGGGCTTTGCATCTACGGACATTGCAATCGATTAATGATATTAGTTCAGATCAGTCCAATACCATCGTGTTTATGGTGCCAATGGAAGCATTGAGGGCGTTGGAGGGGTTGGCTAAAAAAATGAATATACCTACTCTTGATGGAGGGACGAAGGGTGTTCCTCCCTCAACGGATAGTGGGCAAAAGCCCAGTTCCGGCAGGCCGGAACCAAGCTATCCTGCTCCCACCTCCACTTTAGGGACAGCAGACAAGTCGAAAGAGCCGGCGCAAGAGCCACTAGTTTGATCTTATTGCCTGAGCTTGTCGAAGGCCTACCTATTCGTCATCCCGGACCTGATCCGGGATCCATTCTCCAAGCGCCTGCGCGGCGCTTGACCCGCGGGAACCAAACGCAAGCTGGCGTTTGATCCAGCGTCTCTTTTTGCTTGTCCAAAAAGAGACATAAAAAGGACACCCAATTCACAAATTTCTAGCCAAAATAGAAAATCACCCTTTCTGGACTATACGCGAACTCCTCTTCTGCCGTACGGCAGAATCGTCAGACAACGCTATCCAGACCGGGCGATTTTCTAATCGGTCCCAAAAAGGGATCCCTTCGGGACGGACGCAATTTGCTCAATGGGGTTTGAGAGTTGTGAAGGTAGAAACACCGGACTAGGATTGACTTTATCTTATTTTCAGGTACTTTTCAGGTGGGAGAGAATATGAAGCACGATTATTTTAAATGGATAGCATTGGCTGTATTCGTAATAGCGGTAGGGTTTTATTTTTACCAAACAAGATATTTTATCAGCAACGCTGGTTGTTCAAAATATATGCTTGGTGGAAAAACTGGAACTGGGGCGTCTGTTTTGGACAGGTGGACTGGCAAAACAGATTGTCGTTAGTCGAAAACTAATAATAGTTTTAGACGGGTTATATCATGTGGTGGAGAAGAACAATATTAGCAGGGGGAGTCGTACTATCTTTGGTGGTAGCATGGTTTAATATACCCTCTATCTCCTATGGGGCAGAATCAGACTTTACGGCAATCCCCGAGGTCTCTAGCGCGAACGACCAAAGTGCATACTCTGACTACTGGTCGCAACTAAAAATATGTTCTTATGGTGATTGTTCCCAGTATGGATTTATGGCTTATCTCGACATTTTGACTGGTAGTTGCAAGTGTACCAGTGGATATGTTTTTGACTATGATTTTTTGGGTCGGCTTCAGTGTGTTTTCGGTGACACGGTCTGTCATAACAAGTATGGTTATAATTCTGATTACAATTCATTTAGCAATTCATGTGAATGTTCGTATGGTTATGTTATGAGTGGCGGACAATGTACATCGCACGATAAGATATGCACGGATACTCTCGGGTACAATTCGAGATACAATGTTCTGACTGGTAATTGTGAGTGCAACTATGGTTACGTAATTGATGGAGGACAATGTAAATACGCCCAGACGGTTTGTCATAATAGACATGGAATTAATTCTAGATATAATTCCCTGACTAAGACATGCGAATGTGAGAGCGGGTATACGATGGATTCCTCTAGTCAATGTATCAAAAAGCAGAATAATGTTTATTTTACTCTGAAAGAGCTAGACACGGACACAAAAAGAGCAATCATTAAAAGCGATTATGATTATAGATATTATCTTGTAGAGTATAACTCTGGCTGTTATTCGTCTTCGTTTAGGAGATATCTAAATCGTCAAATAGTAGTTAATCTAGGTACTGACTTTTATGTAGATTTTTGGGATAAGATTGTTTTACAAGATGATAATGAAACATGCGAGATCATAGATGTCGATAGCGCTGATTTCAGCACTACGTTGGTGGAAGATGAAGATACGAATAGCGGGGTCATTTTTACACTGCCTGTGAAACAACCAATTTCGGGACCATATCAATATCTCTGGAAAGCACAGAATGGAACTATTAGTGTTGATAGAACTGCCCACGAAATTACCGCTTCAAGGGCTGACACCATTGCAATGTCGGTGACACTGGTCAATCGTTCTGGACGAGAGATTAAAGGGTTGTCGTCTTTGCCTGCTGTTGCTGGCAAGATTAATTATGGTGGTTGGGGATTGGGTACTTCAAAACCCATCGATAATAAACCTACATGGCTAGACGCTTCTAGTTTTGTTATAAATGGCAATAGGTTTGTATATTACAACGGTCCAGATATCCCAGACGGAGGAGAATTTACTTTGACTTGGAATATTAAAATTTCATCAACGGCTGCAAGGGGCACGTATAAAATGTATCTCAACTGTGTGAAAGAATGGGAAAATTGGACGCAACAAGTCAGCAGGGATGGAATTTTACTTCCCAGCCCTGATATCTTCTGGCGAGTATATGTAAATTAAGGAGGTTGGTATGGAAAATGAACCGAAACCGAGGGGGTGGATGGCACGCCTGTCACTTTGGCAAAGAGGATTTCTAATCGTTGGGTCGTTATTTACGATGGGGGTAGTTTGGGCGGCTACTTTGCCGACTGTACCTGCTACTGATACGCCTACCAATAATTCAGTTGTCGCATCAGAAGAAACGAAGACATTCTCTGAGCAGGTGGCTATTTTACATGATTCTACAACCATAAACGACAGTTCATTGGCGCAGGGTACTACTCAAATTCGTCAAGCGGGTAAGGACGGCGAAAAGACAATTACCTACGAAGTAAAAATCCAAGACGGTGTTGAAATGTCGAGGAAGGTTGTTGCTGAAGAAATTACCATCCAACCAGTTTCGGAAATAAAAGCTCTTGGGACGAAAGCACCAGTTTCCACTAATGCTCCAAATGGAACTTATAAAAATGTAGATGGCGATATTATCCAGTCGCCGTATCATGCTCCATCAGCTCCGGCTGGTGCTTCGGCTCAATGTGGGGATGGGACTTATAGCTTTAGCGCTCATCGGCAGGGTACTTGTTCACATCATGGCGGTGTGGCTAGATGGTTGTAGGAGTGGGTGTATAATCTGGACGGAGGCGAGATGATGGAAGACGATAATTCGAGGAAAGAGAAGAATCTGGACACACTTTATAAGTGGCGCGATTTTTTAGATCGTGTACGGGTTAAATTGTCTAATTCTTTCGATAGGTACCTCCTAACCATTGCCACGGGTGGTCTATATTTGTCCGTGTATTTCACATCTGGTCAAAGTGGGGTATTTCTTCATGTAGCAGCATTGGCTTGGGGTTGGGGCTTGTTACTGCTGTCAATCTTCGTGACTTTGTTATCGATTATTTTTAGTGTGATGGCATACCAGAGAGAGATTAGTATTGCCGATATGAACATAGAGGCACAAAAAGAGAGTCAAACAGTGGTTGGGGCGAATAATGAGTGGAATTTTTGGGTGGATGCTTGTAGGTGGGTATCGATGGCTACCTTTATGGCAGGTATTGCCGCTTTAGCATATTTCTACTTTGTGAATCTTACTCTGCATACATGATTAGTCGTCGTATTGGAAAAAGAGTCGTTAAACGCAAGGCGATACGAGCTCGTAATGGGCATCGGATAGTTCGCAGAAAAAAATGTGGGGGTACGTCGTCAACGGGTCGCCCACCTTTGCGGCAACAGTAATTATTTTTAGTAAATGGGAAACGCAAAACAGTCAAAGAAACAGTCCGGTCAATATAGGGTTGTTTCTGAAATGAAGTCAGACAAGACGCCCCCGACCCCGAGGCGAGAGACCTCTAGAGAGAAGGGGACTAAACCATCCAAAAGACCACCTCTTCGGTAGAGTGTGGTCAAAGGAATTCGGCTCTGAGTTGGTGATTGAGGATTGGAAAGATTAAGAATTGGGGTGGGGTGGCGCCTTGAATCGAGCTTCACTCTGGTTCAGGGTATAATCGGGACATGAGTCAGGGTATTAGATTGACCTGTGTGGCGGTACTGGGGTTTTGTGCCTGGTTTGCATTTGATTATTGGTTGAGTGGTTGGTTACTATCTCGCAATTTACTGCCGGATGTGGTTGGGTTTGTGGTCGGTACGCTGAAGGTTATTGTGGGGACGACTGCGGGGTGGTTGGGTCTTAACATGAAAGTACTCGACAAAGTTCCCATCAGGTACCTAATAACTTTAGTGCTATTGATTTGGGGTGCTGTTCTATGGTTAATATTGCGTAATAATGATAATAAACTACTGGTAAAACCAACTTAAGAATATGGCAAAAAATTTTCTGGGAGCATTAATTATCCTTGGGGTAGGCATTATCTCTATGTATGTCCTGTTTTTGGTGCGTCCAGGTTTGCAGAATTCTGATCAGCAGACGGTTGAAAAGTATCCCGACTATGCTCGGTTGGTGGAGTCAGCTGATCGCGCTGGATTCCAAGAATTGAAAATCGTGGATTCAACGGGCCCGCATTTGAATATGGCTAGTTCTAGCAAGGATTTTGATGGTGTTCCGAAAGTGAGTTATCGATATAATCGTTCTGGTGCCAGAGTTACAGATGCTTATTTGTTATTTGAGGGGTATGTGAACGGAAGCAAAAAGTCGGGCGAAACATTATATCCAGACGATTCCCTATACTTTAAGATAAATTCATTTGGTGGTCATTTAATTTCGACTCAAGGACGGGTTGAGACACCCCAAGACCCTGGTATGACTCGTTGGATGTTTAATTTGGGCAATATGGCTTTTTATGAGACGGCAGTCGACAAAGCACTTAAAATAGGTGGAGTGCTTAATGCTGATTTTATTAAGTATCTCAATAGCTATGCTTTGCCACCCTATAAAGCGAATGTTTTTTCGGCTATCGTCTCAAGTAGACCAACAACTAAGATAATTCGTCTTTCTATCTTTTATAAAATGGCGCAAGAGGGCGACTTTATAGAAAAGGCGTAAATTTATGGTATAATGTGAACGTAAATTGCTCACTTGAGCAATTTTTATAAAAATTCGTCTTTTATAAAATCGGGAAATTAAAAGCGCCAACGGCGACCAGCTTTATATAAATAAACAGTTGGAGAAAGGAATCCTAGCAAAATGGCTCAGAGGAGTAAAACAGGACAGAGTCGACACGATCGAGGGGTGATGCAGATGGTAACCCAGCTCAAGCAGAATGGGTTCAGTGTCAAAGCCGACCTTCCTAATTTTGTCAAACCAGCCCAGATCGGTGGTTTTGTACCGGACGTAGAAGCACACAAGGGAGTGCAGAAAGTAATCGGAGAAGTTGAGACAAAAGACAGTATGGCGTCAGACATAGATCAAAGACGAGCATTCCGGACGAACGCCGATGCACTCAAGAACACCACTTTTAAACTAAAGAAGGTCTAAAGCAGAGCTTATAAAAGAGACCAATTTTGCCAGTTGATTTTCCTGGTTGTTTTTGGGTGAAGTATAATATCCTGTTTTGGGATATTCGATTTTGGGATATATTCTGGGGGCGTTAAGTCCCCATTTATGAATTCACAAATCTATTCCAAAGAGTACAAGGAACTGGTAAAGAAACTGCGTCAAGCACGACTTGATGTGGGTTTAACACAGAAAGAAGTGGCTCAGAAGTTAGGCAAGCCACAGTCGTTTGTATCGAAGGTGGAGGCGGGACAGAGGCGGTTGGATGTACTGGAACTTAAGACATTGGCCGTAATATATCGTCAGGATATTAAAAAATTCTTTTATGCCAAATAATCAAGGACAACAAACCAATCCGGTCGATAGTATTGATTACGAGGCAATTGTAGAGAAGTATCCCTGGATAGTTGCACGAGACCAAAAAACAATTATCAGTCCAGATGCAGATGGTATTCTATGTGGATTACTAATGTCTCATTATTATGGATGGGAAATAGTCGGTTATTATGATGGGAAAGCATTGGCGCTTAAACAAGGGTTGTCGATGCAGGAGTGTATTTTTCTTGATATTGAAATTTTTAGAGCAGGCGTCCGGAGTGTTGGGCATCATATTATTGAGTTGGCACATCATGCGCCACCTAACAATTGGTTAACTTTCAAGCCACAATTAGATGGGTGTATCAATCCAAATATGATTCGGGGAGTTGATTATTGGAACTCCCATTATCACTTTAAATATCCGATGGCCACAATTCACCTGTTGGTTGGTATTCTCAATGCCAATTCTGCTATTTCTATTCCACAGAGCGCTTTGGTCCCATTGCTACATGCTGATGGACTGGCAAATATTTTAATCAGCCGGTATACAGATAATTTACTAAGCTGGATGAAATATCTAGGAATTAATCTAGAGGAACATCCATTGCATTGGCTATTTTTTCACAATATGCGGATAGTCGATTTAATGCAGGAACTAGCTAATTTTTATAGCGGTATTGGAACTGGGAGGCAGGGTAGGATTGATAAAATCTCCATTTCCGATAGTAAGGGGAATATTACCTTGAGTCCTGATGGTACAGTATATAAGTTTAGTGACGAATTAGTGACCAAAGCAACTGGGTTTCTTGATTATCTTGCTGATAAAACGCAATGGGAGTTTAAATCAGATGCGTGGCAATTTAATAACTTGTCGGTTTATAGTTTTTCTAAAGGAGTGGCCAAGCCAACACAATCTGCGTATGCGGGAGTAATTGGACAAAACCCTCTATCATTGGCTATCACTAGCACTGACGGTATTCAGTACACGGTTGAGGGGCCAGACAATGCTCCTTAGCGCACCAGCTCGGCGGCTATTTGGTTAGCTTCTATAACCAGACGTTGCTTGGCGATTTTACAATATTCTTCTGCAATATCTATCCCTATGAAGTTGCATCCAAGGTTTGCAGCTGCAACGAGAGTAGTCCCACTGCCAGCCATTGGATCTAGGACAATACCTTTTGGTGGGCAAAAGGTTTTTATGAAGTCAATTGGGAGTTGGTCGGGGAATGTGGCGGGGTGTTCATGCTTGAGTCGACTACCGTCGCCTGCTGTTAAGTAGTCCCAGATGGTTCCACGGCACTTCATTAAATTAATTTTTATTGAGCGAGTATCAATCCGAACACCGTTGGTTAGACGAGTGCCTCCGCCGGTCATGGTTTTTCCGCCGTGTTTTGATGGGATTTTCAGATGTTCTTTGTTGAAATACTGAGGTCGTTCGCCTTTTAGAAAAATTGGAACATATTCATGGTCTACTCGGAATCTTTTATTCCACCAGGCACCCTCGGCTCCATATTTACGATAAACAACAGTTTCGAATAACTTAAATCCAGCATTATCACACCAATCGATTATTGTTCGAAATGATGTGAGGGATTTGCCAAAATTTTTGGTTTGGTCTTGGATTACCATTACAGCAACGCCACCATCTTTAAGAACACGATAGATTTCTTTGCCGAGAGATGGCAGGTCAAGTGAAAATCCTTTGTAGTCCCGGATACTATCATAGGGTGGGGAGGTAACTACGATATCAATACAGTTGTCGGGTAATTTTTTAAGTGCTTCAACACAGTCCATGCATTGCACGGTATTTTTCCATTCAATTAAATAATTTTTTTGAGTTTTAACTATCATGCTGGTAGCCATATTTTAGCATGGGGCCTTGAGATAGTCTATAGTATGTTTTCTTGACTAATATGATGGTCTACTTCAGTATATTGAGGTATGAAAATAACTAAACAAACAGGGGAGAAGAATCATATTAAACTAGTCATTGCGCTGGAGGCCTCCGAGTGGGAGAAAATTTTGGACAAAGCAAGTGTCAAAGCGAGTGAAGGGGCGAAGATTCCGGGGTTTAGAGAGGGCAGAGCACCCAGAACGGTGGTGATTAATCAGATTGGGGAGGCCAGAGTGGTGAGTGTGGCGATTGAATTGGCGGTGGAGGAGTATTATCCACTCGCTGCCAAGCAAGAGCAGATTAAGCCGATAGCATTCCCCAAGATTTCAGTCGAGAAAGGTGGAATGACCGAACCGTTAACTTTTACCGCAGAAGTGGCGGTGTTGCCGGAAGTTGTATTAGGAGATTATTCAAAGATAAAAATAGTAAAGAGTATTGAGTTGGTGAGTGATGAGAGTGTAGAAGAGGTATTGAAGAGCTTGCAGAAAAAGGCGGTGGAGTTTCAGCCAGTTGAGCGGGAAGCTAAACTAGGGGACTGGACCGAGATTGATTTTGATGGCTTTGTGGACGGTAAACCGTTTGAAGGCGGGTCATCCAAGAAACATCCGCTGATTTTAGGGGATAAAGTTTTTATTCCTGGCTTTGAAGAGGGGATGGTGGGAATGCGAGCGCAAGAAGAGAAAGATATTGAAGTTGAATTTCCGAAGGATTATCACAACAAGGACTTGGCGGGGAAACCGGCGAAATTCACGGTGAAACTACATCAAATTAAGGCGGTGAATTATCCAGATATTGATGATGCGTTTGCCAAGAAACATGCCAATGTGGAAACCCTAGAAGCGTTAAAGGCAGATATCAAAAAGTTTTTAGATGAAGAAGCCGAGAAAAAAGCCAGCGAAAAAGTGCGCGAGGATGCAATTATGGCGCTGACCAAATTGGCCAAGATTGATTTGCCTGATGAACTAGTGAATCAAGAGTTGGACAACATGGTGCAGGATTTAAAACATCAAGCCGAGCATGCCAAAATGACATTTGAAGATTATCTAAAGCGGGCAGGAGGTCCGCCAGCTGGCGGAGAAGAGTGGCTGAAGAATCAATGGCGCGAACAAGCCGAACAAAGAGTGTTGGCGGGATTATCGTTGGAGGCCTTCCGCGAAGCCGAAAAAATTGAAGCAACCGATGCAGAAGTGGATGAGGAAATTAATCGGATTAAAGCCCAGTATCCCCAGAACGCTGACGAAATCGAAAAAGAATATGGCAGTGCGCGGGGTAAAGCCCGGCTCGGGCAGATGGTGGGAAGTCGCAAGGCAGTAGAGAAACTAGTTGAAATCGCCACTTCAACTTCTTCTTGACCAAACTCTTTAGCGTCATTTTCAATAATTAAATGAACGGCCGTTCATCTAATTATTGGGTTTTTGATATAATTAATTTGGAAAATTAAAGTTTGGGGGATGAAGACCAGCCGAGGAGCGTACAGATTGATGAAGACGTTATTCCGCCTGATGGACCGGGGCGGAACGATTTGGTTAGACAAATCCTGGCAAAAGAAAGTTGGTAATAGCAACCAAGCTGGTGCGGGGCGAACTTTTAAATATTTGTGTCAGGCCAAATATCTATTAGAGTTGGGATCTGATAGATTCCAGGTGACGGATTTGGCCAAGATTAATTTATTGCAGGAAATTGTAAAAACACGGAAACCGGACGGAAAGTTGCGATTAGTGATTTTTGATATTCCCGAAAAACTAAAAAGGAATCGGAATCATTTTCGGCGACATTTAGCGGAGATGGGATTCAAAATGCAACAACAAAGTGTCTGGGTATCACAGTATCCATGTGAGGATTTAGTTAGTTTAGTGGTGAAATATCATGGGCTGGGGAAGTACGTAGAATTGATAATTGGCAAACTCGCGATAATTAGATGAACGGCCGTTCATCTAATTATTTGGCCAATAAAGAGGAGGAGCAAGAAAAAGCACTACGCGCTGGAAAGCGAGTAGGGCGATTTGAGGGAGATGTGCATCATCTAGGAGGAATGTCGGCATTGGCGCCGGCAGAAGCGACGGCTTCGAGCAAGGGCGTCTCCTCTATTGGTTTGACGGCCGGATAGACATTCGCGAGCTGGACGGTCTCGATGTCGAGACCTAGTGGGGTTAACGCTTCGACGAGGAGTGTAACCTCTTGGGCGGACTTTTCGGGAAAGAAAATCCGTAAGAACGGATGAAAAGTGTTTGGTCCGCTTCTTCTGGCTTCGAGATGAGGGATTACCTCCACGCTGGTGAAGACCTCAAACTTTTTTCTAACCCGATCGTAAGTTGAGGAACTCTCTGGTGGGAGTTCCCCGTGAATCTCTACAGTAATGGTCATGTGCAGATCCTCCTAAAACTGAAAGTACAAGTCAGATGTAGGGTAGAGTAAAATCGGCTCTGGGTCACGATTTTTGTATAGAGTATAATTGGGCTGTATATTTCTCTAATTTATTATCATGAAACTTGTATATGTCATCTTGGGTCTTGGTTTGTTGGCTGGAGTGGGTTATGTCAGTTATAACTATGGGTCTAATCAAGGGATGACTCCAACACCGACCAATACCACAAATACTTCAAACACGGCGACGGGTTTGAATAACTCAACGATTGATTTGAATGATTTCACTGGGAATACCACTATCCCAACCACTAATACAACCAATAATACTACAACCAATACAACGACCATCGGAACCAAGTCGTTAGCAATTACTTCGCCGAAGAATGGGACGGTGGTGGTAGCGGATAACCCATTTAATGTGACAGGCACGGTATCATCTAATGCCGAGAAAATTGTTGTAACGGTATATGGAACTGGGTCTTGGGATGGGTTGGATAGCCCATCGTACGAAAGGGTAGTTGATACATATACGCTAACGAAATTCAAATTGGGTGATACGACTTGGCGGTATGGAGTGGGTGAAAAGTACGGCAATATCGAAGTGGGTGGAACGTCAAATCACAGATTTGTAATTAAAGCGTTTTATACCGATGGCACAACCAAGACAGCTGAAACCAAGGTAACTTATACTTACGAAACTGCCGAGATGGGTAAGCCGGTAATTTATCTATATCCCACCACCACTCAAGCAGTGAGTGTAAATGTAAAACCAACTTCGGGGATTTCTTACAGTGAACCAGTGATTAGTTCAGTCGGATGGCAAGTTACGGCCAGTCCAGATGGAACTTTGGTGGATAGGGCTGGAAAAGTTTGGCCGTATTTGTTCTGGGAGGGTTTTGCGACTAATTTTGTAACGCCGAAGGAAGGGTTTGTGGTTGCAAAAAATGAAGTGTCGAAATTCTTTGATTTGCAGTTGACGCAATTGGGATTGAATCAAAAAGAAATCGCGGACTTCAAAGAATTCTGGGTACCACGGATGCAGACCAAGCCATATTATTTTGTGACATTTATTCCGCAAAATATATTTAACAGTTATGCGCCATTAACGGTAACTCCGGTGCCGGATACGATTATTCGCGTATTCTTTGATTACAAAGGATTGGATAAACCAGTTATAGTTTCGATCCAGGTTTTACCAGCGACTCCTTCGCGGACCGGATTTACAGTGGTTGAATGGGGAGGCCGGATTTATCGGTAAAATGATTGGATTTAAAAAAATACTACCAGACCTGGTTGTAGTGGGCCTGGTAGTGTTTGGGTTAGTAATGGTTAGTAGATTGCAATCGCCGATTCCGATTTATCCATTTGAAAAAATAAATTGGGATTGGATTTTGGGTTTGGAAGGACAGGATAAGATTGGGACCAATACCAGGGTGGCGATTTTGCCACACGATGCACTATCACACAAAGAATTGACGATGTTCTATCGAGGTTTGGCGGTGGCAAATTCAGAGATAGAAAATGTGGTGGTGATTTCACCAAATCATTTTGAGACAGGAGCAGCAAATATTCAAACCGATACAAGGCAGTTTCAGACGGCTGATGGTGAGTTGACCCCTAGTCGCCAATTGGTACAACAATTGCTAATTAGTGGACTTGGCAAAATTGAAAATTCGACATTCGAAAAAGAACACGGGATAACCATGCAGGCGGAATATATCAAAAGATTTTTTCCTGAATCCAAGTTTTTGCCGATTGTATTAAAGGCAAATACGACACCAGCGGAAGTCGATGCGTTGGTTCTGTGGTTGACGAATAATTTACCAACAGAGAATACTTTGGTGTTAGGGAGTATTGATTTTTCGCATTATTTGACTAAGACACAAGCCGATATTAATGACGCTAAGACATTGGCTCAAATTAAGACAATGGAGTTAGATGAATTGCCGGCTAGCGATGTTGAGTGTGAATTCTTGGATTCACCGGCAACTTTGAGAGCGGTGATTGGATATGTTGGGGTGGTTGGCGGGAAGGTGCTTTCGGTGGTTAGACATGACAACACGGCTGAGATTCGGAATCAGCCAAGATTGACTTCGACGACCAGTCATTTCTACATCACCTTTGGCGGGGTGTTGTAATGAACTGTCATCCTGAGCCTGCCTGCCGGTAGGCGGGTACAGCGAAGGATCTAGCGGAGCGGTCGCCACGGCGACCTAGATTCTTCACTACGTTCAGAATGACAGGTGGGAAGGGGAAGTGGCAGGGTGACAGAGAAGATGGATTCCGGCTCGTAGGCCGGAATGACGAATAAGGAGGACCCAGGATGACAGAGGGGGAATAGTAGTCCTTCGGTTCCTCGGGATAACAAGGGGGATTGAGGTATAATAGGCGAGTATAAGAGTTAACACATCCCGATATGAATTTAATTCCAATGGTGATTGATAAGTCACCGATGGGGGAGCGAGCGTATGACATTTATTCTCGTTTGTTAAAGGACAGAATTATTTTTATTGGTGGGCCAATTGATGACCAGATGGCCAATTCAGTAATTGCTCAATTATTGTTTTTGGAAAGTGAAGATCCAAAGAAAGATATTTCGCTGTACATCAACAGTCCTGGAGGTTCGGTGAGCGATGGGATGGCGATTTATGACACAATGCAACATGTGAAACCGGACATCAACACGATTTGTGTCGGGATGGCGGCTTCGATGGGCGCAGTTCTACTTTCTGGCGGAGCAAAAGGAAAACGATTTGCGTTGCCGAATTCACGGGTGATGATTCATCAGGTCTTAGGCGGAGCGCAAGGACAAGCCAGTGATATTGAAATTCACGCTAAAGAAATTCTGAAATGGAAGAGTAAACTGAATGAATTGCTGGCGCATCATAGCGGACAGAAACTGGAAAAGATTGAGAAAGACACCGATCGAGATTTCTTTATGGAAGCACCAGAGGCCAAGGACTACGGAATTATTGACCAGGTGATTACGAATAAGACATTGGTGGCTAAATAAATCTAACCAATTTTCCCAATTTTCTGTCATCCCGAGCGAAGTCGACCAATCTCACCAATAGGGCAGAAGCAGAGAGGTTTTGGTTGTTTTCTGGATTCCGGCTCGTAGGCCGGAATGACGAGGAAGCAGGATTGGGGGGAGGAATTATTGTTCTAGGACTGGCTATTGACCCGAATTCGGGAGTATTGTAAATTAAGCGCGTCTGCTGTCGCTTAATGTTTAGTATTGATGAACACGTGCTCAAGGCGATGGCAGATGTTCTTTTTTACTTTTAACCAGGATTTGGGAGGCGCCATGAAAAAAGTTTTGAAGCTCCCGTTGGTGAGCGGTCCCTTCTTTGTCTGACGGAAGGTGAGTCGCTAAATGCAGTCAGTCATTGTTGGTTTCTCCTAATAGCATGACCATTGATTTTTAGTCATAACGCATCCTGGTTTTAATCCGCCCCGCTATCTTTTTGGTAGTGGGGCGTTTTTTTGTTTATTTTTCCAAGGGTCTACGCCACCCTTGATGGGTGTTTTTGCCACCCCATTTGCTTGTCCAAATGGGGTGGCGCCCCAAAAGACACCCCACTCCCAAATTCAGTTTCCAATAACCTAAAATTACCCTTTCTAGTCTCCTTGCCCGCATTGCTACGCAAAGCGTTGCGGGCGGGTAACGCAAACTCTCCCGGTGAACCGGGATCAAACATGCTGGACCAAGCAGGTGATTTTACGATTGGATCCGCCTGCTGGCGGACTGAATTTGCTCGATGGGTCCTAACAGAATTGATACCCCGAGGGACCGAGGGGATACCTTAATTTTTTCTACTGGGGTGGAGGTGAGAGTAGCGAGCTTGCCCTTTAGGGCGGGCTTTTGCCCGTGAGCATCGAGAGAGGAACCCACCTCGTTCCTTTCTCGAGACCTGTTAGAATGGGGATATGGAGAAAATCGCGGATATTTTTGATGGGTTAACTGGCCAACCTCGGGCGAGGGAGGTTTTGGGTGTGGCTTACGCTAATGGGAAATTACCACAGACCATGATTTTTGTGGGGCCCAAAGGAACTGGGAGGAAGACGGTGGCGATGATGTTGGCGAGAGCGTTACATGGGCAGGGACAAGGTAGTCCCTCCGTTCGTCGGGATAACAAAGAGTTGAGACATCCGGATACCTTTATTTTTTCGGAAGTATTGGCGGAATTGCGGGCCCAAGAACAAAGTAGTCCGATAAAGCGTACCACCGATGCAGTAATGAAGTTTTTAAGCATGTCGCCGATTGCATCAAAGATTAAAGTGGCGATTATTGATGAAGCGGATAGTTTGAGTGAAGAATCCCAAAACGCATTACTAAAGACACTAGAAGAACCGTTAGCGGATAGTGTATTGATATTAATCAGCGAAGATGAAAAACGATTGTTACCGACAATTGTGTCGCGGTCAGTGGTGGTGCGATTTGGACCATTAAACGATGCAGATATTAAAACGGTGCTTCCTGGAATATCTGATGAAATTTTAAAGATAGTTCAAGGAAGTTTGGGTTTGGCTAAAGAATTGTTGGTCGACTTGGAAAAGTTGGATGAAATGCAGAAGATGTGTCAGTTTTGGCTAACTTTAAATAAACAATCGACAGAAGACAAATTAAAATGGACAGAAATGATGCGGGAGCGTGAATCGGCGGTGAAGTTTTTGGAAACCGGGTTAAGGGTGATTCGGAGCGAATGGCTAACTCAACCGACCGAAGCCGGGGATAGGGTACTGCGACAAATTCGAACCGCGATTTTGCAGGTGAAAGATAATGTGAACCCCCGGGTGGCGATGGAAGCGATGTTACTTGCTCTGTAATTTTCCCCAAGCGCTGGCTGGCGCTTGACCCAGTATTACCTTCCTCTTGTATTCTTGTCATCCTGAACTTGGTTCAGGATCTATTTTGTTTATGTTTTCGAGCGTAGAATGACGCTCGATCCATTGGCACTTTTTGCTTGCCTGCCTGCCGGTAGGTAGGTCCAAAAAGTGCCACAAAAAGACACCCCACTCACAAATTCAGTTTCCAATAACTTAAAATCACCCTTTCTGGTCTCCTTGCCAGCATTGCTACGCAAAGCGTTGCGGGCGGGTAACGCAAACTTTCCCGCCGTTTTCAAAGAAAACGGTTCCCATTTTGCAAAGCAAAAATGGCGGGGTCAAACATGCTGGACCAAGCAGGTGATTTTACGATTGGATCCGCCTACTGGCGGACTGAATTTGCTCGATGGGTCCTACTGAATCACTAGGTTACTAAACCACTGTTCTGCTCCATGGGGTAAGGGAGACACAACCTGGACTGGAACACCTTTTCTGATATACTGGGCTGGTTAAAGGAGAGGGCTTTTTTATGTGGGAAGTAATCATTTTTATCGCTACGACCGCGTTCCTGATTATGGTCTTACGCAAACTCCCGGTAGACGCGGAGACCACTTTCAAGGAGACCGGGAAGAAAGCCGAGACCAAGGAGAAAAGTTTGCGAGTGGAGGCCGACGAATACTTTGAGCAAGGCGAGTCAAAGAAGGCAGAAGTGGCCTATCTGAAGTTGCTTTCAAAGGAGCCAAATGACGCTTCGTTGTTTAATAAGTTAGGGCTGATTTATTTAGAGAGTAAAAATTATAAAGATGCCAAAGCGGCATTGTTGGCAGCGTTAAAAATTGAGCCAGAAAACGATACTTTCTACAATAATTTAGGTTTGTTGTATTACGAGATGGAAGATTACGACTTGGCGATTGAAGCGTATGAAAAATCGGTAGCGATTAATGATAAGATTGCTTCGCGGTTGGTAAATTTGGGTCTGGCTTATTTTATGAATAAAAAGTATCGTAGAGCGGCTGACCAATACGAAAAAGCAATTATTCTTGATCCGAGAAACGAAAATTACATTGAACTTTTAAAGAAAGCAGAAGAGAAGCTTAAATAGTGTCAGGTGTTTAGTGTTAAGTGTCAGGATTTTTATTGCCAGATACTTGATACCGGATACATGATACTGAATAGGCCGACGTAGCTCAGCTGGTAGAGCAACCCCATGGTAAACAACAAATTGCCCGCTGTTAGAGAAATCTTATAGCGTATCTCGAATAACGGTTAAAGGTCCAAATATCGGGTTCAGACCGTGGCGAATAATCGCCCGAACGACTGACAAGAGGGACTAAGTCCTGCAAAGGATATGTCTGATATACAGTCTAATCTCCGTATAGATATGGGTAGTAAAAACGGAGTATCAATGAAGGGGTAGGTCGGCGGTTCAAATCCGCCCGTCGGCTCCACACAAAATTAACAACCTATATGTCTGGTAATATTTGCCGAGGTACCGAAGCGGTCAAACGGGACTGACTGTAAATCAGTTGGCTTTACGCCTTCCTAGGTTCGAATCCTAGCCTCGGCACCAGAAGCCACCATCCAACTTGCTTGGATTGTAGCTTCTGTGACAGGTTGTGGAGTTGAAATATGTTCTGCATAAGGTTCGCTCGCGATGCTGCTTATATAAATTTGTTGTCTTCCTTGTTGCAGCGAGTGCAGGGCCCCCGCAGCCAGCGGGGAAATCATCCTAGCCTCGGTTTTATGCCGCCTTAGCTCAGCTGGTAGAGCAATCGCTTTGTAAGCGAAAGGTCGTCGGTCCGAATCCGACAGGCGGCTCCAGATGGGATACAATAGATGTGCACTATTTGCTATATCCGCTAAATTTTTAGGGAGTATATATATGAGAGATAAATTAGTGATGGGTGCATTATTGCTAACCCTAGTGACTATGACCAGTACGGCGGTGGCGGCACCGAGCGGGTCTTTTGGATGGCTAGGCCAGCTGGGCTCGCACAGAACTTTGGTCTTACCAGCCACGGCTGACCATTCGCCGGTTATCACGCTGGGGACGGCTGTCGATCTGACTACCGGTCAGACAGTAGATGGATATGCGATTGTTCACTACGCCAAAGGGGGCAACGGTGGCGGGAAACCCGGTAGTGGTGGTGGTTATGCGCTGATGGGGGCCAAATGGAAAACTGTAGAACCATGGTTGTTAAATCCCGTGAACACTGGTGGCTTGCCCTATGATCCACCGGGCGGATTTGGGAACAATAACTCTACTCCAGGTAGTAGCTTTGCTTTCTGGAACACATCCTATGACATCGACAAATGGGAAGATGCGGCCGATGGGGTAATGGGCAACGGTAGCGGCACTGATATTTTAGGCGACGGTACGGAAACATTTTCAACTCTGACGGCCGATCTAGTTGCGCCCGATGGATTAAACGAGGTGTATTTTGCCGATGTATCGGAATCCGGGGCCATCGCTGTGACTATCGTGTGGGGAATTTTCAGCGGACCGCCGCAAAACCGCCAACTAGTAGAGTGGGATCAGGTCTATGACGACGTTGATTACGATTGGTCTACCTTCGGCGAAGCCAGCAAGATGGATTTTGAGAATATCGCTACGCACGAACTGGGCCACAGCGTCGGGTTGGCGGACCTGTATAGCCCAGCTGATTTAGAGCAGACGATGTACGGTTATGCCGATTTCGGAGAGACCAAAAAACAAACCCTAGAGTCAGGTGATATTGCCGGGACGGATAAGTTGTATTAGATGGCATTTAGTTCAAAAACCGCCCCCTTGTCGGGGCGGTTTTTTCGGGTGACTTGACAGGAGAGGAGGGATATTTAATAATCTCCAAGTATGGCAAAGAAGGTAAAAGCAGTTGTAAAAATCCAATGTGATGCGGGGAAGGCCAATCCAGCCCCTCCAGTTGGTACAGCATTAGGTCCTCACGGGATTGCGATTATGGATTTCTGCAACCAATATAACGAACAGACCCGTTCATTGATGGGGCAAGTGATTCCAGCCGTAATCACTATCTATGAGGATAGGACTTTTGATTTTATTTTAAAGCAGGCACCAGCATCTGAATTGATAAAAAAAGCAATTGGTTTAGATAAGGGCTCGGGGGTTCCTAATAAGCAAAAAGTTGGCAAAATAACGCGAGCCCAGTTAAGGACGATTGCCGAACAGAAGATGCCTGATTTGAATGCTTTAGACATCGATGCGGCAATGAAGATTTTGGCTGGAACCGCAAAGCAGATGGGAGTGGAGATAGAGTAATTTTTGTTTCTCCGACGAACGGAGGAGATACCATAAGGTAACCCCTCGGTGAACTCGGGGCAACAATTAATAAATTGTTGTTTATATTCCTAAGAGGCGGGAGCCGAAAGGCGTTTGCACCGCGTAAAGGAGAAGAAGATGGCGAACGAAGTGAAGTCCACCGAAGCTAAAGCGAAGGTGGATAGAAAATCTAAAAAGGTGGTAAAGAAGTCTGACAAAGGAGGTAAATCCTCCTTCGCCCCCGACTTCGCTAAAGCTACGACGGGCAAGAAGGCTACGGAGGACATCGGAGCCAAGAAGAAGGTGGCTCCTCGTAAGTTTGGACACGGCAAGAAATATCTGGCCGTTTTACCAAAGGTAGATAAGAATAAGTTCTATCCGGCGATTGAAGCGATTCAGTTAGTCAAAGAGACATCGCCAGTTAAATTTGATGCGACAGTAGAATTACACATGCAGATGGGGTTGGATCCAAAAAAATCCGAACAGAATATTCGGAGTACGGTTACGCTCCCTGCTGGTACTGGAAAGACCTTAAAGATTTTAGTGTTGGCAGAAGCGGGTGACGCAGAAAAAGCCAAGAAAGCTGGAGCCGATTTTGCTGGGCTAGAAGATATGATTGAGAAAATTAGCAAGGGTTGGCTGGGGTTTGATGTGGTGATTGCTACGCCAGCCGTTATGCCGCAAATTGGGAAACTGGGACAGACCTTAGGAACTAAGGGGTTAATGCCAAATCCTAAAGCCGGAACAGTGACGACGGATGTGGCCAAGGCAGTTGAAGAATTTAAAAAAGGTAAAGTTGAATTCCGGTTAGACAAAGATGCGATTATTCACATGGGAATTGGGAAGGTATCGTTTACAGCTGAAAATTTATTGGCGAATTTGAACATAATTCTTGGTGCGGTGCGGGCGGCTAAACCGGGAAGTTCCAAGGGCACTTACATTAAGAGATTGTCACTCGCCAGTACGATGGGGCCCGGAGTAAAAATCGACCCAGGGTCGATTTAATCTAACCAATCAAGACAATCTGACCAATCTATACAATCAAGATAATCTAATCGATGTAAAAATGGGGGAGATAAATAGAGATATTTATGAGCGGTGTGTTAGGTTTTCGGAAGTTGCGGTAGCGGTTTTAAGGAAACTCAAACCTGACTATATTGATCGGGTATTAATTGTTCAGTTGGTGAGATCTGCTACTTCAGTTGGGGCAAATATGATGGAAGCCAGTGAGTCGGTTTCAAAAAGAGATTTTGTAAATCGATTAAGTATCGCATTAAAGGAAGCCAAAGAATCTCGATATTGGATTAAACTTTTGGCGGTAACGCATTCGGAAGTTGAATCGCTATTAGTTGAATCAGATGAAATAGTTAAAATTTTAGCCACCATCAAGAGAAGATATTTGCTTGCCACTCAAGTTTAATTGATTAGATAATCTTAGGTTGTCTACCTTGTTACGCGGTTTGATTGATTAGATTGGTGTAGATTGGATAAATTGGTTAGATTATGAGAGTTAAAATAACTCGAATCGACAAGACCTTGCCGTTGCCGATCTATAAGACCAAGGGTTCGGTGGGGTTTGATTTAGTCACGCGAGAAGAAACAATTATTAATCCGGGTGAAATTGCGCGGATTCCCAGCAACGTCATTGTCCAAACGCCAAAGGGGTATATGTTGCTGTTAGCGCTTAGGAGTTCGACGCCCATCAAAAAGCCGGGGCTGATTGTCCCTCATAGTGTTGGGATTGTGGATCAAGATTACTCGGGACCGGAGGATGAAATAAGATTTCAAGTCCAGAATGTTGGCGACCAAGTAATTAAAGTGGAAAGAGGGGAATCGATTGGACAAGGTGTGTTTGTGAGGGTTGAACAGGCAAATTTTGTGGAAATCGATAGGCCAAACGGTGCTAGCCGGGGTGGATTTGGCAGTACTGGGTAAACCTGTTATAGTAAGCAAGTTTCATAGAACATCACTGGGGGACAGGGATGTTTTTGTAATCTTGAAAATCTAATCTGGAGGTACACAAGTAATGTGCAGTTTAGGGGATGGCGGTTTGGAAGAGGTTTTCCAGCCGGTGGATTATCTGCCTTACGAGCAGCGTCAGCCTAACATTCAGCTGGAGCTGATTGGTGAACGGGTATTGGATGGTGAAAATTCTTGGAGAGAAGATTCTCCTCAAGGTTTTGACACCATCAAGACGGTCGGAGTGCAACTTAGGTTCGCGATGGAGCAGGGTTTCCCCATCTCCACAGCGCGTGACATGTTGGCTCCGATTATGCGCGGAGAGCAGACGTTGCCGAACATATTCGAACAGGCCATCGGGGAGTGGGCGGCGTTTGCTAACGGTGCTCACACAACAGCCAAATTTGAGAAGTTTGGTTGCTACTGGTGGGACAGGTTTCTCCCCGGCGACAGGACGGCGTTTGTCGGTCTACTCGAAGGGGACAATGGGGCTGGTTCCTATGGTCCGGCATTTACCAACTTTCCGACACACGAGGGTGTTGGTTTCGACCAGCTGACCGGAGTGATTGAGCAGATGAAGAAATTTCCATCCCTGCGTAATCACTTAGTCAGTCCGTGGATTGCACCCTATGCTTTTCGTGGAAAAAGTCAAAAGGTGCTGGTGGCGCCTTGCCATGGCTGGATGCACTTCATGATCAACACAAAGGAAGGGGCGTTGACGATGCATCATATTCAGCGGTCCGGCGATTTGTTCGTCGGCGTGCAGGGCTGTAATATTCCGCAGTACGCGGTAGTCGGTCTGGTCGTAGCCAATATCTTGGGCCTAAAGTTCAAGGAACTGGTTTATACCATTTCGGATGCCCACGTCTACGACTACAAGGATCAGATCAAGAAGGTGCGCAAGATTATTAAGCGCGCCAAGACAAATGCTCGCGCCTTTCCGACGGTCTGGCTGCAGCGTAACTTTACCGCTCTTGCGGAGATGCGACCGGAGCATTTTCATGTGGAGGACTATAATCCACATCCCAAGATGCTAGTGCCAACCCCTATCTAAAGGAGGTGATTCGGGGTGAGTGTCAACATCATTGTGGCCATGGATCTGAATTTGGCCATTGGGAAAGAAGGCAAACTGCCTTGGGCTGGTAAATTACAGGCTGACATGGAGAGATTTAAAACTCTCACCATGGGTCACCCAGTGATTATGGGTCGCAAGACCTGGCAGTCGATTCCGGATAAGTATCGGCCGTTACCAGGGAGACGCAACATTGTAGTCACGCGCCATATCGGCTCGTTCAATACTAGAGGCGCAGAGATCTGTACATCGCTGGAGGAGGCACTGAATCTCGTTGTCGAGCAAGCCGAGGTGTTTATCATTGGCGGAGCCGAGATTTATCGGCAGACATTGCAGTATGCCGACAGGCTCTATGTCACATGGTTAAATGCCAATGTGAGTGGAGACGTTTTCTTCCCCGCCATTTTCCTTGTCAGTCCGTGGGTTAAGGTGTTCGCGGAGCATCATACGGCGGACAGCAAAAATCTCTACGACTACGACTTCTGGATGCTGGAGAAGTGGCCAATCGTGAATCCCGATAATGCGCGAGCCGAATCTTACCGCGAGGAGTTAATCGCTATTGCCAACAGTGGACAGTGTCCTTTCTGCCCGGGTGGGTACACGCTGATCGATCCATCTCAGCAGAAGGATTTTGTCCACGAGAACGGCTCATGGTTGGTAAAGTTCAACAACCATCCGTTGTTGGGGGCGGAGAAGCATTTCACGCTAATTCTCAAAGCCCACAAGTGGAGGGTTAGAGAACTGAACATTCAAGAAAGCGGAGATCTCGTGCGGGCTGTCGACTGGATTATTCAGCGCTACTCGGTAAGGGGTGGAGCACTCTTTATGCGCGAGGGCGACAGCACTCTAACTGGTGCTACGGTTGGTCATCTACACGCGCAGTATGTCGTACCTAAAGTCGGCGAAGCTGTCAGCGCTCGCTTCGGTCCGCCTCCGGCCTAAGAGTTGTTCTTTTCAAACCGCCTCGTCTACGGACGAGGCGGTTTTTTCATCCGCGGTCACCGGTTTTACCCATATTAATTTCACTCCATGCTGTTTTAATGTGGTCTGACCATCTAGCATCGCGTAGCCGGAAGTAAAAAACAATTTTTTAATGCCGGAGTGAGCGATGATGGCTGAGCAATCCGGACAAGGGAAGGTAGTAACATATAAGCTGGCATTTTCCAGTGAGATACCTTTCTGAGCGGCTTCAGCAATAACATACTGTTCAGCGTGCAGACCGTTGTGCAAGTGAGTGCTGGTTCCAAGTGGAACATAATTTCTGGGGTCGCCTTCGGCATAAGCGGCTTGAGGAGAGGGGAGGCGGAGATTGTGATGAGTGGCGATAATTTGACCATTTTTAACCAATACAGCGCCAACTTGGCGGAACCAGTCCGGGCTTTGTTGGCTGGCGTCTTTGGCCAGTTCCATTATTTGATTATCAAAATCAGCTTCGGAAATTACTGCATCATATTGAACTGGTTTTTGGGATGGGACGGTCTGTTCGTCCCAACGCAGAAAAACGGGTAGATATTCAACTGTGATGTTGGAAAAGTATTGTTTAGCGAGCTCGCGTGAAATGGTCTCGTTGGCCAGCAGAACTTTAACCGGGCGCAAGTTGTTTAATTCTGTTTTGTTGATAACTCGCACAGATTTAAATAACTGCAAGCCGTCAATGATGGCGTGCATGTCTTCGGGTGCTATCGCGCGGATTTCACGCTGAATTAACGGGAAATCTTGGATGATATCAGAGCCAATAATACACAACTCATCCACCTGCGCCGATTGTTGGCGTAGGAGTTCGAGATAGCCCCGATGGAGTACGGGGATATAAAGCAGGAGAACTGTGGACACGGGTTTAGAGATCAATTAACTCTTCTAATCGTTTTTTGGCTTCTTCCACCATCTGGATATTCATCATCCGGAGTTTGGCAGATGTGGTGGTTTCGGCTTGTTGAGGGAAGATTACAACTTCGCCACTATATTTTTTGATTTCAGTCCACTGGTCGGGAGTGTAATCGTTCATCTCCGAAATGACAAAGATATCTGGCTGGATTTTTTTGATTAGTTCATAGCCAGTAATGCCATGCTCGTCGTAGTCAGTAGTAATGGTGACAAGGTCAACATGTCGCAAGTGGGTGAGCATCTCTAAGCGTTCTTCGGCGGGTACCAATGGACGGCGAGGGCCCTTGCGCAGTTTGACCGCTTCATCGGGATCAATGCCGACTATAACAATACCATTGCGTTGTTTTGCTAGTTCTAAATATCTGGCGTGACCAATGTGAGCCAGGTCGAATGTGCCGAGAACGAGAATCACTTTCTCGCCGATTTGTTTCAAGGATTTAACAATTTCTGATAGTTGGTCGTGATCGGCGACGAATCGGCGTTTGAAGTTGGAACCTGGTCCAAAAATATCCGCTTTGGTTTCCATAAAAAATAGACCTCAATTAGTGATATGCCCCCGTGGCTTCTATCTTACCATATTGCTTGACAGTCCTACGGGGGTCGGCTAGGATGGACAAGTATCCTTTAGAGACAGCAGGCACATATTAAGCCCTGCCGAGAGGGAACAGATAACAAGCTAATAAGCTGGTTAGATGTCCGTCTCGGAGGAGATGGATTTTTTATAATTTTTGTCTGGATTCCGGGTCGAGCCCGGAATGACAGATGGGAGGAAAACGAACATGCCTAAAAGTAAGGCACAAAAAGGCGCGGTAATCGACAAACTCACTTCTGAACTGAAGGCGACCGAGTTTGGGGTGTTAACCGATTTTACCGGACTGACAATGCCAGACCTGGATACTTTTCGTAAAAAAGCTCGCGAACAGAGCGTGAAATATACAGCGGTGAAGGCCTCGCTATTTGATATTGCCGCCAAGAACGCTGGATTAACTGGAATGCCAATTGTTAAGACGGGTAAGAGTTATGCTTTTGCTTCGGGTGGGCAAGATGAAGTCAGTATTGCAAAATTGGTTTATGAAATGGCCAAGAAGAGCGATAACCGAGTGCACATTGCTTCGGGTGTGGTCCATGGTGAAGTGATATCGGGAGCTATGGTAATGCAGTTAGCACAGTTACCATCACGCGAGGAGTTACTAAGCAGAGTGGTTGGGAGTATGAATGCCCCGATTTCAAACTTTGTTTATGGATTAAATTACAATTTACAGTCGTTTTATAACGTGATAAAAGCGATAGCAGTTAAATAATAAAGGTGGTTCCTCCCTCCTTCGCCTAAATGGTTACGGACGGGCAGGTAGTACTTCGGGATAACAATTTATTGCTTTTCCGAGGAACCGAGGAAATACATTGGTAAAATTATATAGGTAATTTAAAAGGAGAAGATTATGGCAGACGAACAAGATGTCAATCCAGAAGAGCAGACCCCAGAAGTTTCCACCTCCGCTGAAGCTACGGCGGACAAAGTGGCGGACATGTCTGCTGTAGAAGAGTCAAAGGTCGACAGCAAGTCCACCGAAGCCAAAGCGAAGGTGGATGAGAGCCAATTGTCCGCTAACGCAAAGAAAGTAGTGGACATGGTGAGTGATATGAAAGTACTGGAACTAGCCGAGCTAGTTAAAGTACTGGAAGACAAATTCGGTGTCAGTGCTGCACCAGTTGCAGTGGCCGCTGGTGGCGGAGTAGCTGCAGGCGGAGCCGAAGTCGAAGAGAAGAGTTCTTACAATGTAGTTTTGACTGATGCTGGTGCAAATAAAATCGGTGTGATTAAAGCCGTTCGGGAAGTTGTGCCAGAACTTGGTTTGAAAGAAGCTAAGGACTTAGTTGAAGCCGCGCCAAAAGCCGTGAAGGAAGGCGTGAAGAAAGAACAAGCCGAAGAAATGAAGAAGAAGCTTGAGGAAGCTGGAGCGAAAGTCGACTTGCAATAAAACTAACAATAATATGAACAGCAAATCCCGGGCAATTCGGGATTTGTTGTTTAATAAGGTTAGAATGACTATTCAATTCAAAATTATAGCGCAGGATGGAATGGCTCGAGTAGGGGAACTAATAACTGATCATGGTGTTGTTCCTACCCCGACTATTACTTTGAATTACACTAACGCCTTAGAGAATTGGGGATTTAAACCAGAAGATATCACCGAGGCGAGAGATGTAATTTTGTTGCGAAATACTTTTTGGTTAAAAGAGAGGGGAATTAGCAATGTGCGGGAAGGAGTGGAATGGCCAAGACCGGTAATGTCGGATTCGGGCGGGTTTCAAATGGTGAGTATGGGAAAACATTTGAAACAAAGTTTTAGAGGACTGGAATTTGATTTGGATAGTAGAAAAATCTTTATTGCACCTCACGAAGTAGTTGAGTGGGGCAAGAGTGCGGAGGTGGATTTAATTATGCCACTCGACAATACGGTGTACACAATGGACAGAAATCCATTGAAGTTTATTTGGTCGGCAGTCATGACAGCGGTGTGGTTCCGTTACTCAAGAAAAGTTGCCGATGATAATTTGTATTACATCGTGCAGGGTGGATTGAACAAATTTGCACGACGAATTAGTTTATGGGATGCCAATCGGCAACTGAAGAACGGGATTTCGGCGGTAGCGATTGGTGGGCTGGCATGGGACGAACCAAGGTCAGCGATGTATAAAATGGTAAAGTTTTGTACTCAACGGTTGCCGGGGAATAAACCGCGACACTTGTTGGGCGTATGTAAGCCAATTGATATTTTGGAATGTATCGAACGAGGAATCGATAGTTTTGATGGAATCGCGGCGACTCGTGAAGGTCGACATGGACGAGTGTGGCTATGGGGAGGTAAATATTTTGATATTAATAACTCACAATATGTTAATGATAATGGTGTGCTGGATAGCCACTGTAGTTGCCCCGTTTGTCGGGCTGGTGTATCGCGGGCAGATATCCGGACTAGATTTAAGATAGGAGACAGAGAAGCGATTCGTCAGTTGATGGCGCACAATTGGCATCAAAATTATCAGTTGGTTAGTACGGCACGCCAGGCGATTGAAGAGGGGAAATTCAGAGAGTTTAAACGAGATTTTCTCGGTACCTTTAAGCCATTCGTCGGCTGATGAACAGCTTTTTCTTAGTTGGGAGTGGGGTAGAGACTATTTCCGAATATTGAACGGCCGTTCAATATTCGGTTAGAGTTATCAATCTATTGTCACTCGTTACTCAATACCCATCACTCATAACTTATTTTTCTTGACCAGAAGCGGTTTTTGGGCTTTACTGGAGGCGTCCGCCTTCGCCAAGCCGACTACGCCACAAGGGCTACGACAGGCCAAAGGGCTACGGTGGATGAATCTTAAAAATAAGGGAGAGGTGAGTGTGTGATGAGAAGGAGTAGAGAAAGAAAACGGGACCCGAAGGTGATACACCGTGAGCAGCAAGTTGTTTACGGTGGGTTCGGGCTGATGATGTTTCTAGTAGCTGTTGTCCTGTTTGTTTCTCCGTGGATGATACCCAATCGTCCTATAGTTAAAATCGGCGATCAGGGTTTGAAATTGGCTGAAGCGCCGATCAGTGTAGCGTCTGCAGCTCGGAATACAGTGCAGACCCAGGATAATTGGTTCGAGGTCACGGTATATGACCAGGGCGGGATTAGTTCGAAATCTCTCGCGATTGAGGGCTATGAATTAGGAAATCCTAATCCACTTTATCGAGTTCCGGTGATTAGCATGGATGCGAAAGCGACAAAGTGGAGTTCTATGGTGAATATCCCGACAGAACCCAAAACGAGATTCGTTGTTTTAACACTTGAGTACCAGGTAAAAGATGGTAGTGTTAAACAATATCCGTACGTTCTGTTCTTGACTGATTCTGACAAGGAGAGTGATGCCGAGTGAACAACCCAACAGCGGCGGTTGTAGTCATTGGCGTTCTGGTTATCTTGGCAGTGATGTGGGCGTTTGGGATGTTTCCTAAGATTGAATTGCAGACAAAAATTGCCGAATCGCAATCGTCATCGACCCAACCCACAGCATCGATTTCACTAAAACGGTCTCCCGAAAAAGTTGGTTTTTATATCAACAAAGAGTGGGGAAGACCGTTACAATCTGTTTTGGGGGTCGATAAGCAAGGGGTAAGTGGGTCTTACGATATCCCAGCTGGATTTGCTAAAGGTCCAGTGTATCGAATCCCTAGTTCGACCTTTGATCTCTATTATTACCCGGCGGCATCTGCCCCGTTTGGGATTGTGGAGATGTATAAAGTGCTGGATGATGGAAAAACCAAAAGCGAACGCTTGTATACTTTCATTGGGAATGTTCAGCTAAACGATGAATGTTCAGTGGCTAAGTGGCAAGTGACGATTCCAGGGTCCGGTAAATATATCGTCCTAGATCCAGGACGCATGACCTGGACAGAGAATTATTATTTGTACTTAGAATACTAAACGCGGGCCCTCGGGCCCGCTTTTTTCTTGCTTTGGTAGCGAAGTTCTGGTTTACTGGAGGCGTTCTGTTGTATGGCAGGATGAAATCTTGAAAATTTGGAGGGAGAGATATGACTAGATTATGGTTAATTTGCTTGGTGTTGGCGGTTGTGACTGGTTGTAGTAAACCAGAACCGCTGGAGTTTTCAACACTTCAGGGGCCTCTCTTGACCAAGTGGGAAGGAGAGATGAAAAAAACTGTTGTGTATGCATCATCGGATTTGCCGAGCGAGGGAGGGCTATGGATTGATAATGGTCTCGGTTGGCAAGGGCCATTTGATGCATTTAGACCAGCACCATTTTATGCGCCAAAATTTCGATTATATGTTGGACGTATAAGCAGGTCGGTTTGGTGGAACTTGCCAACGACTCCAGTTGCATTTACCGCTACTAGTGGTTTAAGTCAGAGCGTAGTTGATTCAGTCGGTTCGGCGCGATTAATTAACGCAGATAAAGTTGGACGTCTGATTCAAATACAAATCAATCAACGTACTGCCGATGGACTGTATTGGATGGAACGAGCAGATTCTCTTGCATGTGTGTATGTTGACCCGCTGGCAATTCTCCGATGGCACGATGACCCAGTAAATGATAGAACAATTCGGATGTTAAATAAGCGGGGGAAGGAGTTTTGTTACGCATTACAAACCGAGAATGGACAATGGAGTTTGGGCGCAGAGCGGTTCGGTGTTCCCCTCCCATCGCATTTTTCCGTTGAGTTCCGTGGTGTATCAAAGATGCCTTATTATTATCACTGGACAATGCTTCTTGATTATCAACCAAAAGTAGGGATATTGGTGTCGGCTGGACTGCCAGGAGACCCAATGAAATTATTGGAGAATGGTACAGTAACGGTTCGACAGATTCCAAGCAACCCATACATTACTAGGGCAGATATTGACTTGAATCTTGGGGTAGAAAACCCCAGCAATGAAGCACTAGAATTAAGGAATGGAATATATATGTTTTTTTGAAGTCATGTTAGATAGTTGCGGTCCGATGTTACATCGGGCCGCTTTTTTTATGCCAAGACATTATACTGAAGGAGATGAAACATTTGTCATTACGAAAATTAAGGTTGTCTGACCAGAGCCGTTTTACTAAATGGTGGAGAGATACGGAATTAATCAAGTTAACTAGTGGTGTTTTGGAACCAATTTCGGACAAAATGGTTGCAAAATATTTTACGACCATGTTGAAGGATGAGCGGGATTTGAATTTTATGATTACGGTTGATGGGAAAACGGTCGGGCATGTGGCATTAATGCACCGGCCGCGAGGTTGGTATGAGACCTAAATTGTAATTGGCGAAAAGAGCGCTTGGGGTAAGGGATACGGGACTCTAGCGATTAAAAGTTTGTTGCAGAGAGCTAAGCGGAAGAGAATTAAGAAAATCTATCTTGAAGTTCGTCCAGATAATTCCAGGGCGATAGGGGCTTACAGGAAGTGTGGGTTTGTGGGTGGGGTCGTCTTTAAACATCCGGGCAGTAAGTCCCTGCCAGCGACTTTGAGGATGGAATTGGGGTAGGGATGTGTTTGGTTGTCTTGGGTTTGCCTTTTTCCTGTTTTATGATATGATTTTAGCGCTTCCAGAGCGGATTTTGTACTATATGATTGGGGTGGCGGGAAGGTAGTAGCCCCTCCTTCGTCCCGGCTTGTCGGGACTACGGAAGGGTCTACGATTCCCCTGAGAGGGTAATTTACGAGATAATAGCCATATGACGACCGAAACGGGGGGCCAGCCAGTTGAATTGGCAGGACAAACCACCGTTGAGGCGGTGGCTGAACGAATTCGGGAACTAGAAGTCGGACCAGTGGTAGAAATTGCTACTGGTGAGATTAGAGATAGCCAGAAATTGGCGTTTGAGTCGCTCGAGAATCAGGATGGGAAAGTGGTTCGTAATCCGGAGTATCTCAAGTTCTTAGGAAAACTTGATCAAGAATATGTTGATGAACGACTAGATAAAGAAGGAATGGTGAGGGTAAGGAATGTGGCAGTGATGTCAATTGATATTGCCGGTTTTTCTAATTTAGCCCAGGAATTTTTACAGGCCTCCTGGGGAGATCAGCGTGGGACCTATGCGGCCAAAAAAGTTGTCGATCAAATTGCTCCGGTACGCGAAGAAATTTTGAGTTCAGTCCACTTGTTTGGCGGAGAAGTTGATCAATTTTTGGGCGATGGAATGAATGTAATGTTTCGAGGTGGCACACCGGAAGAAAATGTGGCGCGGTCGGTGCAGGCAGCTGAACTTTTACGAAGCAATATTAAGGAACATTATCAATTTGATATTCGAATCGGGATAGATATTGGCGACGTGGAATTAGTGGGATACGGTAGCGAAACCGAAAAACGGGCCGATATGATTGGGTCGGCAGTCCAAGGAGCGGAAAAAGTTCAGTCGCAGGCCGATGTCAAAGGTGGATACAACGTGACCTTGTCTGAAAAGGCCTATGCTTTAATGGAAGACAGTCAGTTTACGGTTTTGGAAAATGGTGTGTATGCCCTAGGGGAGATTGGCAAGAACGATTCAGTCAATGTGGCGGATTGGGTAACTGGCTTGAACGAAGAGTCAACCGATTTGGCTCTGGTTGAGAATACGATTAGGGTAAGGGAAAAGTTCTTGTCGAAATCACGGCGCAAAGAATTACGGAGTGAATTTTTATATGGAACCGAGCCCAGACAAGATGCCAGTCCTGTCAGTACGGTCTTTGTCAGGTTGAATGTAGCGAAGATGGATTATCAGGAACTGAATCCGATTATGACCGAAGTGTTTGATATCGCCGGACGGTTGCGGGGTAAAGTGGATAAGGTCCACAATAACACCGTGATGATTAATTTCATCGCTCATTTGAATGATGTTAACAGTGTGGAGGCGAGTAAATTAGTGGCTGACTATTTAACTGATCAACGAGTGGGTTTTGATATGGCAGCCAGTCGGTCTGAAGCGTTGGTATTGGCGGTTGATGGAGTGCGGACGGTCTATGGTGACGGAGTGATTCGAGCCAGACGGTTATTAGATGTAAATAATCCTGGCAATCGGTTAGTGGTGGACAAAAGCGTGATGGATCGGATGCTAACTCGTAAAGTTTCAGCAGATTCAATTCCGCCGGTTCGAGTGAAAGGGTTTAGTGAGCCAGTCGAACGGTTTGTGATTACTAAAATTGAACGGTCTTATGAATTGCCCAAGGGTAAACATTTGGCTGGACGAGAAATAGAGATAAAAGTGTTAGAGGATGACTTTGAGCTGGCTCGTAAAGAAGGACAAAGTCGAATCCTAATTGGTGAACCCGGGATTGGTAAATCGGCGTTAACGGCCGAGTTCTTGGCGCGCAAACAAAAAGGCGGATTGATGGTAATGGTTGGCCGAGCTGAAGCTAGTACTCAAAAACAGGCCTTCTCGGTATGGCGTAACTTGCTGGAAGGCAGTTTGTCATTGAAAGATATGTTGGTCAAAGACAAAGAAGTAGCGATTAAAGAGTTTTATTTGTCTAACTGTCCAGTATTATCCGAATCGTTGGCGTTATTGAATCCAATTTTGGGAACCAACTTTGAAGAAGGGGAAAAGGTTAAATATTTAGATGCTGTCGAACGCGATCAGTCCCGGGCGGAATTTGTGATGGAAACAATTAAATCGCTAACTAGCGTGGGAGTGCCAGCGGCTGTATTGTTGGAAGATTTACATTTCTTTGATCCATCATCAGAAGCCCTGGCGCGGGAGGTGATGAAGCGGGTCAAGGATTCTGATATTTATATTGTGTTAACTACTTGGCCGAAAGACGATGAACATAAACTGACTTTACCCAGGAAAGAATTCATGCGGGAGTTGGCTGATGTCAAGACACTCGAATTGGGCGGGTTGCCGGTATTCGGAGGAGATTATGACACAGCCAAAGATACGGTTGAGTTTGAACAGTGGTGGCAGGCCAATAAAGAGGTCTGGTGGCAGGCGGTAGACGCCTTTTTGGATCTGGACCGAAAAGATTTTGAAAAGAAGGAAATGGGGTATCGGCGCATTTTTACCAAGCTAGCCGAAAAAACCCAGGGCAACTTCTTGTATTTGGGTAACGCTATTTTCTACTTGGCTATTTATCAAGGGGAACGACGATATTTTGAGGAAGACCAGAATACTAAACTGTATTCTTTGTGTGAACGAATCCAGGATGAGCAATTTGCCAACATTCCCAGTACCGAGTCGATTATCCAGTATCGGTTGGGGATGTTAGACATTGAGATCAAAAACTTGGCCCAAGATGCATCGGTGGTTGGGCTAGTGTTTACTTCAGAAGTTGTGTCGCTAATTAGTGGTGTGCCGATCGATCGCGTCAGGAGTAGTTTTGCATATGCCGAACAGAAGGGCTTCACGAAAGAACTGGGTGGAGGACAATGGATGTTTGTTCATGGCGCCATTCAAAATGCGGTGTATAACTCGATAGCGGATCTTAGACGGCGGCAGTTGAAGCATCGTGAGTTGGCCCAATACTTTGAAAAAACATCGCCAGATGATTTGCCGCTGTTGGTGCGTCATTATCGTAATAGTGATGATTACTTGAAAGCAATGAAGTATTTGGATCAGTATGCTGAACGGCTGAAGGAGCAGGTGTTGTGGGGGCCGGCGCTCGATCAGATTCATTATGCTAGTAAGATTTTTGATAAAGTCCATGAACGGGGTTGGAAGATTGTAGACATCGGCTCGACTACTTACAAGGGTGAGTCGATTCAGTTGGATTTGGAACAAATTGAGAAATTGGTGCACGAAGAAATCGATCGGGCAATGGCGGCACTAATGTTGCAGCGGAAGATCGGGGACCGGAACAAGACCCTGCCCATTATCGAGCGGGCGCAGGATTTGTTTAACGACTTTCATGGGCGAGGTAATGTTGAGAGTTTGCCAATACACGACAGATTGGCTTGGATTAGGTTATTAGCCAATGAGGGGGCAGAAAGAGCCACTGCTGAGGACAAAAACAATGCACTGACAATTTTTAAAGAAGCCTTTTCTTTGGCCAGAGATTTGGACTGTGATAGCTTTAATAAAACCGAATTAAAGGGAATGAGCAGAGAGGCGTTATTCGATTTATATCTGGCATACGGTGATGCTTTGCATGAGATGAGCGATTTTGAAGCATCAATTGCTAGTACAAAAAAAGCAAAAAGCATAGCAATAAGTTTACAAAATCAAATTATCACTTCGAACCAGATTATTATTTGTTATAAGGGTATGGGCGAGATGCAACTAGCGAAACAGGGGTACCAGGAAACGATATCGTTAGCAGAAAAGAATAATTTAAAAGGAGAGTTGCCGACATTGTATTCCAACTTTGCCGAGTTTTATGCGAGTGCTGGTAAGGCAGAGTTGGCAGAGACCTACTATGATAAAGCATATGAAGCTGCTAGAATAATTGGCCAGACAGCAACTATGGCAAAGGCACGAGGAAGTATGGCTTTTATCAAGCGGAATAAGGGAGAGTACGCTGACGCACTACACTTATTTATTAATGCCAGAGACGATTTTGCTCGGAGGGGACAAGTGGCGCGAGCTATAAATGCTACCGCTGAAGCGGCTTTTTGTGCAGTGCAAATAAGTTTGTTCGAACAGGCAGAAATGTTATTGAAAGAAGTTGCGGCTAGCAATACCAAGTTTAAGGGGAGGGGTCTCACTCTCCACGCACTTAGCGATTTGATTAAAAATGGGACGAAGAATAGAGAGCTCATAAAAATAAAATTTGAGCAAGGAGCAGAGCAGTTGCTTCAAGATAAAAATAAGAGTGATTTTGCTTTTGATTGTCTCTACTTTGGCGAAGCTTTGCTTGAGAGAGGGTTTAATGAAGGGATGGAGTATGTATTGAATGCGAAAAGAATTTATGAGGAGATTGGTGAGTTGGCTCAGATGCCGAGAATTGAGAAAATTCTTGCCCGATATGGAAAGAATATCAACCAGAGGCAAGAGCCAGTTGTTGGGTAGGCATTTTACTCCCGATTTAGGTTTGTGTGACTAGGCCGAAAGAGTGAAAAGTCCCAGTAGAAGCGAATGCCCTTTTGTTACTATAGGAAGAAAGTTTTTAGGGTACACTGAAGGTATGAAAGTCAGGGTAGTTGCCGACAAACGGATATTTTGTCTCTATGTGGCGCTGAATGCGATGGTTTATGGTGGGGGAAATGCCGGAGTGGTGTACTCGGTTCGTCAGCGGGTATGGGAATGGTTCGGTCAACAGAATTTGACTCTGGAACCACTGAAACAATTTTTCGCCAAGTACCCGGAGGGAAATTACTATCGTTTTCGCGATTGGGCTTTGAGTCACGGTGAACCGCCGGAGTTTAGCGAGATTAATGATTTTTGGAGACGAAACAATCCGAAGGAGCTGGACGGCTTCGCGGAGTTGCTACGCGATTTTTGGGTACAGACCAATTTAGAACAATTGTGGCGGGATTTAAGTGAGGACTATCTTGCTGTGGTGGGGGAGACACAAATTAATGGAGAGATAGCTGCCAAGCAGGTACAGAAGTATTTGAGAATGAAAGATATGGGTATTGATGAGTTAGTAATAGTGCCTAATTTGTTGGAAAATTATAATACTGGTTTTGGTCCCAAGCTAGGTAGGGTTGCCTACGCTATATTAGGCCCGTCAGAAAACGGTTTTTCAGTGTCGAGGATTAGTCATGAACTACTACATTCGATTATCAATCCTCTAACAGAAGATTATGATAAGGCCAAGCGCTCGAGTTTGCGTGAATACATTATTCGTGCGATGGTCCTGCGAATGAATCCAGATCAATCCAGACACCAAGAGTTAATCATAGAAACCTACCCGCAACTCGATCAGTTCTGGGGTAAATTACGGGATTTTGAAGCAGATGGCCAGCCCTTTGATGAATATTTGCGAACTTGGTTGCCAACTATCCGACTTGATTAATCCGCACCAGTGGCATATAATTCCAGTAGTACTTTGAAATTACAATCTCTGTGATAAGGAGGTGGGCTTTTGATTGAGCTGATGTCAGCTAAACTGATATGCGACACTATCGTCGTCAGTGACACCGACGGTGTATATCTGTATGCCCAAGCTACGAAGCGAGTGGCCCGGGTAAGTAAAATGAGCAAGACCGTCAGGAGCAACCTTGCAAACAGAGGGTTCTTTAATACGGTTCCACGATCAATGTGGCATCGTCGCCCGAAAAGGTGGCGAAGCTTAATGCTACTACTGACCAAGAGTTGTCCGTTGGCCTGCGAGTACTGTTACGCGCATGGTGGCGAAAACGATGGAATGATGAGTCCAGAGACAGCTGATAGGGCAGTGGCGGCATACATGGAGACCAAGCCAGTCAACCCTAAAGTAACTTTCTTTGGGGCGGGGGAGCCGACGCTTAACGTTCAAGCGATTAAGCATGTGGTGGAGAAATATGGCTCTCGGATTCGCTGGTCCATTACGACTTCCGGTGTGATGCCGGAATCATTTCTGCAGTGGCTAATTGACCACGATGTTGGTGTAACGGTATCGATGGATGGACCGCCACATATTCAAAATCGCCTACGACCATTACGCAACGGGGGTGCTTCAGCGTCCATCGTTGAGCGGACTATTAGAACTTTAGCAGAAGTCCCTGGCAGAACTGTGGCAGTACGCGCGACAGTAACCCATGAGACCCTTCAAGAAATCAATCAGGTACTAGTTTATTTCCAAGATTTAGGAATAACAACGGTCCATCTTGAGGGAATGTACTCGTTGGGTCGAGCCCTCGACCAGCGAGAGAATGCCTTAAATCCGCTCGATTTTTCCGAAATGCTCCAGATGGTACAGGCGGGTTTGGATTGGGCGCGTTCAACCGGCAGACGGCTCAAGATTGGAGGGCTAACCTATCTGCTTACTCCGCGTATTGGTTACTATTGTGGCCCAATGTCAGGACAAACGATGGTTGTTAACTGTTTGGGCCAACTTACGGCTTGCAGTGAAGTGAGCGACGATCAAATTTCAGAATGGGAGCACTTTGGGTTGGGCTATATTGATGGTAAGGGTCGGATTCTGGTCAATGAAGAGCGGCTGAATGACTATCAACACCGCGTTGTTAGTCGCATGGTCCCATGCCGTCAATGCTTTGCTCGTTATATCTGTCGAGGAGGATGTGCTCACAAGGCGTGGGTTGCGACTGGTGATATCTATGTCCCGAATCCCCAACACTGCCGATTCGTTCGGGCTATTGTACCTTTTTTGATTAGGCGCATGGCCGAGCGGTAGCTCACGAATAGGAAAATCTAGTTATGGAGGTAACACGGTGACAAACGAGATTGTAGTATCTGATGCTACAATGCCTGAACTCTCAACTGGCGAATCGTCAGCTGGGTGTCCGGCCGACGTTAGCTGCGGTGACGACTGCAGTTGCACGGATGACAAGTAATCTGAACTTCGTCATCGCGATGATGTGCCCCGGCTATAATATGCCGGGGCTTTTTTATCGTTTTTTTGAATATTTTTTTATCGTAAACTGTCGGAGCTGAAACTTTCACCCATAATAGCTGAGGTAGGCGAGATTGTGATTGTACTTTTAGCTAGAGAATAGCCGAATAAGATTCCAAGCATAAGCACCATAGCTAGTACTACAACTAACTCAATTTCTACTAACTTTGCTGTGATGTGAGAAGATTTAATAAGCATATTATAGAGAAGGTCACAGATTCTTATCTTCACCGAATCCTTCACCCATCACCCCAGTACTTGCATCAGTACCTTTGTTGCCGATTATGAGTTGGGAGATAAAGTTGGCAACGGTCTTAACTACATTGGTTTCGCTAGCAGGGCTAAACATTGCCTGAATGTCTCTCTTGAACTGTTCCCAGTTAAGAGAAACTCTCATAGCCAACTTTTGTGTAGTTGTGGTAGCCGTCTCGGCGATGATTTGGTTAACAGCGGTTTGTGAGACAAGGGTTGAACCGGTTTCGGTTATTTGCTTTGTTTGGGCTACGGCGAAGGCATCCAAGGCGGTAGCAACCATTGTTTTGGTTTCTGTTACTGAACCGTCAGTACTAGGCGCAGTCAAAGCGTCGGCAACTGTATCGAGAGCGGTGTTCCCTTCGCTGGCACCTGGGTAGGTGGCTGATTCCTCCGCGCCGAGGTATTTGTCAGTAGTAGTATCGGTTGAAGGGATATTAACAATCTTGGATGGGACAGTAGCGACTGTCTCGCGGACAGTAATGGTCGCAGTTGCGCTAGCACCATTGGCGGTGGCTTTAACTTTTACTGTACCTGCTTGAACACCAGTCAATTCGCCAGTGGCTGAATTGATGGTGGCGCGTTCTTTCGAAATTTCGTCAGCGAAACTCCATGTGATTTGCAAATCAGAAATACTGTTGCCGGTGGCATCTAAGGCGACAGCGGAGAAGTCACGGGTTTGGCCAACGGTAAGTGAAGCAATGCTGGGCAGAACGTAAAGTGTGGATACCGGTGGTGTGATTGGCTTAACGGTGTCTCCACTAGATGAACCAGGAGTAAGGGTAATACTTTTAATAGTGCTACCACCAGCAAAGGTCATTACGATAACATCTACACTATTTAGGGCGATGGCTCCTTGAGGGGTGCTTACCGAAGTGTCGCCTATTGTTACTCTGTCGTAGCCACCTTGGACATAAACAACTCCGGTGAATGGTTCGGTTAATGGTTGTACGAAAGTATAGTTAGCGCCTGAAGTTTGGCCAACTATACCATTAAGGCCTTGTGAGACATTGCCCGGAGTAGTGTTGGCAGAAGTAGCGCGGACCCGGTATTGGCCACTTAAGTTCTGATTGGTGAAGTTAATCCCACTATAGATTCGACTATTAATAGAGAATGAAGTAGTGGTTCCGGCAATCTGAATATCGCCGGCAACTAGTTCAGTGCTGGCGAGTGAATATCCAAAAATGGCTCCTAGCACAACAAGTACGGCTAGGGAGGCCTCTAATTCTTTTTCGACCAGCCCCCAAAATTTATGGAAAACGGTGCTCTTTTTCATTTTGTTTTTATGTTTCTACTGGGGTTATATTTACCAGCTTTTCATTCTATTGTAGCACAAAAATCAGATTATGTCAACCCCGTTAGAAATCCAACGCCACTGACCATATGAACGGATAATAATGGTCCAGCGAACGGTGCTATCGCTTGGTTTGGTCAATAAATATCACATTGGTTGGGCAATTTCTAACGGGGTCAACCCCCATCCTTTCTGTCACCCTGAGCGGAGTAGCAGTCGAGTCGAAGGATCTAGATTCCTCGATTTCGCTATGCTCCACTCGGAATGACAGGAAAAAAATAATGCTCCACTCGGAATGACAAAAAGACATTATTCGGAGTGATAGTTTTTTGTTTCTGTCTAGATTCCGGCTCGGTGGCCGGAATGACAGAGGGAGAGGGGCTTACTATTTGATTTTCTCGCTCTACTAGGGCATAATTCATACTATGTTATACGCTGTTATCGTGGCCGGGGGGCAGGGGACCCGGCTCTGGCCGGTGAGCCGGCGAGACAATCCAAAGCAGATTAGACCGTTCATAGGCGGACGGACGATGTTGCAAAAGACCTATAATCGGGTGGGCAAAATTGTGCCAGTCGAAAATATTTGGGTGGCAACCAATGTGGCCTATCGAGAAGAGTTTTGTCAGCAATTGCCTGGATTGTCTAGCGACAGGATGATTCTGGAACCGATAAAACGGAATACGGCGGCGGCAGTTGGGCTGGCGGCGGTAGTTTTGGCGAAGCATGACTTGGAGGCCACGATGATTAATGTCTGGTCGGATCATTTTATTCGTCACGAAGATGTCTATAAAGAAAAGATTTTGCAGGCGGAAAAGATTTTAGAGCAACATCCAGAGTGCTTGATAGATATAGTAGCGCGTCCGGAATACCCGGCGACTGGATTTGGTTATTTGGAAGCGGGCGAAGAATTGGCACGAATAGATGATGTAGTTGCTTACAAAGCCAAACGATTTGTGGAGAAACCGGATTTGAATACTGCTCAAGAATATTTGTCAGCCGGTAATTTTTATTGGAACACAGCAATTTTTGTTTGGAAAGTGAGGACATTGCTAGCGATGTACGAAAAGTACTTGCCAGAAATGTATACGGGGTTGATGCAAATTCAATCAGCGTGGGGGACTGACGACCAAGAACGAGTAATGAATGAGATTTTTCCAACCCTGGAGAGTGTAGCGATTGATTATGCCATTTTTGAGAAGACCCCAAACATTGCGTTGATTCCAGCCGAACTGGGTTGGCGAGATGTTGGGAGCTGGCAAGCCATTTACGATATCTTAACCGAGACCAAAAATGGGGTGGTGCAAAAGGGGAAAGTGATGGCAGTCGATACCCAGGACACCTTGATTTTTAACGAAAACGAGGGTAAGTTGGTGGCTGTGGTCGGAATTAAGGATTTGGTGATTGTCGATACTAAAGATTCTTTGCTTATCATGCACAAAAGCCAAGATCAGGATATTAAAAAAATTATTACGCAACTAGAAGAAACGGGAGAGGTGGAGCAGTTGTAGAAGATAATCTAACCAATTTATCCAATCTGACCAATCTGACTAATTAAATCGCGGAGATGGGAGAGAGGAGAATGATAAGTGAAAAGTTAAGGTATCCCCTCGGTAAACTCGGGACATCGCCCCTCGGTTCCTCGGGGTAACAGATATTATTATGGTAGCTCTTCGGCTTCTCCTTGACTACGATCGAAGTCGCTTAGGAAATAAATATGAATAAGAGGATTTGGTTAATTAGTTTCATTGTCATCGTACTGCTTGGTGCGATTATCGTTGATGTACCGCCAGTAGCGAAATTTTTAGGAATTACATCCAAGTTCACCGTTCATCAGGGTTTGGATTTGCAGGGTGGAACTCATTTGGTGTATCAGACAGACCTGTCCAAAGTTAGCGCTGATGGAGTAGCCGATGCGGCAACTGGAGTGGTGGAAGTAATTCGGCGCCGGATTGACGCACTAGGTGTAACTGAACCAACTATCCAAAAGACCCGCGATAACTCGCGGGTGATTGTGGAACTGCCTGGAGTTCAAGATGTGAATGAGGCGATTAAGTTAATTGGTGAAACGGCTCAATTAGAATTCAAGGAAGCGATTGATGGAAAGAGTTGGGTGGATAGCAGTATTAAATCGTATGAATATGCGGATTGGAAGGATACTGGTTTGACTGGAGCCAATTTCCAAAAGGCCGAAGTCCAATTTGATAATAGTGGGACAACGCTGGTATCGAAACCACAGATTGGAATTACTTTCAATGAAGAAGGTCGGAAATTATTTGCTGATGTGACTGGGCGCAACATCGAGAAACCGTTGGCGATTTTCTTGGATAAGAATTTGCTGTCGGCGCCAACCGTGCAGGGGAAAATCGATAGCGATTCAGCCGTAATTACTGGTAACTTTAATGTGCAAGAAGCCAAGCAGTTGGCGATTCAGCTGAATGCCGGGGCTCTGCCGGTGCCAATTGAATTGGTATCGCAAAGCAATATTGGAGCCACGCTAGGAACTGAATCGGTGCAGAAAAGTGTGGTGGCAGGTCTGATTGGATTGTTACTGGTGATTTTGTTTATGTTGTTTTACTATCGATTGCCAGGGTTGATTGCTTCAGTGGCGCTGATTATTTATGCACTGATTACTTTGGCGGTATTTATTACCGTACCGGTGACATTAACCTTGGCTGGGATTGCTGGTTTTATTTTATCGATTGGGATGGCGATTGATGCCAATATTCTGATTTTTGAACGGATGAAAGAAGAATTGCGGGGAGGTAATGCTTTGGTGGCCGCAATCGATACTGGTTTCAAACGGGCCTGGACTTCAATTCGGGACTCTAATATGTCGTCACTAATTACTGCGGTTATTTTGTATTATTTTGGATCGAGTTTAATCCGGGGATTTGCAGTGACACTGGGAATTGGTATTTTAGTGAGTTTGTTTACTGCTTTAACGATTACGCATACAATTTTGCAAATGGTAGCGCGGACTGGGCTGAAAAAGAAATTGAATTGGTGGACAGGGGGACAATCTAACCAATTTCGCCAATCTAATCAATCTAACCAATGAATATACTTGGAGCCAGAAAAATTTGGTTAACCATCTCTGCCGTATTGGTGGCAGTTAGTATTGCGGCAATGGCTGTGTACGGTTTTAGACCGGGAATTGATTTTGCGGGTGGAACATTGTTGGAGGTAAGAATCGATAATGTTGACCAAAGTAAATTGCCGGCCGGAACCAGTATTGAAAGTTATCTAACTGAAACTTACAAGAGTAGTACTGGTCAGGAAATGGTGGCGCAGAAAGAAGGCGAGAACCAGTTCTTGCTTCGAAGCAAATCAGTTACTAACGAACAGAAAAACGCTTGGATTGAAAGTATCAAGACGGTACTGCCTCAAGTAACCGAATTACGATTTGAATCGGTTAGCCCAACTCTGGGTGGAGAAGTGGTGCGGAAAGCCGTCTTGGCGGTAATCGTGGCAATGTTGGCAATCCTGCTGTATCTGGCCTATGCCTTCAGACGGGTACCCAAACCAACTAGTTCGTGGCAGTTTGGAGCGGCAGCAGTAATTGCCTTGCTAGCTCATGATGTAATTATTTTGCTGGGAGTGTATTCGGTGATGGGACATTTCTGGGGCGCGGAAGCGGACAGCATGTTTATTACGGCATTGCTTACTCTGCTGGGATTTTCGGTGCATGACACAATTGTTACTTTTGATCGGTTGAGAGAAAATCTGTTGAAGCGGGGTCCGTCTGATTTTGAGAAGAAGATGAATGACAGTATTGTGGAGACCGTAACTCGGTCAATTAATACTTCGTTTACAGTGGCATTAGTTCTTGGTGCTATGGTATTAATGGGTGGTTCAACCATTTTCTTTTTCACTTTGTCGCTGTTAATCGGGATTATTCTAGGAACTTACTCGTCAATTTTTGTGGCCAGTCCACTACTTTTGATGTGGTATAGGATGTCGGAGAAAAAGTAGTTTTTGTAGTATTATTTTTTTGTTTTCTTTTTCGAGCGCATAACGGCGCTCGACCCGTTCCCGCTTTGTCTTGGCAAAGCGGGGTAAACCGTCTCCGCAGTCGCCCTCTTTATTCATCTAATAAAATCCCCTTACTGCTTTCGCCAAACTCGTCGCTTCGCTCCTCAAACAGTTGGCTTCGCACCAGGGATTTTATTGATTCAGAACACTCGGGCTCCAATGCTTGGCCAAGAAGGAATTATCCGATTCATGATTCGTGATTCATGATTCTGGCTTGGTTCGATGGGTCTCACTAGGGCACTAAATCACTTATTTGCTCACCTTTCACTTTTAACTATTCACTATCCCTTGAATGACTGAATGTTTCAAAATTAAGACATTAGGTTATTCACTCAAAATTCAAAATTCATCATTCAAAATTCGAGCTCGCTAGACGGTCCGAAGAGAGGGGAAATGGTAGTATAGGGTATATGGCTATGAGGACTAACATTAAGACCGACACGCGGTGGGTAGTGTCGGATATTCAGCCAGTGCCAGAGGAATTGGCTGGTTTTGATTTTGTAACTGCGCAGTTGTTGTTACAAAGGCAGATTAATACCAAGGTTGGGGCCGAAGAGTTTTTGCGACCGGACTTGGCTAATTTGGGCGACTTGCATCAGTTGGCCGATTTAGATAGAGCCGTGGAGCGGATTAAACAAGCAATTACTCAAAAACAAGTAATTGTAGTGTATGGCGATTATGATGTGGACGGAGTAACCTCGGCAACTTTATTGTCGAATGTTTTGAAAGAACTTGGGGCAACGGTATCGGTTTATTTACCGGAACGGCTGACAGAGGGATATGGCTTAAATTCAGAAGCTATTCGTCAGTTGAAAACTGACGGTACGGATTTGATTATTACCGTCGATAATGGAACGACTAATGTGACAGAAATTGCTTTGGCTAATAGTTTGGGGTTAGAAGTAATTGTGGTGGACCATCACCAAGTGCCAGCCGAACTTCCGCCCGCATATGCTTTGATTAATCCGAAACGAGCAGATGATAAATATCCATTCAAGGACGCGGCGGCGGTGGGAGTAACTTATTATTTAGCCAAAGCATTAATTGGGGATGGGGCCAACAAATATTTGGACTTAGTGGCGCTGGGGACAGTTGCCGATGTGGTGCCATTAGTGGGAGATAACCGGGCGATGGTGGTGGCAGGTCTAAGACAGATGAATGAAAAGACCCGTCCGGGGATAGCGGTGTTGAAGGAAGTGGCGGGATTGAAAGACCAAGCGTTAGATGTTTATCATATTGGGTTTCAGTTGGGGCCTCGGTTGAATGCGGCTGGTCGAATTGATCATGCGCGAATTGCCTTTGATTTATTGAATGCTGAAAGCGAAGAAATTGCCAGACCGCTGGCCCAAGAATTAGATGCACTAAATACTAGACGGCAGGAAATGACTGACCGGATTTTGGAGGAGACAAAAACTCAAGCGACCGAAAGCCAAGATAAAATTATTATTGTAGGAGGCCCGGATTGGTCGATTGGAGTGGTAGGAATTGTGGCGGGACGATTGGTGGAAGAATTCTTTAAACCGGCATTGGTATTCGAATACCAAGATGAGATGTACAAGGGCTCTGGCCGAAGTGTGGAAGGAGTCCATTTAGTTGATTTGCTAGGCAAGGTCGGTCATCTGATTGATCATTTTGGCGGACATGCTAAAGCGGCGGGTTTAAGCGTAACAAAAGATAATTTTGAAAAATTCCGAACCGAATTAATTAAAATTGCCAATACCGAAATTGATAGTGCGCTATTAACTGCTAGTTTGCGAGTGGATGTTTTATTACAAATAAATCATGTAACGCCAAAGTTAATGGCGACGATTGAAGCGTTTGCACCGTTCGGATTTGGGAATGTTACGCCGGTATTTGGAGTAATGGATGCCGAACTGACTGGTGAAATGCCGGGGATGAACGGAGTGTTCTTGGATTTGTTTTTCAAAGATGAGAGTGGCAGGTCTCTAGTGGTAAAAGTGTTTGGCGATTGGACGGCTCTAAGTTTGCGACTGACTCAAGGGGCACATTATGACATCGCTTTTACGATGGCGACTCGGGAGTGGAATGGAAGGAAGTTTATGCAACAAAAGTTAGTTGGGATTCGCTCCGCGTAGGTTTTTCAAGCGCAAGCTGGCGCTTGACCCAGCGTTACTTTCCTCTTGGGGAAAGTAACCAAAACCGTGGCCCTGGTTCACTCGGTCTATTCATTGGCTAAATCCCTGGGCGCTCTCGGCGGTATAACCGCCTCCGCCCACTAGGGATTTAGCTCAATTCAGAACGACCTCGTTCCAAAGGGCCAGTAAAGAGAAGGGATTGTCTGCTCCATGATTCATGATTCATGGTTCTGGCTCGGGGGGTCGGGACTACAGTTAAAAGGTATTTTGGTTATAATGGACATACGGATATGGCGAGAAACATTCAAAAACCCCGGGGGACCCAAGACATTCTGCCGATTGAGCAGAGATATTGGTTTTGGATAGAAGATAATTGGCGGAAGATGATGCTCTCGGCTGGATTTGGTCGGATTACGACGCCGACTTTTGAAGACACGAATTTGTTCACTCGGGGAGTGGGTGAGACCACCGATATCGTGAGTAAAGAAATGTATTCGTTTAAGGATCGGAGTGATAATCCATTGACCTTACGGCCAGAGGGAACGGCTGGAGTGGTGAGGGCCTACATTGAAAATGGGATGCATAAAGATCCGCAACCGGTAAAGTTGTATTATTTTGGTCCGATGTTCAGATATGATCGGCCACAATCCGGGCGCTATCGGGAATTTTACCAAGCCGGAGTGGAACTGTTGGGCGAATTGGATCCAATTGTCGATGCGCAGATTATTGCAATTGTGATGAAGTATTATACCAAGTTGGGCTTGAAAGATATTGTGGTGCGGATTAATAGCGTTGGGGACGCTAAGTCGCGTCCAAAGATCCAGCGGGCGCTGATCGATTTCCTGTCAGCTCATCGGCGGAATTTGTGTAAAGATTGCAAACGACGAATGACAAAAAACCCCCTGCGGGTTTTAGATTGCAAAGAAAAGTCCTGCCAAGCAGTAGCCGAAGAAGCCGGTGGGGTGGTACTGGATAATTTGAATAACGATTCGCGCAATTATTTCACCAAAGTGCTGGAATATTTGGATGATATGCGGGTGGAGTATGAGTTGGATCCGAGATTGGTTAGGGGATTGGATTATTACACTCATACAGTGTTTGAGGTGACGACTAAAACGGGAGGCCTGTCCTTGGGTGCGGGTGGTCGATACGATGGGCTGGTCGAACTTTTAGGTGGTCCAGACACACCGGCGGTCGGTTTTGCGGTGGGGGTGGAGCGGACAATCGATACTTTGAAACAACAGCAGGCAAATGTGCCAGAGCCAATGAAGCCAAATGTGTTTGTGGTTCAACTGGGAGATGATGCTAAAAAGAAAGCGATTCAAGTAATCGATCGGTTGGATAATGCGGGTTACCAAGTGGCTCATGCATTGGGTCGAGGCAGTATTAAATCGCAACTGCGAGTGGCTGATCGGCTAGGGACTAGTTTGGCGGTAATTATCGGTAGCCAAGAAGTCCATGATAAATCGGTAATTATTCGCGATCTCAACGACCGAACTCAAGAATCGGTATTGGATCGGGATATGATTAAGGCCGTTCAGAGGAAATTGAAAGAGAAAAAGTAGCGAGTAGCGAGTAGCGAGTAATGAGTAGTGGGTTGCGGGAAACGGGACGATCATAAAATAAAAAGACCACCATCACTCGTAACTCTATACTCATAACTCACAACTCAAATCTATGAATGATGAAAAATGGGGAACGATTTTGGACCGGATTCAAAGTCAATTTCAAGTTATTGATCAGGGCGAAGAAACCATCGCTGACATTCCCAATGGCAAATTAGAGTTTATTGTTTTTGATAGTCCAATGGGGAGATTGAAACTGGAGCGGGTGACCAAGCCAAAAGTGTTAGATCGAAAAAGTTTTGGGGGTTCAAAATATGGAGCGGCGAGTGGAGTAGAATATATTTATTCCGATTCCGAAATGACCCATATGTTTTCAGCATTTAAAGATGCGGATGGAGAATGGGAGTCATTTAATGCCGAAGGATTGACCAATTAAGTCACAACTCGTATGGAACTAACTATTCATACGCAAGGCCAATTTGATTTTGTTGATATCACGACGGAAATTAATGGCGCGTTAAAAGAAACGAATATTCAAAATGGAGCGGTGTTAATTTGTTCTCGGCATACCACGGCATCAATAGTGGTAAACGAGAGTGAACAAGGGATTAAAGAAGACACGATTAATTTCTGGAGCCGGTTGATTCCGCCCAAAGGGGATTACCAACACAATCAAATTCGGCAAGATGACAACGCTCACGCTCATATGTTGGCGATGTTTTTGGGACCATCGGTTACTTTACCAATAAAGCGGGGTGTGTTAGATTTGGGCGTCTGGCAGAGAGTTTTTCTGGTGGAACTAGATAAATCCAGGGAGCGCCAGGTATTAGTTCAAGTTCTTTGACAATTAAGTTTTCGGGAGGTGTGTTGTGGATGACAAGAGAGCAATAAGTGGCAAGATTGCAATTCTATCTTTTCTGGCCTGTGGGGCGATTATTGTAATCGTCATGCTTCTGCAGGAAGTAATGAGGCAATGACAATATAAGAAATACAAGAACTGTTAGCTGAAGTGCATAAGCAATTTAGCCGACTCAAGGATTTTTCTGAAATGTGGGTGTTGGGAGAGGAAGCTGAAGCAATTGTGTTCGTGTCTTCTGATGAACAGTATAACGATGACCATTTCAACAATTACTGTGACACGACACTTAACTTAGAAAGGCAACTCAGAAAAGATGGGTGGGCGGGTGTCAAAGAGCATGACGACCTAGAAACGGTTGGATTTATTTTTCTTTCAGTCGGTCATGACCCGCGTAAAGTTATTCATAAGGACTTTGTACTTTATGTGCCCAGACAAGATGACGGGGCGTAGTTTTACGCCCCGTTTTTTATATGAAAAATCGGCCCCGAAGGGCCGATTTAAATTTAAGTTAAAGATCAAACAGCAACACAAATTGCTACTGGTTTTGGTGCATCATCGCGAATGCCGTTGCAGTTGTAAGCATGTGCTCCGCAAGCGGAGCAGATATACCAACCGCACTTGGCACACCGTACTTGTGTGTCCGAATCAATCGGACCAGAGCATTTGCGACAGATATGCTGGTAGCGTTGGATAGACAGTTGTAAGGTATATGTCCGAAAACATCTCGAACAAATATAAATAACATCGATTGACTCCAACCGATTTTTCCATGGCACAGTGATTGGCCGAGAAAGTCGAATTGGGGTTAAAATATGTCCGCAACAGCGGATACGGGTGATTTGTGAGCCCAATTGCGCTCACCTCCTGCAAAAAGATAGTGTAAGTCGCACTGTCGACTAAGTTGGCAGACCTCCTGGTGACCGCCTGTCTACAAATTGTTAAAGAACAAATGCGCTTCAGGCGCATACTAACCCATTTGAATGACGCTGTCTAGGCCGATATTGGCTTCGTCTATTCTCTGTTATGATGAGCTTATTATGGCAGAAGAAAAGGCCTTAAAACTGTCTCCGAATAGTTTGAATCTTTATCGCGAATGTCCGCGGTGTTTTTGGTTGCAATTCAATAAAGGGATCCATCGACCAAGAGGAATTTTCCCGTCACTTCCAGGCGGGATGGATGGAATTTTGAAGACCTATTTTGATGAATATCGGGGAACAGGTCACCTGCCACCAATTGTAGAAGGCAAATTAGAAGGACAGTTGATGAATCCGTTGGCTAAGTCATTGATGTATAAAGATACTGATTTGCAAGTGATTTTGTTTGGGAAGTTAGACGAAGCCTTGGATTTTGGGGACGGAACTTATGCGGTGGTGGATCATAAGACCCGCGGATATGCGCCAAAAGAAGAAATAATCGAGGCCTATCAATTGCAAATGGATGTCTATGATTTTTTGATGAGGCAAAATAATTTGATGACGAAAAATGTTGCGTATTTGATTTATTACTATCCAACTACTGGTCAGTTGCACGAGAATTTTCCGTTTGAAGTAGTGGTAAAGTCAATCACGACCAATCCAGAACGGGCTAGGCAAGTATTTGAAGACGCAGTGAATTTGTTGCGGAGTGATGAAATACCACATGCTAGTAAAACCTGTGAGTATTGTGGGTGGGCGAAGGCGATGAATAATTTAGGCGATTAAAATCGCAGGCAACCAAACGCAAGCTGGCGTTTGATCCAGCGGTACCCATTCGACCATGCTCAGGGCAGGCCTTTTTGCTTGTCCAATATGCTTTTGCAACGCCTGTGTCGCGTTGCATCGACAGCCACTTTGTCTTGGCAAAGTGGCTCAAACCGCTGGCCAACGTCCTTGGACTTATTCACTGACTAAATCTCTGGGTGTTCCCGCCGAACTCGCTTCGCTCAAACATGCGGCTTCACTCACTGAGATTTAGTTCAGTTCAGAACAGTCCTCGTCCTAGGGCCAATAAAGAAGAAAACAGATGACGCGATTGGTTCAATGGGGTATTTTAAGGATATGGAAGATTCGATTTATCGGAAAATTTATAAAATGGATCCCCGCCTACGCGGGGACGCTTAAAGATGAACAGTATAGAGGAATCTATTTTTTCGCGATTTGCGAGCGGGGAAATTCGGCCTGACAAGATTCGATATGAAGATGATGACATGTTGGCGTTTGATGATATTAGTCCAAAAGCCCCAACTCATATTTTGATACTGCCGAAAAAACCAATTCAGAGTATTGCCCAGATGGAGGCGGGGGATACGGAACTTATCGGGAAAATGATTTATCGGGCGAAAGTGTTGGCTGAAGAAATGGGGATTGCGGAGAGTGGTTATCGGTTGACGATTAATGTGGGGAAGTGGGGTGGACAGGCGGTGCCGTATCTGCATATCCATTTGCTGGGTGGGCAACCTTTGAACGAAGATATTGAACATTTCAGTCATGGGGAGTAGAGTTCTGGTTAGACGCTTAAATGGTTGATCTTTTGGGGTCGCAAAAAAAGTGTCTACTGGGGCGGTACGAGATTGCGTATGCTTGATTGCGAGTAAGGACATGTGCCGCCCTCTTTTTCTCAATAATCCGCTCCAGTATTGACAAAACCCTATTAGTTGGGTAGGTTTGTCGTGTTGCTCCCTTAGGAGCGGAAACCAGATGTCCCCGAGGGGACGAAGAGGTGGACTTTGAGAATTATAGGAATTAGGCACAGAAGGAAAATGTCGGCCGAGGGGGAACCTCGGCCAACCCAGGTGCATTTCTGGGAAGAGGACGCTAGCTGGATCGAGATGGAGACCGACTCTATTCTCGAAACCGAGGACGACGAACTTGAGTTCGTCACTAAAGTTTTTACAGATGATGTCATCGCGATGGTCTTGGGTGGCTCCGGTGACCCCTTAGGGGTTGCACTGGCCCGGGTCGGGGCCAAAGTTTTGCGGATTCCAAGTTTTCTTCTTAAGGAAGAACGTGGAACGGGCGACAAGAATAACGATGCCGAGTTACTTGCGTTTCTGGTTCGTACCAAGCCGGATTTGTTTTATGAAATGTTGGAGCGGGACATTTCTGTCGTTAAAGTAACGGCGTTGTGGCAGATTTCCGAAGAAGCCATGATGACTCGTATTAGCTGTGGGAATAGGATTCACCAACGTTGCGTTGGTCGAATTCTGATGGAGTCCGGGATGTGTCTGGAAGGCAAGATTAAAGATCAAGTCAAAAGCATTCTTGCTAATGACAAGATTTATCAAGCTCTTGAGGCCGATGAAAATCGTTATCTTCGCGAGATGACTAAAGCACTAGAGCAACTAGACATTTATGTAAAGTTGTTTAAGCCCCTAGAAGGCGTCGGGCCAAAGATTGCTGCCAGGGTCATTTCAGCGGTGCAGGATATTCGTAGATTTCCGACGGAACACGCTTTTAAGTCCTACTGCGGTTTATCCGTTGGACCAGAAGGAGAATTTGTCCGCCATAAACGCGGACAGGTGGGGAATTATTCTCCAACTGCTCGTCAGGCGTTCTATTTGCTTCAAGATCAATTTAACAGGCGACCGAAGTCCCCGTGGGGTCAGAAGTTGCTCGAGAATAAAAGAAAGCTTCGCGAGATTCATCCCGAGCCAATTCAAGCCGAGAACAAAAGCGGGAAGATGGTGAGAAAGTACTCCGACGGTCACATTCTCAAGATGGCCCAGTGGAGAACTACAACGCAATTTGCGGTCTGGTTGTACCGCGAGTGGACGAAAATCGCTACGACCGAGTAGTGGGCGATAAAGTAACTGAACCTTATTTTTAGAGAGCGAGCAACGAAAGTTGTACTGTTGGTTATCAACGATAGAGTAAGTGTTGCTCGCTCCCTCTCTTGAGCGGAGAATGAATGAAGGTAGCCCCTCGGTCCTGCTGGACAGCAGGACTCGGGGTAACAATTCCATTATCATCTTAAGAGAGGGTACGAGGGGCCGCTTGTCACTGACGACTAAAAAAATGTACCCTGGTATTTTTGGGCGAGACGAGAAATTCCATGCGTTTGACGCGCAAATGGGAATGTCTCGCCCTCTCACTTGAGTTTTTAATCTAAGGTATCCCCTCAGTGCTTCGGGGAAATAGATTTAATATTCAGGTGAGGGACGACATTTTGCTTGTTGGTTTACAACGATGATGGGGTTGTTCTTTGTCAGTAGGGCGAGACGATGAAGTACGAGTTCGTGACGAACGATTATGTAAATGTCTCGCCCTCTCTTTCAAGCAGAGAATGAAGGTAGCCCCTCGGTCCTGCTGGACAGCAGGACTCGGGGTAACAATTCCATTATCATTTCAAGAGAGGGTACGAGGATGGCTTTGTCATAGACGACCAAAAAAATGTACCCTGGTATTTTTGGGCGAGACGAACAGTATATTGTTCATTACTGAACGAAAGAGGCAGTGTCTCGCCCTCTTCTTTTGAAACTCTTGCCTTAAGGGGTAAAAAATAGTATTTTCTACCTATGCCCAATAGGGCATTTAATAGCAGTAATTTTTGCCTCGGAAGAGCGGAAGAGATGGATTCCCGCTTCCGCGGGAATGACGATGGGAGATTATGTCTACTTTTGTAAAAAAGCAGGAGCGGGAAAGTTTTGACGCCATGTTGCGGCGGTTTACTCGGATGGTGGTGGGGAGCAAAGTAATCACTGAAGCCAAAGAGCGTCAGTTTTTCAAGAAAGAAACTACCCGACGGGCTCGGCGGAGTTCGGCAGTGCGACGGGAGAAGATTAGAGCGCAGAAACAAAAAGAATTGTATTAGAAACTAATACAATTCTTTTAATAATCCAATCTCACCAATTTAACCAATCTAACCAATGGGATTGAAGGAACAAATTGCAGGGGAGTTGATAGTGGCGTTGAAAGCACATGAAGAAGCGAAAGTTTCTACATTACGAATGCTGACAGCGGCTTTTAATAATATGGAAATTGAAAAGCGTGGCGCTGGAGTTACGCAGTTAGAATATAAAGATTATCAGGCGGTGGTGAAGCGTGAAGCCAAGAAGCGCCAAGAGTCCATCGAGTTGTATAAAGCCGCTGGGCGGACTGAATTGCAACAAAAAGAAGAAGCCGAACTGGAATTACTGTCAAAATATCTGCCAGCCGAAATGAGCGAAGCGGAAGTTAAAACGATTGTTGATGCAGTAGTGATGGAAAAGGGGATTGAGAACATGGGACTGCTGATTGGTGAAGTAATGAAGCGGACGGGTGGACAAGCTGATGGTGGGGTGGTGGCAAAGTTGGTAAGAGAGCGGGTAAGCAGGTAAGCAGGTAAGCAGGTAAGCTGGTTAGTATGGCTAAAGTTCACATTGGTTATGACCAGCATGGGATTGATGGAGTGGATGATGAGTTTATCCAGTTCATTTTTGATGTAGTAATTTCGCTGACAAAATTATCCGATAGTAGTGAAGTTGGGTTAGTCGTTACCGATGATGCGTTTATGAAAAAATTAAATAAACAATATCGGAATAAAGATGTGCCAACCAATGTGCTGTCGTTTGTATATCATGAAACCAATCCGAAAGATTTTGTGCCGGAGGGTGATGAAAATTACATTGGCGATATTTATATTTCACATCAGCAGGTAGAGGTTCAGGCCAAGATGGCCAAAATGACAGACAAGGAAGAATTGGCAAGATTGTTTATACATGGGTTATTGCATCTGGCTGGAATTCATCATGGTAATAAAACGGAAGCCACGGAAATGGAAGAGTTGGAGGACCAGGCCTTGCGATACATTTTGTCAACCGGCTAAAAGTCAATTTGGGCCAGATTTGGCGGTAGGGGCTAGTTTGGGCTAGAATAAGAGCAGATTGGATAGATATTCATCCCGTTAGAAACTGCTGGTGGTGACAGAAATGGTGTTGGGCAAGTCAGCGGGAGTTTAAAAATTAACGGTAGGTTTATAGGTCTGGCGAAAAAGAATTCTCGTTGGGTTGGACTTGTTTCAACATCGAGATCCTGAAACAAGTTCAGGATGACGGCAGGAATTATTTTTCGCGTAAAGTTTCTAATGGGATGAAAGAGAAAATTTCTGTCGGAATTGATATTGGCGATTCGCAAGTGGTAACGGTGATTGGACACCGGGCCGAAGGCGAGACGCACCCCAGCGTTGTCGGGGTGGGTATTCGTGAGGGCTCTGGTATGCGCCGAGGTGTGGTAACTGATGTGGAGGAGGCCGTAGCGGCGATTAGCGGATCGGTCGAAGACGCCGAGCGAATGGCGGGACTTCCCGTGGAAGCCGTTTATGTATCTATTTCCGGCGAGCATGTCAGTTCGACTAACAATAAAGGTCTAATCGCACTGGCTCGAGGGCGAGATGAAATTACCCAAGAAGAAGTGATGCGAGTAATTGAAACCGCTCAATCAGTGACTGTCCCGCCGAATCGGGAGATTTTGCATGTGATCCCGCGGATGTTTATTGTGGATGGGCAAGAGGGGATTAAAGACCCGGTCGGGATGAGTGGTAATCGATTGGAAGTGGATGCGCATGTAGTGACCGGAGCGAGTCCGTTTATTAAGAATTTACGCCGGACAGTCGAACAGGCCGGAGTGGCGGTGGCGAGTTTTGTGTTGAGTCCACTAGCGGCCAGTAAATCGGTGTTGTCAAAAAAATCTAAAGAATTGGGAGTGGTGCTTCTAGACATCGGGGCGGGAACAACCGGTCTAGTGGTATTTGAGGAAGGTGACATTTATCATTCGGCAGTTATTCCGGTGGGCTCGGCGCATATTACTTCGGATGTGGCGTTAGGGCTTCGAATCGGGCTGGATTTAGCCGAGCGGGTGAAAGTTGAATACGGTATGGCCAGTCCAATTACCTTGTCAGATAATGACAAAATTGATCTTTCCCGGATGGATCGGGATGAGGAACAAGTGATTTCGCGCCGGTATGTAGCGGAGATTATCGAAGCGCGGTTGGCCGAACTGTTTAACATGGTGAAGTTGGAACTTCGGCGGGTTGGCCGAGATGGGATGTTACCAGCCGGAGCGGTCTTGGTAGGCGGTGGAGCGAAGTTGCCTGGGATGGTGGAATCGGCTAAAGAACATTTAGGACTGCCGGCACAACTAGGATTTCCAGTCGAATTAAAAGGGATGGTAGATAAATTAGATGATCCTAGATTTGCAACTTCGATTGGATTGATGCTGTGGGGAATGGATGAAGAAGATGTGCGGACGGCGTTTTCGGCAGTGGATATTGGTTCTATCGTGTCGAAAATAAAAAGTATTTTTACTAAATAAATAAGTTCTTTGATACTTTTCTGGAAAAGTATTGTCTAAGCCCTAGAACGGGCTTTTTAATTTCTAATTTCTAATTTCGAATCAAATCTAAGTGACTGAATGTTTCAAAATTAAGACATTAAGATATTGATTCAAAATTCAAGATTCATCATTAAAAATTACTTGTCGGGACACCTAAACTTTTCATCGAAGATCCTTCCGTAGCTTTAGGCGGAGGAGGACTTTTAACTTTTAACTGTTTCGCTACCCCGGGTTTTGGGGAAAGTGGAATAAAGTATCGGCTATCAGAGGGACTTTTTAATTACTTAATTGACACAAGTCAGGTGGGGTTTTTACAATGAAGTGTCGTGAGACAAGAACCCAGGGGAGGTTTTTTATATAAGTGTTGGTTAAATATGGAGGTCGAAAAGTTTTTATGACGACACGCAAGAGACCTACTGATGCGACATCGTCCGAATTTAAAGAAGAGGACGTTTTCGCTCGCATTAAGGTGGTCGGTGTGGGGGGATCGGGCTGCCATGCGGTAAATCGCATGATTGGCTCCCGGATCAAGGGAGTTGAATTTGTGGCAGTAAACACCGACGCACAGGATCTTCACTATTGTGAAGCGCCTGTTAGGGTTCACATTGGCCAAACCACTACCCGTGGACTTGGCGCCGGCTCGGACCCTGAGCTGGGAAGGAAAGCGGCAGAAGAAAATAAAGAGGACATTTATAATGCCCTCAAAGATGCCGATATGGTGTTCATCACCTGCGGACTTGGTGGTGGGACTGGTACTGGTGCAGCGCCGATCGTGGCAGAAATTGCCCGCGAATTGGGCGCGTTGACTGTCTCGGTAGTAACCAAGCCGTTTTCTTTTGAAGGGCTGAGGCGAAAGAAGGTTGCCGAAGAGGGTTTGAGTGAATTGCAACCGCGGGTGGATACATTAATCACTATCCCCAATGATCGCTTACTTCAAGTGATCGATAAAAAGACATCGCTGTATGATGCTTTCTCGGTAGTAGATGATGTGTTGCGTCAAGGCGTGCAAGGGATTTCTGACCTAATTACCATGCATGGGATGATCAATGTCGACTTTGCTGATGTTAAGGCAATTATGCAAAATGCTGGAAGCGCTTTAATGGGTATCGGTCGTGGGACTGGTGAGAGTCGGACATTGGAAGCAGCCAAGATGGCGATTGATTCGCCACTGCTAGAGTTGTCGATTGATGGAGCCAAAGGGATTCTATTCAACATCACTGGTGGGCCGGATATGTCGATGTATGAAATCGACGAAGCGGCTCGGATTATTACCGAAGCAGCCGATCCGGATGCCAATATCATTTTTGGCGCGGTAATCGATGAAGCGATGCAGGGTGAAGTGAAAATTACCGTAATTGCGACTGGCTTTGATGAAAATTATGCTCAACGACGGAAGGGCGGGAAAGCGCCAATGGCCAGAGAAGAAAGTAGTAATGACATCGAAGAAAAAGATACATTAGATGTGCCCGCGTTTATTCGTAAAAAAATAAGATAGTTAGTTTGCGATTTCATCGCGAAGCATTTCCCCGCCAGTAATGGCGGGGTTTTGTTATAGATGTTTTTATTTTGGTTTCCCGAGGAACCGAGGGGCCACCTTGGAGTTGTTATTCCGGATTTGGTTCAGAATCTATTTCCTTATATTTGTAGTATAAACCAACGGCCGTTGGTTTATACTACACTATATTTTAATCTGCTCGATGGATCCTTGAGAGAAAATACGGTGGACCTCCAAAGGGTCGGTGGATGCTATTTTTAAATTCCATATTCCAAATTCTAGATTCTATGTCCTGGGGGTGGGGATAAAAGTCAGGTAGGGGTAGCGTCAGAGCGGTTTTAAGCGAAACACTAGATATGGGGTTAGTATTGTAGTTGCGACCACAAAATGCAGTAGTCCCTCCGTTCGTCGGGACCTGGTACAGCGGGTTTCCCTCCGTTCGTCGGGACCTGGTACAGCGGGTTTCCCTCCGTTCGTCGGGACCTGGTACAGCGGGTTTCCCTCGGTACCTCGGGATAACAAATAATCGGGTTTCCCTCCGTTCGTCGGGACCTGGTATAGCGGGTTTCCCTCGGTACTTCGGGATAACAATCAAAAAAGATGAAATGCCCACAATGTAGCCACGAAGAGAGTGCGGTAGTTGATTCACGTGAAGCCGACGTTGGCTCTGCGGTGCGTCGTCGGCGTGAGTGTGTAAAATGTAATCTTCGATTTACAACTTACGAGAGGTTGGAACATCCCAGGTTGATGGTAATAAAAAAAGATGGTTCGAGGGAGCTGTTTGATCGCAACAAAATCGCTAGTGGAATTTACAAAGCGTTTTATAAACGACCGATCGCGGCGGCGCAATTGGAAAAAGTGATTGATGATATTGAACGGCAAATGTTTGAGATGAATCGAGATGAAGTGTCATCAGCGGAAATTGGTGAAGCGGTGATGAGGCAGATCGAACGAGTTGATCAAGTGGCTTACATCCGGTTTGCGGCGGTCTATCGGGAGTTCGCCGACTTGGCTACCTTTGAACAGGAAATCAAAAAATTAATAACCAAACATCCAAACAAAGAAAAGATATTATCTAAATAATCATGATTATGGGGCACGATGTTATGGCGGGACAGGATTTGGTGACTCGGCGGTTTACTCGACCGGGTGATGATGTGTTTCGGATGTTGGATTGGGGTATGCGTCGGGTTGAGTTAAAGGATGCTATGGGTCGGATTCTGTTGGATAAAGAGGTTGAAGCACCCCTGTCCTGGTCAGATACAGCAGTAACAATCGCGGCCTATAAATACCTGCGTAAGCGGGGGGTTAACGGACCAGAGGGTAGTGAGACCTCGATTAGACAGTTGATCCACCGAGTGGCTCATACGATTCGGACAGCCGGTGAAAAACTTGGTCATTTGTCGACTAAAGATTTGGCCGATACCTTTGAGGATGAATTGAAATATATTTTAATAACTCAACGCGGAGCATTTAATTCGCCGGTTTGGTTCAATGTTGGTTTGTGGCACGAGTATGGGATTGATGGTTCAACTTTAAATTTCTTTTGGAATCCCGAAACCAATGAAGTTGAACGAGCGACCAATGCATACGAACACCCACAAAGTTCGGCCTGTTTCATTCAATCAATTAAAGACGATTTGGGTGATATTTTTGATTTAGTTAAAAAGGAATCTCAATTATTCAAACACGGTAGCGGGACGGGGACTAATTTTTCATCCCTCCGGTCGCGATTTGAGTTTCTGTCTGGCGGCGGGACTTCGAGCGGAGTGATGTCATTTCTGAATGTATTCAACGCTGGGGCTGGGGCGACTAAATCTGGCGGAACGACTCGGCGAGCGGCCAAGATGGTGATTTTGAATGTGGATCATCCTGAAATTATGGACTTTATTCGTTGGAAGGCCAGAGAAGAAGAAAAAGCCAAGATTTTGATTGAATACGGCGGATTGCCGGCTGATTTTAACGGCGAGGCCTATCAGACCGTTGGTGGACAGAATTCCAATAACTCGGTTCGAGTGACTGACGGTTTTATGCAGTCGTATTTGGATGGCGGTCAGTGGGATACTCATGAGGTGATTGGTGGCAAGATAGTTCATACTTATCCGGCGAAACAGATTATGAAAGAAATTGCCGAAGCGGCCTGGCGGTGTGCGGATCCGGGAATGCAGTATGATACCACAATTAACCGGTGGCACACTTGTAAAGTTAGTGGCCGAATTAACGCCAGTAATCCGTGCAGCGAATATATGTTCTTGGACGACACCTCCTGTAACCTGGCTTCTATTAACTTAGTTAAATTCATGAAAGAAGATGGGAGTTTTGATGTGGAAGCATTCCATCACACGGTTGATTTATTTATTCTGGCGCAGGAAATTTTAGTCGATTTTTCGTCTTATCCAGCCAGAGCGATGGCGCAAAATTCGCATGATTTTCGTCCGTTGGGATTGGGATATGCCAACTTGGGGGCTTATTTAATGCGAGCTGGACTGCCTTATGATTCGGATAAGGGCAGAGGCATGACGGCGGCCATCACGGCCATCATGACGGCCAGGGCTTACGCTCAATCGGCTAAAATTTCTGCCCGAGTCGGTTCATTCCCTGACTATGCTAAAAATCGGGAAAGCATGCTGGAAGTGATTGGAATGCATCGGGATGCAGCTGACCAACTTGATATAATTAACATTCCAGAAAATTTGGTGGCGACGGCCAAAGTCGACTGGGATGAGGCGTTAACTTTGGGCAAGAAGTTTGGATTTAGAAATGCTCAAGCCACAGTATTAGCGCCAACTGGCACGATTGGTCCGTTGATGGATGCGGATACAACTGGAATCGAGCCGGATTTTGCGTTGGTTAAATATAAGAAATTAGCTGGTGGCGGCGGATATTCGATTGTGAATCAATCGGTAGCACCAGCACTGGAGCGGTTGGGTTATGCGGGAAATGAAATTAAAGCGATTACTGATTATGTTTTGGAGACCGGCAAAATCGAAAGCGCACCACATCTAAAGGATGAACATCTGGCGATTTTCGATTGCGCTAATCGGTGCGGTGACGGGAAGAGATATATTCGGGCGATGGCGCACTTGGAAATTATGGCAGTCACCCAGCCATTTATCAGTGGAGCGATTAGTAAAACAGTGAACATGCCAGAGGAAGTGACAGTTGAGGATGTTGAAGAAGTTTATGTGGAGGCCTGGAAAAAAGGTCTGAAAGCGTTGGCATTGTATCGGGATAACTGCAAGGCCTCCCAGCCGTTGTCGGCCAAGCGGAAAGAGAAAGAAGAAGTGGTGGTTCCAATTCCAGCCAAGTCCCAAGAGACCCATATGCCGAAAACTCGTCAGGGAATTACTCATAGTTTCATTGTGGGAAACCATAAAATCTATTTAACGGCCAATCATTTTGATGATGATCGGTTAGGCGAAATCTTTTTGCGGTCAGCGCGGGAGGGTTCAATGGTATCGGGGCTACTGGATACTTTGGCGCGGTTAATGTCGAAGGCCCTACAACGAGGTGAGTCGGTGGAATCATTGATTGATTCGCTAATCAACATGCGATTTGAGCCATGGGGAGCAACTGATGATACAGATATTCCGTTTGCAAAATCAATTCCAGATTATATTGCGCGTTGGTTGGGACGACAGTTCTTGCCAGTTAATCGGCAGGTGATGTTTGGAATTATTGGTGAGGATGTGGCTAAGAGTTTGGAGAGTACTGATGTGACCAATGTAGATACTAAAGATCAAACCGTTGAAACAGTAGTCGAGGAAACCCCAGAGCCAATTGTTTTGCCATTACAGGAAGCATTTAGCATTAAAATGGAAGCCAACGGAGATGTGGTAGAGGGTTCGGCTCCGCCCTGTCCGACTTGTGGAGCGCTGATGGTACGAAACGGGACTTGCTATGCGTGTCGGGAGTGTGGGACGACGACAGGATGCAGTTGACCCGTCTTCGGGTCATCCTCGAGCCAAAAGTGCAACGCTTCGACATCGGGGATCTGTCCCGGTGTGTTATCCCGTCATTCTGGCTTGTTCAGAATCGTATAATAAATCTTTAAATCTTTTCGCTACCATTTTGTTCGCCCAAAACGGTAGCGCCAAAAGGGCGGCCCGACTGCGCCAAGCTATCCGTAATGTAAAATCGGCTTACCGCTAATGGGCCGAACTCGTCGTCCTGCTGGACAGCAGGACTCCTCAAACAACGACCCCGCGATGCCGATTTTCCAAACGGATAACGCTCGGCTCCGTAAGGGCGTAAAATCACTAGAGTCCCAATGAATGAAATAATTGAATTAGAATTAGAGACCGAAACATTACCAATCGCAGAAGTGGCAGGTTTGAGGGTCGAACTGTATGCCAAGATTAGCGAGGCCTTAGCGTGGGGAGTTTTCAATAATGAAAAAGCATCTGAATGGGAGGCCGGGTTTGAGGCCTGTACCGAAATTGAACACATGGAGAATTTGGTTGAAATTATTGATGAATTTATTGATTCGGGGCGGGAGTTAATTTATCAATTAGAAACCACACTGGCAAATGAGGCATTTATCGAATCGGAACGCCAACAAAAGCGGAGTGAAGTGGAACAACTTAGTTTCCGGGCCCAAGAATGGATGCTAAGACAACTATCCGACACGGTTGACCGAGTTGAAAAACAGAGACAGAAATTGGTAGTGATTTTGTCGAATAGTCACCATATATCATCAGAGACCGCTAAAAGGTTATTGGGTAAATTCGTTGAAACAGAGTCGGAACGAAAAGAAATAGTTTTAGATGAGGCAGTGCAGTTGGAACTTAAAAACACCGCTGAATACAGGCGGTTAAATCGAGAAACTCAAGATCAGGTTCGTCAATTAATTTTAGCTGGTGAATTAGATTCGGCTGAACAGATGTTGGGTGGGGCTTTGCCGAAAGTAATTAGTGTGGCTGAATATGTTTCTTTACGAGGAGAATTAGATATAGCACAAATACGAGAAGCGCGAGCAAATCTAGTTAGTTCTTCGAGCGCATAACGGCACTCGACCCGTTCCCGCCTTGTCTTGTGTTTTTGTCATTCTGAACGAAGTGAAAAATCTAGTCCCGGTAGGCCGGGACGTTTCTTCTGCCACCATTTTGCTCACCCAAAACGGTGGCGCCAAAAGGGTGCCCCCACTCACCAATTGCTAGCCAAAATAGAAAATCACCCTTTCTGGTCTCCTCGCCCGCATTGCTACGCAAAGCGTTGCGGGCGGGTAACGCAAACTCTTCTGCTGTACAGCAGGATCAAACATGCGGCTTCACCCACCGAGATTTAGTTCAGTTCAGGACAGTCCTCGTCCTAAGGCCAAGTTGGGATTTGGGATTTGTTTAGAAATTAGATATTAGTCCGCCGGCTGGCGGACTGAAAGAATACCTTAATTTCTAATTTCTAATCAAATCCCAATGACTGAATGTTTAAAAATTAAGACATTAGGTAATTCACTCAAAATTCAAAATTCATCATTCAAAATTATTTACCAAGATACCATAACTTTTAACTGATTACTTTGGTTGTTGCTGTGGACCTGTCTGACCGGTAGGCAGGGTATAATTGGAATATGAGAGTTAAAGTGTTGGCGGTACCGAGATCTTCTCGCAATGCTATCGAAGAACTGCCAGATGGCAGTTTAAAAGTGTGGGTGCAAACAGTTCCAGAAAAAGGAAAAGCGAATATTGCAGTGATTGAAGTTCTGTCACTTCATTTCCGAGTGCCAAAAAGTAAGATTGAGTTGATTTCGGGGCATCGGGATAAACATAAGGTGTTTGAGATAATTTCGAATCAAATCTAAGTGGCTGAATGTTTAAAAATTAAGACATTAGGTAATTCACTCAAAATTCAAAATTCTAGCCCCCTAGATCTGTCTAAAGAGAGGGGAGAGGGTAATGTAGGATGTGTAGATATTATACTATTGACAATATAACGAATTCGTTATATTATGAAAATGAAAGTATTTATTGATTCTCGGATAGGTTCCTTTATAGATAATCTTTCCGAAGAGCTTCAGGCGGATGTATGGGAGTATATAAAACTCTTGGAAGACAACGGCTTCACTCTGTTCCCACCCGTGTTCAAAAAGTTGTCTGGGCATAAGCTTTGGGAGTTAAGACCGAAAAATGTTCGTCTTTTGTTGGGGAAGATAAAAGACGGGGTAGTGGTGGTAGTTGGTTTCTATAAGACAACCAATCAAACTCCTCAACGGCATATCAAATTAGCATTGGAAAGGATGAAATTATGGCAAACAAAGTAAAACTTATTCCATTCAGTCAAGTTGAGAAAAGATGGATGAAGAATCCCGAATTTCGTCGTATCGTCAAGGAGCGCGAACCTCACTTTAATGTTGTAAGACAACTTGTAAAAGAAAGAATCAAGCAGAAGCGAACTCAAGAATATATGGCTAAGAAGACGGGGTTGCGACAAGAGGCAATTTCTGCGATGGAATCTTTAAAGCGAGAACCCCAGCTTTCTACGTTGTATAAGTATGCCACTGCGCTTGGTGTGAAGGCACTGAAATTGTCCTAATCTTTTGTTGAGGCATACTTGAAGTTAGTGAGACGATTTAGCTCAATTTAGAACGACCGACCTCCAAAGGGCCGGTAGAGTCAATGATATAATAATTCTAGCTATCATCCCAGGGGTGGTGGCTGTTGTACTCCTCCCAATGGATTCTCGGATAGCTCTGTGGTTTGTGACCGGCGCGACGGGCCAATTGTGCTACCTCTGAATTGGTCGTGGAGTCAACCTACACATTGTTAACGACATCAGACATGGGATTGAAAATCAAAATCCTTTATCGTCGGGCAGACAACGGTCGGATTGTAACTAGGGAGTTCGCGGTTAAGCATCCAAAGACCACAGTTAAAGAGACGATGAAGATAGCGACCAAGAAGTAGTAGACAATCGTTGGGGGATAATGCGCCGGATGTCCCCCGGCGGGGTATAATCAATGAAGGTTATGGTCGTAAAAACACTTAAAGAATTATTAGAGCACGATTCTCGATTAGAAGCCATACGTTCAGAGCTTGAGGCGAATATTGGCGACGAACAGTTGGAGTATGCTCTTATTTTGGAGTCAAGAGGATCGTTACAGAAACCACCATCGGCGAATGGAATTTTACCTAGCGTGGCTATTTTGACGGCTAGGGAGCTGATATTGGTGGAGACGAAACCTAACAAAGAAGATGCAAGGGGGTATATACCGATCATCAATAGGATGTTAATTGCTGATATTGTTGGAACGACACAAGAGGCCGGTAGGTTTAAGGTATTGTTGGGAGGTGGCGGTAATGTTGTGTTTGATGTAGACCAGCCTTCTGCGCTACTACCATTCATAGGGACACTAAGCGGTCTTATACGAAATGTCTCCAGTTAAAGGAACGACTACATTTACTGATCCGACAAAGTTGCAGTGGTGGCAAACACCAGCAGGGTATTGGGTGTCTATCATTCTTGTGGCGATTGTTTCCACTGGCCTTGGTTTGCTCGTTAATCATTTTGGATTTGGTGCTCGTATCGCGGCACTTGAAATATCTCGTGATGATGCTAAGCAAAACTCGGATAGAATAGAGAGTAGGGTTACCAGAATTGAGGATAATTTTCTACGAAAACTCCCTTAAGTAAACGATTGACTCTAAGACAAGATTGTGGTAAAAATCCTACTTCAAATTGATAATGTTCGGTTAGAAGGCCCAGGGCGGGGGTGGGGTATAATTGAGACATGAAAGAAGTAGCCCAAGAAAAGATTAGGGCTTTAGTTGAGAAGTACAACGAGGTTAAAGCAGCAGGAAAACTAAAGTCGTATACCGAGGAAGAGACCAAAAAAGAATTTATTCTTCCTCTTTTTGAGGCGTTGGGGTGGGAGGTACACAAAAAAGAAGAGGTATCTGCAGAAGAAAAGATTTCTTCTAGTTTTGTTGATTATGGTTTTTATTCTGATGGCAGAGTTAAGTTTTATCTTGAGGCCAAAAAACTTGGTGCGGATTTGCATAAAGAAGAATTTGCAAATCAGGCAATACGTTACTCGTGGAACAAGGGAGCTACTTGGGCCGTACTTACAGATTTCGAAAGTATTAAAGTGTTTAATGCACAGGTAATAGATGGTTCATTGTCGGATAAACTCTTTTTTGAAATTTCGTGTACAGAATACTTGGAACGATTGGATCAACTGTGGTTGTTATCAAAAGAGTCGTTCAATAAAAATCTTTTGGATAAATGCGCTGAGGGGTGGGGTAAAAAACTTCAGCGTATTTCTGTTACTAATCTTTTATATAAAGACCTACAAAAATGTCGTGCTATTCTTACTAAATCACTTTCCGCATGGAACCCTAAAGTTGATAAGGATTTATTGGATGAGGGTGTCCAAAAGCTTTTGGATCGGATAATTTTCATTCGGGTTGCGGAAGACAGAGATATTGAACCCAAGACACTTATTCCTATGATTCGTGAATGGGAACCACAGAAGGGTAGAATCACGCTTTACAAAATGATGGTGGATAAGTTCAGGGAACTGGATGACATATATGACTCAAATTTGTTTTCGAAGCACTCATTTGAAACATGGGATGAATATGATGGATCTACATCTGAAGTAATTAAAATCCTTCACGGCAAAGAAGGGTATTATGAATACGATTTTCGCGCTATGCCCACAGATGTTCTTGGTGCAGTATATGAAAATTATCTTGGCTATAAACTAGAGCAGTCCCAAAAAGGAGTCGCGGTTCAGAAAGATACGAAAAAACGCAAAGAGCAAGGAATATACTACACTCCCACGTACGTTGTGGACTACATAGTAAAGAATGCTTTAGGTCCCGTTTTGAACCAGTGCAAAACTATCACCGATCTCAAAAAGATTCGGATCTTGGATCCAGCTTGTGGATCTGGATCATTTTTGATCAAAGCATTCGAATTGTTGGTTGAGAAATACAAAGAATTTGGTGTAAAAGAGAGTTCCTTGTCTAAATATGAAATTCTTACCCAAAATATTTATGGAGTGGATTTAGATCCACAGGCCGTCGAGATTGCGCGGCTCAATCTTTTGTTGGCGGCGTTGGATAAAAAAATCAAGTTACCACTATTAACACATAATATTCAGATGGGCAATTCTCTTATTTCTGGCTCTGACGATGAATTGAAAAAATATTTTGGCAATGATTTTCGTAAGCAAATGCCGTTTGAGTGGGAGAAAGAATTCAAAGAAATATTCGAACAAGGAGGTTTCGATGTCGTACTGGGAAACCCGCCATGGGGTGCCATGCTCGATAGTTCGATGAAGCAATATCTAGTAGAAAAATATGAATTTCTAGAATACCAAATCGACACCTACGTAGCTTTTATTGGGAGAGCGTTCCAACTCTTAAAGGAGAAGGGGAGAATGTCATTTGTTGTACCATCGACCTGGTTGAATATGCATTATTTTAAAAAAATAAGACGGCTATTAATTGAGAATTCTCGTTTGGAGAAGATGATAGTTTTTCTATACCAGGTGTTCAACAGAGTGACAGCAGAAATTTGTATTTTTGTTTGTAGTAAAGTCCAACCAGCAGATGGCGAGGTTCTAGTCGCTAATGTTAAAAGCGTGGAAGAATTCGGCAACATTCAATACGATAAGATAAAACAAAATCTTTGGGTAGGCAACTACGAGTTGGGTTTCAATACTTTTTATAGTGCAAGTGAGGTTGCCCTTGTCAATAGAGTTTCAGAGGGAACTATTGTTCTGGATGAAATTGCTGATATTACCGTCGGAATAAAACCATACCAAGTGGGGAAGGGGAAGCCCAAGCAAACAAAGGAAGATGTAGACAATAGAATCTTTGACGCCAATACAGAAGTAGATAGTGAGTACAAACCATATCTCAGTGGAAAGGATTTTAACAGGTATGTCATTTTTGGCGTTAATAAGTGGATTAAATACGGGGAGTGGTTGGCTGAACCGAGAAGCTCTCTGAATTTTGGACATAAGAAAATAGTTGTGCGTCAGACTGCTGACAAGATAATTGCGGCAGTTGATGCAAAGGGTTTATTGGATCTCAACAATGTTCACAACATAGTAATTACATATCAAAGTTACTCAGAAGAGTTTGTTACCGCTTTACTAAATTCCAAATTAATGGACTTTGTCTACAATTTTTTTGTTCCCGAAACTGGTCGTGTGTTTGCAGAGGTGAAGGCAGTGAACTTGGCTAAGATGCCTATCAAAAATCTAAATTCAAAAGACACGAAAATCAAGGCAACCAGCAATTTAATAGAAGAGAGCGTAAAACAAATGATAAATTTGCAGGTTGAGCTACAGGGTATAACCAAGGATACGGAACAGTATGACAGAATGTGGAGTAGGGTTGTCCAGTTGGATAATGAAATCAATCAACTCGTTTATACGCTCTACGGTCTCACGCCAGAAGAAATAAAAATTATTGAGGGGATGGGCAGGATTGGATAGTGCCCGGGCGTGTCTGTGGGGACGGATTTTTTGCTGTGATTCAGGGTTTGAGTCGAGTTGTGGGCAATCGGGGAATTTTGGCTCCCAGACAGAAAACGGCTATAATGAGGGGGATATTTTTTAGATATTAGATAAGATGCCAAGTCAATATACGGAACAGAGGGTGGGGGTCTTCATCGATGTGTCGAACATGTATTATTCGGCCAAGGCGATGTATCAGCAGAAGGTGAATTTTAAGGCGATTTTGGAAGAGGCGGTCGGAGATAGAAGTTTGATTCGGGCGATTGCTTATGTGGTGCAAGCCGATATTCCCGAAGAGGCCGGTTTTTTTGATGCATTAACTCGAATTGGATTCGAGGTTAAGGCCAAGGAATTGCAGGTCTTTTATGGTGGCCATAAAAAAGGCGATTGGGATGTAGGAATTGCCATGGACACGATTAAATTGTCATCCAAGATTGATGTGGTGGTGCTAGTGTCTGGGGATGGCGATTTTGTCCCTCTAGTTGAATTTTTGCAAAGTAACGGTCAAAAAGTGGAAGTGATGGCATTTGGTCGGAGTGCTTCGGGTAAATTGCGTGAAGCAGTAGACCAGTTTATTGACTTAGATGCTAGTCCGAAAAAGTTTTTGATTACTGAGAGGAAGCGACGATGAATCCCGTTAGAAACTGCCCTTGCCGGAGGTACGGGGGATAACCAGTCAACCAATGTTTACTATGATAGTTACCTATACCAGTTTTGCGAAAAAAGAATTCTTACCAGAATTATTTTTTCGCGTAAAGTTTCTAACGGGATGAAGTTTAAGCCGATTGATTCACGAGTGGACTTCGCCAAACAAGAGGAAGAAGTTCTTGAATTTTGGGATAAGGAAAAAATCTTTACCAAAAGTTTAGAGCAACGGCATGGCGGAAAGCGCTATGTCTTTTTTGAAGGCCCGCCCACAGCCAACGCTAAGCCGGGTTTGCATCACGCATTAGCACGTTATTTTAAGGATTTGTTTCCGCGGTACAAAACCATGCGAGGGTATTTAGTGGAGCGTAAGGCCGGTTGGGATACGCATGGGTTGCCAGTTGAAATTGCAGTGGAAAAAGAATTGAAGCTAACTTCTAAACCCGATATTGAAAAGTATGGGGTGGCTAAATTTAATGCCAAGGCCAAGGAAAGTGTGTGGCAACATAAAGAGGATTGGGAAAAATTCACCAAGCGGAGTGGTTTTTGGTTGGATATGGAGCACCCGTATATTACCTATGAACCAGATTATATTGAGTCGGTTTGGTGGATTTTGAAGCAGGCCTGGGATAAAGGACTGATTTATCAAGGTCATCGAGTGGTGCCACGGTGTCCGAGATGCGGAACGGCGTTATCAAGTCATGAAGTGGCACAGGGATACAGGGAGGTGAGCGAAACTTCACTTTATGTGAAGTTTCGAGTTAAAGAAGCAGGTAGCCCCTCCCAACTACGCCAAGGCTTCGATGGACAGGCGGTACCTCGGGGTACCAGTAAAAATACATTTTTACTAGCATGGACGACGACACCGTGGACACTACCTGGCAATGTGGCATTGGCAATAGGAAATGAAATTTCCTATTGCAAGTTAAAAGTGACTCAACGGAGTCATCCTGAGCGAAGCGATAGCGTAGTCGAAGGATCTAGCAACCAGATTCCTCGACATGCTCGGAATGACAATACAGAGTACCTGATTTTGGCGGAGGAGTTGATTGAGAAAGTTTTTGGTAAAGAGAAAGTTGAAATTGTTGATAGATTTCAAGGGAAGGATTTGGTTGGATTCGAGTATGAACCACTATTCCCAGGAGCGGTACCAGACAATACACCAAATTATCAAAATGCGTTTAAGGTTTATCCAGCCGGTTTTGTAACTACGGATGAAGGGACTGGCGTGGTGCATACGGCGGTGATGTATGGTGAGGACGACTATCAACTAGGCGAAAAAGTTGGGTTACCCAAGTTCCATACTGTGCTTCCAGACGGCACTTTTGGCCCAACTGTAGGAGAATGGGCAGGGAAGTTTGTGAAGGACTCTGAAGTTGAGAAAGGAATTATTGAGTATCTCCGGGAAAATCAGTCATTATTTAAAGAAGAAAAGTTTACGCATGATTATCCGTTCTGTTGGCGGTGCGAAACACCATTGTTGTATTACGCGGCCGAGAGTTGGTTTATTGCGATGTCTAAATTACGCGACCAATTAATTAAAAACAACGATGCGGTTGAATGGACTCCATCTCATATTAAAGATGGTCGGTTTGGTGAATGGCTCCGAGAAGTGAAGGACTGGGGGATTTCTCGCGAGCGATACTGGGGAACCCCTTTGCCATTTTGGATGCCTGTCCGTACCACTGACGGCGAAGCCGCTGTGGGCGGAAGTGATGATAAACCGATGTGTGTAGGTTCGTTTTCGGAACTTAATAAACTAGCCAAAGACCCAAGTTTGGTTGGAACCAATTTTGATCCGCATAAACCATTTGTGGACGAAATCGTATTAGTGAAAGATGGTAAGGAATTCAAAAGGGTTCCGGAAGTTTTGGATGTCTGGTTTGATTCTGGTGCGATGCCCTTTGCCCAATGGCATTATCCAATCGAGAACGCTGAAAAAATTGATCGGGGCGAGGCCTTCCCAGCTGATTTTATTTCTGAAGCAATCGATCAAACCCGGGGCTGGTTTTATACCATGTTGGCGATTTCGACTATGTTGGGTAAGCCAGCGCCATATAAGCAGGTGATTTGTTTGGGACATATTCTGGATAAACATGGCAAGAAGATGAGTAAGTCCAAAGGGAACACAGTCGACCCGTGGACGATTTTTGATAAATACGGTTCAGATGCATTGAGATGGTATCTGTACACCATTAATCAACCAGGGTTGTCCAAGAACTTTGACGAAGAAGGAGTGAAAACAGTGGTTAGAAGGTTAATGCTAACCATCTGGAACACTTATTCATTTTTTGTAACTTATGCCAACATTGACGGATTTATTCCTGACTTGAATGTGAAAGTTAAACCAACGGAAGTGTTGGATAAATGGATTTGGACTCGTCACGACCAATTGATTGAACATGTAACATATCATTTGGACCGATACGAGCCAATGGCGGCCTGCCAAGCGATAGAAAGTTTTGTTGATGATTTGTCGAATTGGTATATTCGCAGAAACCGTCGTCGGTTTTGGCGGACAGGTGATGCTAGTCAGACCAAAGACAAACAACAGGCCTATGTCGTGCTTCATGCCGTGCTGAAGGATTTAACTAAACTAATGGCCCCGTTTATGCCGTTTTTGAGTGAAGCAATTTATGCCAATCTAAAAACAGACGAGGAACCAATCTCGGTCCACCTGACGACTTGGCCAAGGGCGGGCAAGGTGGATGAGTTAATCTTGGAAGAAATGAGTCAAGTCCGGCACTGGGTGGAATTGGGACTAAATCAAAGAGAAGTGGCCGGAATTAAGGTGCGTCAACCATTGGCGAGGTTTTCAATTAAAGCCAAACAGTTAGATGGTGATTTGATTGCTATTTTGTGCGAGGAATTAAATGTAAAAGAAATTGTGTTAGGGGATAACATTGAACAGTTGGATACGAAGTTGACTGATAAACTACTGGAAGAGGGATTGGTGCGGGAATTAGTTCGGGCAATTCAGGTCTTACGCAAAGAGTCCGGATTTGAAATTCAGGACCACATTTCGATTACTTGGCAAACCGAAAGTAAAGCACTTCGTCAAGCGATTAAGGTCTGGGGCGAATATATTCAGTCCGAAACCCTAGCCGATATTTTAATCCAGAGCGAAAACGATGGTTATGAGGTCAAAATAGAAGACAATGTGGTAAAGTTGGTGGTAGAGAAGAAATAATGAATCGTTTTGTTTCAAATCTCATCTTAGGTTTGTTTGTGGTGGCGTTGGTAATTGTTTATGGTGTTAGTAAACAGCCGGCAGTTTTTTCGTTGGGTCATTTACTAACGAATCAAATAGTACAGCCACCAGTTGACCAGCAAATGGCAATTCGGTTGCCGGGGGGGCAGGTGATTCAAGCACGGGTAGTAGACACCCCCGAAGCCAGGGCCCAGGGATTGTCGGGAGTGGAATCCGTTCCAGCCGATACCGGAATGTTGTTTGTGTTTCAAGATGATGGGACACAGGGAATTTGGATGAAGGGGATGAAAATCCCGTTGGATATATTGTGGCTTGATGGTCAGGGACAGGTGGTACATATTGTTCAAAATGCTCCAATTCCAGATGATGAACAGACCGTACTTCCTATATATGAAAGCAACCAACCAGCCAGATATGTGCTGGAATTGGCGGCGGGAACAGTAGAAGCGACTGGTTTAGAGGCAGGGCAGGTGGTCGGATTATCTTGAGGTGTGGTGTCTGAATAAATAAGCAGTACTTGACCCCAGACGCGTCAGGTGATAACTTTTGGAAGTTATGAAATTGGCAGTCATTAAAACTGGTGGCAAGCAATACCTGGTACAAGAAGGTACGGTTTTGGATATCGAGAAACTTCCAGGCGAAGCCGGAGCCGAGATTAAATTTACTGAAGTGCTAATGGTGGCGAATGATGATTCGGTTACTTTAGGTACTCCGTTAGTGGCAGATATGGTAGTGACTGGTCAGGTGGTAGAGCAGTTTAGAGAAGATAAGATTTTGGTTTCTAAAATCAAGCGTCGCAAACGCTATCGCAGAAAAGCCGGTCATCGGCAAGAAAAGACCAGAGTGAAGATTGTGGGGATGGTTAAAAGTTAAAAGTGATAAGTGAAAAGTTGTGGTGTCCCCTCGGTCCCTCGGGGTATCAATCTTAGTAGGACTTATAGAATGAATTAAGAATTCTCTCTTTTTCCTACCGGCCCTTCAGTGAAGGGTTGTTCTGAATTGAGCTAAATCATTGCCGCGAAGCCACTGTTTAAGGAGCGAAGCGACGAGTTTGGCTGTAAGCGGAAAAATGATTTAGCCAATGAATAAGCCCGGAACTGTCCGGGCCACGGCTTTGGTTACTTTCACCAAGAGGAAAGTAACGGCGGGTTGAGCGTCGCCTAAACGCTCAAAATTATAACCCTTTACCGTAAGACGGTGAGGCGATACTATGGAAGTCGCTAAATGGATAAATCACCACCCAAACCTTTCCGACAATTAAATGACGGGCGACTGGTCCCCAGATTCTAGAGTCAGAACTATTGTGGCGATTATCGCCCATAACGAAGTATTCGTCTTTGCCAAGAGTCCGACGGGCTTCATTAGGCGTGTCTACGCCTTGAAGGTAGGCCTCGCTTAACACAGTACCATTGGGGGTTTGTTTGTTATAAACAGTAACTCGTCCGTCACGGACTTCTACGGTTTCACCGGGTAACCCAATCACCCGTTTGATAAATGAGATGGCAGTGTTTTGTGGCCACTTAAAGACAACTACATCACCACGATGTGGAGTTCGGAAGCGATAGGTAACTTGATCAACAATGATATATTCATTGTTGTGGAAGTTGGGCTCCATTGAAGGGCCAGAGACATAGAATGGCTGGATTAAGAAGAACCGAATTAAGAAGGCAACACCCAGAACGGTGCTGACTGTCTTGAAGACATCGTAGATGAAAATCACCGTGCCAACAAAAACCGTTAGCCAGATATTTCGGCGCAGGGGTGCCTTTTTCCGCGATGAATGTTTATCGCTCTCGTCTTCGTGAGCGAAAATATCTTCAACCATAAGTGTTTACAAAAATCTTTTTCATTATATATTACAAACATGCGAAAGGTTTAATGGATAGGAGAGATCGGGGCGATTAGCTTCCGTCTGCGCTCATAAGCTTCGCCGGACTACGCAGTTGGTTGATGGGCGGTTAACTCAGTGGTAGAGTGCTTCGTTCACATCGAAGAAGTCAGAGGTTCAAATCCTCTACCGCCCACCACTATGGAACAAAAACCAATAAACAAATAACAAATATCAAATAGCCACCAGGGGACAATAACCAAATGACAAATGACCCACCTTCGCCAGGGGCTACGGAATGGGCAGGCAAATGACCACCAGGGGACAGTAACCAAATAACAAACATCAAATAATATTCAAAGGATAATCTAGTAATATTCCGCTCCTATTGCGGAGTTTTGGTGTTGGTGCTAGGATGTGGGCATCTTTCAGATAAGGTGGTGATGTTCTTTGAAGAAGTGTGCTGTGGTGGTTTGTTTGTATGGAATATTTGACGATACTTTAAGGTCTCCAATCGAAATGAAAGGATATTGGCAGTATCTTCAGGGAGTAGTTGAGTTTATCAGCAGGTTGGCTGGTGTAGGTCCTGGTAGAAAGCTCGGAGGGGCTATCGTGTCTCCCATTGTCCTGTGTGGAGGGCGAACCAATCCTGCCACATCCCTTTCGGAAGCTGAGTCAGTGTTACCAATTTTGACTCAAGCGATATCGACCAGATATCAGGATTTTCGGAATGTTAGTGGCATGATTGGGGTCTGGCCGAGCAGTTCCCTCACGCACGATGTATTGTTGGAGAATAAATCTAGCAATACTGCGCAAAACATTCATAATGCTCTAGAACAACTGTTGAATTTTCTTGGTGAAGACAGGTGTCGAGAAGGAAGAATCCTTTTTGTTTGCGACGCAGTGCGTCGGTTTCCGGTTTGGGTATTGGCGCGCCACTTATGTGATGAGAAGGGGCTTCGCTTCGGAGGGGTGGTTGGTTTGCCCCGAAGAGATATCCACTCAAACAGCAAAACCTGGAAGCAAGTTTTGCGTGGTTGCCGTTACCTTCTTAGGTCAGACCTGATTCAAAAAGAGCTTAACGCTTAAGCCCCGATTCGTCGGGGCTTTTTACTGCCTTGACATAGAAAGGGACATCAGGTAGCATAACCCCTGTACGCACATCCGGAACAAATAATCCTTGGGACTAGGAGACCCAAACCGGGTGGAGGCAATAATAAAGGATTTGAACTATGGCACAGAGCAAAATCTCAGTTGAGACGATGATGGAGGCGGGTATGCATTTTGGGCATCAGACGCATCGGCGTAACCCAAAGATGGACCCGTATATTTTTGATGTTCGGTCGGGGATTCATATTATTGACTTAACTAAAACCGAACCGTTGCTGAAATCGGCAATGGAATTTTTAAAGGAAACCGTTAAAGGTGGTCGGCAAGTGATTATTGTTGGAACCAAGCGTCAGGCCAGTGCATTGGTTAAGGCCCAAGCCGAGGCCTGTGGGATGCCGTATGTGAGTGAGCGCTGGTTAGGAGGGCTGTTGACTAATTTTGAGACCATTAAAAAACGATTGAAATATTTGAATGAATTGGAGATAAAGTTGGCTCAACCGGATCTTGGTGAAATGACCAAGAAAGAAAAAGTAATGTTGGATCGTCAATTAAAGGCACTTCTAACATCACTAGGCGGAGTGAAACATCTCCAAGGATTACCCGGTGCGGTGTTTGTGATTGATTTGATCAAAGATAAAATTGCAGTGAAAGAGGCCAGTAAGTTAGGGATTCCAGTGGTAGCGCTAGTGGATACTAATGCTAACCCTGACACGGTAGATTATCCAATTCCATCCAATGATGATGCCAAGAAAGCAATTGAATATGTGTTGGAGTTGGTAGCCGAGGCCTGTACGGTAAAGCCAGTCGCCAAAGCTATCGAGGCAAAGGCAGATAAATCCGCCAACGGATCAGACAAGGTCTCTGGGGATGAGCCAATCGTGACTGACAACGAGACGACAGGTGAAACATTAGTCATTAAAGAGGAGTAACTATGGAAATTAAAGCAACTGATGTAAAAAATTTGCGGGATATGACTGGGGCAGGCATGATGGATGCCAAAAAGGCCTTGGCTGAAGCTGAAGGCAATTTGGATAAAGCCAAAGAAATATTAAAAGAACGCGGGGCAACAATCGCTGCCCAAAAGGCCGAACGGGTAGTGGCTCATGGAGTAGTGTCGTCTTATGTCCATATTGGAAACAAAATTGGGGTGTTGGTGGAAGTGAATGTGGAGACCGATTTTGTAGCGCGCGACGAACGGTTCATATCTTTTGCTAGAGACATTGCCGTGCATGTGGCGGGAATGAATCCAAAATATATTTCCGCCGATGAAGTACCAGCCAGCGAATTAGCCGAAGCTGATGACAAAGACGCCTACATTAAAGAGGTCTGTTTGGTGGAACAACCTTATGTGAAGAACTCCAGCATGACGGTGCAGCAGTTGGTACAGGAGCAAGTAGCGCATTTCAAAGAAAACATCCAAATAAGACGGTTTGTAAGATTTGAATTAGGGGTAGTATCGACATGCTAAACGAACTGGCGGATAAAATTAGCAAGGCCATTGAAGTACTACAGGGTGAATTAGCCGGTATCCGAGCTGGACGAGCGAGTAGCAATCTGGTTGAAAATTTATTAGTGGAGTCCTACGGTAGTAAAATACCACTAAAACAAGTGGCTAGTATCACTGTGCCTGACGCTCGGTCTCTTGCCATCCAGCCATGGGACAGGGCTAACCTGGCTGGGATTGAACGGGCGATTAGTCAGTCGGAATTGGGTTTGAACCCGGTTAATGACGGTACAATGGTGCGGTTGAACATTCCGCCATTATCAACCGAACGGAGAGATGAACTAATTAAACTGATTAGGCAACGCGCTGAAGCGGCCAAGGTGACAATCCGAAATCTGCGTCATGAGGCGATGGAGGGGATTAACCATCAAGTGAAAGATAAGGCCATTTCAGAAGATGAAAGTAAGCGGTTGCAAAAAACAGTACAGGATAAAATCGATCAAGCTAATGCGCGAATTGAGCAGGTGTTAGCCGACAAAGAGACAGAAATTAAGACCGTTTGATGAATCGGGACATACCCCAACATATTGCGTTTATTGTGGATGGTAATCGGCGCTGGGCGAAAGAGCGCGGTTTGCCAGTGTGGGAAGGCCACATGCAAGGGATGGAGACAATGGAACGAGTTTTGGATTGGTGCGATAAAGCGGGCGTAAAATATGTCACGACTTATTTATTTTCAACCGAAAATTGGGGACGGGGTGAGCAAGAATTAAATTATTTGTTTGGTGACATTTTTACCAAAGCATTCAAAGAAAAATTTCCGCGTTTGATTGAACAAAATATTCGGTTCAATATTTTTGGCGAAATCGATCGGTTTCCGGAAAGTATGCGCCGAGGACTAATCAATCTGGTGGAAAAGACCCGAGCTAACACGGGCTTGGTCTGGAATGCTTGTTTAAACTACGGCGGACGAGCCGAGTTGGTGCGAGCGGTTCAGCAAATTATAAAGAGCCAAATGCCATCAGAGCAAATTACCAAACAAACTATTGCCGACAATTTATATTCCGCTGGAATACCAGACCCAGATTTAATTATTCGAACTAGTGGCGAACAACGATTGAGTGGATTTCTGTTGTGGCAAGGTTCTTATGCGGAATTATATTTCCCTGAAGTTTATTTTCCGGCTTTTACCAAGGCCGATTTAGAACAGGCCTTGCAATGGTATGCTGACAGGGACCGGAGGTACGGAAAATAACAATTAAATCACAAATCACAAATCACAAACAAAAAGTTAAATTACAAATTTCAAATAACAAATAACAAAAAAGTTGTCATCCTGAATTTATTTCAGGATCCAGACAGAAAGATAGAAATTATTTGTTTTCTTTTCTGGATTCCGGACTAAATCCGGAATGACGGAAGGAGAATCTGGATTATTTGTTTATTGGTTATTGATGTTTGATTATTATTTGATTATTGGTGCTTGATTATTAATTTTTAACGGGGTCCCCGAAATGGTCTAATTCCGATGAACAGAGGAATGAACATTTTGGGGAATAGGAGAAATCTTTGGGCCCCAAAAGGTTCTGCTTAAAGCCAGAACCGTTAAAGCGAAAGGATCGGGACGTTATGACTTGGTTATCAATCTTAGTGTTTATTTTTATATTTGGTCTGTTTGTGTTCGTGCACGAATTGGGTCATTTTTGGGCAGCAATTAAATCGGGGGTGAAAGTAGAGGAATTCGGGTTTGGTCTTCCGCCTCGGATTTGGGGAACAAAAAAGCACGGAGTAATTTATTCAATTAACTGGATTCCCTTTGGTGGATTTGTTCGAATTAAAGGTGAGGGAGTTGACGGTGGGCATGATCCTGATTCTCTAAAGAATAAATCATATGGAGTTCGGATTTTGGTGACAGTTGGTGGGGTATTGATGAATTTTCTCACGGCTTTTGGGCTGTTGATGTTTGGTTTTTGGTTGGGGATGCCACCAATTGTGTCTGATGCTAGTCGATATGCGATAGATAATTCTCAATTAGAGTCCCAGATTTTAATTGTGCATGTTGATCGGGGCACTCCGGCTGAATTGGCGGGGATAAAGGCCGGGGATATTGTGGTAACGGCGGATGGGATAGCGCTTAAAACCGTGCCAGAATTACAGCAAGCCATTGCCGGTAAACGCCAAGTGAATATGGTAGTCCGGCGCGATCAAGAACGATTAACTTTACCCGTAACAACCATTCGGGAGGAGAATCGGGAAGTAATCGGGGTATTGGCGGATGAGTTGGTTTCAAAAGTGCACTACACTTGGTGGAAGGTACCTTATTTTGCGATTCTAGAGACCGGCCAGTTGATTAAAAATATCGCAATCGGAATTGTAGATTTTTTGGCAAGTTTAGTAAGCACTGGCAGTTTGCCGGATTCAGTGGCTGGACCAGTCGGAATCGCTAAAATCACGGCCCAGGCCGTGGCATTAGGATTTTTATCAGTGTTGCAGTTCGCTATCTTTTTAAATGTTAATTTAGGATTAATTAACATTGTTCCATTTCCAGCCCTTGATGGTGGTCGGTTGTTATTTTTGTTAATCGAGATATCACGCGGTGGCAGACGGATCAAACCAGAAATCGAGAACGCAATTCATAGTTTTGGGTTTTTACTCCTGTTGGCCCTTATCTTTGTAGTGACGTACCGTGATATCTTCAAGTAACCATCTCGAGAGGGCACCAGTGGGTTCCCTCTCGACGCCCGTCAGCAAAAGCTGAGTTTCACTTCGTTCAACCAAGCGGTCTGCTCTCCCTCCCTGTTTAGAATTTTGAAATTAAAAACTTATTTATGAAATTGATGGATGGTAAACGAGTGGCTAGTGCTTGGACTAAACGGTTGCAGGGGAAGTTCAAGCGGGTAGGCAAGTTGGTGGCTATTTTAGTGGGCGATAATCCCGCCTCATTGGTGTACTTGGAAAAGAAGGCACTAATGGCAAAAGAATTGGGAGTTCGGTTTGAGTTGTGTCAATTTAAGGCCAGCGTAAATCAGTCCATAGTCGAAAAGAAAATTGCTTTGTTAAATAATGATAGGCAAGTGGCGGGAATCATTGTTCAGTTGCCACTGCCGACGAATTGGAATACGGCCAGAGTTATTAATGCGATTATTCCCAGTAAAGATGTTGATGGTTTAACGGATACTAATATTAGTAATGGTCAAGTATTGCCAGCTACAGCAGTGGGGATTTTGAAATTGTTAGAGGAATACAAAATTAAATTGCAAGGGAAAAATATTGTGCTAGTTGGATTTACCCGATTATTAAACATTCCGTTAAGTATTTATTTGGCTAGTTTGAAAAATAATGTGACCGTGTTGCAAGAGGGTACGCGCAATAAATCAGTTTTGTGTGAGGCCGACATGATTATTACTGCTACAGGCAAGCCGAAATTAATTACCGGCAAAAATGTAAAACAGGGAGTAGTAATTATAGACGCAGGTGTCAGTCGAGTTAATAAAAAGTTGGTCGGGGATGCGGATTTTGCTTCGGTTAGCAAGAAAGCCCGGCTGATTACACCGGTTCCGGGCGGGGTTGGGCCGATGACGGTAGTGGCACTATTTGCCAACTTGTATCAGGCGGTGGGAAGTCGCTCTGGGAGGTAATTTTACACCGACTGCCCAGTAGAAGAAATTTGATTGCGCTTTGCGCCTTAATCTACGATATATCAAATTTTCTCTACTGGGTTGACCCCGTTTAAAATTGCCCACCGAAGTGTCTGTCATGTAAGACAAGGCAATAGTGCCATGCGCTCGTTAGTGATTCGAAAAAAGTCGCCGTGGTGGTGGATTTCTAACGGGGTTGACAGGGGGAATACTTAACGTATAATCAAAACTATTCTTGGGTTGAATGATGATACCCAGGCGGTTATAACTATGGGAGTGCAAGAATTGTATATCTCAAAGCAAGGGCTAGAAAAACTTAAACTTGAGCTGGAAGAACTAAAACAGCAACGGGTTGAAGTTACGGAAAAAATTAAAGATGCCCGTGAGTTTGGTGACTTGTCAGAAAACGCCGAATACCAAGAAGCCAAAACCAAGCAATCCTTTATTGAAGGACGGATTGAGGAAATCGAATCCACATTAAAAATGGCGAAAGTAATTGATGCCAGAAATAACGCTAGCGGTGAAGTTGGGGTTGGTTCGACTGTGATAGTCGACGGCACTGGTCGGGAAGTGACTTATCAAATTGTTGGTTCCAATGAAGCCAGCCCGGAGGAAGGTAGAATTTCTAATGAGTCCCCGCTAGGAGTTGCTCTTATGGGATGCCGGGCGGGAGATCGGGTAGTAGTGCCAATGGCGGATGGAGAGAAGAGAGAGTATTTGATTGTGAAGGTAAGTTAATCAAGCAACGCGGTCTTTTTTGTCATTCTGAACGAAGTGAAGAATCTAGTCCCGGCAGGCCGGGACGTTTTCTTTCTGCCACCATCCCGGCTTGCCAGGACGGTGGCGCTAAAATGGTGCCCCACTCACAAATGGCTAGCCAATAGAGCAAAATCCTCCTTTCTGGATTTAACCACAAACTCCTCGGGCTAAAGCCCTCGTCAAACATGTTCATCCAGACCAGAGGATTTTGCTATTGGCGAACGCAATTTGCTCGATGGGTCCTAACAGAATTGATACCCCGAGGGACCGAGGGGATACCTTAATTTCTAATCCGCCGGCTGGCGGATTAATTTCGAATCAGATCTTTCTGCTCCGTCATCCCGAACTTGTTTCGGGATCCAGCAAAGAAAACAAACAATCTGTTCTTGTCTAGATTCCGGGTCCCGCCTTCGTCCAGGGCTACGGAACGGGCAGGCAAGCCCGGAATGACAAAAGAACTTTTCACCTATCACTAGCCCTCTCTCGAGACCTGGTATAATCAAATAGTTGAGGATATATTTTCTAAATTCTTCTACGGGGTGGATTACAGTTTGGATCAAATTATTGCTGGGCGGTTAACAAAACTCAAAATCCTTCGTGAAAAAGGGATTGAGGCCTATCCGTCTGGGTCAAATCGGACAATGACTTTGGCTGAATTTTTGGATAAGTTTAATACTATAAAACGAGCCAAGAAGTCCGTCACATTGGCTGGTCGGTTGATGGCGTTCAGGGAATTTGGGGGATTAAGTTTTGGGGTATTGAAAGATGGCTCGAGCCAGTCGCAAATTTTATTTAAAAAAGATAATCTAGGAGAAAGGGCTTATGTTGACTTAAAACTTTTGGATATTGGCGATATCGTGCAAGTGAAAGGTCTGGCGATGTTGACTAAGAAAGGCGAGAAGACCCTACAAGTCAGCAAATTAACTTTATTGGCCAAATCACTTCGACCACTGCCGGAAAAATGGCACGGTTTGACCGACCAAGAGACCAGATTTCGTCAGAGATATTTGGATTTACTATTTAACCCGGAAGTTAAAGAGCGGTTTATTACTCGTCACAAGTTAGTGCAGGCGATTCGGCAATTTTTAGTTGAGCGGGAGTTTATCGAAGTCGATACTCCAGCGCTTCAACCAATGCCGGGTGGGGCTCTGGCTACGCCATTCAAGACCCACTATAACGCGTTAAATTCAGATGTTTATCTTCGAATTGCCCCAGAGTTGTATTTGAAGCGGTTAATTGTCGGTGGGTTTGAGCGAGTATTTGAATTTGCTCGGGTGTTTCGGAATGAAGGGGTTTCAACTCAACATTTGCAGGATTTCACCATGCTGGAGTTTTACCAGGCATATGCGACTTATGAGGATTTAATGGAGATGACAGAACAGATGTTTGGATTTGTGCTAAAGCAGGTCTTTGGGACTTTGAAAATAAAATATGGCGATAAAACGCTCGATTTTAAAGCGCCATGGCCAAGGAAGACCTTCCGCGATTTAATTAAACAATATGCTGGGATTGATGTGGATAAATTTGCGACCGTTGAAGAACTGCAAGCCGAAATTAAACGCAAGAAAATTAAATTAACTTATTCGGGCAAGGTTGGACGGGGAAAATTAATTGATGAACTTTATAAAGAAACGGCTCGGCCAAAATTAATCAATCCGATATTTTTAATTGACCATCCACTGGATTTGTCGCCACTGGCTAAAATTAAACTAGGGGACTCGGACAAAGTAGAACGGTTCCAGTTGGTAGTGGCGGGGATGGAAATCGTGAATGCATTTTCCGAGTTGAATGACCCGATTGATCAAAAGGAACGGTTCAAGGCGCAATCCAAGTTAAAGAAGGAAGGCGACGCTGAAGCCCATTCAATGGACGAGGACTTCGTGAAGACCTTGGAATATGGTATGCCACCAACTGCCGGGTGGGGGATGGGAATTGATCGTCTGACGGCCGTTCTGACTGATACTGATTCGATTCGGGAGGCCGTGTTATTCCCGTTTATCAAGAACAAGTAGGGTTTATTGATTTCACAGTACAAAAACTCTGGATAATATAATGAACGGCCGTTCATTATATTATCTGGATTGGTTGGTGATTTTATACAAAAAAAGAGGCCCGAAGGAAGGGGCCTCTTTAATTTCATAATGTTCACGTGTTTTACCACTCGTCAGTGACCCCTATCATTCCCTGGGGGAGGGAGTTTTGGTAGAGAAGATGACGGGTGCGTGGGACGGATTGCATCGCTAGTCGATTAGATCTCCGATTCTTAAATCGGGGTCGTGGCTGATTGCCACGACATATTTTCCGATTTTTGGGTCCCATACGGCTACGACTCCGTATTTGTGTCCGACTTCGTGTGAGATGGCTACGGCTACCGGCAACGATGCTGGTCCGTTGATACGGATTAATCTCCCACCTTTTAAGTCTAACGCGTGAATGGCGGTTACCGCATCGACGACGATTTCGCCGTTCGAGGCGGGTTCTCCAAAAGCCAGCTTAAGTAGTGAACTACCATCTTCTTCTTGCCCCAATGTCACTTTATAAGAATTCATCCTGTAAAACCTCCTTACCTAAAAAGGTAAACCCCTAGACGAGGAAGACAAGGAGGTATACTATGTCAAACTGCAATGCTCCTAATGTACTCCTAAAAACTATTCTCGTCAATGGTTTTATCGCTCTGGGAGCGGATTATCAGATATGGGGATAGTTAAAAGTTAAAGGTGAAAAGTGAAAAGTTTAGGTACCTCTTCGATTCGCTTCACTCACTCAGAGAATATTTAAAGATAACCTCTTCCCTGTCACAGACCCTACGAAGCTTTAGTGAAGTAGGGCTAACCCGCTAACCTGCTTCCCTGCTTACCCGCTTTTTCTTACGGGGTTGACCCAGCTAGAAGAAATTTCATTGCGCTCTGCGCTGATATCCTACGGATATATGAAATTTTCTCTACTGGGTTGACTTTGGCGAGTACTAGGTATAACCTACCTGGGCTGGATTGTACTTTAAGAAGATTAGGTTTTTATCTATAGGAGGAGGGAACCATGGGAAAAAGGAAAATAGTTGTCGTTGATGATGAAGAGTTTGTCAGGATGTCGGTATTCAGAAATTTGGAAGCCGAGTTTGATTCGGATATTGTCTTGGCGTTAGAGCCAAAAGGAAGTGCCAGACATACAGCACTTTTGATTATCGATGAGGGCCCAGACGTAATCGTCATGGACCTTGGATTCAATCACCTATCATTTGATGGGGGGGATGTGATTCGAGCTCTTCGTGAAAATGGATTTGCTGGTGAGATTATTCTGTTCTCGGGATTTATTCCGGAGGACAAGAAAACGTCCCTTGAGGCGTGCGAAGTTCTGGCTTATATCCAAAAGCCAAACCTCAATGTTCTCAAGGAGACGCTAAAAACAGCCCTTCGACTCGGCTAACGCCTCGCTCAGGGGATAAAAGAGAGAGGTAACGGCACTTGTTCTTTGTCCAATAGATAAATTAGGAGGTGGTGTCGCGATGCGGATGCGACTGATTAGGGCTGGGCCCAGATTTCCTTGGTGGCGGAGATGGTCGTGGACTTTTCTCCGCTATAAACTTGTAACTTTGTTTCGGCGTCGCCGTCGTATGATGATTCGTCGGATCGAACTTTAGGCCAGTTAGAAAGTGGTAACAGGCCGAATGACATTGTAGGGAGTAGCAGATTGCTGCTCCCTTTTTTTTGGTTCAGACAATATAGACGAGGCAACTAAGTCGCGGATAAGAAATAGTCGGTCGTAGGCCTTTTTGGAATTTTCAATCATTTCTGGCGTCCATTCTTGACCGTTATTGTAGCGTTTATGGTTGCTTTCAGCTTGGTTGGACAGATAACTTATTTGTCGATCAAGTTGGTCGACAATTTCACTGGCCAACTCGGTCTCGAAGTTAAATTGACTAAAGGTGGATTTGATTGCGGGACGTAAGTTAACGTATTTTCTATCAACGTCAAACCGTTTTTCGCATTGTTCGGCCATTAATTTTAATTGTTCCGGGTTTATACTGATGACTACTAATGGCATTTCTTTTGCTCCTATTGGACGTCCAGTACTGGGGTCGCGGTAAAAACGGATTTTATTCAGATGTCCATCATTAAGATTATGTTTGATTCTGTTGGTTTTTTTCCTCAATACATCATTGTCTTGACTGACGGTTGCATCAATGCCAAAAGGGATTTTTTGTCCGGTTTCAGTATCTTCAATGGTGACTACGATATCCGTCCCAGCGAAGATATCATCTGCTTGATCGGCTAGACCAACATGAATGTTATATCTTTCGTTGCTTGGTTTTAAGTATTTGAAATCTGAAATGCCCTCGACAATTAGTCGGGCAGCTAATTCAGGAGAATGACCGATGGCTGGTTCATAACTGATTTCGTCCAGTCGGTCCCAATATTCATCACGGAAAGATGCCAAGCACTTCTCGTCATATGGTCCACCTTGCTTTTTACCCCATCCACTATCAATAACGCGTCGGCTTTCGGTATTTTTAGTTACATCTAAAATGGCCATGTGAAACCGATATTCTGGTGTGTCAGGTCGATAGACCTCTCCCGAGCGTTGGTTGTAATTATGTTCAGGTGTGCCAAACATTTTGGTTTTTGTTTTAACTTTCCTTTTATTATACCACAAAACTTCTGTTGTGTCAAATGGTAAGGAGTTACCCTTCGCCGGACGCTACGGGTGATCTGCGAGTGACGGTAAGGAGAATGTTATAATTAATAAATAACAAACAAAAAGTTAAATCACAAATCTCAAACAACAAACAACAAACAAATTACAAATAATAATGACCGAAACAAGAACAGTTTAGAGCATTGGAATTTAGAATTTGTTTGAGATTTGGAGTTTGATTATTGATTATTACACGCGATGAATAAGCATAAATTACAAAATTGAGGAGTAAGAATCTTTATATCTGATGGATTTAAAGCAATTAGAGGACAATCTGTACACTTGGCAGTCAGCCCTGGAGAGACGAGGGGCGGAAGTGGATTTGAACAAAGTATTAGAGGCGCATAAGTGTTATCTTGAGTTATTGCAAAAGTCCGAGGAATTGAGAGCTAGACGCAACACGGCGGCTCGGGCCCAAGATATTGAAGCAGGTAAGCCCTACTCCGCTGAAGCTACGAAGGGTCTGCGACAGGCAAAGGGTTTATTGAAAGAAATGGAAGACGAGTTGGCTACAGCTAAAGCAGAGTTGGACGAATTAGTGGCCGGAATTCCCAATCTACCTAGTGGTGATATTCCTGACGGAGGGGAAGAAAATAATAAGGTCTTGGGAGTGGTGGGGAAACCGCGAACCATCGATAATCCCAAAGACCACATTGAATTAGGTGAAGGCCTGGGGATTTTGGATATTGAGCGAGGGACCAAGGTCTCGGGCGCTCGGTTTTATTATTTGAAAAATCAGGCAGTCGAATTGGAATTTGCGATTGTTAGATGGTTGATGGACTTATTGAAAGAGAAAGGATTTGAACTGCTGATAGGTCCAGAACTTTTAAATGAAAAGGCGATGTTGGCAGGCGGATATTTGGGTAAAGCTGTGGACGAAGTTTACAAAACTCAAGATGAATTATATTTGATTGGTACGGCCGAACAAAGTATTTTGGCTTATCATTTGGATGAAATTGTTCCCGTTCCCAAACGATATGCTAGTTTTTCAACTTGCTTTCGGAGAGAAGCTGGTAGTTACGGAAAAGATGTGAAAGGAATTATTCGAACGCATCAGTTCGATAAAATCGAAATGTTTTCGTTTGTGGCGCCGAGTATGTCGGCTCGGGAACATGAATTTTTAGTATCAATTCAAGAAGAAATTTTGCAAGGACTGGAAATTCCATATCAGAAAGTGCTACTGGCGGCGGGGGACTTGAGTATGGCTTCGGCCAAGACGATTGATTTGGAAAGTTGGTTGCCGTCACAGAATCGGCATCGGGAAACCCATAGTTGTAGTAATTGCACTGATTGGCAGGCGAGACGGGCGAAGATTCGTTACAGGGAGCAAGGTAGTCCCTCCCAACTACGCCAAGGCTTCGATGGGCAGGCGGTTCCTCGGGATAACATAAAAAATGACTTCCTGACGAATGGAGGGGGTACTACCGGTAACAAGCCAGAGTTGGTTCATACGCTAAACGGTACAGCGGTAGCGATTGGGCGTATACTTGTGGCTATACTGGAAAACCATCAACAGATAGATGGGAGCGTGATTGTCCCTAAAGTTCTGCATCCGTATTTGAGTTTTAAGGAAATTAGACCATGAGTTTTTTAACTAAACTTCTGGGGAATCCGAACAAACAGGCAATAAATAAACTGAAACCGATTGTAATGCGGGTGAATTCGTTTGAACCGGAAATTCAAAAACTTTCGGATGAACAGTTACGAGCCAAGACAGACGAGTTTAAAAGTCGGTTGGAAAAAGGCGAAACCCTAGATGATATTTTATCAGAGGCCTATGCGGTGGTTCGTGAAACGGCCAAGCGAGTGCTAGGTGAGCGGCATTTTGATGTGCAGATTATGGGAGGCGTTGCGTTGCACCAAGGTAAAATTGCCGAAATGAAAACAGGTGAAGGAAAAACTTTGGTCTCAACTTTGCCAGTCTATTTGAATGCCTTAACTGGCAAAGGTGTGCATGTTGTAACGGTGAATGATTATCTGGCTAAACGTGACTCGGAGTGGATGGGCCAGATTTATGAATTTTTGGGACTCACGGTTGGAGTAGTGATTCATGATAAGTCCACCGAAGACAGGAAACTAGCGTACGCATCCGATATTACTTACGGCACTAATAATGAATTCGGATTTGATTATTTGCGGGACAATATGGCTCCAACCCATGAAGCCCAAGTCCAACGGTCACTTAATTTTGTGATTGTGGACGAGGTGGACTCGATTTTGATTGATGAGGCCAGAACACCTCTGATTATTTCAGCGCCGGACGAGGAGTCAACGACACACTATCAGCGGTTTGCGATGATTGCACCGCAATTAACCGAAAATGTCGATTTTACTAAAGACGAGAAATCCAAAACAACATCACTGACTGAAGCGGGGATTGAAAAGGTTCAAAAACTTTTAAACATTCCAGACATTTATGAATCGGGTAATATTTTATTGGCGCATCATATTGAGCAGGCGTTACGGGCCCAATTTTTGTATAAGAAAGATGTCGATTATGTAGTGACAAATGGCGAGATTTTGATTGTGGACGAATTTACTGGTCGGTTGATGCAGGGCAGAAGATATTCAGAAGGTTTACATCAGGCGATTGAAGCCAAAGAAGGGGTGGAAGTCCAACGGGAGAGCAAGACCTTGGCGACAATTACTTTCCAAAATTATTTTCGATTGTATGAAAAATTATCCGGGATGACTGGTACGGCCAAGACCGAAGAAGAAGAATTTTGGAAAATATATGGGTTGGAGGTGGTAATGATACCGACCAATCAGCCGTTGGCCAGGACCGATTTGAATGATTTAATTTATGTTAATGAAAAGGCCAAGTTTGAGGCGGTAGTCAAAGAAATTAAACGGCGGTATGAAACCGGTCAGCCGATTTTGGTTGGTACGATTGCGATTGAAAAGTCCGAACTTTTATCTGACATGTTGAAATTGGAAGGGGTGCCCCATAATGTTTTGAATGCTAAACAACATGAGCGGGAAGCGGAGATTGTTAAAGATGCTGGACAAAAGGGAGCGGTAACGATTGCCACCAACATGGCTGGGCGAGGAACTGACATTAAATTAGGTGAAGGAGTGAGGGAACTTGGCGGATTGCATATTTTGGGGACTGAACGACATGAGTCCCGTCGAATTGATAATCAGCTTCGGGGACGGGCCGGTCGGCAAGGGGACCCAGGTAGTACTCAATTTTTTGTGTGCTTGGAAGATGACTTGATGCGGTTGTTTGGAAGTGAACGGCTGAAAAGCATGATGACCACGCTGAAAGTGCCAGAAGATCAACCATTGGAACATAAATGGATAACTTCCAGTATTGAATCGGCCCAGAAGCGAGTGGAGGGGCATAACTTTGATATTCGTAAACGAGTAGTGGAATACGATGATGTGATGAATCGTCATCGGTCCACGATTTATCGTCAACGGCAAAAGTTGCTTTCAGCTGGTGATGTGAAAGATACGGTCTGGGGTTATGTAGAACAAGAACTGCGAGGAATGTTGGCAATGTATGCGGTGAGCGAAAAACCAGACGCCAAGTTGTTAGTGGAAAGTGTGTTGGCGATTGTGCCATTGTCAGGCGGTTTCCAAAAAGAATTATCCGAAAATCCTGATGCTGATGTATTAGTAACAGAGGCCAAAAAAATATATGAGAATAAAGAAAAAGAAGTTGGCGAAGAGACCTTCCGCCAAGTGGAACGAATGGTGTTGCTTCGAGTAATGGACATGATGTGGATGGAGCATATTGATGCAATGATGAAGTTGCGCGAAGCGATTGGTTTGCATGGTTATGCGCAAAAAGACCCACTGGTGGAATACAAACAGGAAAGTTACATGATGTTTCAACGGTTACAAATGGTAATTGCGGGAGATGTGGCGCGGATGATTTTTAGAGTCAGAGTTGCGAGCAATGAGTCACGAGTTGTGAGTGAAGACAAAGAACTCCAAGAAAAGAAAAATATGGCGATGAAGGGGGCGGAATCCGACTCCGCTGAAGCTTCCGCCTTCGCCGAGGCTTCGGCGGACCAACGGACGCCGGACGCAAATTTAAATTTACAAGGTGGTGCGGAGCCGAGCGGGGATTTTGAAGATGAAGAGAAAGAAATTGCCGAAATTAAAAATGACAAATTACAAATGAAAAATTCGGATGCCCATCCGGAAACCGAGATTCAAAATTCTAATGTCTCAAGTGGTGCGGTCAGGGATCCGGAAGACAAGAAAGATAAAGTCGGGCGGAATGACCCATGTCCATGCGGAGCGATAAAACCGGATGGTGGGCCGATTAAATATAAGCACTGTCATGGAAGAGGGAAATAACCCCTCTTAAGATAAGAGGGTCACCTAAATTTCTAATTTCTAATTTCGAATCAAATTCCAATGACTGAATGTTTCAAAATTAAGACATTAGGTCATTCACTCAAAATTCAAAATTCATCATTCAAAATTATATTTATCCTCTTAAGATAAGAGGGGAAGGTATGAAGTAGAGATTAAAAAATAACTGACTGGTTGGGGGAGAAAGAGGAAGTGTGAGCGACGAACGGAATGATGGGGGCGAAAAAGTTGTTCGAGTAACTTTGTGCATAGCCCAAAACAAAGAGGGCCAGGTTTTATTGGGATACAAACACGATTCAGAGAAGTTTGGTGGGAATTTATGGAATGGGTTTGGAGGGAAAGTCGATGAAGGAGAGACCTATTTGCAGGCGGCAGTGCGTGAATTTAAAGAAGAATGTAAGATTCACGATGGCGATATTGAATTGTCTGGGGTGCTAGAATTCAGACATCGTAATCAACCAGGAAAAGTAATAGAGATGCCGGTGTATCGAGTAACCAATTCTTTAAGTGAAGCGCAGTCAACAAAAGAAATGAAACCGGTGGCATGGTTTGACAAAGACCAGTTGCCTCTAGAGCAAATGTGGGCATCTGATAAATATTGGTTGCCTCTGTTCTTGGAGGGAAAGGGCTTCTTTGGCCAGTTTGTATATGATAATAAAGACAATCGGAATTTAATTGAAGAACCTAAAATTCAAGAATGGGACATATCCGCTGAAATTACAGCAGAAACTCTAGTTGCGGAAATAAAAGCCGAACTTAGAGTCAAGGAGGAGAGTGGAGCGGAAGTGAAGGCCGAAGTGATGGTGGAAGCCGGTGGTGGAGAGGTTTTCCAGGAGGTTAGAGGAGGGGGGATGAGATTGAGGTGAAATGATAAATTAAAAATTAAAAATGGGGGAGGAGAGTGATGAGTCGGGGAGTGGGTTGGGGAGTGGGGCTTGTTTCTTTCGTCATCCTGAGCGAGGTGTAAGCCGAGTCGAAGGATCTAGGCGTAGCCGTCTATAAGAAATTCGCTATCGCCCCAACGGGGGCCCTTTGGGGCTAGATTCTTCATCCCGGCAAGCCGGGATTCAGAATGACAGAAGGTAGGCGGGGGCCGGAATGACAAAAAGAGAGACAGTTGGGATGGTAGGTGGCGCCTCTCGGTTCCTCAGGATGATGATTCGCAGGCGTTAGGAGGAGAGATGATGGGTGATTTTGTGGTGATTACACCACATTTTTGGGTAAAGTCAAGTTTTATCAGATTAGAAGGTGGCCCCTCGGTACTTCGGGGCAATAAAGGGGATGGATGTACAATAAATCCACTCTGGGAGCCAGTTTTTGCTTGACAAAACTATTTAATTATAATAGAGTAGCGGTAGGTGAGCCGAATGGCTCCATTGCACTCTACAATTAGTTGACTAAAAATGAGTATCGAGTTGCGAGTATCGAGTTGCGAGTCGGAACTGATGATAAGACAGACGGTCAACGAAGAGATGCGAAAATTTACAATTCATTAAAATAAAATATCAGCACGGGGGGAACGGGCTGATTTTTGTTTTGATGGGTGTCCCTCGGTTCTTTTTGTTGTCATTCCCGCGCCCGTCCGCAACGATTCGCCAGCCCGTAGTATATACAACATTTCTGGCGGGCGTAGCATTTCGGGCAGGTAGGCGGGAATCTAGAAAAGAAAACAGATTTTTATGTTTTGTTCTGGATTCCGGCTCGTGGGCCGGAATGACGATAAGAGAAACTTGGGTTGTAATTGAGCCGCAGAATTCTGGTGCTGTAGAGGTTTAGGGTCTGGATATTTTTGGATTAACCTTTAAGAATATCAATTTAAGGACACGATACCTTCTTAGCACTGGAATCCTGCGGCTCATACGAATTTCTCTTCGAGCCAAAGGATTATTTTGTTTTCAAAAACCAACTGTAAAATACGCGAAAGCGGATTACGGTTGGTCTTCTACTCATCGGCTGGCGCGGTTGATGGGTTGGGCCTACGAGGGTCCGAAGGAGGTAGAGAAATGCGCAAGAATTCCTTTATGGCCCTCGTGGCCTTTGTTGTTGTTTCGTTGTTCGTGTTGGTTGGTTGTGGTGGAGGAGGTTCTAAATCTCCGACGACACCGCCAGCGAATAACAATGGCAACAACTTGCCGGCACCATCTGTGCCAAGCGGGATTGACCAGACAAGTTATCGGGCGGAGGTCGAGGTTCCAACTTCTCCTGACTCGGGCGAAGGTGCACTCGTGCTTCGGCACGGGGTGTACTTCTTCAGTCCGGATGCTTCGGATAATAACTGGACGTTTGGGGTCAGGACTTGGGTCAAAAGCAAGGATGGCAATCCGTTTCAGCTCGACACTTACAGGTGGTCGGGTAAAGATGGAATGTTGAACTTGGCTAATCCGAGCCAAGACAAATCTTCAGTAGTTGTCCGTGTTGTGACTATCGGCGATAAAGACATTAGTCCGGCAGTCGGAGTTTATACAGTTGGGATCAAGACCGCAGATGTCAGTAAAGGCAAATTGGTACCGTTGGCTTACTCGGTCAATACGCCTCCATATGCGTTATGGGTGGCATGGCTGAAGTTTGGTGGACTATACCATACGAATGACGGTGGCACGGGCGGCGGTTCCAGCGACGGCGATCCGGCTGATAGTTGGTTGGAGGAACTGTGGGGCAATATCAATGAATGGATATGCCCCAGCTCAACGGTCACGGTCACTCTTGCAATCGATGACGAGTTGTGGGTGTGGGACGAAACCGGTGATTCGCCAAGATGGGCGTATAATCCACAAACTCCCGAACCTCCCAACGTTCCACCAACAGTCATTCTTGAAGCTAACCCGACGTCTGGGGTTGCACCACTTACCGTTAATTTCGATGCGAGCGGTTCGAGTGATTCGGACGGCACTATCATCGAATATGCCTGGGACTTTACCAGTGACCAAGCGACGGACCAAGAGGGCATTGCGGTAAGTTATACCTATACTAATCCAGGTACTTACCTCTCAACCCTCTATGTCACGGATAATGACGGCGTTAGTCGATCAAAGTCAGTGGCAATTACTGTTGCCGAATCGCAGAATCCGCCGACAACTTGGGGAGGAGAGGAGTTCAATCCTAATCTGGCAAACTTCTTTACCGACCAGGGGAGTTATGTCGGCTTGTCTATTGAGAAAGAAGAGTTCCAGATATTCATACCGTACTTAATGTATAGCGGTATGAACATCCCTATCTCTTCCGCACCGAAGTCGTGGACGGTCGATTGGGTGATTCTTCTGGAAGGGGAATCGGTGAAATCGTTTGTTGATCCCTCTCCTAGGATTAACGCCGTGGAATTGGAACAGAAGAGTTACACTCTTAGGGCACAAGTTCACTTTGCAACTCTTCCCAATCCAACGGTAAAACAGTACGACGTTTGCGTCGTCACTGTCGGACCGTAGTCAATTAATTTTTGCACAAAAGGTTTGGGTCTCGCTGTTTACAGCGGGACCCACCTCCACTCTTGGTCATCACTACTTCCCCCAGGTAATGATGGCCAAAAGTGGGGGTTACGAGATAATTACAAATTAAAAATTACAAATGTTTTTGCTGTCATCCCGAGCTTGCCTGCCCGCCTTTGGAGGGTCGAGGGATCTATCCTCATTATTTGAAAAAGCCAGATTCCTCCACTACGGTCGGAATGACAGAAATGGAACGGTCGGAATGACAGAAAACGGTCGTGGTAAATAAATTAGATTAGATTAGATTATAAAAAAGTTAATTAGATTAAAGGTGAAGATTATGGATTTTTTCAAAACGGTCGGTAGACGGGTATACTTTCAAGTGCGGAGAATAAAGAAAGCCATGAAGAACTGGAAAAAGTTTGGAGTGATTATGTTTGGCGGGCTATTGCTCGCAATGAATATTTTGCCAATCGCTTTGGCGGCTGGTTTATTAACCGTGGGCGTGAGTCCAAGCGGTTCAACTATAACAATGGGTACTCCAGCCACTTTTACGGCAACGGTTAAATTGAACGGTGGGTTGACCTCGTTCGATACTTTAAAGTGGAGTGTGAATGATACCCCAGCCGATCAAACCACCTCTGGCAAGACCAGTTTTACTTTTAATCCGACTACGGCCGGAACTTATACAATCATGGCTCGGGCGACCAAGTTGGGCAGTGACCCAGCCACTGGGCAGGCCACTTTAATCGTGAAAGATGGCGGCAATGGTGGTGGGACTACTCAACTTTTGACGGTTGGAATTACTCCGAGCGGTGCAACGGTGAACCCAGGTGTACCGCAGAATTATGATGCCACAGTTAAGTTGAATGGTAATTTAACCTCGTTTGACACTTTAAAGTGGTATTTTGACGGCAACTCGGAAAGTACTAGTTATCGGAATAAGACCAAGTTTGCGGTTAGTTCGATGACAGCTGGTAATCACAATGTCAAAGTAGTTGCAAATAAAGGCACTTACAATGAAGCAACGGCTAATGCTACGCTGACGGTTCAAACAGTTACTCCGCCAGCCGAAACCATGGCAATTCATATTACTCCAGAAGAGCCGGGTTCAACTGAAGTTGGAACTCCAAAAGTAACTAATTTTGCGGCTAATGTAACTCTAGATGGTCGGCCATTTAGTCCCGATGTGATTCAGTGGTATGCGAACGATGTATTCCAGAGTGCGTCTGGGGTTAACTTTACTTATAGCGCACCGATGATTGTGGGGACTTACAGAATTCAAGCCAAGGCAGTAGATGGTGGGAAGAATGACGCTTGGAGTAACAGTGCTTATGTGTATGTCAATCCAACGCCTGACCAACCATATTTTTACTTGTTTGAAGTTAACCCATCGCCAGTGACTTTGTATCTGACGCCGGGAGCCGATATCCAGGATTTGATTTACACAGCACGTGATTCAAAGACAAACTCGATTATTCCAGATTCAATGAGTTGGATTTCTAATAATCCAGCCATTGGGCATATGGATGTAATCGACCAAGGGCGACGATTTGTGGCTGATCAAGTAGGTGCGACTATTATTACCGTGACAGCCAAATGGCAGAACAAGACACTATACGATTTTGTTTATGTCACGGTCTTAGATGTACCAGTAACTGAACGGGTCTTAGGAAGTGTTGAAATTACTCCGCCGAGTACTGCGCTGACAGCTGGTGGGAATCAGCCATTTTCGGCCCAGGCATATGATTTGTTCCACAACCCGATTAATTCAGGTGTGACTTACCAGTGGCAGATTAATTCGAATGTTAGTTACATCGGTTACTTGAATCAGGCCTACGGTCAGAATATAACCTTCACGGCTAATCCTGGCATTAACAACACTTTTGTTGGTGCACTAACAGTGAATGCTTACTTTAATAACCAATCACCACAATCAGATAGCGCGACTATCGCGATTAGTGATGTGATTATTGCGCAAGAGGTTTTGGCTAGAGTGGATGTGACCGCGACTCGGTATTCGATTTTGACCAACGATACCACAGTGTTGACGGCACAGGCCTTTAGTAACTTGAGCAATCCATGGCCAGCCACTTATAGTTGGCAGATTGAAAGTGGTAATGCCACTTTGAGTTCTCTGACTGGACAAAGTGTTGTTCTATATTCCAATATTTGGACCGGACCGGTAACGGTACGGGTCTGGGCGACTAACGGGAATGTGGTTACCAACACATCAACGATTATGGTGCAAGGGACCATTCCTCCCGTCAATTCAATTAATCTGGTAGTAACACCACAGACGCCGACTATCGTAACCAACAATACACAACAGTTTATCGCACGAGTGTACGACGGCTATGGCAGTAATATTACCAGCCAAGTCGATTACATTAATTGGACTAATCTGAATCCAACCGCAGGCAGTATTATTAGCCAGAGTCGCGATACGATGATTTGGCGGGCAGATAGCATATTAGGAACTTTCTCCAACGCTTTGCGAGTAGAGACGCGGTGGGGGAATCTGACTGACACAGAGTATATCTCTCCTACGGTAATTCTAAGCGGACCGATACCTAATTACTACATTACTTCGATTTTCACGGCGGTAATCAAAGATGGTTCAACTCCAAGCGAAGGCGATATTATTCTCTACACGGTTACTTTGCGGAATAATCAGCCAAACTTGGTGTCAGGGATTCAGCTAACAATGAATGTACCGACTTATACGACATTTATTTCGGCCTCTTCGGTGGTTGATCATCCACGAATTTCTGGCCGAACAATTACTTGGGATACGGGTACGCTGTACAACGGTGAAGGTAAGACCATGATAGTTGAGGTTCAAATCAATGATGGTTTGCCAAAGGTCGGAGTTAGCATCACTGGTCAGGCCCATGTTCGGGCAGATCAAATCCCACAGGGATTTAACATCACTTCAAATACGATTGTGGTTACCTCTGGCAGTGGTCCAATTACGCCAGTGACCCCAACTGATGAACCATTAACTCCAACTGGAATGGATTGGCAAACATTGGTTTTGATTGCCATGGCTTCGCTACTGCTGGCTAGTATTACTTGGGTAGGGTTAGAGGCCAAAGCCCAACGGCGTCTACAACTGAACTAAGAATAAGCAGGTTAATAACCTACAAAAGCCCCCGTCTCCGCCAGTTGGCGGATGACGGGGGCTTTTGGTTGACTGGCCGATGGGGATTGTTATACACTTAGGCGTTCTTTGTTGTAGTTTACCAATAAGTTTTAGGGGGTGTGTGATGGGAGTAATCGCGATTATTTTTCGGCATGGCGTCGTTTCAAACGACCCGGCCATAGAATTTGAGTGGACCAACTCTCTCGTTTCGAATCGGTCGTTTCATAGTGACACGATAGATGGTTTGCCGACCATTGCTCGAAAGGAGCTACGGAAAATGTTGCAATCCCCAGAGTTTGTGCGATATCGAACCGAGTTAAGGGGTGGTGGCGATGAGCTAATTATTCAATTTGAAAATCTCCCAGCTGGTTCAACTTTTCTGTTGGGATTTTTCCGTCAATTTTTTGGTAAGGGATTCAACGAGTTCTTTTCCGCAAGAGGGATTTGTGGGAAGCGGACCAATTCACCAATCAGTAGAATTATAGTAACAGCAATAAATCGGACGGATAAGTCCTGTCAACTCACGGTCAAGTCCTCCAGAGAGAATTCTAACCTGACCTTTCATCAGATATCGGAGGAATTATTAAAACTTCTGGATGAATCTGAAAATTTTCGCTGGGAGCATGAACATCAAACTTGAGGCGTCAAACCTGACGCCTCTTTTTATTGGTATAATGCGATTATGGCAGAACAGACAGTCAAAGAACGGTTCGAATCTATCCGCCTGCAATTTTCCAAATTGCAGGACTATCTTTGACCCAGATAAAGTTAAATCCAAAGTAGAAGAATTGACGGCGGAAATGAGTGCGCCGGATTTTTGGAAACAAGATCACCAAGTATCGGCCAAGAAAGCCGAAGAATTGGATTTGCAGACCAAGATTTTAACCGCCGAGAAGGATACTGAAGATGCTTTGGCCAGGGTGGGTTTGAAATTAAACGAAGACAATTACAGTCCGAACGACAAGGAAATGGAAGCGGACTTAGACAGTGCGATGCAAAAGATATCTTGGCTAGAGTCGCAGACGCTTTTTTCTGGGCCCTATGACGAGAAAGATGCTTATTTATTTTTTCATGTGGGAGCGGGCGGGGTGGATGCGGCCGATTGGAATGAAATGCTTTTAAATATGTATTTACAATATGCTAAGCGAAAAGGTTGGAAGACGGAGATATTACATCGGACGGACAATGAAGAAGCCGGAATCAAAAATGCGACGGTGAAAATTTCTGGGGTGAGAGCGTATGGTTATTTGAAAGCCGAGGCTGGAGTGCATCGATTAGTTCGGCAATCGCCATTCAATGCCCAAAATCTGCGTCAGACATCGTTTGCGTTGGTGGAGGTATTGCCAGATATGGGAGATGTGGATGTGGGAATTAAAGAAGATGATCTAAAAATAGAGACCTTTAAGTCGTCTGGTCACGGGGGGCAAAGTGTGAACACGACTGATTCGGCTGTGCGAATTATTCATATTCCGACTGGTCTGACAGCGGTATCGCAAAATGAACGGTCACAGATGCAAAACCGAGCGACAGCAATGCAGGTGTTAAAGAATAAGGTTTACATTCAAGAACAAGCCGAGCGGGATACGGCAGAGCGGAAGATGAAAGCGGCGACTGCATCGGGTGATTTCGGACATCAAGTTAGAAGTTATGTGATTCATCCGTATCAGCAAGTGAAAGATCATCGGAGTGATTTTACTGAACCGAGAACTGACAAGATTATGAAAGATGGGGATTTGGATGAAATTATTTTAAGTGTTTTGGTAAATCAGAGAGACAACGATATCGATAATAAATAAAATCCCTCCCCTCGGCAAGCTCGGGACGATGCTTATCCTCGGGATAACAGATTATCAATAAATAGTGTTTCCCCGAGGAACCGAGGGGGGCCGAATACTAGAAAATTTAATATGTTGCCCCGGCGAACGGAGGGGATACCTTGGATGGCTTATGGGGGATTTTTCTTATGAATGGTGGGTATATTTAGTGAGATGTCACGATAAAAGTTATTACTGTGGCATTACTACCGATTTGTATAGACGAATAGATCAGCATAATACGGGCAAGGGTGCAAAATATACGGCTGGTCGTTACCCGGTGGAATTGTTATGGAGTCGTGAATTTCCCGGCGAAGGTGAAGCCAGAAGTTTTGAACATCGTATCAAAAACTGGGGTAGAATGAAGAAGGAGAAATTGATAAGAGGAGAGATATACACATAAGGTAGCCCCTCGGTACCTCGGGGAAACAATTATTCCGTGATAATTTTCGATAAAATTACTAAGCATTACGGTTCGCATAAGGCATTGGATAATGTGTCTTTTTCGATTCGGCCGCGCGAATTTGTAATCTTAGTCGGGCCATCCGGAGCTGGTAAGACCACACTAATTAAATTATTGCTGTGCGAGGAAAAGCCAACTTTCGGCAGTATTACGATTGACGGTAAAGATATCCATTTGCTGCAAGAAAAATATATTCCATATTATCGTCGGCAAATCGGAGTGGTATTCCAAGATTTTAAACTCCTGCCCAGCCAAACGGTAGAAGAGAATGTGGCGTTTGCAATGCAGGTTTCGGGTAAGCCGGATAGCGAAATCAACAAGGAGGTAGCAAAGATTTTGGAATTGGTGGGATTAAAGGACAAAGCCCACAATTTTCCGCGAGAGTTATCTGGCGGGGAGATTCAACGGGTGGCAATTGCTCGGGCACTGGTGTTTCGGCCACAGTTTTTAATTGCCGATGAACCGACTGGCAACCTCGATCCAGCCAATGCTTGGGAAATCACTAAATTGCTGTTGAAAATTAATTCTTTGGGGACCACGGTGCTGTTGGCGACCCATAATCGGGATATTGTAAACAGTATCAATAAGCGGGTCATTAACATGGAAGATGGGCGGATAGTAAAAGACAGGCGGAAAGGGAAGTATGATTACAAATAATCAAATAAATCCGAAATACTAAACTCTAAATCCTAAACAAATTTCAAGCACTAAATGACAATTCTTCAAACTAATAAAGCTAGAGCGTATGATTTGGAGTCAAGAACCTTACAATTTGCTATGACTGTGAATAACTATGTCGGACGGTTACCCCAGACGGTTGCGAATCAGGAGAATGGGCGGCAATTAATTCGTTCAGCTGGATCAGTAGGTGCTAATTATATTGAGGCCAATGAAGCGTTGAGCAAAAAAGATTTTGCCATGAGGGTAAAAATATCCAAAAAAGAAGCCAAGGAGAGTCGATTTTGGATATCTCTTACCCAGCCATCAAAAGAGGAGATAAATATACGGGAGCACTTGATAAATGAGTCAACTGAGTTAATGAAAATTTTGGGTGCTATATTAGAGGCGTCGTTGATTCGTGTTTAATATATTTTTTGTAATTTGTTATTTAGGGCTTGTTTAGAAATTAGAAATTAGGATTTAGAATTTTTGTTGGATATGTTAATTTATTTAAATAGAATTTTGCGATCGGCGATGTCGGGTTTTAAACGCAACGGCTGGTTGTCGTTGGTGGCGGTATTTATTATGACTCAGGCCTTATTATTAATCAGTATTTTTGCGTCGTTAAATTTAGTCATTGGGGCTTCAATCCAGGCAGTAAATGAACGAATTGATGTGGCGATATTCTTTAAAGAAACAGTCAATCAGAGCGAAGCAATAACATTAAAAAGTCAGGTGGAACAAATTGATGGGGTGAAACAAGTGATTTATGTTTCTTCTCAAGATGCATTGGCTAAGTTTTTGGCTGATCATCGCAATCGGGACTCGATTTTGGGAGTGGTGTCTAAAGATGAAAATTTCCTGCCAGCTAGTTTAGAGGTAAAAGTGACTGACCCGTATCTGATTGAGGGGATAGTTGGCCAAATTACTAAAGGTGAAGGAGGTGAGTTGATTTCACAGACCAGCTTGGAAGATAACCAAAAATTGATTGAACAGTTGCGCAATTTTGGCGGTTTTGTCCAACGATCTAGTTTACTGCTGGCATTAGCATTAATTATTATTGCGTTGTTGATTATTTTCAATACAATTCGGATTACCATTTTTACGCGAAGAGAAGAAATCGAAATCATGAAATTGGTAGGGGCAACCGATTGGTATATCCGTTGGCCATTTATTATTGAAGGAATGCTATACGGCATAATTGCTACTGCCTTGTCGTTGGTTTTGCTGTATATCGGTTATTTGACACTAGCCAAGCCGATGGTGGCGAATTATCTAATATCGACTACTGACAGTCCAGTGTTTACGGTTGGTTTTTTTGCTTTTTTGGCAATTTTGCAATTGGTAGTTGGGCTGGTGGTGGGCGGAGTTAGCAGTTATTGGGCTACGCGTAAACATCTTCATGTATAAAATAATTACAAATTAAAAATTAAAAATGACAAATGAAAAATAATAATCAAAGCCCAAACTGCTTAGAAATTGGACATTAGAAATTATTTAGAAATTAGAACTTAGATATTAGAAATTTATTGTATGTTGAGTTGGAAGAAGACACTTAATTGGTTGCTGGTTGTTACATGTGTGTTCAGCACTGTCGGTTTTGCGTTTGCTGATTTGTTGGGCGATAAAACGGAAGAGTTGGCAGCCCTGCAGAAACAAATTACTCAACAGCAACAGGCCCTAGATAAGGCCCGAAGTCGGAGTGCGACTTTGAAAAATCAACTGGATATTTTAGATCAGCAAATCAAAATGACCGAATTGCAGGTTCAGTCACTAACTGTGCAAATTGATAAAACAACTGCTGACATGAGCCGGATTAACCGCGATTTAGTTGATGCGGAAGTCCAAATTTATGATAGTAAAAAAATCTTGCGGGATGCGATTACCGAATCATATATGCGTCAGCAAACCGGACTGTTGGAAGTACTGTTGGGTTCATCGGACTTGTCAGATTTTATTTCGCAACTGGAATATGTCACGACCATTGAAGGACGAATTACTAATACTTTGAGCGTACTTCAGGACTTAAACGCTTCGCTAAAGGAGAGAAAAGGGGAATTGGAGACCGCTGATAAACAATTAAAGCAGTTAGCTGCCTCCAAAGCACTAGAGCAGAATAGTTTAACGGTCCAGGCCGGGGCTAAGGAAAATTTGTTGAACGATTCAAAGTTGACTGAAGCGGAATATCAAAAAAGATTATTGGATGCAGTGGCGGAAGAGGCCAGGATCCAAAATCAAATCGCCCAACTGGCCAAAAATGTTCGCAAAGATACCCTGAACCAGGGTAAATATACTCTGCAATGGCCAATTCCATCCCGGATGATTACTGCCACTTTCCGAGACGGTGACTATTTGGCTCGGTTCAAAATCCCACATAACGCGATTGACATTGCGACACCGCAAGGGACGCCGATTAAGGCACCAGCTGATGCATTTGTACTGAAGGTAAAATTTGATGGGAGTAATGCTTATTCCTATATCATTTTGGATCATGGTAATGGGATGGTAACGGTTTATGGTCATGTTAGTGCTGTTTCGGTAGCGGTTAGTCAGTTTGTACCAGTTGGAGCAGTGATTGGTTATACCGGAGGTACCCCGGGGATGACCGGAGCCGGTTGGTTGACGACTGGACCGCATTTGCATTTTGAAGTGTGGATGAATGGAGAAGCAAAGAATGCGTTGAATTATTTAGTGGATTAGAAGCAAAAGAATTTCTAATTTCTAATTTCGAATCAAATCCCAATGACTGAATGCTCCAAAATTAAGACATTAGGTAATTCATTCGACCCATTCCCGCTTTGTCTTATATTTTTTTGTCATCCTGAGCGAAGTCGAAGGATCTATCTTTCTTCTACGTCATCCTGAATTTATTTCAGGATCTATTTTTATTTTCTTTTTTCAAGCGTTCACGCCCCGCTTGACCGGGCGGTTACTTTTCTGGAAAAGTAACTCAAAAGCTTCCGCCAGTTCGTCGGGTCTATTCATTGGCAAAAGGACTGGGCGCTCCCGGCGGTATAACCGCCTCCGCCCACTAGCCCTTTTGCTCAATTCAGAACAACCCTCCTCCAATGGCCGGATAGGAGAAAGGAGAGAAGATAAACCTCGTTACGAAGGGCCAAGTTGGGATTTAGGATTTAGGGTTTGGGATTTGTTTAGAAATTAGATATTAGGATTTAGAATTTAACCAGGATTGACTGGTTTCTTGCTACAATGTATCTGTTATACAGGGGAGCGGGTGAGTTTTGGGTATGGCATAATTGTCCAATTTGTCATTGCGAGTCCTGCTGTCCAGCAGGACGTGGCAATCTAGATTGCTTCATCGCCGACTCTTCGCAATGACGACTAAGTAAAGTTTCTAATAATATGTCAAAACAAGTCGGGTTATATGTTGGAGGGGGAGTACTGTTGGTATTGATTTATGTATTGGGGGTGACCACCGGCTATTATGGGCGAGTGAATTTGCAGAATTATAGTACGGTGTTTAAGCAGGAGTTGATGGGAAGGAAACTAGGGGAGACCGATTTGAATCTGCTTTGGACGGTGACTGACTTGGTGAACGAAAAATACCTTGGGCAAACTAACTACCAGGAAATGCTCTACGGCGCGATTCGAGGGGCAGTAGAGGGATTAAACGACCCGTATAGCGTATTTACTAGTCCGACTGAAAATAGTGCTTTTTTTCAGACCCTGGATGGGGTGTATGAGGGTGTGGGGGTGGAGATTAATGTAATCGAAGGTCATTTGATAGTCATTACTCCGGTCAAGGGTTCACCGGCCGAGCGAGCGGGACTACTGCCCAAAGATGAAATTTTGGCAATTGATAATGAAAGCGTAGTTGGAATGACTTTTGGTGATGCGATTAACAAGATGAAGGGATTGGCGGGAACGACAGTTAAACTGACGGTTGGCCGCGAAGGATTGTCCAATTCTTTGGAGATTGAAATAACTCGGGAAACGGTGCGGAGTAAGAGCGTGACGGTGGATATTGATGCGGATAAAATTGCGACCATTAACATTGCTCGATTTGCTTCGGATACCGAAGCCGGTTTCAAGTCGGCGGTGAATAGTGTAATTGCTGGTGGAGCGGTGGGATTGGTTTTGGACATGCGGAATAATCCGGGCGGATTTTTGGACGTTGGTGTAAAAGTGGCAAATGAATTTTTGGCTTCGGGGATGATAGTGGAAGAGCGGTTCAAGGATGGTAAGACCACCCCATTTTCGGCGGATGGTTCAGGGCGCCTGACAAAACTACCGGTAGTGGTATTGGTAAATGAAGGAAGTGCTAGCGCGGCCGAGATTGTAGCAGGGGCGTTGCAGGACAGTCAGCGGGCTAAAATTGTGGGGGAACAGACCTATGGTAAGGGGAGTGTGCAAGAGGTGGACGCTTTCCCTGACGGTTCGGCTCTGCGGTTGACGGTTGCTAAATGGTACACCCCTAAAGGGCGTTCGATTAGCGATGAGGGGATTAAACCTGATAAGGTGTTAAAATGGGAGTCGAGTACTACATCAGATAATCAGCTGGAGGGGGCGAAAGAAGTATTAAAAACCATGATAGGGAGATAGAATATAGAATTTGGAATTTAGAATTTTGAGTATGAGAGTGATATTTTTGCAGAATGTGGCGGGAGTGGCAAAGCGGGGTGATGTAAAAGAAGTGGCCAGTGGTTATGCTCAAAACTTTTTATTGCCTAATGGTTTGGCAGAAATGGCAACTTCAGGAAGGGTGTCGGCGATGAAAGAGCAGTCCGAACAAAAAACTGCCAAGCAAGAGGCCAAGAGTGGAGAATTGGCACAGCAGGTAAGCGAGTTAGCAGGTAAGCAGGTAAGTATTAGTGTTAAGGCCAATCCGAAGGGTGGTTTGTTTGCCATGGTGACAGCCGAGGACATTATTAAACACCTGGGAGTGAAACTTTCTCCTGACCAGATTTTTATTTTGGAACCAATTAAAAGTGTGGGTGAGCATATAGTAGAGGTGCGGGGTGGCGATGCAACTGCTAAAATAACAGTGACAGTTCAGGCAAAGGCCTGATGGAAATTACAAATTTCTAATTTTGAATTTCGAATCAATTTAAGAATGATTTAATGATGGGGGGATGGTGACGCAAACACAAGTTCAATACGATTTAGAGGAGAGAACTGCTAAGTTTGGAGAAAGGGTGATTGAGTTTTGTCAAAGCATTAGGCAAGATGCAGTCGTGAAACCTCTAATTAGTCAGTTAGTGCGTTCTGGAACGAGTGTTGGGGCAAACTATATGGAAGCCAATTCGGCTAGTTCTAAAAAAGATTTTACCAACAAGATTTTTATATGTAAGAAAGAGTGTCAAGAGACCAAGCACTGGTTTCGTATGGTTGCTAAATCCACACCGGATAGAATGGAGGATATTAGAAAGTTGTGGCAAGAAGCCCAAGAACTAACGCTTATCTTTGGTAAAATTGTTTCGTCTATCCGTCGCCAGGATTGATTAAAAATTCTATCATTCAGATTTCACTCAAAATTCAAAATTCGTAATTAAAAATTAATAACCTCATGGTTAAACAAGATGATAATCTTATGAAAGAAATTGTAGCGCTGTGTAAACGGCGTGGTTTAATTTATCCAGGTAGTGAGATTTATGGTGGGCTGGCAAATACCTGGGATTATGGTCCGTATGGGGTTCTACTTAAAAACAATGTTAAGCAAGCGTGGTGGAAAGAAATGGTGATGAAGCGGTCTGATATTGTGGGACTGGATAGTGGAATCTTAATGAATCCAAAAGTGTGGGAGGCCAGCGGACATGTAACTAGTTTTACTGATCCGATGGTGGATTGTACTAAATGTCATAATCGTTTTAAGGAGGACTCAGTTGATCAAGCGATTGTTATAAACGGAAAGCCGGGTTGTCCAGCTGGTGGGGAGCATGAGTTGACACCAGCGCGGCAATTCAATTTAATGTTTCAGACCCACATTGGGCCGGTAACTGACGAAGAGAGCACGGCTTATCTCCGACCGGAAACGGCGCAGGGAATTTTTGTTAACTTTAAAAATGTATTAGACAGCACGCGAGTAAAGTTGCCGTTTGGAATTGCTCAAATAGGGAAGGCCTTCCGCAACGAGATCACGCCAGGCAATTTTACTTTTCGAACATTAGAATTCGAACAATTTGAATTGGAATATTTTGTGTATCCCGAAACCGCGGATAAATTTTTTGCTGACTGGGCGGACGAGCGGTTGCGGTGGTATGTGGATTTAGGATTAGATAGTGCCAAAGTTCACTTGAAGGCACACGACAAAAAGGACTTGGCTCACTATGCCAGGGCGGTAACCGATATCGAGTATAAGTTTCCGTTTGGTTGGAGCGAGTTGGAGGGAATTGCTAATCGGGGCGATTACGATTTGGCTCAACATGCCGAAAGTAGTGGCGAGAATTTGGATTATACGGATGATGAGGGCAAGAAAGTAAAGCCGTATGTAATTGAGCCGTCCGGTGGGGTAGATCGGGCCGTGCTGGCGTTCCTGGTGGATGCGTATAGGGAAGAGGAGGTGAAACCCTCCTTCGCTAAAGCTACGGAAGGGCCGGACGAGAAGCGTATTGTACTTCGTCTTGACCCTCGCCTTGCTCCTATTAAGGCGGCTGTCTTCCCCCTCGTCCGGAAAGAACCGGTGATGGGAAAAGCTAAAGAGATTTACGAAAATTTGAAGGGAAAATGGTTTGTGGAATACGATGAATCGGGGACGGTGGGGAAGCGGTATCGTCGGCAAGATGAAATTGGAACACCATATTGTATCACAGTGGATTTTGAGGGGCTAGAAAGTGAGCCCCAAACCGTGACAATTCGTGACCGAGATACGATGGAACAGAAGCGGATTGTGATAGACCAAGTTGGGGAATGGTTGGCGGGAAAAATAAACTAGAATGATGAAATCATCTATCTTGCGGGTGGAGACAGTCAAAGGCGACAAGTATGAAAAGTACTTGCTAAAGTGCAAGAAAGAATTAGATAAATGGTTTGGGGTTAGTGTAAATATTCCACGAGTGTTGTTTGTCCAGTCGCGTAAAGAATACAACAAGATAATGGGGTTTAAAACCGAGGCCTGGCAGGTGGGAAATAGTGAAAATGGAGTGATTTACATTTTGGACCCCAAGATTTACACCAAAGAATCCGACCATAAAGACATTAAGCGATTTTGGCTAGTGTTAAAGCACGAATATGTTCATCTGTATTGGCACCAGATAACAAAGGCGTGGAACCCTCGGTGGCTAAACGAGGGGTTGGCCTGTTATTTGGCGGGGCAGGAGAAAAAGACACCGAGCCAGGAAGTGGTTATTGATGTGCAAGAATATTTTAGTCATGGTGGGATGTTCGTTTATGGGCTGGGATACTTTTGGGTGAATTATTTAGTAAAGAAGTTTGGTAAGACGAAATTGTTGAATTTAATTAAGAGTGTAGATGCGGATATTACTGCAAAGAAGTTTGAGGTCAAATTTAAGCGGATTTATGGGTTTGGGTTGGACAAGAAGTCACTGAAAGGTAGAATTGGCTCTAAGCAGGGTTTTTCTTGACCCAGAGCGGTATTTGGTGATAGTTTATGGTCATCTAGCACTTGCTGGATGAACTTTGACTTGGAGGTGGTGGGAGATGAGTTGGTCGCCAATTTGTGAATGTGGCAGACCTATCAGGGATGGTGGGGAAAAATGTTTGCTTTGTCGGAAGGCGGAGGTATTGCCACCACCGTCGGAAGTAAGTCAAAACATCAGGAAACGTGCTCGTTCGTTGGATGAAGTTCAGCGTGACGCCGAGAGTGCGGGAATCCCGATACCGGTATATAAAGGAGTTCTAATCTGCTCGGAACCAACTTGGGTGAGTTGGCTGAAGGGATTCTTTTACTTGGCAATTGCGGTATTCATCGGCTGGGTCATTTGGCAGGCCTGGCCGAAATCAGGATAAGGGGGAGGTGTTTGACATGTTTTGGCATATTCTTCTTGCTCTTGTGGGTATTGTGCTCGGATTGTATATACTTGGTTGGATTTTTTATGGTCTCGGTCTGGGTCTTAGTACTTTTGTCGATTTTTTGTGGCGATTGTTCAATTGGGACTGGGACTAGGAAAACCAATTTTTGTACCTAACCGCTTTGACCTTGGAGGAGTCAAAGCGGTTTTTTATTTGAGAGGTGATATTTGTGTGATATTCTAGAGCTAATGGGGAGCCGAACAAAAAAAGTAGCTAAAAAGAACCAATCACAGCATCTGGTACCATTAGTTATTGCTACCGCGCTTTTGCTAGTAATACTAATTCAGACCGCATCATCGGGTCGTGTTGTGGCGTGGTTTGGCAGTCCAAGCGCTTCTAGTATTGAATCACAATATGTTGGGGTGTTATTCAGCGAAAGTGGTGTTGTAGTGGAGTCAACTCAACCAAGTGTGCCGGTGGGATTGGATTTGGGTGGGAATCAAGCGGTTTTGGACGATGTGGATTTGGTGAGCAACTCAACTGATTTGCAAATAGAGATGGCCGAACTGGATGCTAGATTGGCTAAGTTGGGTGTGGTGGCACAGACAGAAGAGTCAACTGATTCCGAGTTGGATGATACAAGCGACGATACCGCTAACCAAGTGGACTCGGACATATCTTCATCATCCAAGCATTCACCAATTTCAAATTGGTGGGGAGATTGGTTTAGTCGAATTTTTTAATGAAACGAAAAGACATTTTTAGAATTGTAATTGTGAGCGTTGCCATACTAGTAATAAGCGCTGATTGGGTTTTTCCAGTTTTGCCAGCTTCGGCTGAAATTATTACTGGGGGAGGACCGAGTGTTTGTAATAGTGAAGATTGGCAAAATTGGCAAAAGAAGATAGAACAAAATGCCAAGGCGATTGTGGCAAAGCTAGAGGAGTTGAGGGAAAAGACAATTGCAGAATTGGAACCGGTACTAAAATCAACTCAAGAACAATATAACGACTTGAATGAGCAGGCCGTAATATGGTTGACTAATTTAAAAGCTAAACCAAGGGGATCAATTGTGAATGGAAGAATTTCGTTGATTGGTCGGCAGTATCTTCCTTCGGAAATGAGAAATCGATTGGCTATTATAGGTACTAAACTCACAGAACTTTCGATTGCACTTCGTCAAAAGAAAGATGCCGATTATTTTTCGGGTCCATATGCCGAGTCGGAGCTTGATCCTTATGCCAAGCAAAAAAGCGCTTTAATTCAGGAAGCTGGTGGGTTGGTGCCTCGTTATTTGCAGTCCAAGGTTATTTTGGAAACGGCATATGCGGTAACGGAAAAAGCCGGAGCATACAATAGTGGATGTTGGTTTTTTAGTGGTCCAATAACAAAAAGTAGGGATAGTAAAGTGGATGCTGGAAAAACTTTTTATAAATTGATGTATATGTATCAACCGATTGGAAGCTCGAAGAGTGGTACGGAGCGCTATTCGTATAGTGAATGGCAAAAAGCTCGAAATAAATTTAATGTGTTATCTCGTCTAAACAATACAACTTTTGGAGCCCACTGGGATGTAAGCAACTTTCGGGGAAGTTTTAAGAGGGTCTTTGGGATTGATTAGTTGTTCTCCCGGGGTGGGGATAACTTTTTCAATAAAACTTGATTAATTCAGGATAGGGGACTGGGGATAACTCACCTGGTTTACTGATATAAAGAATAAACTATTCGCTTCTATGGCGGATAATTTTTGGTTTATAGGTAAAGGGTTGCTAGATGTAATCTTAGTGGGGTACAATAAAATCGTTGTGGATAAATGTGGGGATAAGTGGAGGAATATGTGGATAATGTTTTTATCGGTGAATATACGCATGTACTAGACAGCAAGGGCCGACTTGCTATTCCTGTTAAGTTTAAAAAATTGTTAACCAAAGGTGCGGTAGTGACCAAGGGGTTAGATGGTTGTCTTTTCCTTTATACCGAATCCGAATGGGCGAAGTTGGTGGCTAAGCTTAACCAGATGCCCATTTCTCAAGGTAATGCGCGGGCATTCGCTCGGTTGATGTTAGCGGGAGCCATGCCGGTAACCTTGGACGCACAGAACCGCATCAATTTACCAAATTATTTGATTGCCTTTGCTGGATTGAAAACTACTGCCGTGTTGGCTGGTCTAATGAATCGTCTGGAAATCTGGGACACCAAGAAGTGGGAGACCTACAAAAAGAAGACCGAGCCAGAGTCCGAGAAAATCGCCGAGCAGTTGTTTATTTAAAAATCTTAATCCGTGAGTAATCCGAATTTATTTCGGATTACGAACCCCTCGAAAAGGGGAGGCAGTCCCGGCAAGCCGGGATGTCGGAAGGGGAAAAACCTGAATAATGGTTTTGCCCCTCCGAGGATAGTTTAAAAATTAATTCCCGTTTATGTGGCCGATAACTTAACACAATTAGTTATCTAGCTATTATCCGCAACTTTTCACCTCCAACAACTTAGTTTACCCACCCCTGGGCAAACAAAAAAACAATCTGAGTTGTCGGCCACATAAAAATATTAACAATCTTAATAAGTGAGTAGCCCGAATTTATTTCGGACTACGAACTCCTCGAAAAGGGGAGGCAGGTCCGATTTATCGGACTGTCGGAAGGGGAAAAACCTGAATAATGGTTTTGCCCCTCCGAGTTGAATTATGGAAAATTTCACCCATCAGCCCGTTCTGACTGATGCCGTGATGGAATATTTGGCGCCTCGCCCGGGACAGACCCTTGTGGATGCCACATTGGGACTAGGCGGTCACGCCAAAGCGATTCTGGAACGGTTGGGGGGAATTGGAAAACTTGTCGGCATTGATCAAGATGAACAGGCCTTACAAATTGCAAGCAAAAACCTTAGTTCTTACCAAAATCAATTGGTTTTGGTTTACGGCAATTTCCGTGATCTTGGCCAGCTTGTTGAGAGCCACGGATACGGAAGCGTTGACGGAATATTATTTGACCTCGGTGTCTCGTCTCTTCAGTTAGACGAGGGCACACGAGGTTTTTCTTTTAACAAATCAGCCATTCTAGATATGCGGATGGGAGTGGGCGAGTTGACTGCCGAGGAGGTAGTAAATACTTATTCGGAAGCGAAATTGGTTCGTATCTTACGGGAATATGGCGAGGAGCCACGAGCCGAGCAGATTGCCGAACGGATAGTAGAAGCCAGGAAATATCACCCGATACGGACTACCGACGAATTGGCTGATATCATTGGCGGTTACCGAGGAGGAAAGATTAATCCGGCTACTCGGACATTCCAGGCCATACGCATTGAAGTGAATGACGAACTGACTGCTTTGGAACAGGCATTGCCACAGGCAGTTGACTTGTTGAAACCAGGCGGACGGTTGGCGGTAATTTCCTTCCATTCATTGGAGGATAGAATCGTCAAACACTTCTTTAAAACTTTAGCCACTGGGGGGAGCATCCGGCTTCTCACCAAGAAGGCAATTATGCCTTCTTGGGAGGAGCGGAAGAGCAATCGGCGAGCGAGAAGTGCCAAACTCCGAGTAATCGAAAAAATTTAATATGAAACCGCGGTTCAAAATCAATTTCAATTTAGGTAGACGGATAAGAATGCGGCCAATGTCATTGACTTATTTGGCCGTGGGAACATTTTTTGTGGTCGGATTTATCTATGTAGTGGTGGTCAATGTGGTGTCTAACAAGGGAACTGAACTGCGGATGTTGGAAATTGAAAATGGTAATTTGGCCAATGATAATGATCGGTTAGATGTAGAAGCGGCCAGGTTGAAATCGTTGAGTGTGATTGAAGATAACGCATCGGGCGAAGTCAATGTCGGGAACTTGGAGCCGACCAATCCAAACAGCACAACCCCAACCGCAACAACCGATAAACAGGTAGTGGCGGTGGTGCCAAAAGCGGTACCAAAATTAGTTAGGACTCAAAGCCAGCAGTATTTGCCGAGTTATACAGTATTGGCTCAAAGGTAACTTTTCTGACCGTATAACGACGGTCAATCCGTTGCTACTTTTGTCTTGCCAAAAGTAGCCAAAAGCGTGGCCCGGACAGTTCCGGGTCTATTCATTAGTTAAACTGCTGGGCGCTTTCGCCGAACTCGCCTTCGGCTCAAACAACGGCTTCGCCCCAAGCAATTTAACTTAATTCAGAACGACCCTTCACTGACGGGCCGGATGATATACTCGTGGTATGGAACGGCATAAGCGATTGAAAAACTTAGAGGCGACAGAACAGTATTTGTTCCATGGGTCACCTGATGAAATAGGGGAATTGGAACCTCGTCAGCCGTATATTTTTGATAAGAAGCAAAACAAGATGGTGCCAGACGGTGAGCCAGCAGTGGTGGCGTCCCCATATTCGGACGTAGCGATTTTTAGAGCAATTGTGAACAAGAAAAACATTCCTGAAAAGCATTGGAGTGGATTCGGGTATGATGGCGAAAATAAAAAACTGAAGTTTAGAATGTCTCGGAGTACTGCTGATACGGCTAAGGAAGCCAAAGGGTATGTTCATGTATTAAATAGGAACGAGTTTACGCCAAAGAGTCCAGAAAGACCCGAGGGGATGGAGTGGCGGTCTGATAAAAGTGTAAAACCAGTTGAGATTGTCGAGGTAACAGCCGACTATTTGCCAGAAGATATTTCGATTGAGCCGGACCCATCTGAAAATCAATAATTTGTGATTTGTTATTTGAAGTTTGGAATTTACTCATTAGTTTATAATGAGTAGGTATGCTAGATAGGGCGACGACATTGCAGTTAGAACAAAGGTACCGGATTGGTTTTGTTAGTACCGCGTTTTTCATATTGTTTGTAATGGCGACAGGTAGATTAATTGAACGCCAGGTATTTGAGCATGGCTATTTTGTGCGGTTAGCCAAAGAACAGCATTTGGCCAGCCAGGTGGTACCAGCGCAGAGGGGCAGGATTTTTACGGAGGAATCAGACGGTAGTGGCTTGTATCCGTTGGCGACCAATGTGTCGTTGTGGGCTTTAACCGCAGTTCCGGCGCAGATTCGTCAGCCGGAATTGGTGGCGAGTAAGTTGATGCCGTATTTAGCCGGTTCGGGAATCGAAGAAAGTGAGTTAATCGGTAAACTCTCCAGCAAGTCCCAATATATTCCACCATTAAAACGAAAGATCGGTGAAGAGGAAGCGACGGCAATTAACGCGCTGGATTTGACCGGAGTGTATTTGACGCAAGAGAAGTATCGTTATTCGCCAGAAGAAACTATGGCGGCGCAAGTGTTGGGATTTGTAAACCGAGATGGTGAGGGCCAATACGGCTTGGAGGGATATTTTGATAAAGAACTGGGCGGTAAAGCCGGATTCCTAGAATCCGAGCAGGACACTTTTGGTCGGCAAATTGCATTAGGCAAACGCGAAGAAGTGAACCCAGAAAATGGATTAGATCTTGTGGTGACGCTCGATCGAGCGGTGCAATATTATGTCGATAAAGCCGTCAAAGAATCGGTTGAAAAACATCAAGCTGAACGAGCCACAGCGATTGTGATGGAACCGCAGACCGGCAAAATAGTTGCCATGTCATCTTATCCAACTTTTAATCCGAATAATTACAACACAGAAGATATTGCTAACTTCACCAATTCGAATATTTCCCAGGTGTATGAGCCGGGGTCAGTGTTTAAAGTGATTACGATGGCAGCCGGAATTGACGCAGGGCTAGTGGCGCCGAGTACAACTTATACTGACATTGGTGAAGTCCAGGTGGATGACAGAACAATTAAAAACTCTGACCTGAAAGCCCACGGTCAGCAGACCATGACTCAAGTATTGGAAGCATCACTGAATACGGGTGCAGTGTTTGTGGTGCAGAAACTGGGGAAGTATTTATTTAATAAATATCTGGGTCAATTTGGTTTTACCCATCTGACTGGAATTGATTTAAAAGGTGAAGTAGATGCGCAGATTAAAGATGTTCGCCAAGTCAGAGATGTCGATTTGGCGACGATGGCGTTTGGACAAGGAATTGCGGTGACGCCAATCCAGATGTTAGCGGCGGTAGGGGCAATTGCTAACGATGGGCGATTAATGAAACCGCATATTGTCGATCGGATTTTGTATCCTTCAGGAGCGGTGTCGATCGACCCAGTGGTGGAGGGGCAAGCAATTAGTTCGCAAACTGCCCAATTAGTTTCGGCCATGATGGTGAGTGTGGTGGAAAATGGACATGGTCAAAAGGCCGGTGTGCCGGGGTATTGGATCGCTGGCAAAACTGGTACGGCCCAAATACCCAGCCCGAACGGAGGATACTTGGATGGGTTTGGTAACACTATCGGGACTTTTGTTGGGTTTGGGCCAGTCGAGAATCCGAGGTTTGTGATGTTGACCCGGGTAGATAAACCAAAAGATGTGCAATTCGCGGAAAGTAGTGCCGCACCACTGTTCGGACAGATTGCAAAGTTTTTGTTGGATTATTGGAGAATTCCTCCGACGAGGTGAATAGTCCAAGCGCAAGCTGGCGCTTGACCCAGCACAGACGAGCGCCACATCGCGCTCGACCGATGGGCACTTTGGCTTGTCAAAGTGCCATAAATCGCTTTCGCAGTCGCTCTCGTTATTCATCACAACTAATTCCCTTACTGCTCTCGCCAAACTCCCCCTCGACTACGCTCGGGGTCAAACAGTTGGCTTCGCAACGGGAATTAGTTGGATTCAGGACATTCGAGCTCCAATGCTCGGTTAAGAAGGAATTGTCTAACCCATGATTCGTAATTCGTGATTCATGATTCTGGCTTGGTTCGATGCATCTTTACTTACCCGCTAACCTGCTGTTCTAATTTTTCCTTGTCTGGGGGCGTCACAGCACCAGTCGCTAGCCCTCCGGTGCATGACACCGATTTTTAGCGTATTATTGGAGGATGAAGATCTTTGCTCTCAATCTGTTGGTGGGGTTGGCCAGACGGATATTGGTTAAATTCCAGCCCCGAATTATTGGGGTGACGGGAAGTGTGGGCAAGACCACGACCAAGGAAGCCATTTACACCGCCTTGCGCGGAAGTTTTCGAGTGGCGCGGAGTTTGAAGAATGCTAATACTGAATGGGGAGCGACGGCGACAATCCTTGACCAGAATTTCCATCCCCAAGTAGATGGTCTGGGTCGAGCTAAAATTACACCTGGGCAGATGGTGCGGTTGGTTTGGCAGGGTTGCAGATGGTTAATGAGAAAGGGCGGTTATCCGGAAATTTTGATATTAGAGTTGGCGGCGGATCGGCCGGGCGATATTAAATTTTTCAATCGACTTTTGCAGTATAACATCGCGGTGATTACCAATATCGGTCAAGTACACTTGGAGTTTTATAAAGACCAGACCGAGTTGACCGCCGAAAAATTGGCTTTAGCGGATGGACTAAAAACAGGTGGTCTTTTGGTATTGAATGGTGACAATGATTTGATGCGGGATTTTGTGGAGACAACCTCATCCCGCAAAGTGACTTTTGGGTGGGAGGACACGAATAATTATTTTGCTTCCCTACAAGATATTACGACCGAGGGCTTACGGTTTGAGGTGCATACGCCGAAGGGTGACGAAGTGATGGCATTTGGGTTTGGTCGTCAGGTGGTCCCAGCGGTTTTAGTTGGGTTGGCAGTTGGGCAAGAATTAGGGATTCCTCTTCAAGTAATGACTGGACGACTGGCTTCGTTTGGTTCGCTGACTGGCCGATTTGAGATTGAGTATTTAAATCGCGGGATTATGCTAGTTAATGATGCTTACAATGCAAATCCTGATTCAATGAAATCGGCATTAACTAGTTTGCAGGATATTGCCTCGATCAGAGACGAGCAAGGCCCTCCGAGTCCTCGGCGTAGGAGAGTGGCAATCCTCGGTGGAATGCGAGAACTGGGTTCGGCTCATGATAGCGCTCACCGGGAAGTCGGCCGGTTTTTGCGGGACAAAGTTGATTTGTTGATTGCTATTGGTGAGGATGGGATGTTAATGGCAGAAGCGGCGCAAACATCTGGTTTGACCGAAAATCAGATTATTTTAGTGCCGGAAATTGGTCAGGTAGATTTTTCTAAATTTTTGCAGGATAATGATGCCGTGTTGGTAAAGGCCTCGCGCAGTTTCGGGTTGGATAAGGTGGCGCAATTAATTAAACAACGCATTGGGAAATAGTCCATCTGAATTAGTTTTGCAAATTACTCTGCTTCGGGTATTTATTTTGGCTGGGTTGGGATTTTTTGTGGCGATTTTGGCAACTCCGTTTTGGATTAATTTTTTGTATAAATATAAGTTTTGGAAACAGGCCAAGGAAGAAACGATTTATGGAACAAAAGCCACGGTATTTCAGCAGTTGCATGCCGAAAAGCACAAACGGAATATCCCGACGATGGCGGGAGTGTTGTTTTGGGTAATTGTGTTGGCGCTGTCGTTGAAGTTTAATTTAACTCGGTCGCAAACTTATTTGCCGTTGTTTGCGCTGGTTTCGGTTGGAATTATTGGGGCGGTGGATGATTGGTTTAATATTCGGGGAATCGGCAGAATCAAAGGAATCCGAGCTCGACAAAAAATGGCTTGGTTATTGGTGATGGCGGGCCTGGGGGCTTGGTGGTTCTATGAAAAATTAGGTCAACACAGTATTCATTTACCTGGAATCGGAGATTTCTTGGTGGGGTGGTGGTATATTCCGATTTTCATTATCATTATCCTAGCGACTGCCAATGCGTTTAATATTACTGATGGGTTGGACGGATTGTCGGGTGGATTGTTCGTGATCGCTTATGGGGCGTATGGGATTTTGGCCCTGGCAAATAATCAAGTTAGTTTGGCCATTTTCTGTGCCACGGTGGTGGGGGTGCTATTGGCTTATCTTTGGTTTAATATTTATCCGGCCAGATTCTTTGGCGGTGATACTTATTCGTTAGCGTTCGGAGCAACCTTGGGGGTAGTGGCGATGTTGATTAACAGGGGAACTGGTGTAGCCGTTTTGCCGTTAATTGCTTTTGTGCCACTGCTTGAAACTTTGTCGGTAATCATCCAGCTGACTTATCGGAAGTTGTATAAAAAGAAATTGTTTTTAGTGGCCCCAATTCATCATCATTTCGAGGCGATTGGTTGGCCAGAAACCAAAGTAACAATGCGGTTCTGGGTAATTGGAGCCGTATTTGCAACGATGGGATTGGTAATCGGGTTGGTTGGTGCTGGTTAATTTAAATGAGCGCAGGGTGGCGCTCAACCCACCGTTACTTTCCTCTTGGCGAAAGTAACCAAAGCCGTCTCCGCAGTCGCCCTCTTTATTCATCACAACTAATTCCCTTACTGCTCTCGCCAAACTTGCCCCGACCTAAAGGTCGGGTCTTCGAACAGTTGGCTTCGCAACGGAAATTAGTTGGATTCAGAACACTCGGGCTCCAATGCTCGATTAAGAGGGGATAGTAACTACTCGATGGGTCCCAATAAGATTGATACCCCGAATCCGCCAACTGGCGGACTAATTTCGAATCAAACTCGAATGACTGAATGCTTCAAAATTAAGACATTAAGATATTTACTCAAAATTCAAAATTTGTCATTCAAAATTACTTATACTCCAATATTCAGTATCTTCTCCCCCCTAAGATAAGGGGAGGTAGGGTGGGGTCATATGGGTGCAAATTGGCTCTGGGGGAGGGTTTTGGCTTGACGGTAGGTGGGAATAGGAGTATAATCAAGGTGTAAGGTGGGCCTGTAATTTTCAGGGATATCAACCATCAGCACCTTGAAGACTAGTTCTGCAAAACTGGCCAGCAAGGCGAACCAGAAGGAGACTAGGATGAACATCCTGGCCGCTATTAGTGTCGTATTGAAATTTCTCGAAGCTTTGATTGTTGCTAATCAAGACAAAGATGGTCATTTCTCCCGGGTGAGTGAGTTGCTTACACAGCTCAAGTCGCTCGGCGAAGAGCCCCTCTCTCGTCTGATGCAGCGGATTAATGTTGTTGGCTTGGTGCTGAGCCGGGTCAGCATCCCCAGTTACGAAGAGTTTCAGGGGTTCGTGGACACACAGGTTCTTTCCTGGCTACCGAAGCCGTCCCGTACACCAACCCGACTCAAGGGCAATTGGCAGAACGAACGACTGAAGGTGCAGAAGAAAGCCTGGGCCGTAATCGGGGTCGAGCTTCCGCAGGATCTTTGTGATGAGTTCGTTGCAATCCTAAACAAGTGTGGCGCCGAATTGGTAGCGACCCTCGAGGCGTATGGCTTCATGTTTGTTATCACGCCGGATATCACTTGGACCGTCAACACTTGGCCTGCCAAGTGGGTTAAGCTCAACAACTGGTTCTGGCAGATTCTGGGTAGCGGACGTCTCCTCAAAGAGGATGACACCGTAATCCAGCACTGCAAGCTCCAACGCCAGGTCCTGCTAATCGATACACGCAAGAAGCCTGTCTATGCTGACGGTCGTCAGTGTTGGGACAAGGATGTGTTCATGGAGGCTCTAATCGGGTGGCTTCAAGACCAAAAGAAACTGCCTATCGACAGCACCTGCGGTCGTGGTAGTCGCTTCCGCTTAAGCCGCAACGACTATACAAAGGTTGTGGCTCCAGCTTTATTAGAGGCGCTTCAACAGCTCGGTTGTCCGGCTCAAGCCGTTCGGTTGGAATACTGTCCGGAGCATTCTGCTTTCTGCCAGCTGTTTGATGCCCCCCGCAAGGATAGTGGAAAGACAACCACTTGGCTGTGGTTCCAAGAGCGACTGGACTCGTCCGGGCACTCGCTGCATAGCGGGGTCTCCGGCAGCGGTGGTCTGGCGTTCGTCAGTTTCAACAATTCCGACTACCGCTGGAACAACGTATCTGCTTCGCTCGTGGCAGTTATGGTCTAGGCCATTTTGGGCGTTTGGATTTTTTGGAATTTGGTATCATCCCCGAGCGGGGTTGCTTGCAACCCCGCTCTTTTCATATACTGATGTAGATGCGGCAGTGAATAGATACTTTGGTATCTATCGTCGCTCTCCCTTTTGGGACCAGCCAGAGTTTATAAACTCAAGTAGTTTATAAAGAGTGCTAAACCTAAAAGAGAAACTGCGTATCTGCTACTCAGTCTCATGAAGTGAGGCGCATAAAATACAGGCAGAACATCTTGTTTGTTTGCCAGTGCTAAAGGATGGTGGCAGATACTAACGACTGGACTCGTCCGGGCACTCGCTGAATAGCGGGGACTCCGACAACGGTGGTCTGGCGAACGTCAATTACAACAATTCCGACAACCGCTGGAACAACGAATCTGCTTCGCTCGTGGAAGTTTCTCGCATTAGGTAGGTAAAGGGGGCGGGGGTCACCTCGCCCCCTTAGTCGTAGTTTTAATCCAACCTCCCAGCATTTTTCCTATTTCTTGTAGCTTAGTTTGGAGGGTTAGATAATACTTTTCGTTAAGTGCCTGCACCTCATAACCCAAGCGGATTTGTAGCTTCACTAAATCCAGCAAGGCACTCGCTCTAAATAGTATCTCCACCCTGGAGCGTTCAGGAGTGGAGGAGGCCGTCAGGACACATTCCACTAACTCCAATATCTTCGCTTGGGTCATCTGGCCCAGACTGTATCGCTCAATTTTGGGATATTTCAAAAGATGTCCATGAAACAATTTGTAAAACTCGAAGAGCTGATAAACGATTGGGATTTCACCAAATCCGTCCGGGGGGGGGCTTAATAGGAAGGTTATTTTCCATACTGGTGTTTTTGAAGAAATTATTTCGTTAGAGAATTTGTTTTTGGCTTGGAGGGAGTTTCGGAAAGGTAAACGAGGTAAGTTAGATGTCCAAGCGTTCGAGCTTCATCTTGAAGATAACATATTTGCTCTTTACGAGGAGTTAGCGGGTGGAGATTATTGCCACGGTGGCTATCATCAGTTTCGCATCTCCGACCCGAAATCTCGCTTGATTAGTAAGGCGTTGGTTCGGGATAGGTTGCTCCACCACGCTATCTGCCGAATCTTGTATCCGGTTTTTGATCGAACCTTTATCTTTGATAGCTACTCTTGTCGAAAGAATAAAGGGACGCATAAAGGATTCTTTCGGTTAGCCGAGATGGCTCGAAAAGTCAGTAGAAACTATACTGGTCCGTGCTGGGCGTTGAAGTTGGATATTCGGAAGTTTTTCGACAGTGTCGATCATAGTGTGTTGATGGGGCTGTTAAGAGGGCGCATTGCCGACGAGCGACTGCTGGGGTTATTGGGGAATATTATTGGTAGCTTCCCTATGCGTCATTCTGAACGCAGTGAAGAATCTAGCGGTAGCGTTCTGCTGTACAGCAGAACTAGATCCTTCGCTAACGCTCAGGATGACAGGAGGAGAGTTCAGGATGACGAGAGGAGAGTTAAGGATGACAAAGGAGCGGGCGGGGATGACGAAGGTGGCAAGGGGATGCCATTGGGGAATCTGACCTCACAATTATTTGCCAATATCTATCTGGATCCATTAGATAAGTTTGCGAAACATCACTTAAGAGCTAAATATTATCTTCGCTATGCCGATGACTTTATTTTCTTGGCCGATAACCCAGACGAACTAATGGGCTATTTTGTGGAGGTAAATCAGTTTTTGAAAATCAAGCTAAAGCTTAATCTTCATCCAAATAAAATCTCTCTCCGAAAATTGGACTGGGGAATTGACTATGTTGGGTATGTGGCATTGCCACATTACGCTGTTCCCAGAAGCAAAACGGTTACCCGGATTGTTAAAAAGATTCGTCGACTTGTAGTGATAGGTGACGAAGCAACTTTGACTAAAGCAATGCCGTCATATTTAGGGTATCTTGAGCATACTAGTAGCTACCGAGTGAGGCGACGGTTAGAGGGAGTAGTCGAGAGGATACCATAATACCAAATTTCTAATTTCGAATTTCTAATCAAATCTAAATGACTGAATGTCTCAAAATTAAGATATTAGGTCATTCATTTAAAATTCAAAATTTGTCATTCAAAATTACTTGCCAGGATACCATCACTTTTAACTTTTAACTGACTCCACGATTTCCCTTGCCTGGGAGCGGGTTTTATGGTATGACAGGGGTATCTTGCAGTATGTTCTTTAACAGGGAGGTTTTAAAACGATGGACAAGCAATGCATTGCTACTGGGTGTCAAAATCCGGCTAACAACCGGTGTATCGTCTGTTGTCAGCCGATATGCGACAGTCACATTGTTTTGATTGATGATATTCCGGTTTGTGGGAAGTGTCGTGCCGATCTTTCTGCACCGAGACCGGCAAGACCAGTGCAAACAGAAACGGCGGCCGTTTAGTCGTCATTGTAAATATTTCAGGCCACATTGGGAGGTGGTGGAGATGAAGCGGGTTGGGTTTGTAATAGTAGTGGGGCTGGTCCTGCTGCTAGGGCTATCTTTGCGGAGCGAGACCGAAACGGGTAGTAAAGACCTTGAGGGGATTTTCCGATATCGCTTCGGGATGTCAGTTTCGGAATGTCAATTGATTGCCAAAGGAGCGCTGGAGCGTCAGGATAATTCGGATATTCCCGGATTGGTGGAGTATTCGACTGACCATGGGCTCTTGAGCAATCGAGACGGCAGTATTAGTAATCTGCCAGCCGGATTATGCCTTTCATTTTACAACGGCAGATTAGCAGGAATCATCGTCGAGTTGCCGCAACAGGAAGATGCCCAGGTTGCGACAATGCTAGTAACCGCGCTTCGGGACGATGTGCTAAAATATTACGACAAATTAATCGTGATGCGAAACAAGTTCCGTCCTGATGAAAGTTTATTAGTGCTCACTCTCAAAGATGCAGAAGGTGATGGTCTGCTTCTGATGTGGGACGGAATGGACATTCTGCTCTGTTTAATGACGGGTGAGTTATTGCAACTTAATCCCGAGTGGACTAGGACCTTTTTGACTGAAAATGATTGCCCTGCTTTTTAGCGGGGCAATTTTTTAATTTAGTTTAACTATCTGACCAGCTTTCGGAACGATGACTTGGCGTTTTAATTGACGGGTAACTTTGCCTTGTAGGGTTTGTCTGGCCAAGTCCTCACCATGGGTCAAAATCACAGTCGGATTGGTGTTAAAACCAGACAACCAAGCCAGCAGTCCTTTTTGATCAGCGTGAGCGGAAAAGGCATTCAGCGAGCTGATTTTGGCTCGAACCGAAACGCTTTTATCTCGAATTCGAACTCGGGTGGCACCGCTGATCAATTTTCGGCCCAATGTTCCAGGAGTACAGAAACCAACGAATAGGACTTGATTTTCCGGTCGGCCCAATTGATGAAGCAGATGATGTTGGACTCGGCCACCATCAGCCATGCCGGAACCGGCGATAATTACGGCTTCGCCTGACAAGTCATTAATGGTTTTTGATTCTTCGACGGTGTTGGTTTGGCTAAAACCGGGAAAATCAAATAAATCCTGGTCGGTCTTTAAATACTGCTGAAAGGTTTCGTCAAATAATTTAGTGTATTTTTTGTAAATCTTTGTGACTTTAATTGCCAAAGGGCTGTCTAAAATAATTGGAATTTTAGGAATTTGATTGGTATTGCGGAATAAATTGAGTGTGTAAAGCAAATCCTGACTTCGCTCTAGGGCAAAGGCCGGAATGATTAATTTGGCATGGTGCTGTTTGGCATAACGAATCGCAGCCAGAAGTTTTTTTTCACGGTTGGTTGGCGGTTCATGCAAGCGGTCGCCGTAAGTCGATTCACAGATGACATAGTCGGCTTCGGCAATAGGCGTTGGATCTCTCATAATTGGAACTGGACTGTTGCCTAGATCGCCCGAAAAAACCAATTTTTTGTCTTCTACCCAAATTTCAGTAATCGCCGAACCCAAAATATGCCCAGCATCTTGAAAGCAGATTTTGATATTGCCAGAGATGAAGGTTTGGTTATAAGCGTGGGTCTCGAATTGGGATAAGGCCTGATCAACATCAGCTTTGATGAACAGGGTCTCGATTTGTTTTTCGGTAGCGCCGTGTTCTTGAATATGAGCGGCATCGGTCAGCAGGGCCTCGGCCAATTCGCGAGTGGAGGGAGTGGAATAAATTTTTCCTCGAAAACCATTCCGAACCAATTTGGGAATTAGTCCGCAATGGTCGAGATGTGAGTGAGTGGAAATGACAAAATCCAATTCTTTGGGATGGTAGGGAAACGGCTGATAATTTTTGCGGTCAGCCGCATCGCCTCCTTGGTATAGTCCGCAATCAACTAAGAATTTTGATTGAGCGGTAGTGACCAAATAACTTGAACCAGTCACCATCCCAGTTGCTCCGATAAATTTGATTGAGAGAGCCATAAGTCCAGTATAGCGAAGTTAGGGCAATATTTTCACGGGAAACTCCGAACTCCGTCTAATCAGAGGTGAGTGTTAGAATGTAAGGTAGATATTAAATAAGGACAAACATTATGAAATATGTTTATGGCATTCTGGGGGTGGCGATTTTAGTGTTAGCGGCGAATTGGGCGTATCAGTTCGCTCCTAAACCGGTGGAGGAGCCAATGACCCAGACAGTGTTTGTGTATTACACTATCCCGACTGAGACCGATATGGATTTTGTGGCAGTCGAGCGCGAGGTGCTGGTTAGCGACGATAGAGATGTTTTGGCGCTGGCGACCCTGCAGGAGTTGGTAAAAGGACCGACTGACTCGGAAAAGGCCCAGGGCATTGCTTCATCTTTCAATGACGAGACGGTTGTGAACAGCGTAAAATTTGAGGACGGCGTAGTCACGATTGATTTCAACGAAACCTTTGATATGCAGATGGGTGGTTCAATGCGGGTGAGGGCGATTTCTCAATCAATCCGTAAAACCGTTCAACAGTTTGATCAAACTACGGAATATACCTTTAAACTGACCGTGAATAACGGTGCACGGGAAGCGGTGTTGGAACCCTAGGATAGTTAAAAGTGGTGACAGATAGCTCTTTGTCGTCATTCTGGCGTCACCCCGGCCAGCCGGGATTCCCCAGCATGACAGAAATAAAAAACGTTCTCCAGAATGACGAATCATTTAAGTCGTCAATAGCGGCAAACGCGAAGCAACTATCGGCCAATCAACAGCAGCCATAAATGCGGTGATGTAGTCGGCACGATTGGTGTTGTAGTCGAGCATGAAGGCGTGCTCGAAAATATCGAGATTGAGCAAGACCACACAACCGGCTAGATGTCCTAAGTCATGTTCATTGACGAAAACATTAAATAACCGTTTGGCGATTGGGTCATAATACGAAGTTGCCCAGCCAATACCGCGCATTGCTGCGGTGACTTTAAAATCGGTTTCCCAATTTTCATACAAACCAAAGTCCTCGACGATTTTTTGATACAAGGGCGAACTGGTGTCTAGCGGACTAAAAGATTTAGTCATAGCGCCAAAATAATATTCGTGCAAGCGCATGCCATTAAATTCCCAGCCGAATCGACGCTTGAGTTCGCCATATTCTGGTGTGTCCTTAGGTAGGCCGGACAATTTCCCCATCAGTTTGTTCGTGTTCGCAACATAGCCCTGATACAACTTGAAGTGAGTATTCAGAGCGTTATCGGAAAATCCCGATAGTCCCAGAAGATGCGAAAAATCTTTTGCTTCGTACATATTGATATTCTTATGTTAGTTATTTCATTTTACAAGAGATGGGCTAGTCGTTAAAGGCAGTATAATGAGATTATGGTCAAAAATCGGTTAACCGGCAAACGAGTGGCGGTGATTGGTCTGGGACGCGAGGGGATTGAACTGGTGCGGTTCTTGTATAAACAAGGGGCTCTAATTACGGTCTTGGATTGGTCATCGGCTGGTAAATTGGGAGCGCAGTATCGAGAGGCGAAGGCCTTGGGAGCGGAATTTAGATTGGGCAAAAAATATCTGGTCGGGCTAAACGATTTTGAGATAGTGTTTCGGAGTCCAGGTGTAGCGTTGCAAATCCCGGAAATTAAACGGGCGATTAGAGCCGGAGTGGAAATTTCTAGCACAATTAAGTTGTTCCTTGAATTGTCGCCAGCCAAAACGATTGGGGTGACCGGGACTAAGGGCAAGTCAACCACGGCCAGTTTGATTTATCATTTGTTGAAGGGTGGCCCCTTCCCTCGGCAAACTCGGGACCCTGCTCATCCTCGGAATAGCAAGAAAAAATCGAAAGTGTTTTTGGCGGGTAATATTGGCCATTCGCCAATTCCATTGCTTAGTAAACTTAAATCGAGCGATACAGTAGTACTGGAACTATCGAGTTTTCAATTAGAGGACTTAACCAAGGGTCCTGATATTGCCGTGTTGTTAAATGTGGTGCCAGAACACTTGGATCGGCACAAAACCCTGGCTAAATATTTGGCCGCCAAACAGAACCTTTATCTTCATCAAGGTAAACAGGATTGGTTGGTTACTAGTCGGGATTTCTTGCCGACTCGAGAAGCAATTAAGCAGACACGAGGGAAGGTATTGCCAATCTCGACTCGCCAGATTCTGCGGAAGGGAGTTTATATCAGTAAAGGTGAACTGGTTTATCGACACTGGCGAACGGGTCGAAGGCAGAATATTTCATCAGTTGCCGATTTGAAATTGGTTGGCAGTCACAATTTGCAAAATATCCTGCCAGCCGTCGCTGTGGCACTGATTCTTAATGTTCCGATTTCGACTATCGTAAAAAAACTGCGGAGTTTTAAGCCGTTGAAGCATCGGATTGAATTGGTGCGTCAAATTGGCGGGACATTATATATAAATGATTCGTTAGGGACTACGCCAGAAGCGGCCACAGCAGCGATTGGAGCATTTTTGGAAATGTCCAAGGCCTTGATTATTGGCGGAGTATACAAAGGCGGTAATTTGATCGGTCTGGCTAGGGCGATAGCCACTGGGAATGTCCGAGAGGTAATTTTGATTGGAAGTTCCGCTAAAAAAATTCAGACCGTATTAAAACAATATGCTCCCAAGGTACTGGTAACATTGGCCAAAACTTTACCGCAGGCAGTGCGTCAGGGAAGGATAGCGGTGCGGGGTCGGGGAGCGGTGATGTTAACACCGGCTTGCGCCAGTTTTGATATGTTTAAGGATGCTTACGATCGGGGCGAACAATTCAGGAAAATAGTGAATGCACTCTAGTGCAAAATAACAAATAACAAATAACAAATAACAAACAAGCACCAAATAACAATAATAAAAACAAAAAAGGTTTGAAACATTGGGATTTGGGATTTGTTTGAAATTTGGAGATTGTAATTTGGGATTTAATTTTTTATGAGGCCTTATCACCGACAAGATTATTATTTAGCAGTTACCACTTTTGTATTGGTGATATTTGGTTTGATTATGGTGGCTTCGGCTTCGGTGGTGGAATCGTATACGGCGACCGGCTCTAATAATTATTATTTTCTGCGCCAGGCCGGGTTTGCGGGAGTGGGACTAATTTTGTGGTGGTTTTTACAAAAGTTGGATTATCGGTTTTGGAAACGCTGGGCGGGAACACTGTTAATTATCGCTGGGGTTTTGTTGGTATTAGTGTTAATTCCAGGCGTTGGAGTTGAGGCCGGTGGAGCCAGGCGGTGGATTGGATTTGGTAATTTTACTTTACAGGCCAGTGAGTTTGCCAAATTTGCTCTAATCGTTTATTTGGCATATTGGTTTGAGCGGAAAGGGCGGGAAATTACGGATTTATATAAAACCTTTCTACCGTTCGTGGGGCTACTATTGGCAATGTTTTTCTTGGTGATTCAAGAACCTGATTTGGGCACGGCTTTGGTGATGGCTGCGATTGCTGGGACGATGTATTTAGTCGCCGGAGCAAGTTGGGGTCAAGTTGGCACTTTGTTGGGGGGTGGTGTGGTGGCAGTACTGCTTCTGATTAAAGTAGCACCTTATCGGTTACGGCGGTTGCTGACTTTCTTGAATCCGGGGGCCGATCCGCTGGGGGCGGGATATCACATCAACCAAGCTCTGCTGGCAATCGGCTCGGGCGGTATTTTCGGGCTGGGGTATGGTCATAGTCGGCAAAAGTACAATTTTTTGCCGGAACCGTCATCTGACTCAATTTTTGCTATCATAGGAGAGGAGTTGGGTCTGATTGGGGCAGTGTTTCTGGTGATTATCCCTTTTGCAATCATCGTTTGGCGGGGTCTATTGGTGGCTCGGAAAGCCCCTGATATGTTCGGTCGGATGATGGCGTTGGGACTAACTTGCTGGATTGGATATCAGGCAGTAATTAATATCGGGGCAATCGTTGGGTTGTTTCCGCTCACGGGAGTGCCGTTGCCGTTCATTAGCTTGGGAGGCAGTTCGTTGGTAGTAATGCTGGCAGCTTCGGGAGTATTACTTAATATTTCTAAGCAGACAGTAAAAAGCAGTGAAGATGAAAATCCTTTTAGTTGGTGGTGGAACTGGTGGGCACGTTATGCCAACTCTAGCGGTCGCCGCGCAGTTAAAAGATAAACTGCCGGACAGCGACTTGTTGTATGTTGGTTCTCGGATGCCAGCAGACCGTCAATTAGTGGAAACGGCCGGTTTAGTGTTTCAGCCGATTACGACTGGTAAGTTGCGCCGGTATTGGTCGTGGAAAAATTTTATTGATGGATTCAAATTTTTGACCGGACTAACTCAAGCCAAACGAATAGTGAGAGATTTTCAGCCGGACGTAGTGTTTGCCAAGGGTGGTTATGTGGCATTACCAGTGGTTTTGGCGGCACATCAACAAAAGATTCCAGTAGTAATCCATGAATCCGACAGCCGGTTAGGACTGGCTAACCGGTTGGCCATTCCCTCGGCGACTAAAGTAGCAGTTGCGTTTCCGATTGAGGAATATTTTAAGTGTCAGCCCGGTTTGGGAAAATATCGGGCCAAGTTTATTTATACCGGGTTGCCATTGCCTGATTCTTTGATGATTGGAGAGGACAAGTCGTTGTTTGCTAATTCTAAACCCACTATTCTAGTAACCGGTGGATCGCAAGGAGCTCGGGCAATTAATCAGGCCGTCTGGAACGGCTTACCCGAACTGTTGGCTAAGTATAATGTGGTTCATCAGGTTGGAACGGGGGGGGTGGCCGAAGCCGATCAGAGGCGGCAGGCGCTCCCGGCCGGGCTAGATGCGAGTTATTTGCCATTCGATTTTGATGCCGAATTTTATCAACGAGCATTGCGGTCGGCGGACTTGGTGGTAGCCCGGGCCGGTTCGATGGTGTTTGAATTGCAGGCATTAGGGAAACCAGCGATTTTAATCCCATTGCCGCATTCGGCGAACGATCACCAGCATCGCAATGCTAAATTTTTAGTAGAGCATCAGGCAGCGGTTGCCATTAATCAGCGTGATTTAACGGCTGATGGACTGTTGGCCGTGATTGAACAAGTCATGAGTGATGTTAAGTTAAGGCAGGAGTTATCGGATAATTTAGCAGAACTGGGCAAGATTAATTTGGCAGCCAGCCGAGTATTGGCGGATCTAGTTATTAAGATTGGACGGCATGAAATATAATTTACCACGCTTAGGACGGCAAATCGTCGGGGGACTGTTAGTTTTGGTTAGCTTATTTGTGCTAATAAATTGGCAATTTTTTGTTACACAAGTGGGTTTTTGGTGGCAACGCGATGTTTTACACCGAGTAGTTACTTTGGCGCCAATCATAACTGGGACGCCAGATACGGTGCAGATTCCGGGATTAGGAATTACGGCTCCGCTGGTTTATGTTGACGATACGGATGTGCGAACATTTCAGACCGGTTTGGCCAATGGGGTAGTGCATTATCCTGATACGGCCAATCCGGGTGGACCGGGAAACGCGTTTTATTTTGGACATTCATCCGACTATATCAGCAAACCAGGGCATTATAAAACCGTGTTTGCATTACTGCCCCAGATTAATTTGAATGATGAGATATTGATTACCAACCAGCAGGGCCGATTATTTTCATATCGAGTCATCAGCAAACAAATCGTGTCGGCAACAGCAACGGAATGGCTTGACCAAGGTGATAACCACAGACGATTGCTGACTTTGCAGACATCTTATCCGATTGGAACAGCATTAAAGCGTTATATTGTTCAAGCAGAGATGAATTAATGACAAATGATAAATGGGAGATAAGTGATAAGTGAGGGAGAAAGAGTTAAGAGTTAAAATGATAAACTCTAAGTACGAAATAACAGATAAATTAAGATTCAACGTTCTAGAACCTCTTCTCGTCATTCCAGATCCGCCATCCGCCAACTGGCGGAGGCGGAAGTCCGGGATCCAGTAAAGAAAATAAAAAATCTATTTCTGTTTTGGTCTGGATTCCCGCGGGCGCGGGAATGACAGTAGAGGGGTGGGAATGACAAAGAGGATTTGCGATTTGATTAGAAATTAGAAATTATTTTTATGAATATAAAAAACAGGCATTATTTTTTGATTGGGATTGGCGGGATCGGGATGCAAACAGTGGCTCGGTTGTTGACTGATTCGGGTCACAAGGTGTCGGGATCGGACATAAAGGACTTTGACGCCAGTCGCGATTTGAAATGTTTGGGAATGGAAATATTTATCGGTCATGACAAAAACCGTATTACCAAAGAAATTGATGAAGTGATTTATTCAGCAGCTATTCCCGAAACCAATCCGGAATTGCAAATGGCTCGGAAGTTAGGGATTACAATCAGGCGGAGGTTGGAGCCAGTGGGGGACTTAATGAAAAGTAAGACCGGGATTGCGATTGCTGGGACTCATGGTAAGACCACCACTACCACCATGACTGCGCTGATTCTGCAAGCGGCTGGTCGTGATCCGTTGGCATTAATTGGTGCTGAAGTAAAAGACGCTCATTCAAATGTGATGTTGGGGCACGGCCCGTTTATGGTGGTAGAGGCCTGTGAATATAGCCGATCATTTTTGGATTTAAGTCCCAAAATCGCTGTAATCACTAATATCGAAGCAGACCACTTGGATTATTATCGAGACCTAGATGAGATTAAAGATGCTTTTACTGATTTTCTAAAACTACTGCCTAAGGACGGAATAATTATTGCTAATGGGGATGATTCAAATGTCCGAGAAGTGGTGGGACGAGTAAACCGGTCGGTGGTGTGGGCTGGTTTGGAGTCAGGCAATGATGTGCGGGCAACTGATATCGAATTTCGAGAAGGCAGATTATATTTTTCAGTGAATGGGACCAGATTGCATTTGCAAGTGCCTGGCCGACACAATGTCGCTGATGCGGTGTTGGCGTGGGCGGTGGCGCAATCGGTAGGGATTGATGACCAGACCATCAAACATGTATTGCAGGATGGGTTCAGAGGAGTTCAGCGGCGGTTTGAGATATTGGGGACTACTTCGGGGGTTACTTTTGTAGATGACTACGCGCATCATCCGACCGAAATTACGGCAATGCTGGAAGGGGCCAGGGAGTATTTCGGGAAACGACGATTGTGGGTGGTGTTCCATCCGCACCAGTTTAGTCGGACTCGGATTTTGCTTAATGATTTCGCCCGAAGTTTTCGCAATGCCGATACAGTTTTGGTGGCGCCAATTTATGCAGTGCGGGATAGTGATGCAGACAAGAAATCGATTGACAGCGAACAATTAGTCGAGGCGATTAACCAAGTTAGCGGCAATGCGAAATATTTGGGTAACTTTTCAGCAATTGAAGATTTCTTAATTCGGGAATTAAAACCCGGAGATGTGTTGTTAACTCTAGGGGCGGGCGAAGCTAATTTGTTCGGTCGAGAGCTGTTGGACAAATTAAGACAGCAGTCGCAGGCGGTACTTTGAAGATAATTTCTAATTTTTAATTTCGAATTTCGAATCAAATCCCAATGACTGAATGTTTCAAAATTAAGATATTAGGTCATTGATTCAAAGTAATGTTAAAGAGGGGGTTTTCTACTAATTGGTTTACTAAAAAAAAGCGGTCAGCACCGTCTCGGGTGGTGTTGTTTAACCAGCAACAAAAATATAATCAGCGAATGCGCGGTAATCTTTTGCGCAAAACCAGCGTCCAATTAACGGCGGCGAAACTAAGTCGACTGCGAACTCCTGCTAGGTGGTGGTCAAAGGTTCTGGTGGTGTTGGGACTGGGCTTGGTGGGATACCTGCTGTTTGGGACTAATTTATTTGTGTTGGATACTTTGCGGATTACTGGTACACACTTAACCGAACCCGATGCGATTCAGGCCGTATTGTTCCCGCGGGGGTTTACCAAAATGAATGCATTAACTTGGTGGGAAAGCCGAGCCAAACACAAAGTCGAATCATTGCCTCAAGTTCAGTTGGTTCACTTTGTGAAAAATTTTATTTCTGACACGTTGACAGTCGAAGTAACTGAACAGCAAATGGCGGTGGTGTGGCAGACGGCCGGGGAAAAGTTCTTGATTAATCGTCACGGAGTGGCATATGACCGAGCGGAAGAGGGGAACCCACTGCTGACAATCGAAGATCTGAAAAATATTCCGATTAGTTTGAATCAGCGGATTGTAACATCGGACTTTATTGATTTTGTGACTAGTTTTGCGGCTAATCTTCCGCGCAAAACCAATTTGGTGATTCGGCGAATTACCGTGCCAGAGACCACTTTTGAAGTAGAAATGGAAACTAGCGAGGGTTGGAGAATTATTTTAGATACGACTGGTAGTTATGACGAACAGCTCAATAATTTGGTCAGAGTATTACAGGAGATGGGGGATAGAAAGCCCAGAGAATATGTGGATTTGAGGGTGGGGAAGAAAGTGTTTTATAAATGACCCGTTAGGGTCATCCTCGCGAAGGCGGGGGTCCAGACAGAAACAAAAAATTATTTCTTTTCCCGTCATTCTGAACTTGCGATGCCCCTCCATCTTGTCCGCCGAAGCCTCGGCGTAGGTTGGAAGCTCGGAGAGCGAAGGATGGGGTTCAGAATCTTTTTTATTTTTTCAAGCGTTCACGCCCCGCTTGACCGGGCGGGCACTTTGTCTTGGCAAAGTGCCTCAAACCGCCCCGCCAGTTCGTCGGGTCTATTCATTGGCTAAATCCTTAGGGCGCTCTCGGCGGTATAGACCGCCTCCGCCCTTCCGTCGGCTGACGGACAGGATTTAGCTCAATTCAGGACGACCCTCCTCCAATGGCGGACGGGAGAGGGGGAAAAAGACGAATCCACGCCAAAGGGCCGGTAAAGAGGAAAGGCGCTTCTAGAGCCACTTTTGGCTTGACAGTGAATCAGATTAGAAGTATAGTTAGAGTGTAAGGTGTGTAGCTTGAAAACACCTGATAGAGCAGTCCCCGCCGTCTGGCTGGGAGCTGGTTTTGCCTACTAGCCACCGATTCTGTTGTCAACAGGACGGATTACAGAAAGAGGATCCGTGTTGGTAGCACGGAAAGGAGTTTTTAGATGGAGAAGATGACACCCGCTCAGTTCGTGACGTGGCTTATCAAGGTGGTGGCTGATCTTGTTGGATGGGTGCTAGATGGCACTCGTTCGGTAAAGAGTCTAGAGGCAGTCTATCTAGCGATTCAGGCCGTCATCAGCAACGAGCCCGTGCAGGTGACTGTTAACAGGGTCACCAAGACGGTTGCCGCCGCTAAGAAATTTCTCCGCTATGGCGGGAAGCATGTTGTCGAGGTAGGCGAACAGGCTGATCGGAGTCCGCTGAAAGCGGGTTCTGGAATCTACTTCTGGGGCAACTTTCACTCCTGGTTTGGTTCGACCCTCAAGAAGCTGACCGGACTGGGTACTGTCGAGTTAGACTGGTGGGATACCATCAAGTCGGCTTGGGATCGCGAGATCGCAGGCGAGCTCCCGACAGACTATGTCTTTGATGCCAATACCTTTGGTATAATCATCGGCCGGATGATTGCCCAACAGAAGAACGGTGGAGCTGGCATCCTATTGAACAATGGTCGAGCGAACCTCTTCTATGTGCGCGATGTAAAAGACCCTAGCGTGCTCCGCGCCGTGTTCGTGCGCTGGTTTGCCGGCGGCCAGCGGTGGGACTTCGGTGCCAGCCACTTCGTCGACTTTCAGTGGGACGGCGGGCGTCGGGTCTTCGCGCCCGCAACTGCTGACGCTCCAGTCAGCTAGCACTTTCCAACAACCTGGAAACTTGGTCCCCTAGGTTCTTTGGCACTTGGTGTCGAGGGCTTGGGGGATTTTTCATTTGGAGAGATGTAACCTGTTTTGATATTCTAAGTAAGGAGCCATTGTATTGTTCTGGTCACGGCTGGGGCAGATGACTTTGGATCGAAAAGCGTCAGAATTGCCGAGGCTATGGTTAAGGCAAGAGAATGTTTGGCTGATTCTGTAAAAAACTTGAATTGCAGTTGGTGGTGGAAACTGGTGGACTTGTGATGTCCCAAGTGAAATACAGCCGAACGAGAATTTTTCTATCGGCAGTGAAACGGATGGTTTTTGCCACATAGCGTGATCCGCACCGTGAACGTGAACTGGAATGCCGACAACCAGAAGTGGAACTTCAATGCCAACCACTTCGACGACAATCAGTGGAACGACGGGCATCGGGTCTTCGCTTGCTACTCGAAAGAGTTTCTCTCGCTAAAATCTTAGCGAGAGTTTTTTGATAACAGTCCCTTTTTCCAGCCGCCAAGCATTCTGCCAGATTCTATCAGATACTCTGACAGGTGGGCGTATTTCTTGTGGTCAAGAGCTTGGATTTCCCAAGCCAGTTGGAGCAGAAGCTTGAGCAAGTCAACTTGAGAAATAGTTCTACTAAGCAGACCGAGTTTGGTATCTTTCGGTGCGTAACTTGCCAAGAAGCAATACTCAATGGCGAAAAGAAAAACGGCGTCAATTCTGGTGCCGAGGGTGTAGCGATTTTGTCTCGGGAAGTGGACGAGATATTCCTGCCAAATTTTGTAGCCATCTTTCAACTTCAGCACCACAGCGACCAATTTTGGTTGCAGAGGTTCGGGGGGGGGTAACCTTAGAAGCATGAGTTGTAAACAGTTCGTCCACGCTTACGATGATATCATTTCGTCAGAAAATTTGCTGGCAGCATGGCGAGAGTTTTTAAGAGGTAAAACCAAGAAGCCCGATGTACAGATGTTCGGGTACAGTTTGGCTGACGGGGTCCGTAATTTACACGAAGACTTATGTAACAAGACTTATCGGCACGGAGTATACCAAGCATTTAATATCTCTGACCCGAAACCACGAAGTATTCATAAGGCGAATGTACATGATAGATTACTACATCATGCGGTTTACAGAATGTTGTATCCGTTTTTCGACACTACTTTTATTGCCGACTCTTTTTCCTGTCGTAGGGGCAAGGGAACGCATCGAGCGCTGAACCGGTTTCGGCAGTTTGCCAGACAGGCAAGCTGTAATCATACTAGGACGGTTTGGGTGTTGAAGTGTGATGTTAGTAAATTTTTTGCGTCGATTGACCATAGGGCGCTGATGGGGATTTTAGCCGAATATATTCCAGATCAAAATATTCTCTGGCTATTAGATGGAATTATAGAGAGTTTTACCAGCACGGGGGTCGGTAAAGAGTAAAGTCGCTTCTAGAGCCACTTTTGGCTTGACAAGGTGCTGGAGAAGTGATAAGGTGAATCCGGCAATCCATTCTTTCTGGGACTAGGGGCGACTAAGGTCAGCACCGGCCCAAATTTCAACCAAGGAGGTGAAGAGAATGGAAAAGAAAAGTATTAGAGTGTACCTTGAACCTAGAGTTGTAAAGCGAGGGAAGGTGCGTAGCCATCCCCTCGGTACAGACGTATTCGTTGACTTCGACGAAACCGACCCTTCTGTCGCGGGGACTTGGCGGATTGATATGATCGGTCGGCCATACCGCGATATACTCGGAACCGAGGCGGTTCCAGTTATTCTTCTTTTGGAGGAAAAAGGGCTGCTAGAGTCCGTGAGCGAGAAGGTGATGTTCGAGATTGGTCTATCGAAGGTGCAAGCAGATTTTCGTAGTCCGCACGGTGTCATCCTGACTGATTTGGGAGAGGTGGCCATCGATGGTCGGGTCGCCGGAGAAACGACGATTAGGGCGATTATAAGCGCTTCAAGCATTAAGAGATTCAGAATACTGGTAGACAAGCTTGGAGTGACTGATTCCGTTCTGCACGAATGGGTAGTAGTAGGCGACAAGGAACTTGTCAGAAGTACCACTCACCCTGTTTCGCATCTCGGACGGCGAATTGTAAGGTTTATCGGATGGCTCATGCGTCGTTCCCGGTTGAATCTGGGACATCTCTACACCGAGGTCCCGTTGCCTCCTTCGGTCGAGTAGTTCTTTAAACGGATTTTGTGTCGGGCGGGCCTTAGGGCCCGCCTTTTTTGTACTCAATAGTAGGTAGGGTTGTTGAATTATGTTTCTCTCTCGAAAATTATTGCTATGGTATGATTATGGGTGCTTTTGGTTAGAGTAATAGGGGTAGTCCTCCTACGCCAAGGCTTCGGAGGATCTTCGTTCTGCCATTTAGCAGAACTACGAGAGGAAAACTTTATGCAATTGGCTTGGTATAGGAAATATCGGCCCCAGACATTCACGGAGGTGGTGGGGCAAGAACATATTAAGACCACGCTAAGGAATCAAATCAAAGCGGGGAGTTTTGGTCATGCTTATTTATTTTCTGGGCCGAAAGGAACCGGCAAAACCTCGATGGCGCGGATTTTAGCACGGTCAGTGAATTGTCTTGTTTCTGTTGGTGGCGAACCATGCGGCAAATGCGCCATGTGTCAGGCGTTTGATAACGGTCAGATGTTGGATTTAATTGAGATTGATGCCGCTTCCAATACTGGTGTCGAGAACATTCGAGATTTGATTGATAAAATTGCCTTGGCGCCAAGCCTGGCCAAGTTTAAAGTGTATGTTATCGATGAGGCGCATCAGTTGTCGAAGTCGGCTTTTAATGCGCTACTTAAAACCTTAGAAGAACCACCAGCGCATGCAATTTTTATTTTAGCCACCACCGAACCGCACAAATTTCCGGCGACGATTATTTCGCGGTGTCAACGGTTTGATTTCCGTCATTTGAATATGGCGGATATTGTAGTGTGGCTGAAAACAGTGGCTAACAAAGAAACAATTCAGTTAGACGAAGCCGCCGCCGAGTTGATTGCCGGTGAAAGTGGCGGGAGTATGCGAGACGCCTTGTCATTATTAGAACAGGCGTCTTCGATGAGTCCGAACATTACCAAAGACCAACTAGTAAGTTGGCTGGGATTTGTGGACTGGAATTCGGTTTATCAATTAATGGAGATGGTATTGGCGGGAAAATCGCAGGAAGCGGTTTCGAGAGTTAACCAAATTTATCAGGACGGTTACGATTTGAATCGATTAGCAGTGGCGTGGATTGCCTTAGTCCGCCAAATTCTAGCAGTCAAATTAGGGAACCAATCAATGCTTGGAATTAGCGCTGATCAAATTCAACAATTGGATAAATTTACTGACAGGTTATCTTTGGATCAAATTGCTTGGTTGATGGAAGAATTAATGCTGACGGCTAAGGAAATTAAAACAGCAGTAGTGATGCAATTACCGTTAGAATTGTTTATTGTTCAAGCAGTCCGACGAATAGCATCGGCAACGGTGAAGGATCAAAATAACGACATTTTGCCGCCGGTTGAGCCGACATCGGTTTCAGATAATTCAACCAAGACCCCGATTGAGACCACGGCCGAAGATTGGCCGGAAGTAGTGAGGATGGTGCGTCAAACCCACCCGACTTTGTCGGCAGTGTTGGGGCGAACCCAAGCCGTCATGGTTGGGAATAAATTACGGCTAGTTTGCAGTTCATCTTTTCACAAAGATACGATTGAGCAGGCAGCCAACCAACAGGTGATTCGAGGGGCATTAGAACGACTTGGCAAGACATGTACAATGGAATGTATAGTAGACGCCAAATCGGCTAACCCCGGTAGCGTGGCGGTAGAAGAAGTTTTGCAAGTATTCGGACAAGTGTAAAAATAAACTCTAAATTCGAAACCCTAAATCCTAAATCCTAAACAAATCCCAAATATTAAATTCAAAATAAAAAACAAAACCAACAGTTTAAGATTTAGAACTTACGATTTGTTTAGAGTTTAGATATTAGTATTTAGAATTTGTTTTTTGTCTGTAATTTGGCATTTTTAATTTTTAATTTGTAATTGAACC